>NZ_JBVJLM010000004.1:337560-552082 GCF_055584725.1 Kitasatospora sp. NPDC101108
CGGTCCGTGTTGGCCCGCGCGGGGCCTCCCGGCTGGGTTTGGCTGCGCGCCCCCCGCCCGGGGGGGGGGGGGGGGCGGGTGGGGGGGGGGGGGGGGGGGCCCCCCCCGCCCCCCCCCCCTCGACCGGCTACCCGGTGCCGGGGAGCGGTGATCAGCCGGGGAGCTGGCTGTTGCAGTTGCTCATCCAGGCGCTCATGGTGCTCTGCGTGGAGTAGTCGCCGGAGTGGTGGGCGGCCAGGTAGACGTTGTAGATGTCGGCCTTGATGTCGCCACCGGTCTGCGGGCCGACCTGGCCGTCCTGCTGGATGCCCTTCGAGCCCTGGTAGGCGACCACCGCGTTGTAGGTGTTCTGGCCGAACTGGCCGTCGACCGAGAGGCCGGCGCTGTCGAGGTAGTTCATGGCCTGCTGGACGCACCTTACCGGCTGACCGGTGGAGCCCCACTGGATCGTGGAGGCGGCGTTGGCCGTGCCGACGGCGAGGCCGAGGGCTGCGGTGGCGCCGATGGTGAGGGTAGCCGCACGAAGGGCCCACTTCTTCTGCATGTCGAGTCTCCTCAATCGTTCGCGTCACTTTGGTCACGGGAGCGTTGTCGGTCGCTCCCGTCGTAGTCGTGTGGCCCCGCCCCCATGAAGAGCGGGCGAGTCCACAGGTACTGTCAGTTCCCGGCTCTGCAGCGGGCCTTCCGGAGCCGTTGCAGAGCCGTTGCGGTCTCCCGCTGCCGATGACGATGGGTCACTTCGACTCCTGGGCCAAGGGATTAGTCTCTCGACGAATCCCTTGCCGCGGCTGTCTGGCGGGGCCCAGGATCAGCAGGTGCTGAGGATTCATTTCACCGACCGGGATCTGGCGCTCACCCGGGTCGCGCCGGCCGCCGACATGTCCGCGGAACTGTCGTTGAGTCTCCACCTGCTGGCGACCCGCCGGCCGGAGAGCAGGCTCGGGAAGTGGCACGAGCAACTCGGGCGGCGCTGGAAGCCGCGTTCGGCCATGCTGTTCGACCTGTTTGCGGCGACCGACCTTCCGGAATTCCTGATCGCGCGTCCACAGGGCCGGGACACGGCCGAGGCCACGGCGGACGGGATGGACCGGGACGGTCGCGGCTATCTGCGAGGGCTGGGCCGCCTCCGCCGGCTGACACCGTTCGCCAGGGACCTGGCGAACGGTGACCACCGGTCGCGTGTGCTGCTCGGCGACCTCACGGCGGAGTACCAGTCGGCGGCCATCACGCCGTACTGGGAGCAGATCGACGCTGTGGTGGCCGCGGAGCACCGGTACCGGACGAGGCAGCTGGCCACCGGGGGCCTGAACGCGTTACTGGCCACACTGCACCCGGCCGCCCGGTGGAAGCCACCTGTCCTGAGCCTGCCGATGTCGTCGCCCTGCGTGACGGAGCTTCCCCTGGCGGGTCGCGGCCTGGTGCTTCAGCCGGCCGTCTTCGCGTCCGGCCGTCTGGTGATCGCCGGCTTCGAGCGTCCGGAAGGGCCGCCCGTGCTGTTCTACCCCCTGCCGGCCGACCGGCTGCTGCTCACGGATGACCGGGTCGGCCCGCCACCGGCGCTGACCGCATTGCTGGGCCGGACCCGGGCCGTCGCGCTCGACACCCTGGCCACGGGCGGCCCGCTCAGCACCAGCGACCTGGCCGCCGCGCTCGGCATCGCCCCGGCCACTGCCAGCCAGCACGCCAGCATCCTGGCCGACGCCGGCCTCACCGCCAAACGGCGACAAGGCGGCACAGTGCTGCACCACATCACACTGCTGGGCGAAGTCCTCCTGCGAGGCGGAGTGGAACATGCCGCGCAGAGCGCAACGCGGCTGCTGCAGGCGGAGACGAACTGACGGAGATCCTCGCGCACTACCCCGACACCATCATGAATCTGGAGAGCCTTCTGTGAGTACCCTCCTGTCCACCCGGCGTCGCATGTCGCTGGGCCTGGCCCTGGCGGCCGCACTGACCGGCGTCGGCGCGTACACCGCCTCGGCCGCGTCCGCCACGACGGTACCGGCCCCGATACCTCTGACCTCCTCGGCCTGCCCGGCCGACCTGCAGCAGGGTGAGGCCGACGGCTGCGTCACGCAGCTCCAGCTGGAGCTCAACCTGACCGGCGCCCAGCTCACCGTGGACGGGCAGTTCGGCCCGGCCACCGGCACGGCCGTGCGCACCTTCCAGGCCGCCCACGCCCTGACGGCCGACGGCATCGTCGGCCCGGCCACCAAGTCGGCCCTCGACGCGGCGGCGGGCTCCGCGTCCGGCACCGTGGACCTGCGCACCCAGTGCGGCGACCTGCGGACCGGCGCCACCGGCGCGTGCGTCAGCACCCTGCAGACGATGCTCAACACCTTCAACGCGGGCCGCCTCACCGTGGACGGGCAGTTCGGCCCGGCCACCGACACCGCCGTGCGCAACTTCCAGGCCGCCCACGCCCTGACCATCGACGGCGTCGTCGGCACGGCCGTCAAGAACGCCCTCTACACCAGCACCCCCACCCCGCTGCCCAGCGGCGCCGTCGACCCCACCAAGGTCCTGAACGCCGCGAAGTCCTACCTCGGCGTCCCGTACGTGTGGGGCGGCGGCCACTCCCTGCACGGCGAGGGCCCCGGCCCCTCCCTCGGCACCTGCGACCAATACACCGGCCCCCAGCCCTGCAAGGCCAACACCACCACAGGCCTGGACTGTTCGGGCCTGGTGCGCGCGGCCTTCTGGTTCGGCGCCGGCCTCGACCTCGCCAACGGCGGCGACACCACCGAGCAGACCCTGGACAAGCACCTCACCCCCATCACCGAGTCCCAGCGCCGCCCCGGCGACGTCGAGTACTTCGGCACGGACGCCCACAACACCGTGCACGTCGTCCTCTACGCCGGCACCGACCCCACCACCGGCGCCGACATGATGTACGAGGCCAAGGAGACGGGCACCGACGTCCACTACGTCGGCCTGCGCACCGGCGGCTACTGGTACCACGTCTCGGCCTGACCGCCCGGTCGCGCGCGGGTGACGGCTGCCGTCACCCGCGCGGCACCCGACACCACCCGCCCAGGGCAGCCTTCCGGTCCAGCACGCTGCCACCGTCGGCGTCACGGCGCGGTGGTTCGGCTTCGCCGGCACCCGCGCCCCGCGTACGTTCTTCAAAATGCGCGTCAGTAGTACTGAGAAGGAGATCATGAGACAGACCGACGACCTGTGGGTCCTACCGGAGCATCCCGCCCAGGTGACACGGGTGTGCGTGCCGGTCACCGACGTGCGCGGCGTGCTGGTGGCCAGTCCGCCTGTCGACCTGGACCTTCGCAGTCGACAGGCGTGCGATGCAGCCGCGGGGCCATCCTGAGGGCCGCCGACCTCGTCCTGCCCACGCACGCGACTGCCCACAACCGATCACCATCGTCGCGCTGCTGGCCCCCCGAAAGCGGCCCAGGGTCCGGCGGCTACCAGCAGCGCCGACTCTCTCCGGGCAGCGCGGGGCCCCTTGTACGGCGGGCTCAAGACATGGACGACCTGAACGCGAGCGGAACCTTGGCGGTGATCATCCTGCTACCGCCGAGCCGGCCAACCGTCATCAACCACAGTGACGTCTGTTCAGTTGCCCTCTCGACCCGCAGTCGCTGGGAAGCCGAGTGCCCTACCCGACTCGAGCAGGTCCCCTATCTTCAGCTCGGGCCGATCGCGGTCCTGGTGGAGCCGGAAAATCCGCTCCGCGATCGCGTCGGGATCCGCCTCGCCCGCGCCGGGCTTGATCAGCAGGTCGATCTCCACCAGCGCCGCGAAGACGCCCTCCGCCGCCAGCGGCTGCCTCAGGGCCAGGACGTAGTTGCGCAGCCCCGCGGATGCGATTCCCACCGCACCCATGAACGGCACCGGGTACAGGGCGGATGCCCCCATAGTGAAGAGCAGCACGCCTGTCCCGCGCTCGCGCATCGACGGTAGGACGGCGTTGACGGCCTCCACCGCGCCGAGGACCTGCCGCTTCAGAGCCGGAACCAGGTCTTCAGGGCCGAGCCGGTCGGTCGGGGTGCCCGGGCTGCCGGGGGAGGGGTTGAAGACCAGGGTGTCGATGGCGCCGAAGTCCCGCCGGGCCTGTCCGAGCGCGGTGGCCAGCCCGGCGCGGTCCGTGACGTCGGCGCTGTACCCGCGTGCGGTGATGCCGAGCGCGGTCAGTTCGGACACCAGAGCGTCGAGGTTCCCGGTGGTTCGCGCCACCAGTGCGAGGTCGAAGCCGGCGGCGCCGAAGCGCTTGGCGACGGCCCGTCCCAGACCAGGACCGGCACCGACGAGAGCGAGTGTGGGCATGGCGAGGCCTTCCGTGGGTGATAGCAGATAGCGAAGACTCACAGATAATATAGACACCTCAATGATTTGTCTCCCGCTAGAATGATGCTCGTGACGAACGGCAAGAGCTCCGGACAGGCGACGGCACCAGCCGGCCTCGACGAACGCCTGACCAGCCCCGGGCTGTTGATGGCGCTCCTGGGCCAGCTCGCCAGACAGCGGCTGTTCGACGCCTACGCGGCCTACGACCTGACGCCCCGTCAGTTCCGGGTGCTTTCCCTGCTGCACGACCACGGCCCGGTCGGTCAGCGAGACCTCGGCACCACCATGGGCATCGACCCGAGCGTCCTGGTCACGGTGCTCAACCCGCTGGAGAGCGACGGCCTGATCTCCCGCACCAGGGACCCGGCCGACCGCCGCCGGCACCTGGTCGAACTGACACCGGCGGGCCGGCAGCTCCACACCCGCGCAAGCCGGGCGCAGCGCGAGGTCGACGACGGCCTGCTCGTGGCCCTCGACCAGGGCCAACGGGAACAGCTGCTCACCACGCTCACGCGGCTCCGTGAGAGCCTGCTCAACCCGGTGAGCTGCACCGACGTCCCGGACGCCCGATAGCGTTCCCGGGCTGCGCCAGGGGCCGCCCGGGAACGTCGGACGCCGCGCTCAGCGCGACCGCGAAGTCAGCGGCATGGATGCCGCCTATCCGCTCGACGCCGGACAGCAGGGCGGAGCCCGTCCCCGACGGGCCGCCAACTCGTCGGAAGTGTAAGGCCGGCGGGGCCGCGTTCCACCTTCAGCCGTCGACCTCGGCAGTCCGTGCGCGCAGCGCTTGCGAGAGTGCGTCGGCGGTCACGTCCACAACGGCGCGGAGCTGCTCCGTGCTCGCCCCGGCTCTGCTCATGACGGCGAGGGACTGGTTGACGGCCGCCACGTGCACGGCGAAGGCCTCGGCGTCCTGGTCGGTCATTCGGCCGGCCTTCAGTGCGGCGCGCAGGCGCAGGCGCTGGAGGCCGAGCGCTTCCTTGACGTGCGCCGCGATGCTCGGGTTCAGCGCCGGTATCGCCATGGCCGATTGGGCGATCAGGCATCCGTCGGGCAGGGCGGGATCGGCGATGCGCTCGAGGGTGACATCGAAGAACGCGCGAACGGCGGCAAGTGGTTGCGAGGCCGCGCACGACAGGGCGGCGTCGTACTTGTCGCCGTAGCGCGCGCCGTAGCGATCCAGGCAGCGCAGGAAGAGCGTGTCCTTGTCGCCGAGCGAGGAGTAGATGGAGCTGCGGTTCAGGCCGGTTGCCCGGGACAGATCGTCGATCGAGGTGGCGGCATGGCCGAAGCGCCAGAACTGGACCATCGCGGCGTCGAGCGCCGTGTCCATGTCGAACTGCTTCCTGCCTGCCATGTGGCACTTCCTCGCCGGTCGGTGCGTCGGTGTTCCCGGTTGCGCTGGGTGCGCCATTCTATCTTGAACTGATTAGTTCAAGATGTGCTAGCCTCCGGGCACGGTTCAGGTCGGGTGTCCTCCGTCCTGCGCGACAGCCGACATGCACTCCAAGTCGCCCCCGCCTCGGGCGGAGCACCGAATAGCGCACCTGGCACCGATGGAGGATTCCAGTGACCGACCCTGCGACCAGTCCTGTGTGTGACCTGCCTCCGTACGAACTGGCCGGATTCGCCCACCGCTGGGTCGACGCCGATGGCGTCCGCCTTCATGTCGTCGAAGGCGGCCGGCCCGCCGGACCGGCCGTTGTCCTGCTCGCCGGGTTCCCGCAGACCTGGTGGGCCTGGCGAAAGGTCATGCCCGGCCTTGCCGACCGGTTCCGTGTCATCGCGATCGACCTGCCGGGCCAGGGCCACTCCGAGCGTCCGGCGGGCAGCTACGACACGCACACGGTCGCTGCGCACGTCCACGCCGCCGTGGAGGCGCTCGGCATACCCGTCTACTGGCTGGTCGGGCACGACATCGGCGCCTGGGTCGCTTTCTCCCTCGCCATCAACTACGAGGACCAGCTGCGCGGGGTCGCTCTGCTCGACGCGGGAATTCCCGGCATCACCCTGCCCGAAGCGATTCCCACCGACCCGGATCTGGCATGGAAGACGTGGCATTTCGCGTTCCACCTGGTGCCCGAACTTCCCGAGACGCTGCTCGCAGGCCGTGAGCGGGAGTACGTGAGCTGGTTCCTCAAGGTCAAGGCTCTTGATCCCGGCACGTTCGACAACGCCGAGCTCGACCACTACGCGGCGGCCGTCGCCGCCGACGGCGGCCTGCGCGCGAGTCTCGCCTACTACCGGGACGCCGCCGAGTCGGCGCGCAAGAACCACCAGGCGCTCGAACGGCGGCGCCTGACGGTGCCCGTCCTCGGGATCTCCAGCAGTCACGGCTCCGTTCCGGACATGGCGGCCTCCCTCGGGCCGTGGACCGAGAACACCACCGGAGTCGTCGTGCCGGACGCCGGTCACTTCATCCCCGATGAACAGCCCGGAGCCGTCGCTGCCGCTCTGACCGACTTCATCAGCGCCGACGATCGGTGAGGGCATCCTGGGCACCGCCAAGCGCCGATGGTGATCGCACGGGACGGACGTCGCTGAGCGTCCTGCTCCGGTGGTCAGCTGTCCGTGGGCAGGCGTCGGAGACGCGCCGGCCTCGGCAGGACGGCAAGCAGGAGCAGGCGTAGTACTGCAGGACGGGCACGGCGAGCGCTGTGGGGAAGGCGATGACCAGGGCGAAGACGTTGAAAGAACTCTCGGTGCACAAGCCCTCGCTCCTCTGGCGGGCCGCCTGGCCGTCATCCTCGACGAGTGCCGTGGTGGCTTTCAGGATCCTCAGCGTCGCGTACCGGCAGACCATGCTGCCCAGGAGGGTTGAGTAGTAGAACGCTCCCACGAATCGGTCGCGGCCGAAGGTTCCGATCATCGCCGTCGTCCGGCCGCGCCCACCGTCTACGCGCCTGCCGAGGCCGTTGCTGCGGTGCGCGCCGGATGGCCACCGGCCCTGACCCGGCCGGGCGGCGGCGCGTGAAAGAGGGGCGGTGCGCATCCCGCCCCTCGGTGCATGGTCCGGTTCAGCGGACCTGGACGGTGACCTTCCACGACCTGGTGGTCGAGGGGCACTCGGCGCCGGCCTGGACGGGCTTGCAGGTGGCCTGCGCGGTGACGGTGGCCGTCCCGGGGTCGTGGGCGTCGAAGGTCGCGGTGGCTCCGCCGTCGGGCGTCGTCCTACCGCCGGTGCGGTGCAGGACATCGGCGTTCGAGGACGTGGGCACCCGCCACTCCCAGCGCAGGCCCTGAGCCTCCTGGGCGGTGAGGTTCACCCGGACCGTGTCGCCCTGGGCGGCGCTGACGCTCTGGTTGCTGCTGGCGTTGCTCAGCGTGGTGGTGGCGGCGAGCGCGGCCGGAGCGGCGAGGACCAAGCCGGTGAGGGCGGCGACGGCCGGCAGGCCGTGGCGGGTACGAATCATGACCGGGCCAACGAAGCCGGCGAACCCAGGAAACGGGGCCTGCCCCGGCTGGCCGACGCGGCCGGCCTCCATTGGCCCTTGCGCCGCCCCTCGTCCAGGGGGCCGGTTCGCCGACTCCGATCAGTCGGCGAACCCGGCCCCTGCCTTTCCCGATGCCGCTGGACGGAAGTGCGCCATCATGCCTTCGCCTGGATACCCCCCTAGGTATTTGACGCGAATGTCGCGGTGGAGTTACCTTCGAAGCCTGATGCCCCGGGGGGTATATGGAGAACTGGCGTGAACCGTGAGACCGACCTCGACCTCGACACCTTTGCCTCGGCCCGGATGTGCGACCGCGGCGTCGACGCTCGCTCGGTCGCCGGTGGATCCAGTGGCTGCGTCCGCGCCGGACGCCCCCCTCGTCGCCGACCCGCACCCGCACTGATCCGCGTGCGCCGCCGGTGCACCTTCGTTCGCTGTTCGCGCACCTGAGCAGTGGCCCGTTGTCGAGTGGCCGGGGCCTCGCCTTACCAGTTTCTATACCCCACCCGGTATACAGCCCGGATCTGGCCCGTTGGGGCCCTCGGTCGGAAGGTCGTTCCCCGTGTTCTTCGCCCAGTACTACCTCGACTGCCTCTCCCAGGCGTCGTACATGATCGCCGACGAGTCCACCGGCAAGGCGGTGGTCGTCGACCCTCGCCGCGACATCTCCGAGTACGTGGCCGACGCCCAGGCGCACGGCTTCACCGTCGAGGCGGTCATCAACACCCACTTCCACGCCGACTTCGTCGCCGGTCACCTGGAGATGGCCGCCCGCACCGGCGCCTGGATCGGCTACGGGCGGCAGGCGGAGACCGAGTACCCGATCCGCCACCTCGCCGACGGCGAGCGAATCAGCCTCGGCGAGGTGACCCTGCAGATCATGGAGACGCCCGGCCACACCCCGGAGTCGGTCAGCGTCCTGGTCTACGAACACGCAGCCGACGAGGTCCCCTACGGCGTGCTGACCGGGGACGCGCTGTTCATCGGCGACGTCGGCCGCCCCGACCTGCTCGCCTCGGCAGGCGTCACCGCCGAAGAGCTCGGCCGGATGCTCCACCGCAGTGTCCAGCACAAGCTGATGGGCCTGCCCGACGAGGTTCGGGTCTTCCCCGCCCACGGCGCCGGCTCGACCTGCGGCAAGAACCTCTCCACCGAGAAGCAGTCCACCATCGGCGCCCAGCGCGCCACCAACTACGCCTGCCAGCCGATGAGCGAGGACGACTTCGTCGCCATCGTCACCGCCGGACAGTCCGCCGCACCCGGCTACTTCGCCTACGACGCCACCCTCAATCGCCAGGAACGCGACCTGTTCGACCCCGCCACCGCGCCCCGGCCGCTGTCGCCGGAGGACTTCCGCATCGAGCGCGCGAGTGGAGCGGTCGTGGTGGATGCCCGCAGCCCGCAGGAGTTCGGCACCGGCCACCTGCGCGGCGCGATCAACATCCCCGCCGACGGCCGTTTCGCCGAACAGGCCGGCTCCGTCCTCATCCCCGACAGCCGCATCCTGGTCATCGCTCCCCAGAACCGCGAGCAGGAGATCACCACCCGCCTCGCCCGCATCGGCTTCGACCACGTGGCCGGCTACCTGCGCGACCCCGACGACGCCCTCGCCGCCATGGCCGCCCAGGTCACCCCGGCCAGCCGCATGACCGCCGACCAACTGCGCACCGCCCTCACCGGCGACCACCCCCCGGTCGTCCTGGACGTCCGCAACTGCTCCGAACGCGCCGGCGGCCACATCGACGGCTCACTCCACATCGCACTGGGCGAACTGCCCCAACGCCTGGACGAGATCCCCACCGGCCGCCCCCTGGTCCTGCACTGCGCCGGTGGACACCGCTCCTCCATCGCCGCCAGCCTGCTGCGCCACCACGGCTTCGAGGACGTCTCCGACATCCTCGGCGGCTACGGCGCCTGGGCACTGCTCGCCGAACCCGCCACCGCCTGACCGACCCCCCAGACACTGGGGCCGCGCGGAGGCGACCGGCATCAGCCCTCCGCACCGGCCTCGGCACCCGGAACCTCCGGTGCCCGACGGGAGACGTTCACCACCGCCCCGCCGGACGCCGGTGCCCCGCCACACCCCCACACATACCCCGGCAGGTATTTCAGCCCGCCCGGACAGCCGACACCGGAGACGACATGACCACCGCAGCCCGCACCCCCGCCGGACTCGACGCCGCCGCCCTGAGGGAACTCACCAAGGACGGCAGCGGTCCGCGTCTGCTGGACGTGCGCACCCCCGGCGAATTCCACACCGTCCACATCCCCGGCGCCTACAACGTGCCCCTGGACACCCTGCGCGAGCACCGCGCCGAACTGCTCCACCACCTCGACGAGGACACCGTCCTGATCTGCCGCTTCGGCGCCCGTGCCGCCCAGGCCGAGCAGGCGCTCGCCGACGCCGGACTGACCAACCTGCGAGTCCTTGAGGGCGGCATGGCCGCCTGGGAGGCGGCCGGCGGCCCGGTGACCCGTGGGGCGGCACGCTGGGAACTGGAACGCCAGGTCCGCCTGATCGCCGGTTCGATCGTGCTCGTCTCCGGGCTGGCCGGCCTCGCGATACCCGGCCTGCACCTGATCGGCACTGCCGTCGGGGCCGGCCTCGCTTTCGCCGCACTCACCAACACCTGCGCGATGGGCATGGTGCTCGCCAAGCTTCCCTACAACCGTGGCCCGCGCACCGACATCAACTCGGTGATCGCCGCCCTCAGGAGCCGGCCGTGATCACCCTCGCCATCGCAGCCTCGCTCCTGACCGGAGTCCTCCTCGGAATCCTGGGCGGCGGCGGATCCATGCTCACCGTCCCGATCCTCGTCTACCTGGCCGGCCAGGACACCAGGCAGGCCATCACCACCTCCCTGTTCGTCGTCGGCGTCACCAGCATTGCCGGTCTGATCTCCCACGCCCGCGCCGGCCGGGTGCGCTGGCGTGCCGGAACCCTGTTCGGCCTGGCGGGCATGGCCGGCGCCTACGCCGGCGGGCGAGCGGCCGTCTACATCCCCGGCGCCGTGCTGCTGACCGCGTTCGCGCTGATGATGCTCGCCACGGCGGCCGCGATGCTCCTCGGCCCACGCAAGGCCGCGCAGCAGGTGCACGGCGAACTCCCGCTGCACCGGCTGCTGTTGCAGGGCCTCGCCGTGGGTGCGGTCACCGGCGTCCTCGGCGCCGGCGGCGGCTTCCTCATCGTGCCCGCGCTGGCCCTGCTGGCCGGCCTGCCGATGGGCATTGCCGTGGGCACCTCGCTCCTGGTCATCGCCATGAACTCCTTCGCCGGACTGGCTGGACACGTCTCCGGCGCCCACCTCGACTGGAACATGGCCGTCGCCGTCGCCGCCGCCGCCGTCCTCGGCAGCCTCATCGGCGGCCGCTACGCCGGACGCATCCCCCAGCACACCCTGCGCACCGGCTTCGGCTGGTTCGTCGTCGCGATGGGCCTGTTCGTCCTCAGCCGCCAGACCGGCCCGGCCGTCCTGGCAGCCGTTCCCGCGATCGCGGTCTGGCCCCTGCTCCAGCGCAGGCGCGCACGCCGCACCGAAAGCCCACCCGCGCAAGGGGCGACGGCGCCCGTCCCGGAACCCGCCACCCGCCACTGACCCCATGGATACCCACTGGGGTATCATGGAGGGAAGCAGGGCGCGAGCCAGGAGGAAAACCGTGAAGGTGGAAGAAGAGGCGACGAGCGCGGTCCTCAACCGCCTGCGCCGCGCCCAGGGCCAGCTCGCCGGCGTCATCGCCATGATCGAAGCCGGCCGCGACTGCAAGGACGTCGTCACCCAGCTCGCCGCCGTCTCCCGAGCCCTCGACCGGGCCGGCTTCAAGATCGTGGCCAGCGGCATGCGCCAGTGCCTGTCCACCGCGGACGGCGACACGCCACCGATGTCCGAGGCCGAGCTGGAGAAGCTCTTCCTGGCCCTCGCCTGACCGAACCCGAGCGGCCCGACGGCACCACACGCCGACGGGCCGCTCGTGCGAGCGCGCGGGGCCTCGCGGAAGATCGGCAACGTCGATGCCCGCCGACGGCGCAACGTCAAGGCCGGCGTTCCCAACGATGAGGCGGAGAAGTCCTGACCGTCCGCTGGGCGAAGGCGGCTGACCGCCCCACGGGTGCGGCTGTCACGCGTGGGTGTGGGGGACGGGCTCGCCGGTGAGGGCGTCGGTCAGGGCCCGGCTGCCGAGGGGCCGGTGCAGGTGGACCGTGAGTTCGGCGATGCCGCCGTCCTCGCATCCGATGTCCGGGCCGGATGCGTCGCGGCGCCTGAGCAGCAGGGTGACACGCTCGGCCGTCTCCCGTGCCACCAGGTCGGGCTTGTAGTCGCAGCCGCTCCAGGCCACCTCCATCGAAACCGCGCGGTCGTCCGCTGTGACCGTGGTGTTCTTCGTGGACGGGTCGGCGAGCGCGATGCGGCGCAGGACCGAGGCGTCGCGCCGCGTGTAGGAAAGGGGATAGTCGGCTTCGTCACCCCATGCGACGTAGCACACCGACACCATGACCGCGATCACGCCCACCGCGGCTGCCCAGCGCTTGTCGCGCACCGTCAGTCCCAATCCCCGGCCTC
The DNA here is from genome assembly GCF_055584725.1 of Kitasatospora sp. NPDC101108. Classification (NCBI taxonomy): domain Bacteria; kingdom Bacillati; phylum Actinomycetota; class Actinomycetes; order Kitasatosporales; family Streptomycetaceae; genus Kitasatospora; species Kitasatospora sp. NPDC101108. Next base: position 349,859 of record NZ_JBVJLM010000004.1, read on the forward strand.
CCCTGTCGTCGATCAGAGTATGACTGCCGGCCGATCGGTCCGTCGATCCGGTACGCCTCCCGTCACTCGGTCGAGCCTTCTTGTCCATTGATCACGGAAAGCACGGACAGGTCGCTCGCCACGACGCGGGCTGCGCGAGTCGGCCCCTGCTGCTCTTCCACGGTCCCGGTCAAGCCATCCGCGCCATCACGGCTGCCGGCAAGGCGCCCAAGGGCTCGTTTACATGACGATCGAGCAAGTCGGCTCCTGATGAGGGAAGTGACCGTCTCGGCCGAGGCTGTCGCTACCCGATCGTGCGTACACTCGCGGACGGCCTCCGGGAAGGCCGTCCGCGAGCACGCCTGACCCGTGCGGGCCCGCCCCCGCCCAGGCGCAGCGGCTTGTTCCAACCGACCGGCGGGGCAGTGGTCATGACGCGCATTCGCTGTGATGAAGATTCGCAGGACAGCATATGCCGGTAGGGGATATATATAGGTGCATGACAGAACGCTCCCTGCAGGAGCCCACGCTGCTTCTGCTGACCGCGCTGGCCGATGCCCCCAGGCACGGCTATGCCCTCATCCGGGAGATCGCCGAGATCTCCGACGGCCGGGTGAAGATGCGCACCGGCACTCTCTACGGCGCGCTGGACCGGTTGCTCGGCCAGGGCCTGATCCGGGTCGAGAGCGAGGAGATCGTCGACGGCCGAGCCCGTCGCACCTATGCCCTCAACGACTCCGGCCGCGAGGTGCTCAGCGCCGAGGCGCAACGTCTGCGCGCCGTCGCCGCCGAGGCCGATCGCCGGCTGTCTTCCGCCTGTCCGCGGATGAAGGGGGCCTTCGCGTCATGAGCGACCGCGCTCTGAGGGGGGCCCTGCGCCTGTACCCGGCCAAGTACCGCCGTGAGTGGGGCGAGGAGATCGCGGCAGTGTTCGCCGGTACCACGGCCGGCGCGAGCCGTTGGGCCGTCGCGCGTGAACTGTTCGACCTGGCCGGGCACGGCGTGCGCGCTCGTCTGGGCCTGAGGTCCGGCGGCACCCTCGCACGACTGGCGGCCATGGCCGCGCCGTTCGCGGCCGCCGCGGCGGCGGGCATCTCCCTGATGGACCTCTACATGCTGGCACGCGCCTGGCTGCGCCACGGGGACGCGGCTCTGTGGGTTCCCTCCGCCCCGTCGTTCTATTACGCGTACTGGATCGGCCGGGGCAGCCAGGCGTTGTTCCTGGCCGCGGCGGCCGCCGCCGTGGTCGGGCGGTGGACGGCCGCGCGGCTGCTCGGACCGGTCGCCGTGCTGCTCGCGGTCGTGACCTGGCTCGTCGCCAATCTCGACTTCATGGCGTACCACCACACGGCGTGGATCTCGAGCCTGATCGGACTGGTCATCCAGGTCGGCCCCCAGGCGCTGTGGGTTCTGATCCTGCTTGCCGCCCCGCCGGACCTGCTGGGCCCGGCCACCTGGCAACGCGGCCTGGCCGCAGCCGCGGGGGTGCTGGTCGGCGGCGTGATGTGGGGCCACACGTACATGTATGACCTCTTCCGATCCCTGAGCATGCTCGACGGTGTGCTCCGTCCCGCCTGGCCGGTCTGCGAGCTGCTGCTGCTCCTGGTGGCTGTGCCGGCCCTGCGGCGCGGTCGGTACGCCCCTGCGGCCGCGGCACTCGCCGGTGCCCCGATCGGCCTGGTCTCGCTGGTTATGACCATTCACGCGCTGTGGAGCTCGTATTCCAGGGGCGAGGCCGTGGCTGAGCTCGGAGTGCTCGCGGCGGTTGCCGTGGTCGGGGTGGTCATCGCGATCGTGGTGGAAAGCCGCTGGAATCCGACCGCACCTGAGGGCAGGCCGCCAACGGCCAGTTGATCACCCCTGCCGGGCATGGGGCACACCCCCAGACCTCTGCGCGAGCGCGGCGGCCGGTTCGGCGCCGCGCTCGCGGGGCGCCGGTGATCACTGGGCTGGCCGACTGTCCATCGGCCGCCGGGTCCGACAGACCGATCCGATGTCTTGCGAAGACGTGCGATGGAAACGAAGACGTGCGATGGAAACCTCGTCCGGTGCCGTCACCGCGCTCTGGCCGGAGCAGGGGCGGCATGGACCTTTCACCAGGCCGACCCCACCGGTGCGATCGTCGCTGCCCTTGGCGCGATCGCAGGCTTCACACCGCCGGCGCGCCCGACAAGCGCCTTCACCTACCTGTTCCGAGCACAGTCCCGACTCCGGTAAGCAGACAAGTACAGCGAGCCTTTCAGCGTTGCAGCTCCAGGGTGAGGACGGCTTTGGCTGCTGACGTCAGCCAGTTCGGGCTGCAACGGGCGTGACGAAGATCTGCCAGTGCTTGAGGGTGGCTACTCCCCGCTCGACGGGATACCGGAATCGAGCATGGACCCGGTTCAGCGATCTTTGCCCGGCGGTGAGTTCCTTGCCGGGCCTTCGCCGGATCGGTACGGCGAACGTGCCGCCGGCACCGATGTACGCCAGATCGGCCAAGGCCGGGATGCCGAGCCGTACGCAGATCTTCACGATTCGCGGGCCTTGCCCAGGGCTGGCCGGAGCGCGACATCGACGGCCTCGCCGGCTGGGTGGCCGTGGTGGAGGGCCGGATCGCCTACAGCGCCCGCCCGCCCGGACGGCCGGCCGGAGCCCGTCGTGCACGAAGAGGCGTGGCAGGCCGGCGCGACGCCGCACACAGCCCTCGCCCAGCACCCCGCCCGCCCCGACCACACCCACGAGGACGAGCCCGACAGCCAGGAGCACGCTCTGCTCGGCGACGTCCCACACCGGGTCCGCCGCCAGGCCGCCGGGATGACTCTGGAGAACATCCAGCACGCCCTGGAACAAGCCCGGGCCCGGGAAGCCGCCCATCTTCCAACTGCCCTCATATGCACCGGACCTCAACCCGGTCGAAGGCCTCTGGTCGCTCCTGCGGGGCGGCGCAAATGGCAAACACCGCTTTCACCGATCCGGATCACCACACCCGCGCCCTCCGACGCGGACTGCGGCGTATCCAACCCCAACCCGCCCTCATCGAGGGATGCCTGCCGGCACCGGCCTGTCACTCACCCCACCGATCCCACCCACCTCAGTAGCGGAACGTGCTCTCCGCGCCGTCGCGCGCGGGCCAGGCTCTGTCATCGGCGGCCAGCCATGGCTCGTGCGCGGCGACGGCGGGAGTTGTCCCGGTGAACGCGCGGACGTCGTGGTGGAGGTGGGACTGATCGGCATAGCCGCCGTCCGCGGCCACCTGCGCGGGGGCGTCTCCACGAACAAGGCGATGGATGGCGTGATCGAAGCGGACCAGCATGGCGGCGCGTTTGGGCGTCAGGCCGATCTGCGAGCCGAAGCGTGACCACGTGCGCTGCCGGCTCCAACCGATCCGGCCTGCGAGCTCGCTCACGCGGGCCTGTCCGTGGCTGGCGACGATCCGGCGCCAGGCCCAGGCCACCTCGGGATCGACCTCCCGGCCCGCATGGAACCGGGTCATCAGTTCGGTGTCGATCAGCGCGAAACGCTCCGGCCAGGTCCGCGCGTGGTGAAGCCGCTCCCGCAGGCGCGCCGCGGCACGGCCCCACAGGTCGTCGAGCGCGATGACGCTCCCGCGCAACTCCGCGAGCGGGAGTCCGAGTACGGGGTGCGCGACAAGCGGAGACAGGCGTATCTGCACACACTCGACGTCCTCGGCGCACACCTGGAAGGCGCTGAAGCCGAGCCCGGCCGTCAGGCTCTCCGACCGCATCCGGCCGACCGCGCCGTGGATGTCGAACGGGCGGTCACCGAGCTCGACGGCCACGGTGACGGCTGGGTGAGGAATGGCTCGTAGGTCGATCGGGCTGTCGCCGCGAATGCGGAACCCGGCCATGTCGACACCGGGCCGCGCGGTCACCCGTGACGGTCGCGCGATCTCCCAGGCAGCGGTGGAGTCTGCCGTCCGGACAACAGGTTGCACCCCTCGACGGTACGAGCGGATCGGCGCCGGAATCAACCACCGTGCGAGGCGCGACATTTCTCCAAGACGCCCCGCGCCCGCCACCGCGAGAGTGATCGCATCCCGCACCGACCGACGGAGGAGCCATGGACGGGACAACCACTCCGCAGAACAAGCGCACCCACAGCCGCCGGGACGCGGCACCGAACGTCCCGCGCAGACCGCGGGCGCGGACCCGCCGGTGGCGGATCACCCTGCTGGCCACCGGCGTGCTGGCCCTCCTCCTCACGGGGAACACGGTGTCCGTGCTCAGCCAGACGGCCGGGGCCTCCGGCGACCAGATCGTCCGCATTCCCGGCGGGGACCTCCACGTCGCCCAGGACGGGCCGCCCGACGCACCCACGGTGGTGCTCCTGCACGGCCTCGGCGGCTCGACGGCCTGGTGGGACCCGGTCCTGCCGGCGCTGCGGGACCTGCACGTGGTGCGGGTGGACCTGCTCGGGCACGGCAGATCGGCCAAACCCGCCGACGGCTACGGCATGGCGGAGCAGGCGCGCCGGGTCGCTGCCGCGCTCGACCGGCTCGGGGTGCACCGTGCGACCGTCGTCGGGCACTCCACCGGCGGCGCCGTCGCCACCGCGCTGGCCGAGCAGCGCCGCGACCTGGTGGGGGCGATCGCTCTGGTCGACACCGGCCCGCGGCTGGACGCGTACACCGGCGACAGCTTCGCCGCCCACCTGATGTCCACCCCGGTGGTGGCGGAAGTCATCTGGCGGCTGCGCACTGACGGCACCGTCCGTGCCGCGCTGAGCTCTGCGTTCACCCGCGACGTGAAGATCCCTGACCGGATCGTCGCGGACGTCCGGGGCATGACCTACCGCAGCCTTACGGCGACAGACGAGGCGTCCAGCGCGTACCTGAAGGAGCGGCCCATTCCTGACCGGCTCGCCGGCCTCGGCCTGCCGACCCTGGTGGTCTTCGGGTCCCAGGACCGGCGATGGCAACCGGCCTCCGCCCAGGACTACCGCCAAGTCCCCCACGCCCGTATCGAGATCCTCGACGGAGTCGGCCACACCCCCATGATCGAGGACCCCGACACCACCGGAACCCTCCTCCACGGCTTCGCGGTCGAAACCGCGCCACACTGATCACTCGTGGGCCACGGTCCTCGGCTGGTTCTCGACGCCGTGAGCGGCTGCCTCCTTGCCCAACTCCTGCCCCAGTTCTACGAACTGGATTGCTGACAGCTTCGGCAAGCTCACGGGGCCAGTCGATCGGCTCCGGTGGGGTGGTGGCGGACGACGGTCAGTGAATCGGGGCGCCGGCCCAGCCCCGAGCGCGGCGCGCGGTGCCCGGCCGGCCGTTCCCATCTCGCCGCCGGGCACCCGCCGCGTTGAAGCCCAGCGCGTTGGCGGTGTCGACGGGGGTATCGGGGGTAGGGGCTGGGGTGCTGACCCGTGGATGCTGACGGTCTTGACTGCTCCCACCCCCGATGAACCGGTGGGCGGCCGAGCGCTACGGCTTACCCATCTCCTGACCCGCCGTCACACCTTCGAGCGGACTTCCCGGACCCGTCGCCGGGAAGGCTTGCCCCGTGACCGACACCAACCTGTTCCAGCCCGGCACCACCGTGCTGCGCCGCGACGTCCACGCCGACCGCGTGTGGACCGCGATGCCCCAGCGGGTGATCGACGACACCGGCCACGTGCTGACCCTGGCCTACTGGCCGGGGATCGAGAGCCTGGCCCCGACGACCTGGATCACCGCGACGCGCACCGGCGACGACACCACCCGCAAGCAGGGCCTTCAAGACCTGGCGGCCGGCACCTGGACCCTCGGCCGCCACCGGTGGACCGGCACCGAGGTGCTGAGCCACTTCCTGGCCGACGAGTGGTTCTCCGTGCACTGCTTCCAGGACGCCACCACCCACGAGCCGCTGCGCTGGTACGTCAACTTCGAGAAGCCCTGCCGGCGCCGTCCTGGCGGCATCGACACCCTCGACCTGTGTCTGGACCTCGTCGTCACCCCCGACCAGTCGGGGCACCACTGGAAGGACCGCGACGAGTACGCCCAGCTGCGCCGCCTCGGTGTGATCGACGACTACCTCCACCACCAGGTCGAGCGAGCCCAAGGGCGGGCGATCGCCATGCTCGACAACCGCACCGGACCGTTCGCCGCCGACTGGCCCACCTGGGCACCGGATCCGTCTTGGCCGCTGCCGACCCTGCCCGACGACGCCGACGAGCCGGCCACCCGACGGTGACCGCGCCGATCCCCGTGCGGGAGCGCGCGGTCCTGGTCCACGACGCCCACCTCGGCCTGATCCGGCACCAGCGGGAGGCCGGCCTCCAGCACTCGCTGCCGGCGGCGTGGTCGAGGACGAGGACGGCGAGGACCCGGTCACGGAGGACCGCTTCTGATCTGCAGGCCTGCGCCGCCGCGGCGCCCGCCGGCAAACGGCTTCTGCGGCAACTCGCTGCAGAACGGTCGGTGGACATCCGGCGGCCGGGCCGCCTGCCCGAACGCCTCGGTCAGCCGACGTGCACGTCCACCGTGGTGAAGCCGAGCGAGCGCAGTAGTTGTTGGAGCGCGTCCCTGGTGTTCTGCTCCGCGTGCTGCAGCAGCCCTGAGGACTGCGCGGCGTTCTGGATCCGCTGGGAGGCCAGCTGCTCCACCTGCTGCTGGTTGCCCGGATTGCCGGAGAAGAAGTCGCCGATCCGGTCGAACAGACCGCGCTCCTGGGAGTAGATGTAGGACTGCTTGGGGTCCAGCGCCACCTGCCCCAGCTCGGCGTGCGGCAGCGAGATCGTGGCGCTGCGCCGGTCGGCGGAGACCGATACGCCGGAGCCGGGGACCTTGCCGAGGTCCACGTAGGCCTCCACGCTCCCGGCTGCCACATACAGCGTCCGGCGGCCGAGCAGGCTCGAGGGCAGGAAGGCGGCCTCGCGGTCGAGGTCGACCACCAGCTGGAAGTTGCCGCTCGCGGCCGTGTAGCGGCTCATGTCCTGGATGGACCTGAGCAGCACCGGCTGGCTGCGGTCGGTGGTCTTCTCGGCGAACGGGTCGGGCAGGCCCGGCAGCAGATGGAGCGAGGCCGAGGCGACCAGGACCGCGGCGACCAGGACCGCGGCGATCGCGGCAGAAGTGATCGACAGGCTGACGTACCGGGGGAGTCGGCGGCCTGCGAGCACGGGTGCGGGTGCTTGGGTGTCGGGAGTGGCTCTCCGACGGGGGCGGCGGAACATGGCGATCTGCCTCCCCGGGGTGAACTGCGCTGACGTGTAGGTCACATGAGCGTCCATTAGGCCGACAGGACGGGTTCCCCGAACCCGGGCGGCCAACGCTTCCGGGGGACTGGCTGTTTGGAATCGCCTGAGCGGGAACCCGAATGACGGGACCGACCAGCCACTCCGAGCCGTGGCCAAACCGAAGGAGGAGCAGGATGAGCATCTGGATCGTTCTGGTGGTGGTCGTGCTGGCAGCCGCGGCAGCCCTCGCCGTGCTGCTGCCACGGCTGAACACCCGTCGGCTGCGACAGCGTTTCGGTCCGGAGTACGACCGGACGGTGCGGGCGCACGGCGGCCGCACCAGGGAGGCCGAGCACGAGCTGGCCGGCCGGCTGCGACAGGCCCGGCGGCTGGCGCTCACCCGGCTGCCGCAGCGCCGCGCCGAAGAGGTCGGCAACCAGCTCGCTGCCCTCCAGGAGCTGTTCGTCGACGACCCCGCCCGCTCGCTGGACGAGGCCATGACCCTTCTGGACGGCACGCTCGAGGAGATCGGCTTCCCGGCCGAGGACCGGCTCGCCATGCTCTCGGTCGACCATGCCGCCCTGGTGCCCGGCTACCGGTCCGCGCGGCAGGTGCTGGAGCGCAGCCGGTCAGAGCGGGTGGGCACCGAGGAACTGCGGACGGCGCTGCTGGCCGTGCGTGACCTGTGCCTCGAGGTGGCCCGCTCCGGCGGCGACGAGGAGGGGAGGACGGCCCCTGCCGGCAACTCCACCGGTGCCATCCGCCACTCCGGCCCGCGCCACGCCACCCGATGACGCCGACGACCCCACGAAGGAGAGGATGACCATGTCCCAGTACGGTTCCGCAGCCCGGAACAATCCCGACGACGTGCCGGCCCCGGACCCCCGCAGCGGTCGGGCGAACCTGGCCAAGCCGGACACCGCCCCCTGGCACGGCGCCTACCCGGACGCCGCTCGCGCCGGCACGGCCCGCCCGGACCCGGCCGGCCCGGACCCGGCTGGCCCGGAGGTCGGCCGCCCGGCAGCTTCGCCCGACCGACGCGCTGCCGGAGGTCGGTTCGCCGTCGTACCGGGAGGCGACCGGGCCGCAGAACGGCCGTCCGAGCCCGCCCAGCCCGCCCGCCCTCTGCCGGGCCCCCGGCTCGGTGACCCGGAACCGGCATTGGCGGCACCTGCGGAGAGCGGATCGGGCGGTTGGCTCGGCGTTGAGCGGACGCAGCGACTGCGGGCCGAATGGCACTCCGTCCAGGCGGGATTCGTCGACGATCCCCGTCAGGCCGTGCAGCAGGCCGACGCCTTGATCGAGAAGTCGGTCGGCCTGCTGGCCGAGGCCGTCACCGAGCGGCGCCACCGGCTGCGCGACGCCGAAGCGGCACCGGACGGCGCACCGGCTGCCAGCACGGAGGACCTGCGCCTCACCCTGCGCGAGTACCGGGCACTGCTGGACCGCCTCCTCGGCACCTGAACCACCAACACACCCGGAGCGGAGGGGACGTCCGGACGGCCCCTCCGGCCGGCACCTAGGGTGCGCTTCGCCCGCCCTGATCTCACCGGAGGGGCCAAGTAGCTGGAGGTCACCGCAGCCGGGCGCTCTTTGTCACCTGCACATCAAGGCGCAGCACCTGGTGCGTGATCTACACGAGGTGAGGGCGAGCCAGCTCTCCGACAACACTCATTCAACGTCGGGAGCTGGCGGCCGTGCCCGTTCGTGGTCACGCGGCGCGGGGCCTTTGGGACCCGACCCTACCGGCGGGTGGACCTTCGCGGTGGCGTACGGGGCCGCGGGCCCCGGGACGCGGCCGCCGGGCCGTCCCCGGTGTTCCCGCCGCGCACCGTGCCGGGGGCGGGGTCGGCACTCGACGAGCCGCCCGCTGCGCTGCCGTCCGGCGGCCGGTCTGCCGTATGAAGCCGCCTGTCCGGGGGCGCCGTTGGCGGGCCGTTCCGTCGCGGGCCTGCCGGTCACCAGCGACCTGCTGTCCGTTCTTGTCAGCCCGGCCCCGGCCCCGGCCCGGGGCGGGCCGGGGCCGGGCGTCCGACCGGGAACGTCGATGACGCCTGCCCGTGTCACCGCGCTGTCCGGTGACCTCCTCCGCGCCGAAATTCCCCGAGGCCGGTCGACGAGTTGCCCGCCCGTTGGCCACGTAGCGCTCGCCGTTCCGGCGCCGGCACCTGGTCCTTCCGTCCACCTTCCCGACCACCTGGCCGCGGCCGTCGCTGCGGTCGAGCAGGACGACCCGGCCACAGCGTCAGTGGCCGTTGGCGGAACCGTTGCCGGACAGGACAGGGATTTCGTCGACCAGGTGCGACAAGGCATCGTCGCCGTCCTGGATGGTGCTGTTGTCGGTGCACTGCTGCTGTTGCTGCGAGGTGAGGACGGGGACGTCCTGCACGCCGACGTTGATCAAAGCAAGGACCGACTGAACCCCGGCCTTCCCAATCCCGATACAGGGCTTGTTCAGGGTTCCCTGGATGAGGCTCATCCGGGGGCTCTGCTTGCCACCGGTGGCGGTGTTGCCGTAGCCGGTCTTGGCACCGTTGGCGCTGGCGACGTCCGTGTCATTGCCGATCGCGACGGCGGCCGGTGCCGCGATGAGTAGAGCGAGAGCGGTGGACGAGCACACTGTGATCCTGCGGATCATGATTCCCCTTCGACCGGGGCCGGCTGATCAGTGATCGCCCAACCGGATTCGTTCATCCGGGCAACTGCTCAGCGCACCAAGGAGACACGCTTCGGACTGTCCGCCCGTCGCGACCCGTGATGTCAGGAACCGTGTCCGAATGACGACTAACGTGTCTCGGCACACAGCACAGTGAGACTGTGCACGGTAGATGGCCAGGGTTTGCACGCTACTTGGCCAACGGGGCGGGCAACTCGCCGACCGGGGCGGGCGGCTGGGGCCGCGCCGTGGCTCCGCCGACTACTTCTCCAGGAGCATCCCGGGTCCCGGGTGGTCGGAGACGTCCCGCCGGATCGAGGAGGGGTGCAGGGCGACGGCGGGGGTCGGCTGCGGCCGGGGGCAGGTGAAGAGCTGGCCCCGGGCCGAATGCGCCTGCCGTCGGGGCCTCATGGCGCGCCCGCGTGCCACGATGCCGGCTGGTGGGTCGGCATCGTGGCGCGTTCATGCCCTACCGCCGGGTGCGCCTGGTCGCCGGCCGGGTGACAGAGGCCGGGGCCGCTCTTCCCCAACCCCGTCGTCGCCGAGCCGCTGCTGGACCGGCTGATCAGCACCAGCCACCAGGTCATCATGAACGGCCCCAGCTACCGCCCGAACAAGCGCCCCAGGAATCCCGCCGAGAAGAGCGGACCGGCTGTCTCATAGAACGGCGGACCACCAGGGTCGGTGCCCGGCGAAGGCCCAGGGCACCGACCCGGCGCTAGCCGACATTGATGTCGAAGGTGGAGACGCTGCCGTCCGCCTTCGTCAGGGTGACCGGCCCGAACGTGATGATCACGTAGGAGGAGTTGCCCCCTGTACCCCTGTAATACCCGGTCGCCCCGGTGACCCGGAACGCCAGGGCTGCGAGCGTCGAAGCAGTCTGCTCGTCGGCATCGATCTTGGGCTGGGCCAGCCCGGGATGTCCGTTGGCTTCCGCCCAGTCGCAGAAGCTGCGAGAGTCGCGGCTCATGTCGGGGAGGAGGCTCTGGTTGGCCCAGGCCCACATCCATGAGCCGGCCCGCGGGGCGAAGCTGCCCAGGATCTGCGCGGGTGCAGTCGCGATCTTGTCGGGGAACGTCCAGGTGATGATGCCGGTCGTCTGGTCCAGATCCCAGCGGTCCGCCGAGCCCAAGCCCCAGGACATGTGAGCCCGACCCACCTGCTCGATCATCTCTTCACCCTGCAGCAGGAGTGCGCTCAGGTCAGCTCGCTCCCCAGCCTGACCTGCACTATCCGCCTTGATCGCCCGCTTGAACATTCCCATGCGGCGGAGTCTGCCAGACGGCTCCGACCGGCCGACGATGCCCCCGCACGTAATTCCCCAGCTGCCCACTGGGGATGCCGGCCGGTGGATGTCTACGTCAGCCCGCGAGACGACCGTCGCTGCGGCAGCGCCGAACCGCCGCTCCTTGAGGGCTCCGGGGCCTGGTGCTCGCGGGGGCTTCGTCGCCGACGGCGGGGCCACATCTGTCGTCCACAAGCGGATGAGTCATCCAGTTGTGCTACCGTCGCCATTAAGCGGATGACTTATCCGAATCGCCGGACTGGAGGAACGCATGAGGAAGACAGCCGTGGTCACGGCCGGGACCGCCGGCATCGGCTTGGAGACGGCTCTGGGACTGGCTGCCGCCGGATTCTCGGTCACCGTGGTCGGGCGCAGTGCCGACCGGGGCGCCCGGGCGGTCGACCGGATCAACGCGGTGAATCCGACGCGGCCCGGTCGGTTCCTGCCCGCCGATCTCGGCTCGCTCGATGACGTGCGCGAGCTCGCCGGCCGGATAGCCGACGACCACGCCGCCTCAGGCGAACCGCTGACCGTGCTGGTGAACAACGTCGGAGCGATGTTCGCGGATCGACAGGAACTGGACGGGGTGGAGGCGTCGTTCGTCGTCAATCACCTTTCGCCGTACCTGCTGACGGAACTGCTGCTGCCCACGCTCACAGCCGGTGCCCCGAGCAGGATCGTGAACGTGACCTCGGGTGCTGTCGGTGTCGCCAAGCGGGTGTTCGACGCGGTCGAGCCGCCCGGCGGCTACTACGGCTTCCACTGGTACGGCCGCGCCAAGCTCGCGAACCTCGCCTACACGCTCGACCTGGCGTCGCGACTCGACGGCACGGGCGTCTCGGTCTTCGCCGCCGACCCCGGAGGCGCCGCGACCGACATGACCAACGGCACCCTGACCGACCCGAAGATCGTCTCACCGGCCCTGCGGCTGCTGTGGCCGCTGGTGCGCCGCAAGTTCGAACGCTCCACCGCGGGCCCGGCAGCCGAGGCCGCAAAGCCCTCCATCATCGCCGCCACCGACGAGTCCCTGGTGGGCCGGACCGGCATCGTCATCGGTGCCGCGGCACGCCCGGCGGCGCCAGTGCGCGCGGCCACCGACCCCCGCGTCGCCGAAGCCGTGCGCCGGCTCAGCCGGCAGTATGCGCCCCTCGTGGCGCCCTGACCCGCCAGACCCGGCCCGGCACGGATAGCGGGGCCATCCGGATGAGCCATCCGATTAGCATGTCCCCATGACGACGACTCCACTGCGCAAGGACGCGGCCCGCAACTGGAACCGGATCGTGGCCGTCGCCCGCGAGCTGGTCGACCAGGGCACGCCGTTGCAGCTCAACGATGTCGCCCGCCGCACCGGACTCGGAGTCGGCACCGTCTACCGCCACTTCGCCACGCCCGAGGCGCTCCTGGAGGCCGTCGCCACCCCCTGCCTGGAGGCCCTGGTCGCCCACGGCAGGCAGGCGGTGGCCGACACCGACGCCTGGCGGGCGCTGGAGAGCTTCCTGACCCGCACCGTCGAGGCGCAGGTCAGCGACGCCTCCCTGGCGCCGGTCACCGCCGCTTCCGTCGACGCCCTGCCGCGCACCACGGAACTCAAGGAGTCCCTGTGGTCGACCGGCACCACACTCCTCGACCGAGCCCGCGCGGCCGGGGCAGTCCGCCCCGACCTGGCCGCAGCTGATCTGGTCCCGCTCATGTGCGGCATCGCCCACGCCGTAGACGTACACGGCAGCGCCCCGGCAGACCGGATCGACACCGCGCACCGCTACCTGGCCGCATTGCTCGGCGGTCTGCGAGCCACACCGACGACGGCGTGAGATCCCCCTCCGCCCCTATCCCCAAAGCGGTACACCGATCGCCGACAGCACGGCCAGCAGCAGACATGCACCGGCGAGCGCCGCCACCGCATACACACAGCCGAGCCCGCCCTCCGCTTGCTCGCCCGACTCGGGCTGCGGAAGTGGCTCCGCCGCCGGCAGCGGCTGGGACAGGTGCTCCCTGAGGTGTTCCTCGGAGCAGTAGCTGAGGTAGAGCGTCCGCGCGCCGCTTCGGACGATCTCGACGTCGATCGTGTCCTCGCTGTCCGTGAACGCGTCACAGAAATCGCAGGGCAGTTGCGAGCAGCAGTCGTCCAGCTCGTCCTCGGTCAACGGTGTACCCAACATGCGCTGATCGTTTCACAGCCAGGGGTGACGACGTGTTGTACCCCTGAACTGGGCTTTAGCCCTCCTGAAGGGGCCGGCGGGCCGTGTCGCAGCGGGCGTGTTGCGTCCCTGCGCCCCGGCCGCGTCCGGCTACTCCCAGCGCATGCCCGGCTCGGTGAGCCGGGGGGAGCGGTGGTCGCGACAGGCCGGGAGTTCGTGCGAGCGGAACGGGCGCACGTCGCCCGGCAAAGCCCCGGGCTGGCGTGGGCCGTCATCCGGAGCGCCCTGCCACCGCCTCCCGCTCGCCGGAGCGCCCTGCCACCGCCTCCGGCTCGCCGGAGCGCCCTGCCACCGCCTCCGGCTCGCCGGAGCGCCCTGCCACCGCCTCCCCGCTGGCCGGGGCGGCGCTACTTCGCTGCCGTTTGCACCTTCGGCCCGGGGGCGGCGTGCACCCTTCCGGGCTCGCCGCGCAGCGGCACCTCCTGCACGAGGACCGCGGCGACGAGGCCGGCGGCCGCCACGATCGAGGCCACAAGGAAGATCTGGTGGGTGCCGTGCACAACCGCCCGCAGATAGGCGTCCTCAGCCACCCGCGGTAGGTGCGCCAGTGCCGTACCGCCCTCGGGTGCGCCGTCGGCCGGGGCGTGGCCTTGGACGGCTCGCGTGAACAGGGAGCCGAATACCGCGACGCCCAGGGAGCCGCCGAGCGTGCGGAACAGATGGGTGGAGGCCGAGGCGGCGCCGATGTCGCGGAGTTCGACGCTGTTCTGCGCGATGGTGTTGGCCATCTGCAGGGTGAATCCGGTGCCGATGCCGACCAGGACCATGTAGGCGCTGGTGACGGTTCGGGAGGTGTGGGTGTCCATCGAGGACAGCAGGGCCATGCCGATGGTGAGGGAGACCGCGCCGATGACGGGGAAGATCTTGTAGTGGCCGGTCCTGGTCATGACCTTGCCTGCGATGTTGGAGGCGATGACGGTGCCGATCATCATCGGCAGCAACAGCAGGCCGGAGTTGGTGGCGGAGGCGCCCTGCACGGTCTGCTGGTACAGCGGCAGATAGAGCGTGCCGCCGAACATGGCCACGCCCGCGACGACGAGCAGCACGGCGGCCAGCGGGAAGTTACGGCTGCCGGTGAAGATCCGAAGCGGCAGCAGCGGCTCGGTGGAGCACCGCTGGGCGGCGACGAAGGCCACGAGCAGCACCACGGTGGCCGCGGCGAGCGTGAGGATCTGCCACGAACCCCAGGCATACGTGCTGCCCGCCCAGGTGGCCGCCAACACGATGGTGCTGACCACGGCCGTCATCAAGGTGATGCCCAGCCAGTCGATGACGACCCTGCCACGCCGGGTGTGCGGGACGTGCAGCAGCAATTGGCACCACACGATGCAGATCAGCCCGATGGGCAGGTTGAGGTAGAAGGCCCAGCGCCAGCCGAGGTGGCCGGTGATGACGCCGCCCGCCAGCGGGCCGCCGATGCTGCCGACCGCCATGACGATGGCGACCATGCCCTGGTAACGGCCGCGTTCCCGAGGCGGCAGCAGGGCGCCGATCAGCGCGAAGGCACCCGCGCCGAGGCCGCCCGCGCCCACGCCCTGTAGGGCCCGGAAGATGATGAGCTCGTTCATCGTCGAGGCCATCCCGCAGAGTGCGGACGCGCTCAGGAAGACCGCTATGGAGGCCAGGAACACGGTCTTGCGGTGGTACAGGTCACCCAACTTGCCCCAGATCGGCGTCGAGCAGGCGGTGGTGAGGGTATAGGCCGCCACGACCCACGACATGTTGTCCACCCCGCCGATGTCGTTCACGATCGTGGGCATCGCGGTGCCCACGATCAGGCCGTCGAGCTGGGAGAGCAGCAGGGCCAGCATGATGCCGAGCAGCACCCAGCGGATGTTCTTGGGGACGACGGGCTCGGCGGCCCCTTCGAGTGGTGCGGAGTTGGCTGCGGTCATGGTGGACCGCTCCTTTCAGAACGCGGCGGGACGGGCTCGGTCAGATCGGGGCGGCATGGGTCCGTACAGTCATCCGACGGCCGCTGCGCTTCCCCAGAGGCGGTCGTTGCTTCCCCGGCTGTTGCTTCCCCCGGCTGTTGCTCCCCGGCTCGGGTCCCGCGCGCCCGCGAGGGACCCGAGCCGAAGCCGGCACGGCTAGTCGGCGGAGACGGTTCCACGGCGCCAGACCGCCCGAATGGACAGGCTGTCCTCGATGCGGGTCGTCGGATCGCCGTCCACCAGGACGAGGTCGGCGCGTGCCCCGGGGGCGATCCGACCGCGGTCGTCCAGGCCGAACCGCCGCGCCGGGACGGAGGTGGCAGCGCGCAGCGCTTGCAGAGGCGTCAGCCCGGCCCTGACCAGGAGTTGCAACTCGTGGTGCACGCTCGCGCCGTGCACCACCCCGCCGTGGGCGGGAACGGGGATGGAGGCGTCGGTCCCCGCGATGATGTCGACCCCTGCGCTGTGGAGGGCAGCCACGCTCTCCAGCACCTGGTCGAGCCTGCCCTCCGGGTACTTGCTGAACGTGCCGCGGAGCGTGGCCAGCCACTGCTGCGGCAGCTTGGCGCCCACCCGCGGATCGTCGGCCAGCGCCTGGCCGGTGCCTCCCATGACGGAGGAACTGATCACCAGGCACGGGGTGACGAAGATGCCGGCGTCGGCGATCGCCGAGACGATCTCCTCGGTGTGCGGCCGATCGATGAACAGATGCGCGAGCCCGTCGACTCCGACATCGATGGCCTGTTCGGTGGCAGCCAGCGTCATCGCGTGCGCGATCACCTTCTTTCCCAGCAGATGCGCCTCTGCCACACCCGCCTTGAGCGCCTCGGCACTGATCATGGGCAGCCCGGGGTGGCCCATCACGGTGCCCTCTTCGATCATGACCTTGATGTAGTCGGCCCCCTGGGCGACCATCGCCCGGACGTGGGCCACAGCCTCGGTCGGGGTCGAGACCGACGGCGGCGTCCAACCGCCCCCGCCCGGCCGGTGCTCGGCCAACTCGGCGATCAGCTCGTGGGGATGGCCGTCCTTCGCCATCAGGCCCAGCAGAGCGGAGCGCACGTCGGCGATGCCGTCGTCCTCGTCGATCTCCTCGCGTTGCTGCGGCGTCCAGTAGCCCTGCATCTCAAGCTCCGTCGTCACACCGAAGGCGCGCGCGAGCCGCAGTCCTTCCAGCGACGTGTGGACGTGGCCGTCGATCAGGCCGGGCAGCAGTGTCCCGCCCTGGCCGTCGACGACTTCCGCCCCTCCCGGGGGCTGCTGTCCGACAGAAACGATCTTGGATCCCTCGATACCCACCATGCGTTCGGAGCGAACATGTTCGCCATCGAAGATTCGGACATTTGCAATGAAAGCGGACATAAAAACCTCCGTTTTTGGCATGTGCACCCAGGCTCGTTCAGGTCGAACCTTGTCCGACCTCGCCCGGCCGCCTCGCTCCAGGGGGCGACCATCTTTCGAGGGCGCTGATATGGCGATGGTAACGAATCTGTTCGTTACGAACAAGTTCGTTCGCTGGGTCGTGAGACCCTTTCCCGGGGGTCCACCTCGTAGAGCTTGGTCGCGATCACACTGCGTCATGGGTGAGCCCGGTCTGGTGCAAGGAAGCGACCCCCTGGTGGCGGCTTGGTGCGCCAGAGGCTGCTTGGAGCCTGCGAACGTGTTCGTTAAACTGATCGCATGACAGCACCTACCGCCCCGCGCAGCCGCCGGGAGCGCCCCGCCAAGCCCGCACTGAGCCGCGCCGGGATCGTGGCGACCTCGGTCACGCTCATGAAGAGCGAAGGACTGGAGCGGCTGACGATGCGCCGCCTGGCCCAGGAACTCGACACCGGGCCGGCCTCGCTGTACGTGTACTTCCGCAACACGGCCGAACTGCACGCCGCGGTCCTCGACGAGCTGCTCGGCGAAGTCGACCTCACTCCCGTGACGGACGACGGCCCCTGGCGCGAGCGTCTCATCGACATCCTCACCTCCTACATCCAGGTCCTCTACGAGCACCCGAGCCTGGCCCGCTCCGCCCTGGTCGCCCGCCCGAGAGGCGAGCACTACCTCGCCTTGCTGGAAGGGCTGTTGGCGGTTCTCGAGTCCGGTGGCGTCAAGGGTGAACGCGCCGCCTGGGGCGTTGACCTCCTGCTGCAGTTCGCCACCACAGCTGCCGCCGAGCACGGAACGCGGCACCAGGCACCGGACGCCCAGGAGGAGTGGGCGGCCTTCACCCAGGCCCTGCGCTCAGCCTCACCCGAGCGCTACCCCAACCTGGCAGCGACATCTGACGACCTGTTCACCGGCAGCCCACGCGAACGCCGCAGCTGGATCTTCCAGGTCCTCCTCAACGGCATCCTCACCGCGCCCGCCCCAGCCGCCGGGATGCCGAGCACGCCGCGAGCATCTGGGTGAGTCGGACGACGGTGTCGATGGCTGCTGATGGCCGACCCCTGCGGCGTGCCGGATCTCGTTCGGGAAGGGGCACCGGGTTGCTCGCACGAGCCAGTTCTCCCACGCGCGCCCGGGGGTTCCGGAGAACCTGCGATCATCATCCGCACGGCGTGTGACGTGTGCGGGAGCGCTGTCGTCCTGCTCGGGCGCTGTCGTCCTGCTCGGGCGGGGTTGTGCGGGGCGGCGTAGGGGTGTGTTCGGCGGCGTGCGGTCGGTGGGGTGCGGCCCCCTTTTCGGGTGAACGGGCGGGCGCCGCCGGGGCGCTGGGCCGGGCGCGGGTAAGTCGGCCACCGGGAGTGGCAGGGCGCCGGGCGGCCGGGGCCTTCGCCGTTTCCGCCCCCACCACCCATGCCCTGTACGGGAGGTTCCCCATGCGTCTGCGTCCGCGCGCGGCCCTCGTGGTCACCGCCGCCCTGATCGCCCTGTCCCTCGTCGACGCCCCGTCCGCCTCGGCCGCCCCCGGTCTCGTGATCGCGATCGGCTCCAGCGGTGCCATGCCGGTCGAGAACCCGCAGGCCGGCGAGTGCTACCCCGGCACCGGCCCCGGCACCACGATCACCAACGCGACCAGCGGCACCATCCTGCTGTTCCCCGACGACAACTGCCAGGGCCCCGCCTCCGACTCCCTGGGACCGTTCGAAACCCTCAGGAACACGGACGTGGGCAGCTTCCGCGCCCTGGACTGACACTCCCAGCAAGGAGCCGGCGCCGCCGTCTTCGATGTCGGAGATGAGCTTGGTGCTCAGGTCGCTCTGGATCGCGAGTCGGGTGTGGCCGGCGTCGGGGCCGGTGCCCCAGGTGAGGGTGACGGTGGTGTACACGTGTCCGGCGCCCGAGTCGTGGTAGGCCACCTCCCAATGGGTGGGGACGTCCTGGGCGCGCAGGACGCCGTCGGCGTGGTTGGCCTCCTCCCAGGCGGAGGGCCGCCTGACGTGCGATCAGGCATGCGGCGCGCCACCGTCCGCCGCCAGGCGCGTGAGCCACTCACGCAGCAGGCGCTGCTCGGCGTCGCTCAGGACATCGGCGTCGTCGGGGAGGGCGGCGCGCAGGGCGCGGGCCGCTGCGGCGGGACCGGACTCCGCGGCGGGGAGCGCCGGCTCAGCGCGGGTGACGGCTGCGACCATGGACTCGCGCAGGACGGTCAACAGTGCCGGATTGCGGCGGTCCGCGGGGGTGGAATGCCAGGTGGTGACCGCGCCCTGGCCGGTTGCCTGGATGATCTGGGCGGCCAGCTCCTCGTCGACCCGCAGCCACCCCCCGGCCGCCAGCCGACGCACCCGCCCATGGAGGATCTCCAGGCCCGCGCGGTGCGCTACGTCCGATCCCCGGCCGGTGGCCCGGTTCATCACCGCGAACAACTCGGGCCGGGAGACCCCGAACTCGACCACCATGTCCCAGCCGCGGCGCAGCTCCTCCACCGGGTCCTGCGGGTCGGGGTCGAGCTGCGCGCGCTTTCTCTCCAGGAACTGCGCGTAACCGTGCTCGGCGACGGCCTCGAGAAGCCCGTCCTTGTCGCCGAAGAGGCGGTAGATCGCCGGCGGCTGCATCCCGGCCGCGGCGGCGACCGCGCGGGTGCTCACCGCGTCAGGGCCGCCGTTCTCCAGCAGCTGGACGGCCGCCTCGACGATGCGGTGCCGAGGGCTGTCGGTGGAGTCGCGCATAGCCATGAACCGATGATACCGAGGATTTGGTTCCACCGGAATTTCCAGTGTTACCGTTGAAGTGATTCCACTGGAACCAGGGTCGGGAGTACCCAATGATCATCGTGACCGGAGCCACCGGAAAGCTCGGCCGCCGCACCGTCGAGCGCCTCCTGGAGCGCGTCCCCGCCGACCGCGTCGGCGTCAGCGTCCGCGATCCCCGCAAGGCCCAGGACCTCGCCGACCGCGGCGTCCGCGTCCGCCAGGGCAGCTTCGACGACCCCGCCTCGCTCGTGCACTCCTTCGAGGGCGCCGAGCAACTGCTCCTCGTCTCCCTCGACCGCACGGGCCAGGAGTGCGTCGCCGGCCACCGCACCGCCATCGACGCCGCCGTGCAGGCCGGCGTCGGACGCATCCTCTACACCAGCCAGATGGGCGCCGCCCACGACGCCCGGTTCCAGGCATGCCGCGACCACGCCCAGACCGAGGACCTGCTGCGCGCCACCGGCCTGCCCTGGACCGCGCTGCGCAACGGCTTCTACGCCTCCAGCGCCCTGCAGTTCCTGGAGTCCGCCCGCCACACCGGCGACATCGCCCTCCCCGCCGACGGCCCCGTCGCCTGGACCGGCCACGACGACCTCGCCGAGGCCACCGCGGTGATCCTCGCCGAGGAGGCCCTCTTCGAGGGGCCCACCCCGCCGCTCACCGGCCCGGCTGCGCTCGACTTCGACACCGTCGCCGAGATCGCGTCCCAGGCCACCGGCCGGCCCTTCACCCGCACCGTCATCCCCGACGACGCCTTCCGCGAGCAGGTCCTGGCGCACGGCGCCCCGGCCCCGATCGCCGACCTCATGCTGAGCATCTTCGCCGCGGCGCGGAACGGCGAGTTCACCGCTGTCGACTCGACGCTGGCCGAGCTGATCGGGCGAGAGCCCGCCACCTTCCGTACCCACCTGGAGCGTGCCTGGGCCGAATAGATCCAGTGGGGCGCGCAGACGGCCCCGGCCTGACTTGCCGCCCACAAGGCTCGTCCTCTGTCGCCCGAGGACGTCGATCACCAGATCGGCGGCCTCGGGCACAAACAGGCTCCCCATCTGATCCCGAACGATCCCAGCGGGTTCCCGTGCCCACCCCCATGCCTGGCTGACCATCCACGGCAGACGCCCGGCCGCCTGCCCCTCAACACGTCTGGACGGCTTCGGCCGTCCCCTCCGGTATGCGCACAGTGAACCTGCTCCTGCGGCGATGCGGGCGTGTGCCCAGCGCCACCGCCGCGACGTCGCCGACTGCGCCCGGGAGGCCGCCCACCGGGCCGTGCGCACCACCGTGCAGCAGTCGGCCGGGTCCCGCAGGGCGGGTTTGGCCTTTGGGCGGGTGATGTCCCGTGGTTCTCGGGCGGGCCGGAGTCGCGGTGTGCGACACCGGGAGCTCGTAGCGGGTTGGCGAGGGCCCGGGCGCAGCCGCTGAACCATATGCCCCTTTGTGGCGTCTTCTGCCCCGGTACCCATCCCGATCAAGGAGATCCCACTGTGAAGGTCCACCCCGTTACCGCTCTGTTCCCGGTGCTCGGCCCCGACGAACTCCTCGACCTCGCCCAGGACATCGAGAGCAACGGCTTGACCGAGCCCGTCATCCTGGACGCCGACGGCGTCCTCCTGGACGGCCGCGGACGACTCGCCGCCTGCGAACTGGCCGACGTCGAACCCCGCTTCACCACCTATCAGGGCGACGATCCGGTCTGCCTGATCGTGTCCGCCAACCGCCACCGCCCGAACACCACCGCGAGCCAGCACGCCATGATCGCCGCGATGGCACGCTCACTGTCCCCGGGCTCACTCCCGTCCGACACCGCCCGCTGCGGCATCAACGTCACCCGGCTGTCCATCGCCACCACCGTGCTCGAACACGCCCCCGACCTCGCCGAACAGGTCCGCATCGGCACCCTCGCCCTCAACGCCGCCTACACCGCCGTCCGCAGACGCAAGGCTGACGCCAAGGCCCTCCTCGCCCAGCACGCACGACTGCGCCAGCACGCCCCCGACCTCGCCGAGCAGGTCATCGCCGGCCACCTCGCCGTCACCGACGCCACCGCGGTCCTCGACTCCCGACAGGAGGAGGAACACCTCCGCCGGCGCGTCGAGGAGATCGACGCCATCCGCCTCGCCGACGGCGACACCACGCCGGCCTTCGCCCGGACCGCCGAAGCGGGCGATGTCGACTGGCGCCACGCCCATCAGATGGCCGAGCAGTACCTCGCCCAGCGCCACGACGCCATCCGCCACGTCCAGCACAGCCTGGCCGGCATCGCGGAACTCTGGAGCGCCGTCCAGGATCTCGCCCACCACCCTCGGAGCCCCTACGCCCGGGAAATCCTCAAGGGCCTCACCGGCCCGGCGCGCACCCTCGCCCACCGCCTCATCGCTCTCGAAACCGCTTGCGCGACAGGCACGGCCTGATCTGCACCCCCGCCGCCGTTACGGCTGAGACAGGTCCGGAAGTCTTCTGCGGCGGCGGAGAGATGACCCGCCGCCGCTGCCTGCGCATACTCCAACGCGCTCCGACGGACCCCGGGTGCCGCATCTGGCCGGCGGCTCCGCGCCCATCCGGGGCCTGGCCGCTGACCGGCTCAGCGCCGCTCCACCCGGCTCCGGGTGCGCGCCCACCGACCTGGACGGGCCAGGGCCCGAGTTGCCGTGCAAGAGGCGGAGACCGCAGGAACGCCGCGCGGCCGTCCATGCGGGCCGTGTCAACGCGAACCCGGGTAGGACCGTGGCCCAGCGGGCGACCTCGCCCGACTGCGCCCCAGCCCTTCCCGGGACGGCGGCCGTCGCGACCGGCATCGACGGTCAGGAGAATTGTCCGATTAGGACATTATGCGATGTTATATAAGCCAATATGGCATTCCGTCAGTTCTTGGTTGGATGTCCATGTGATCTGCATGATACGAACTTGTGTATTCGGGGTCGGTCTGCCTAGCGTTCGGGCTGTTCGCACCTGCGGACCCTGCCGCCGGGACGCCGAGTCCTGTCCACCGGTCGGCCGGACGTCGAGCAGTGCACCGGGCAGGAGCGGGGGAACCAGGTAGTTCGCCGCGCCCTGCTCGGCCCGTTCACGGACGAGATGGGTGTGGCTAGGGGTGAAGCCGCTACGCGCGGCCGGGCTACCTCACGGCCCGAACCCGACAGCTCACCTCGCAGGCGTCGCAGAGGGACGCCCCATGCTGAATTCAGGTACCGGCCGGCATCGCCGTGCGCGCCGGAGACACACCCCGCGTCTGGCCGCCACCGCCGGGATCGCCGGCGCCGGCCTCATGCTGCCGCTGCTGAGCGCGAGCGGAGCCTCCGCCGCGCCCGGCTCCCACCCGCACGCGAGCCACGCCGGCTGGCAGGAGCACCACCAGTACCGGCACCAGAGCGACTCCGACAATCAGCACCGCCACCAGGCCGGCCCACCCTCCGCTCCGGCCGCGCCCGACGCCTCGCACGCCTCGCCGTCGCCGTCCGCCCCGGCCTCCCACGCCCCGGAATCCGCGGCCGCGCGCCCCGGCGGCGAGTCCCAGGGCTCCCATCCGGCGTGGCCCTCTGCTCCGACCCCGGCCCCGGCGTCCCACACGTCCGCGCCGTCGTCCCCGTCCGCCCCGGTCACGCACGCCCCCGCCCCCGCCCCCGCGGCCGCCCCCGCCACCCCGGCCGCGCTGACCGGTTCGAACTCGGACGCCGTGCAGCAGGTCCTCAATCTGATCAACCGGGCGCGGGCCGCGCAGGGTCTGCCCGCCTACACCATCACGTCGGGGCTGACCAGCAGCGCCGAGGCCCACAACCAGACGATGGCCGGCGGCTGCGGCATGTCCCACCAATGCCCGGGCGAGGCCGAGTTGGGGGCACGGGAGACGGCTGCGGGCGTCCAGTGGAACGCCGCCGGGGAGAACATAGGCTACGGCAGCGGGGTCTCCACCTCGGCCCAGGACATCGCCGCCCTGGCGGTCAGCCTGACCCAGGACATGCTGAACGAGACGCCGCCGGACGACGGCCACCGCAAGAACATCCTCAGCAGCGAATTCACCCACATCGGCATCGCCGTCCACCGGGATGCCAGCGGAACCGTCTGGCTCACCCAGGACTTCTCCAACTGACCCGTCCGTCAAGGACGTAGGCCGAGGCCGGACCGACCCCGTCCGGCCGGTTCGGCCGCCTCCGTCCCGCGGGCACCCGGCCCGTGGGACGGAGGCGGCCGGAGGATCAGGACCGGATGTCGAGCGCGCCCACCGGGCGGCCGGCCCAGATCGCCCGGGCGGCCACAGCCGGAAGGAGTCCCCCGTTCGGACGCCGTCCTGGCTGTCGTGTGGGTCATGACTCACCGCGTGCGGTACACCGTCGAGGCGAAGACGGCGATCGACGCGCTGCCCGCTGAGCGTCGTGCTCTCCTGCCTCCCGCGCCCCGTGGCCCCCGGCCTGACCGGCCCCGCCGGACCGGCCCCGCCGGACCGGACGACCGCCGCACCCCCGGGGTCAGAGGGAGTAGCCGCTGGGCCGCAGGGTGGTCGCCGGCCCCAGCGCCGCACGCACGGCCTCGTCCGGGTCCATGATGGCTGGGACTTCCCGATCCCGTCACCGTCCTGTCACAGCAGGCCGTCGGCGCAACCGCCGCCGCGACGGCGGTGTGTACCGGGCAGGTACCAGCGCCGGATCGGCACCGCTCAATCCTTCGGAGGACGTCATGCACGGCAGCAAGCAGTACGGAACGAAGGCCCGGAGAGCCGTGGTCGCCGTGGTCTCGGCCGCCGCAGCGGCCCTGGTGGTCACGGCGTGCGGGCCTGCGAACGACGAGCCCGCCGCCGCACCGACCGCGCCGTCCGCCGCGCCCGAGGCTCCCACCAAGGGCAGCACGCCCTCCGCGGCACCGGCCACGGCAGTCGCTTCGCCCGGCGGAACCGCCACCGCCGCGGCGCCGACCTGCGCGGCCGGCGACCTGAAGGCGGACGCCCACCAGGCCAAGCAGCGGCCCGACGGCACGGGGATCGGGGCAGCGATCGTCGCGTTCACCAACGCCTCCGCACACCCGTGCACGCTCCAGGGCTTCCCGACGGTGGCCGGGGCGGCAAACGGATCTCCGGAGCACAACGCCCCGCTCGCGGTGACCCACAGCGGCTCCGCCGCCCCGGTCCACCTGGCCCCGGGCGGCAAGGCCTGGGTGAAGCTCACCTTCGTCCAGGTCCAGGGCGAGTCCGACGGCTACTGCGTCTCCGGGGCGAAGCCGGTCGCCTACCCCACCCTCGTGCTGGGCCTGCCGGGCGCGGGGGCCCACCAAGTGGCCCTGGACGACGGCCTCTTCGCCGAGTGCGACAACAAGGTGACCACCACCGCACTGCTGGCCACCAGCCCCTCCTGACGAACACCGCCCGACCAGGTCCCCGGCCGGGGCCCCGTCAGCCCCGGCTGAACACGCCGCCGTTGAGGTCGTAGAGCCGCTCGGCCTGCGCCGGGTCGGTGTGGTGCCAGAGACGGTCCCAGCCCGGGAACCGGTCGTCCTTGGGAGTCATCGACCAGTCGATGAAGCCGGGCGCGTCGTCGGCCTCCGCCAGCGCCGCCCACAAGTCGTGGTCCCGGCAGACGAATCCGTGCTGGAGGGCCTCGCCGATCGCCTCCAGCGTCCCGGTCCGGAAGAGGACGCCGCTGTCCCCGCGGTGGAACTGCCACCACTCGGCCCGCACGTGTCCGTCCTCGTCGCGGACCTCGAAGCACCGCAGGACCAGTCCCTCCTTGGCAAGGACTTCGAACGTCGGGTAGTCGTCCAGGTCGTAGGAGGAGGCGTAGTAGATCGCCTGGGTGCGCCGGTGTCCCACCAGCCGGTCGACCGGCGGAAGGCCGACGTCAACGAATCGAAGCTTCACGGCCGGGATGCTAGCGCCCGTCGGAGGTGAGGCAGCAGCCGTCCCAGTGCTCCGCGACGCCGGTGGTCCAGCTCCGGGACAGACCCCTGGCCCGGGCGGCGGTCTCGATGACGCCCGGCTGGACGTGGCCGGCCCGGCCGGCCTTGGGGGTGAGCAGCCAGATCATGCCGCGCTCTCCCAACAGGTCGAGCGCGTATCCGAGCATGGAGGCGAGGTCATCGTCGTCCTCGTCGCGGAACCAGAAGATCACGGCGTCGGCCAGACCGTCCCAGTCCAGGTCGAGGAGGTCCTGGCTGGCGATCACGTCGACACTGTCGTGCAGGCCCTGGTCGATGTCGTCGTCGTAGCCGACCTCCCGCACGACCATGCCGTGCTCGAACCCGAGCCGCAGAGCGCGCTCGGCGAGCTCCTCCTTCGGTACCGCCATCGTGTGCCGTCCCCTCCCGTCCCGGGACGCCGACCGCCCCGCACACGAGTAGCCAATCGCACACCTGTGACAACGGCGGCGTGCCCTGTCCAGGGAGTGGAATTCCGCCCGCGGCAAGCGGCGCGCGCGACACCGTGATCCTTCAACCGGAGACCGACGACCTCGCCGGCTCCGCCCTGGCGCCCTCAACGCCGTGCACCTGGACGGCCGCTGGTCCCGCCTGGACGCCCGGGGCAACCGGAGGGCGTGGACGCACAGTACGACCTGCAGACGGAACGCCTCGCCTGGCCTGTCCGCCCGGAACTCGGCGAGCGCGACTACCCGGCATCTTCGCCACTTCGCCGGCCCCGGTACTCCAGGCGCTCGCCCAGGCGGTGCCCGGCCGGACCGGCCACGGCTACCTGCCGAGCGGACTCCCCGGGACGACGATCCAGCCCGAGCCATCCGTGCTTCGCCTCTCCACCCGATCGGTGCTGCCAGTGCCGCCGGAGCCGCCGGTGCTGCCAGTGCCGCCGGTGCAGCCGGAGCGGCCGGCCTGCGGCCCCGGCCATTGTCCGCAGGTGGCAGGACAGCCCTGCGGAGCACCCGGCACCACCCCGATCGTGAAACCCGGACGCCTGTCACACTGTGCGGCATGACTGAGCCCGAACCTCATGCCCCGTCGCAGCTCTCCGAGGCACTGCACCGCAGGCTGGAGCGGATCGAGCGGCTCCTGGAGCCGGCGGAGCCCGAGGAGCCGCAGCGTCCGGCGTGGCGTTCGGTCACTCTCGGTGAGCAGCGCTGGGCGGTCTCGGTGGCCATCCTGGTCGCGGTGGGCCTGCAGCTGGCCCTGCCGATCCGTCTGACCATCCATCCGCACTGGATGCTGCCCACCCTGGAGGTGGCGCTGCTGGTGGCCTTGGTGGTGCTCAACCCGCACAAGCGCATCGACCAGACGTCGCGGTTGCTGCGCTTGCTGAGCCTGGCCCTGGTGGCGGTGATCAGCCTGGCCAACGGCTGGTCGGCGGTGAAGCTGGTGCGCGACCTGATCCACACGTCCGCCTCGCCGGGCGCCCTGGCTCTGCTCGGTACCGGCGGCGCGGTCTGGGCGACCAACATCATCGCCTTCTCGCTGTGGTACTGGGAGTGGGACCGGGGCGGCCCTGCGGCCCGTGCCCAGGGGGTGAGGTCGTACCCGGACTTCCTCTTCCCGCAGATGCAGCAGGAGGGCATCGCGGAGCCGGGCTGGGAGCCGTCCTACCCGGACTACCTGTACGTGGCGTTCACCAACGCCTGCGCGTTCAGTCCGACGGACACCATGCCGCTGTCGGTCTGGGCGAAGCTGCTGATGATGACGCAGTCGGCGGTGTCGCTGATCACGGTGGTGCTCGTGGTGGCGAGGGCGGTCGGCATCCTGCAGTGAGGGCCCCCGGGACCCGGCTCGTCACCGGCCCTGGCCCTCCCTGGCCCTCCCTGGCCCTGCCCCTGCCCCGGACCGATGACGAGTTCGGTCAGCCCCGGCCGCTTCGATCCGCTCGGGCGGCAGTTCGGTCGCGGAAGCGGTCGAACTGCCAGGTGGGGGTGAGCCTGCACGCGGCCTCCGACACCACGTCCGTGCCCATCTCCTGGCGCCTGTTCGTGCCCGCCGAGTGGCAGGACGACACCGAACGCCGGACGCGGACAGTCATGCCCGAGGAGATCGGGCACCGCGAGAAGTGGCGCTTGGCCCTGGGCCTGATCGACGAGGCGATCACCTGGGGTCTGGAGCCGAAGGTGATCGTCGCCGACGCCGGCTGCGGCCAGATCACCGCGTTCCGCCAGGGCCTGGCGGAACGCGGGCTGGACTTCGTCGTGGCCGTCCGCTCGGACGAGTCCGCACACCCGCACGACGCGGTGCCCACCGCCCCGGCCTGGAACGGGAACGGCCCAAACCCGCCTCGCGCTACCGGACCAAGCCCGGCTCGCTGCAGGCCCTGGCCATCGCCAGTGGACGCAAGGCCTTCCGCCAGTCCACGTGGCGTCCGTTCGAAAGGCCCGATGCGCTCCCGATTCCGGGTGCTCACGGTGCGGCCGGCGGGTGTCGCGGCCCGCACCCACGCCATGGCCCAGGCCGGCGGGGCGGGCACCTGGGACGGCGTCCTGCCCGAGGCCACACTGCTCTGTGAGTGGCCCACCGGCGAGAAGGCGCCCACCGAGTCCTGGCTCACCAGCCTGCCCGCCGACAGTCCGACCCGCCACCTCGTCCGCCTGGCCAAGATGCGCCGGCGCATCGAGCACGACTACCGCGAGATGAAGCACGGCCTGGGGCTGGACCACTTCGAGGGCCGCACCTGGCGCGGCTGGCACCACCACGTCACCCTCGTCACCGCCGCCCACGCCTTCCTCACCCTCCGCCGACTCGACCCAGAAGTCCGAGCACCGGCCTGACCCTCTACCAGGTCCTCGACCGGCTCCAGGGCCTGCTGAGCTGCTGGACCGGTGTCTGCCGCACCTGCCAACGCCCGCTTCCCTCAAGAAAATCCACAAACCGCACCCGACAGGCCGCCCCAGCCTAACGAAGTACTACTCGGGGTTCGGCAAAGGTGTAGATCAGTTGTACCCTTGTCGAACTCTTGACTTACTTGACGAAATCTTTGCCGACGGGGGTGCCGGAGCAGCGTGCCGGCACGGAGGGGGAGCGAGCGACATGTCTGATCGGGCGACCGCGTTCGACCGGATGATGAATCCTTGGGCCTACGACGCGGACGGGAACCTGACCGCCCAGGCCCGCGCCCAGGAGGCGGCCCGCACCCAGATCAACTCGACCTCGGCGTCGGGCGGCGGAGGCGGGGGCGGGGGCGGGGGCGGCTTCAACGCCGACCCCAACGCGCTCACTACCGCGGGGAACAACTCCGACCAGATCCACGCCCGCCTCAACACCGACGGCCGCGGCGCCGACGAGGCCACCGCCAAGGTCTCCACCGCGCTCGCCAACTGGAGCACCGGCAAGGCCGCCGCGGGCGCCGCCGGCACCTGGGACCAGTGCGTCGCCGCGCTCGGCGGCACCATCGGGCAGACCACCCAGGCGCTGCGCGCCACCGCCACCAACTACCGCCAGAACGAGTCGGCCGTCCGGCACGGCCTCGGCGCCTGAGAGGAGAGCTGCGATGGTCGACTTCCACGAGCTCAGCACTGCCGACTTCGGTGTCCTGGACGCCGCCGCCACCGCCTGGACCACCGTGGCCCAGAAGCTCCAGGCGATGGACGGCGACTGGGACACCACGGTGATCGCCCAGGTCAACTCCGCCTGCTGGACCGGCCCCGCCGCCGACCAGGCCCGCCCCGGCCTGCAGCGCACCAACGAGCAGCTGACCGCCGCCGTCACCGAGGCCAACGCCCTCGCCTCCACCTTCAAGGAGGCGTCCACCGAGTTCAAGGCGGCCAGGACCAAGCTGGAGAAGGCGGTCGCGGACGCCCGCACGGCCGGACTGACCGTCACCGACAACGGCACCGTGAGCTGGCCCCCGGCCGACAACGCCACCCGGCACGATTACGAGGCCATGAGGGACTACCAGAAGGAGTGGGGCGACAAGGCCGGGGCCGCCCGCAAGGCGATCGACGCCGCCGTCGCGGAGGCCTCCGCCGCCGACGAGCGGATCGCCTGGGCACTGCGCTCCGACAGCATGACGGACGAGCAGAAGTCCTTCAACAACAAGGCCATCGGCAGCGGCCCCGAGGCGGACGGCAGGCGCGCCGCCCAGCTCGCGGCCAAGGGCGGGGACATCACCGAGCCCGAACTCACCGAGCTGAACTCGCTGTTGGCCTCGCACAGCAACGACCCGAAGTTCTCCACCAAGTTCTACCAGGACCTCGGCCCGGACGGCCTGATCAAGTCCTGGAACGGCATGGTCGGCGACCCGGCGCACCCCCGCGACGACAAGTCCCCGCGCTGGAAGGCCTACCAGGACCTCCAGAAGAACCTCGGGCTCACCCTCGCCACCGCCACCCGCACCACCAACGAGCCGCACCTGTCGGACGAGTGGTCCGCCGCGCTGCGCAAGGCCGGCTCCCAGCCGGTCTGGGACAAGCCGTACCGGGCCTCCGGTCTGGACTACGTGCCGTACGGCTACCAGGTACTCTCCGGCATCCTGATGAACGGGAACTACGACGCCCACTTCATCAACCCGATCGCCCAGCACGTCACCCAGCTCGACACCCAGGACAAGTACTGGCCGGCCCCGCCGCCCGGCTCCAAGATCCAGGGCTTCAACCTGACCGGCGGCGACGAGGCGGGATCCGGCTTCCGGCCCACCACGGCCGTGCTGGAGGCACTCGCGCACAGCCCGGAGGCCTCCACCAAGTTCTTCACCGAGAAGCCGACCGCGTACAACGTGGACGGCACGGTCAACCAGGGCGGCAAGCCCAAGCCGGCCGACTACTTCGACTACTACGTACACGACAAGGACTGGATCCCGGACACCACCTCGCGGGACTCCAAGGTCTGGGACGCCAGCAAGCAGGCCGGGCCCGCCGCGCTCGGCCGCGCCCTGGAGGCGGCCACCACCGGCCACCCGTACGACGAGCCGGGCCCCGTCCCGCCGACCAGGCACACCACCGAGCAGGCCGACCTGATGCAGAAGGTCGTGGACACCTTCGGCCGGCACGGCGGCGACGGCGCGCTGGACGACATCAAGGGCGACGGCAAGCTCGCCGCGATGCGCGGCAGCCTCGGGCACATGACCGCCGAGTACATCGGGGACGTGCAGAACTCGCTCTCCCACGGGCACGACCTGCCGGTCAACGGTTCCCCGGCCACGCTCAACGCCTCGTCCGTGGCCGGCCTGCTCGACGCCCTCGGGCGCGACCCGGACGCCTACGGCGCGGTGGCCAACGCCAACCAGGCGTACACCACCGCGCTCATCCGCGGCCACCTGGACAGCGGGCAGCCCGACTTCGCCCGGCTGGAGTCGGACATCAAGCACAACGCGGAGTCCGGCGGAGTCGTCAGCGGCTACCTCAACCAGGCCCGGGTGGACGAGGTGCAGAACCAGCACGCCGTCTCCGACAAGGAGTTCAACGACGCGCTGGAGAAGAACGTCGGCTACGGCAAGGACGCCTTCAACGCCGTCATCGGCACCGTGACCGAGAAGGTCCCGCTCGGCGGCGAGCTCGCCGGCGCGCTGCTCGACGAGATCGCCGACAGCGTGATCGAGGCCAACAAGCACGACACCACCGAGGACGGCCGCCAGACGAGCCGCGACCACACCGCCGAGGCCGAGGGCCGGGTGGCCCGGGGGGCCGACCAGGCGGTCCGGGACGCCGGCGGCGGCACCGGGATCTCCCGCCAGGACCTCGACCGGCTCGCCAACAGCGCCCGGGACAGCGCGCTCCAGGGCATGTCGCGCGGAACGGCGAACAACGTCAGCACCAACGCGAAGGGCGACGCGTGAGCGGGCTCCCGGCCCGTTGGGCCCGATCCCTCGCGGACCGGTGGGCCGGGCGCCTGCAGGATCCGCTGCTTCTGCCCGGCGTGCTGGTCGTGGCGGTGGCGGCCGCCGGGTTCGTCGGCTACCGAGACTGGCAGAACCACCGCCCGGCCGAGGCCGTCGGCCGGTCCACCCACCTCTGCCACCTGCCCACCGGCCCCGACACCCCGCTCGGGCGGCTGCTGCCGGATGGCGACCAGGACTCCGAGGACCGGACGAAGTCCGTCGTCGGCGACGACCCGCAGACCTGCGTCATCCGGATCGACGGGCGCACCGTGCTCACCCTCACGTCCACGGGACGCCGGGGTGAGCTCACCCTGGCCTCCGAGGCCGCCAAGCGGCCGGACGCGCGCACCTTCGACGCCGGCGGCCTCGGCGCCTCGTGGCCGGGCGGCGCCGCCGCGGCCGCGGGCTGCCTGACCGGGAAGTACGAGCGGTACGACTACTTCGAGCTGGAGATCGTCGCCGGGGAGGCCGTCCGCACCTCCGGCGGCCCCGGCGGCGTCCAGGCCGACCTCGAACAGCTCGCCCGGGCCGCGCTGACGGAGACGAGGGAGGAGCAGTGCTCATGAGGCACCCCCGGGCCCTGATCGCGGGCGGGGCCGCGCTGCTGCTCGGCGGCGGCCTGCTCGGCTGGCACGTGTACCTCGACCAGACGTCCTACCTTCCGCCGGCCGTCACCCTGTCGCACGGCGAGTGCCGGGGCCTGCTCGCCGACCCGGGCGTCGCCGAGGTGCTGGGCGGTGCTCCCCGGATCTCCGTGCGGACGGACTACCGTACGGCGGACGAGACCAACCCGGCCTCCGTACGGTGCTCCGTCAACGGCGAGGACGGACGGCTGCTGACCGCCGAAGCGGCGTTCGGCGCCGTGCTGCCCGGCGGCAACAGTGCCGGGGCGATCGGCTTCGCATGCACGCTGAACGGCAAGCCCACGGGCTACCGGGCTGTCGTCACCCTCACCGGCAAGGACGGAAAGGTCCTCGCGGACGGACCGGGCCGGGCGCGGATGAACGAACTCGCCCGCGGCTTCGCCGAGCGCGCCGCCGGGAAGCAGCTGGGCTGCGCGGGCGGCGCCGAATCGGTCACCACAAGGTGAGCCGACCGCCGTGGGCCCGTGAGCTGTGCGCGCGCTCCCACAGCTCGGTGACCTTGCCGGAGGCGTCGACCGCCACCATGTAGTCGCCGGCCGAGCAGGGGTACGAGCCCTTCTCGTTGTAGGGGTGGCGAGGCACTCGTTGATGTGCTTCACCAGGTCGCCCAGGTTGACGTCCTTCGGCGCGACCAGCACCGAGCTCAGGTGGCCCTTGGCGGTCGGCGCGAACGCGGCGGTCTTGTCGGCGCCCACCGGCTCGAAGCCGACGTCGTTGACGCCGCAGACGTCCTTGGTGTCCTTGTACACCAGGTCGTGGCGGTGGTGCCCTTCCCCGGGCAGATCCACTTCTGGCCGGCGGGCAGCGGCTCGTGGGGTACAGAAGCCCTCGGGCTCGCCGGAGGCGCCCGGGGTGCCCGACGGCGCGGGCTTCGCGGCGCCGCCCGGCGCGACCGGCCGGCTGCTGCCGCCGGGGACGGCGGCGTTCGGAGCCGCGCCGGTCGGGGCGGCGGTCGGGGTGTTCGACCCGCTGCCCGCGCCCTGGTCCGACGAGCTGTCCGGGCCGCGGGCCGCGAGACCGAGCGCGGTGGTGGCGACCAGGGCGGCGGTGAGCAGTCTCTCCGGTGACGTCGCAGGCGACACCCCGGTACACCAACCTGGCGTGGTCGGGCAGGTGGCCGTTGATCTCCGTCCCGGCCGATTCGTGGTGGGAGGACCGCGTGCTTCGCGGAGCTCTACCCGGCGCAGGGCTGTGGGGTGTGGCCTGGGGGTTGTTGGTCAGCGGCAGAGTTCGAGGACGATGTCGTCGAAGTTGGGGTATTCCTGGCCGGCCTGCTCGGTGATGGCTTGGGCCGGGCGGCGCCGTTGTGGGGCGAAGCGTTCGGCGACGGTGGTCCGTTCCGGGCTGGGGCGCGGGGTGTGGTCGAGGTGGTAGTCGGTGGTCGCCTCGAAGGGGCCGGTGCCGGCGGCGAGTACCCACAGGAAGTCGGCGAGGTCGGCCGCGACGACGCCGGTCTCGCCCTCGGATCCCAGGAAGACGACCGGCTGATCGGTGAGCGGTAGCCCGGGGCGGGCCAGCCAGAACGCGGCGTACCCGCCGGCCCCGTTCTGTCCGAACACGCGGAAGTCGTCTCCGGTCGCCTCGCTGTTGCCGGTCCAGAGGCGGAGCCAGTCGGTGGTGTCCTCGGCGGAGAGGAAGGCGTCGAAGGGCTCGAAGTCGATGCCCTCGCCGCCGTCGTAGTGGAACGGCACCGCCAGTGCGGCGGCCAGTGGGGAGGGGAAGCATCGGTCATTGGTGGCTGTCACGCGCAGAACCTACCGGGCCGTTGTCGGTGCCGGGTTCTAGGGTGCGGCGGGTGACGACGACTTCCGGCCCGTACCCGGGTCTTCCCACGCCGATGCCCGTTGTTCTGCCGGATCCGTGGGTGGTGTTGCGGGGTACGGACTGGCCCTCGCTGGGCACCGCGTACGGGACCGCGGAAGGTCTGCCCCGGGTCCTGGCCCCGCTCCTGGGCCCGGACCTGACCGCGGAGGAGGCCCGGCGGGCTCTCAACGCCCTGGAGCCGGTGCAGCACCAGAACACGATCTACGAGGCGACCGCGCCGGTCGCGCTGTGTGTCGCGGCGGTCCTGGGCCGCCGCGCCGAGCACCACCGCGGGGCGGCGGACAGGGTGTGCGCTCTGCTGCTGGGCTTTCTGGCCGGTGTCGCCTACGACAGCGACGATGCCTGCGTCGCGGTCCATCAGCGGTACTTCGAGGAGGACTTCCTGGAGGGTTACCCGCCCATGGTGGCGGTGCGTGCCCTGAGGCCCCTGCTGTTCCAGGCCGTCGCGCCGTTCCTCGACGACCCCGACACCGCTGTTCGCGAGGAGGCGCTGTGCGCCGCCCTGGCGTTCGCGGAACACCCCGACCTGGCCCGTCACCGTGACGGCCTGGCTGGCCGCGCCCGACGCCTCCTGCTCGTCTGTGACACGCGGTGGCGTCGCTGGCAGGCCCTTGACGCCCTGACCGCATGGGGCCACGACACCACAGGCCTCGCCCGGCCCGGCGACGACGACCGCAACCCGTACCTTCCTGGCTCCGCCTGGCCTCTCGGCGACGGAGATCCCTTCAACCCGCCCTTCTGACCATCCCAGCGCATGAGAGGGCTTGCTGCTGGCGTTGCCCGAGCAGGGCCGGCCGGGACCGGTTGGAGTGAGCGCAGTGCGAACAGGACCGCGCCGAGAAGGATCCGGGCCCGCTGATGCTGCCCGCCCCAACCAAGCGCCAGCAGGCGGCCGCGCTGGTCTCCGCTCCGCATGACCCGTGGTGGGAGGACCGGCTACTGCGCCCTGGCGCGTGGGGCCGGTCCGTTCCAGAAATCTGGAACGCGGGGTGAGGACCCCCGGGCCGCCTGGCTGTCGGCCTGCCAACTGGTCCGCCAGGACCGTCCACCCCGTCGGCGAGGCCTCGGTCGCCGTCCCGACTCTTGCTTACCGCTGGCCGTCGGACGGGAGATCTTCCCGTGTGGGGGCGTGAGCTCCGCCCTGTGGACCGGAAATCCTGCGGGCCGGCGAGGCCTCGGCCGCCGTGTGTGGACGTCCACCTCGCCGCCGTCGGCGCCGCCCCGTTGGGGTCTGGTCGACGTCCTCGCCGCCTGGCCGTCGGACAGGAGGGTCGTAGGTCCGATACCCGCCGTGAGCATCGTGGCTTCGGTTGAGCGGAGGCTGTCGGTGGCAGTTCGTAGGGTGCCCGGGTGAACATAGATGATCTTTCCTGGCAGGCGCGCAACCATGGTGGTGTCTATCCGCGGATGGTGCGGACTCTCCTTGATCTGGGGCAGGTGGAACTGCTGGTTCGGGCCGCGCGGGAGCGCGGGGACTGGAACTGCGCGGAGGCGGCAGCCCGGGAATTGTGCGCGGCCGGGGAGTTCGATCGGGCACTCGCGATACTGGACCCATTCACGGAGATCGGCTGGCGGGCAGCTGAGTGGGTCACCGCAGAGATCATGATCGATCAGGGCCATGGCGATGAGGCACTCGCGATGGTGCGCCCGGATCCGGCGGAGCTGAGCGACGGTCACGTGTGTGCCCGCTATGCCGAGCTGCTGGCGAAGGCCGGACGGGTCGAGGAGGCTGTCGACCTGCTCACGCCCCACGTTGGGGAGCACTGGCTTCGCTCCCGCCTGGTGGAGGTGACCGAGGGAAAGGGGCGCGACGACCTGGTCCTGGACGTGCTCACGCGGGAGGCGGAGCGCCTGGAGCTCATCGAGAGCGCGGCGTGTACGCGGTGCGGCGGGTCCTGCGGGACGGGCCGGATGGAACGTTGGGACGTGCTGCTCCTGATCTCCCGGGTCCTGGAGCGGCTCGGGCGTACGGACGAGGCCGTCGAGGTTCTGCGCGCCGAGAGGGCCTCGGGTCGACGACACCCCGTCAACTTCCCGGAGTACTACGCGGAGCTCCTTGCCCGGCAGGGCCTGATCGACGAGCTGGGTGCCCTCGCGGCGGAGGACCACCGCTCAGCCCTCGACGTGTACGCGAAGGCGCTGGAGGACGCGGGGCGGGCGGACGAGGCGGAGGCGGTTCTGCGCGACGGGATTGCGACACATGACCATCCGAAGGACCGGGCGGCGTTGATGCGCCTGCTCGTTCGCGAGGGGAGGGTCGACGAGGCCATCGAGACCGGCCGGCCCACCTACGAGTACTACGACTGCTGGAACTTCCTCCAGTGGGCGCTGGAGCTGCTCGTCGAGGACGGCCGCCCCGGCCGGGCACTTGAACTCCTGGACGCCCGCACCGATGAGTACGTCAAGGAGCACCCGGACCAGGTCCGTTCCCTGAGGCTCTGGCTGCTGGGCGAGGCCGGCCGATGCAAGGAGGGCATCGTGGAGGCCACCGCCTTCAACGAGCAGGAACCGGGCGAGTGGGACACCGCGTTGGCTCGGCTGCTGGAGTTGGACGGTCGGCTGGAGGAAGCTCTCGCGCTGCTTCGCTCCTCCACCCACTACCTGGTTCGCCACGACTTGCCCGACATGCTCATCAGGCACGGCCGCCCGGCCGAGGCCCTCGACGCCATTCCCGCGATCGCCGAGAGCCGAGCCGCCGCGGAACGGCGGGAGCGGGAAGCGGCGGAGCGGCGAGAGCAGGACGATCCCTGGGCCGCTGCGGGCGAGTTCAGTGTGGAGCCCCCGTTCTAGCCAGGGGTGCCGCGGTCAAAGTTCGGTGAGACTGGTCAAACTGACTTGAGACGGGTCACGGGCAGGCTAGAGCCCGTAATCGTCTGATCAAGCGGAGCGCCTCGCACAGACTGGTACAGGCCGGCCCGTGTCTGGGCCCCGATCGGGCAGCGGACCGGTGTCCCTCGTCCGCGCGAGCTGCTTCCCGAACCGCCAGTGGTCCTGCCTGCCGACCGTTTGAGCGCTGCCGGGTGGCATGTTCGCGGCCGAAATTCCGCAGGTCAAAGCCCTGGCCATCGGCTGATCGGCGGGTCTAGCATTCCCGGCACGGCGGCCCCACCACAGCGCCCACCGGGCCGCCGAGCAGAGCAGCCGCGCCTCACCAAGGGCAAGGGCGCGGCGTTCGTTGGCGCGCTGCGCCAGGTCGTGCGGGCGGTGCGCGGCGGTGAACGTGACACCGAGGCGCTGGCGGGGATCGCGGGCGAGAACGTGGAACGTCGCCGCACGAGAACCGGGCAGAAGGCCCGGGTGCGGGGCAAGGACGTCGTCGGCGCGCCCGGCGAGTCGATGGCCGGCAGGGCCGGGAAGCGGGCGATTCGCTCCGGCGCCTCCCACCTGGCTCCGGTGGTGCACGCGACGGGTCAGGCCGGCGGGCGCTTGGCGTTCACGGTGCGGATGCGCGCCGATCAGTTCACGATGTCGGCCGGCTCGATGGAGGACTCCCCGGGCCTGCGCCGCGGCTTCGTCCCGCGCAACAGCCCGAGGGCCACTTCCCACTCATCGTGGGTGAGGTAGTCCCAGATGTCGCTCACCGTGATGTCGTTCTCGGTGGCGATCTCCTCAGGGACCAGCAGGGAGGCGGCTTCCAGTAGCTCGGGGACATCCATGCCCTGATTCTGAACCACGGATCTCGGAGGCTGTGTCGGGGATGCTCGTGGCAGACTCCACGGATGCTGATACCTCGCGGCCGGCCTCTTGTGCGGGCGATGGACGACAGGGAGTTGGCCGCGCTGCTCGCGGACAGGGCGCTCTGGGAGATTCGTGTCCTGGCCGTCCACGCGGGGACGCAGGCCGGAGAGGACTCGTCTGCCGAGGTTATCGAGAAGATCAACAACTGGGCCGACTTCTGCCACGCGATGCTGGGGATCTCCAAGCCGCATCGTTGGCGTCCTTCCCGCGGCACTCCCAGCAGGCTGGAGCAGGCGATGCTGGATCGGCCGATGAGCTACAGATGGAACGTCAGCAGTCCCGAGAGACGCGCATGGATCGTTCAGCAAATCGACAGTGCAGGCTTCCGCTGGACGCCCCCGCCTCCGCTCCCGACGGCCCGTAAAGGTGCGCCGGCCCTCAGCGTGTGGCAGCAGCTTGGCTTGCTGAGAGGCTGGCCGGTGAAGACGCCGCCCGCTCGTAAGCGGTTGCCCCGTCAGGCACGCGTCCTCAAGGCGCTGGACCGCGAAGCGATCTTCGCCCTCTACGAGGAAGCGGGGCGTCTGCGTCTCGGCCTGGGAAAGGCCAGCCCGTGGCTCCGCGCGCACCTCGACCCGGACGCCCCGCACTTCCTGTTCCCTGATCCCGCCAGCTATTACTGGCCTGATCCGGACGCGGGACGCCCTTGGTGGCAGTGCAGTGTGCTCCTGCGTATGGTCGACGGCGAGCAGGTGGGCGGCAGCCTCGCCGTGATGCCCGAGACGTTCACCGCCCTGCCCTCGACGGTGCCGCGTCTCCGGCAGCGCCGCTTGGCCGTAATCGCGCGTACCACCGAGCGGGACGCGGGGCTCTGGAGCCGGGACCACAAGACGGACTGCGGCCCAGATGCCTGCGGATACGCACCAGCCGACGCCCCCGGAGGGAAGCCATGAGCCTGGCTGTCGACGTGTTCACCGTTGACGAGCACGATGAGCCCAATGTGCTCGATGTCCCCGACAACCAATCGGACTTGGCGGGCTTCGAGAGCTGGCGTACCACCGTGTGGGGGTCAGATGCCGTTCGCTCCCTGGGCGCGCGGTTCTTCCCGGCCTTGGCCGACGGCGATCTCAAGGTTGATCCGCACCAAATGGAGGATTTCCTCCACGAATGTGCCCTGATCCGGAGCAACATTGAACTCGTTGCTCCAAGCACTGATCCGGCGAGGTCGCACGGGGAGTACATCCGGCAGATCTCGGTGCGCTTGAAGAACATCGAGAGGGCGGGCAGGCGCGCGCAGAACGTCTCCGGTGGCGTGCTCATCTGGTGAGGCAGCGTGGGGAGGGTGCGGGCGGCTCGGTCGCGTCTGACGGGACGGTCGTTCATGTCGGTGCCGGCAAGATGCTGGGGCATCTGATGACCGCAGTGCCCACGAACCCGTTGACGCGCGGCGCGGTGCCCGCTCCGATATCCGGTTCGCGGACAGGCGCATCGCCGCGCTCGAAGCGGACCTCCTCGCTGCCCGGCAAGGATGAGGGCCGACATCGTTCGCGGCGGATGCACCGCTGTCCGCTGCATGCAGATCGGGGCCGTCAGGTCGCGAGGGCTGATTCGTCCGGTCCGGGGACGAGCGCGGCGACCAGGCGGTGGATCAGTTGGGGGTTGTCGGTGGACTGGGTGCTGCCGTGCATGCGCAGGTGGTGGACCGTCCCGGCGATGGCGAGGGCGAGCATCGCGCAGTCGGTGTGTGCGGGGATCCGGCCGAGCCGCTGCTCGGCCTCCAGGTAGCGGGCGAGCGCGTCCTCGACCGCGCCCGGCCCGGGGGCGCCGGCCTCCCAGGCCTGCCGTACCCGCTCCACCACCGCCTGCCGGGACATCGCCGTCGCGGTGAGCGCCGGCCCCTGCGTGCCGAGCATGGCGAGCGCCACGCGGGAGATGTTCTCCCGCACGTCGCCGAGCCCGGCCAGCTCCGGGAGCGGGCGGACCTCGGCGGCGAGCCGCTCGAAGCGGTCCAGGACCAGTTGCGCGACGAAGTCGTCCAGGTCGGTGAAGTGGTTGTACAGCAGGCCCTTCGCACAGTCCGCCTCCGCGGTGACCGCACGGTTGGTCAGGCCCGCGCTCCCCTCCCGGGCCAGCACCCGCTCGGCCGCCGCGAAGAGCCGCTCCCGCACATCGACGATCGCTACACCGCGTGGTGACATCAGGCCCTCCGGGCAGGGTTGCATGTATGGGCATGTGCCCATACTAGCTGTCCGACGGGGGAGATCTCATGCGTCAGCTCGTCAACACCCAGCAGTCCGAGGCTTGGAACGGCGACGAGGGCCGGCACTGGAGCGATCACCACGACCGCTGGAACGCGGTCAACGAGGGGTTCAACGCACCGCTCCTGGAAGCGGCCCGGATCGGTGCCGGTGACCGCGTGCTGGACGTGGGCTGCGGTGCCGGCCAGACCACCCGGCTCGCGGCCCGGGCGGCGGCCCCGGGTTCGGCGCTCGGCCTGGACCTCTCCGCCCCGATGCTCGCCCGGGCGCGGGCCCTCGCCGCCGAGCAGGGCATCGACCGGATCGCGTTCGAGCAGGGCGACGCGCAGGTCCACCCGCTGCCGACGGCCGGCTTCGACGTCGCGATCAGCCGCTTCGGCATCATGTTCTTCGAGGACCCGGTCGCCGCGTTCGGCAACATCGGTCGGGCCCTGCGGCCGGGCGGCCGGATCGCCTTCGTCTGCATGGCCGACCCGGCCCGTACGCAGTGGGTGCAGGTCTTCAACGCGGTGCGCTCCGCGCTGAGGCTTCCTCCGCAGATCGCCGGCGTCCCTTCCGGGCCGGGAATGTTCTCGCTCGCCGACCCCGCGACGATCCGTCAGGTCCTGGCAGCGGCAGCCTTCACCGACGTTCGCGCCGAACCCGTCGAGGCGCAGTCGCTGTTCGGCCGCGACGTCGACGACGCCGCCGAGCACCTGCTGGGCTCGGGCCCGGTGCGGCACCTGGCGAGCCTCCTCGATCCCGCCGGCGCCGAGGGCCCGGCTGCGGCCGGGCGGGTCCGGGACGCGCTGACCGGCGCACTCGCCGCGTACGCGGGGCCCGGCGGCGTCCTGCTCCGCACCTCCGCCTGGCTGGTCACCGCGGTCCGTCCCTGACCCACCCACCCGACCGCCACACGTCGGTGCCCGGCGGGCCGGGGCGTCGCCGCGGCGACGCCCCGGCCCGCGGGTGGCTCAGCCGACCTTGAGGGTGATGGCGGCGGTGTGGAGCTGCCCGGCGGTCTGGAACTGCAGGAACAGGCGCCAGTTTCCGGCCTGGGGGAACTCGGCGTGGAAGGCGAGGTCGGGGCCGCCCCGGCCGCTGGCGGTCGCCTCGCTCGCGGGGTGGAGGTGGGCGAAGGCCATGTCGCCCTGGTGGAAGGCGGTGAGGTGGGCGTAGGCGTCGAGGTAGGGCTGGAGGTCGGTGACCGGCTTGCCGTCCTTGGTGACGGTGACCGTCATGGGGTGGGCCATGTTGGCCATCGGGGTGCCCTGCAGGGTGACGGTGTAGCCGTCGACCTGGTTGGTGGTGGCTGCGGCCGGCAGCGTCGTGGCGTCCGCCTTGCCGTCGACGTGAGAAGTAGTGGGATTTTCCGCAGTTTGGATGAGAGCCCTGTATGTGTCGGGGGTTTGGGCGGGTCTGGCACGCTGGAAGAAACCGATTTCGTGTTGGCGCGGTTGTCGCCTAGGGTGGTCTCACCGACGCGGGGTGGAGCAGCTCGGTAGCTCGCTGGGCTCATAACCCAGAGGTCGCAGGTTCAAATCCTGTCCCCGCTACCACCAGGGCCGGGGCCGGCGCGTGATCGCGCCGGCCCCGGCTCTGTTCGTTGGTCGGCCCGCCGCGTAAGCAGGATGGCGCCGAAGGCGAGCAGCAGTCGGCGGTGCCGGAGTCGCCGATCGAGTGGCAGCGGATGCACGCGGGCGCCGCCGTGTTCCACGTCCAGCACGGCCACCTCGGCCCCACCGACAAGGCG
This sequence comes from Kitasatospora sp. NPDC101108, assembly GCF_055584725.1. Taxonomy (NCBI): domain Bacteria; kingdom Bacillati; phylum Actinomycetota; class Actinomycetes; order Kitasatosporales; family Streptomycetaceae; genus Kitasatospora; species Kitasatospora sp. NPDC101108. The sequence continues at coordinate 391,054 of NZ_JBVJLM010000004.1, forward strand.
AAGCACGCGGAGCTGATCTCCTGGCTCACCCGCCAGCGCCACCTGAAAGGTTAGGGCCTGCTGGATGCGGCCCGGGTGTCCGAGTTGGATGCGCTCGGCATGATCTGGTCGAAGAGCGCCAACGCCTGGGAGCGCGGCACCGCATACGCCGGACACGAACTGGGGCGGCGCCGTCGACTCGACCTGGGGCGCCGACCACGGCCCGACCACCTGCCGGACCTGACCCCGCCGCGCCCAGCCGACCCGCCCCCCCCCCGAAGCCCCGGAGGCCGTCACCCATCGATGACGGCCTCCAGTGCCTTCTCGGGGTCGCCGTAGCGCCCGCCCGCCACCGGGCCTGGGCCGAGCCGCGACGGGCGGGTGGATGCGGCCTACGGTGGAAGGCGAGGGATTGTCGTGAGAAAGGGGAAAGCGATGGCTGCCAGGTCGACGCAGGTCACCGTGGACGCCACGAGGGCCAGCGATTTACAGGGCGGGCACGTGAACCTCCGGCTGACCGCCGACGAGCTCGACCACGGCATTTGGAGTGACGGCCAGAGTCCGCCGCAGCTGATCGGACCGCAGGGAAGCTGGCAGTCCGAGTCGGACGGCTTCATGACCGGTACCGAGGGGCGGGTGACCTACCAGATCGAGGACGTCGACGGGAACCCGATCGGACAGATTCAGCTGCATTGGGACAACCCCTGGAGCGGCTCCAACTCCTATGACGAGAGCGTTGCCCCGGCGGCCACCGACCCCACCGTCACCGGCTACTCGGCGGGCCACTTCGGCGACCCGGACAACGCCGACAACGCCTCGATCACCTTCCTGCTGATCGATGGCGACTGCACAGTCGACCCGATGACAGGGGAGATCGCCTGTTCCCAGGCCGGTTAGGGCTCTGCTGCTGCATGTGGGGGCGCTGATCTACGGCTGGACGTGAAAGACGCCGTCCTCTGCGATCCATCGTGAAAGCTGCACGTCGCGAGCACCGCCAGGCCGGCGCCGAACCGGTCGGCGCGCGATACCTTCCGCCTCGCCGCAGCCGCTGTCCGCGCGGCGGCGAGCTCCTGGTCCTCCTCGATGCCGAGCGCCGACAGCAGGCGATCCTGCGGCTCCCGCTCGTCGCCTACAGCGCTCCTTCACCCGCACGCCCGTCCACCCTGCGCGCCGAGCGGGTGCCAGATGGGGGCGGCCGGTCCTCGACCGCGGCCTGGCGGGGATGGCCGGGCAGCCCCGGGTGCTGCCGGACCTGGTCGAGCGAGCACCTCACCCCGGGCAGGGTCGTCGTCCGGACCACCTGGCACGAGCCTGTTTGCCCGGCCTGGGCCCGGCGGTGACCACCCCCGTGGTGACCGAGCCGGTCCGGGTGCGGGTGTGCGGGGCGGGCGGGGAACGGGCTGATGCTGTGCTCTTTGCCGGATCCGGATCCGGATCCGGGTTCGGGGGCGGGAGGGGGCTGCCACGATGCGGCGGCCATGTCTGGGACCACCGCCCTTCAGCCGTCCCGCGCGGCCGCGATGGACGCTGCGGCTGGTGCGGGCGGCGGCGTTCGCGACGGCTCGGTGGTCCGCTCGAACTCCTCTGCGGAACCGGTCTCGGGTGATTGGCCGTGAGACGTTAGGCTGGATCACGAATCGGGGGAAAGGGGACGGGAGTGGCAGGGCCAGCGGCGGGGACCGGTTTCACTGTCGACCCCGACATCGTGTTCCGCGCCTCGCTGCAGTTTCTTGACACGAAGGACTTCGTCTACAACATCGCGGACGGCGTCGCCGGGGACCTGGCCTCAACGGCGGGCATGGCCGGTGACGACTCGATCGCTCACTCGTTCGCCAGCAAGTACGAACCCGCGGCGAAGACGGTCGTCCAGGCCATAGGCAAGGCCGGGCAGGGGATGGCGACCGTGTCCAGCCGGCTTCTGACGATGGCCTCCAACTACCTCGCCGTTCAGAACGCGGCGACGGCGGCGTTCACCGGGAAGATCGACACATCGTCCGGTCTCGCCAAGGGGGCGCAGCAGTGCGATCCGAACGAGGCCCATGCCAGCCTGCCGATGGTCACCGGCAGCAAACAGGTCCACGAGATTCCCGTCATCGGGAAGTTCTGGCCTCAGGGTGACCCCGGGCGTCTGCGCAGCGCCGCCCACGTGTGGGAGCACTGCGCGTCGCTCATCGACCAGGCGCAGCGCAACGCGGGCCTGCATGCGGCGGAGGTGACCGCCAAGTGCTCGGGCGAGGCGGTCGAGGGCTTCAAGACGTATGCCGCAAGCGTGTTCAACGCCTGCCCGGCCGGCGGCACCACGGCGTCCTCGAAGCTCTCCCTGATGGAGAACATCTCGGCTGCGTGCCGGGAGCTGCAGTCGATCTGCAACGACTACGCGAAGGCGATCGACGACTGCCAGGACACGTTGATCGAGCTCGGGGTGACGGCAGGGGTGGTGACCACGGCAGGTGTGCTGCTGACGGTCTTCACCCTGGGCGGCTCGGACGCGGCGGCCGCCGCTGCCGACGCTGCGCTCGCCGCTGATGCTGCTCTCGCGGCCGAGGCTCTGGCTACTGCCGAGGCGGAGATGGCCGCCGCTGCTGCGGTCGCCGAGGCCGAGGCCATCGTCTCCTCGCTGGCAGCGCGGCTCGTCGTCCTCGCGGGCACGGCGACCGCCGCCACGGCGATCGCCGGGACGGAGGCGGCCAACGCCGCGACACCTGGCACCCCGGCCGGCGGCGCTCAGACCCCGGCCGGGCAGAGCCCTATGGCCAACCCCGCGGTCGGTCCGATCCCGCCCCCGCCGGAGCCGCGTCCCTTCCCGCTGTATGACGCGGCGCAGCAGATGGCGGCGAAGACGTGGATCGAGAGCATGGACGAGCGGGGCCCGAACTACGGGACGGCTGACGACCGTGCCTACCAGTTGCGGGTGGCCGGCACCCCGGAGCGGCGGGTGCTGGGTGCGGACGGCGAGAAGGTGTGGGCGGATGGTTTCCGTCCCGCTGACGGGGCGCTGATCGACGCCAAGAACGTTCGCAAGAAGGGCTGCAGCCCGCGGTCCCTGGAGGGGCTGCAGGAGGGTAAGTTCAACGTGCAGTTCGTCCTCGGGGACGACGAGTCGGAGCTCGACCGCTACAAGGCCGCGATCGACAATCCGGCCAACCACGCCCAGTACCTTGAGGTCGACACCCCCGATAGCGCCACCGTCGGCTACTGGCAGTACCTCCTCGCCAAGCATCAGGTGAAGAGCAACGTTCGTGTGGTCCCCTAACCCGGCAAGGAACCTCCTCGCGATGGACACCATCTACCTCGGTGCCGCCCCCGGCACCACGTGGACGCTCACTCCGGAAGAAGCCGAAGAACACCTCCGCGGCCGCTTCCCCGGCATGGAGTCCTGGTTCAAGCACGCCCCGGTGAGCGACAAGGACTACGTCGACTTCGACGTCGAGGTCGACGGCGAGGAGCGGCAGGGCAGCTACTTCGAGGGCGGCCAGCTGATCCTGCGCGACGGAGACCCCACGGTCTGGGCGGACACGATCGCCTGGTTCCTCGCTCTCCTGCCACCCGACGCGAGAACGGTGGTGATGGTCGCGTCGAACCCGGACAACGTCCGGGTGGTCCCGCCCGGGTACGGCGTGCAGGAGATCGAGGAACTGCTGCAGTCGCTGTTCGACCTGGAATAGTCTCTGGGCCCGGAGCCGAACGCCCGGGGTGATGCCCGGGACAAGGCTTGTGCCGCGCAGGTGGGCAGACGCCGCAACCCGGGCCGAGCGTTACGACCTGACCACGACGCCGCTCTTCAACAGGTGCTGCGTCGAGGTACTCGCCCTCGATCAGCTGCTGGACCGCGGCCAGCAGGGTCGGGACCGTGACGTCTGCCCTCGGGGCGTCGGTGAGGACCTGGACCGCGGCGAAGAACAGGGCGTCACCGGCGAGGATCGCCGCAGGGGTCCCCTTGGCCGCCCACAGAGCCGGGAGACCGCGCCGCAGCCTGTCCTGGTCGATGATGTCGTCATGCAGCAGGCTGGCGTTGTGGACCAGCTCGACGGCCACCGCCGCGGCGATGGCCGTCTGTGGGTCGCTGCCGGCGGCCTGGCAGGCCAGCAGTGTCAGGGCCGGGCGCAGGAACTTGTGGGTACCGGGTGCTTGCGAGGCGCTCCCGTCGTCGGTCCACCAGCCGAAGTGGAGTCCGCACAGGTGCCGGATCTCGGTGGGCAGGGCGCTCACCCGCGAGCGTAGCAGTGGTCCTATGGCGGTCGCGGTCTGGGCCAGGAGTAACGGGACGTCGCGAGGTGCGGTCATGTGTTTCCCCCCTGCGGCAAGGGCCGCTGTCACATTCAGAGTGAGGTGGCCACGTCACCAAGAGGAGGGCGTGCTTGCCGGCGCGCGGAGCGCGCGTCAGTTGCGAGCACCAGTCATGCGCGCCCCTGTCGCGTGTCTCCACCCGTCGGACCGGGTGTTGGCCGACAACCCGGGTCGGCCGGCGCCGGGTCCGGCGTCAGGCGCGGCCGCAAGCTAGGCGTTCCAGCCGCGGCCGGCGCGTCGAGTCCATTGCAGGGCGCTGGTGAGGCTGATGCCGAGCAGAGAGCTGAGGACGGATGGGGGAAGGTCTGCGGCGAGGGTGATCAGGGCGGAGTTCCGCAGGGGGATGACCGGCAGGCCGTGGCGCCGCAGTTTCGAGGTGAGGTGGTGGGCGGTGACGGGCTGGTCTGCGAGCTGGCTGGGGAAGAGCCAGGGCGTGCTGGGTCTGGCCGAGGTGCGAGCGATGGCCGAGGCGGTGACGGCGTGTTCGGCCTGCTGGGCGAGCAGGTGGAACGCGGCTGGCGGCGGGGCGGCTGGGTGCTCGCCAATCTGGATCGTTGGCCGGGTGCCGCCGGTGAGGTGGCGGGTGGTCAGTTCGGTGATGCGCCGGCCAACCACCGCCGCCGGGCTGGATTGCCGACCACCCGCGCCGCTGGCTCTTCCCCTCGACCGAGCCCGGGTGTCACATCAGCGGGCGCCATCTTCTAGGGGCCCGAAATTGTCCGTTGCCTCTCTCACTGGAGTACGACGGTGACGCCTTTCTCGCGCAGGAGGTTCACGGTCTCCTCGAAGTAGGACAGGCCGCCGCGGTGGTCCAGGATGTGTCCGGCGAGGGCGCGGCGGGCGATGTCGGCGTGGTGCCACACGAGGGTGAACGGGGGGACGACGGAGGGCCCACCGCACAGGTGGTCCTGCACCGAGTCCAGGTCTCTGCCGTAGTTGGCGCCGGGGCCGAGCAGGGCTTCGCCGAGCGCCAGCAGCATGCTGGTTTTGTCGGTGACGTGCTGTCCGTCCAGGTCGTACGTCCCGCCGGAGAGGCCGTCCGGCCCGTACGGGCCGACGCGGGTCAGGTCCAGCCACTCGGACCGGCCTTGGGCGTCGAACCGGGCCCACTGGTTGGGTTGAGTGGGAATTCCGGAATACCAGACATCCCAGACCTGGCGGGCCGCCAGGGCGGGGCGGTCGGCGAGCCACGGAAGGCCACCACTGGGGTCGTGGATGGTGATGTCGACCAGGGTCCCGCCGAGGACGGACGGGCGGGCGTCGCCGGGGCGGAAGTGGAGGTCGTACCGGGTCATGCGGCGGCCGTTGCGGTCCAGCGCCCACAGCGCGAGGACCTGGCCGTCCTCCTGCCGTGGCGAGCGGAGTTCGGCCAGTAGGGGTTCGGCGGGTTCGCAGCCGATCAGATGCAGCGGCTGGAGCCGGCGCCGGGGACGTGGGCCGGACAGGCCATCGATCGACTGACAGCTGCCTTCCAAGTCAGTGGCCGACAGGTCGATCTGCGGAGCCGGTTCGAGCTGCGGGCCCCAGTCGTCCTCGACGCCGGCGCCGACGGTGATGTCCACGCGATCGGGATCGCCGGCCGTGGGCCGGTGGGCCAGGACGGCCACATTCTCCAGGTCCCAGAAGCGGGGGCTGTCGGTGCTGGGATCTTCGGGGTGGATGAAGAGGCTCACGTCGCCCAGCAGCCGTACGGGATCGGTCGACCGCGTGACCGCCTGGGCCAGCGCGCTATCGCGCGGGCAGCCGCGTAGCGTCAGGACCTCGCGCGGCAGCGGAGGCGGGTCGCAGAACAGCCCCTCAACCTCCGCGCACCTCCCCCACAGGTCGCCTGTCTTTTCGTCGTCATCGTCGTAGTACTCCCGCACCAGGAGGTACCGGACCGGGACGTCCCGCCCCCACGCCACGTGCTCCTCGAACCGCACACTTCTCCCCGCCAACCGACAGTCTTCGCTCGCACACGATACGAGTCACTGCCGCCGCAGGCCTCCGAATATCGCATGCCTGGAAGGACGCTCCCCGCCAGTCGGGGCCTCGGCCTGGTCGGCCGGCGAGCGGGACGCCTACGCCGACGATCTGGGCGACGACCGCTCCTGGTGGCGGTCTCAGCACGCAGCAACCGCGCGAAGGCGGACAAGGACATCTCCGAGTGGCTGCCGCCGCTGCAGTCCGACCGCTGCACCTGCCTGGCGGGCTGGACGGCGGTGAAGACCTGCTGGGCCCTGACGATCGATACCCGGGAGCGGGAGGCGATCGAGCAGCTGGCCACCGGCTGCCCCGATGAGCAGCTGACCGTCACCCCCGCCCGCTGACCCACCCGGACCCGCCAGCCCGCCAAGCAGGTGCTGCGCACGGCACCAGACCTGACGGCCGGGGGTATGGACGCAGCGGTCGCGGGAACCGCTCATGGATCCTCACTGTCAGGCGGCGCCCGTGTCCCGCGCCGGTGCTCCGCGTTCCCGGGCGTCCGGGCCCGCCACCACGGCTTGTTGACGGGAGAGGATCCACCTTGCATGCTGCGCCTGGGAGTTCGACGGCAGGGGGAGTGGGGCGAAGTGAAGGGGATCGATCTCCGGCGTGCGACCGGTGCCTTGGCGGGCGCATTACTCGGTGGGGGCTGGCTGCTCAGCGGATGCGCCGGCGATCCCGAACCCGCTCCTGACCCGCTGAGTCATCCCTGCCTCTTGCTGAGCGCCTCCCAGGCCGCGGACGTGCTGCACCGCTCGCCCGGCCCGGCCAAGGAGATCCTGCAGGAGCAGGTGAGCGAGTGCGCCTACCAGGAAGCGGAGCTCTACGTCAGCGTTGCCCATGCCTCCTACGGCAGGCAGTCCTTCCGCGACGTCGTCGACCGCACCAAGGGCCAACCAGTGGCGGAGGCGGGGCTCGCCGACGCGGCGTACAGCTTCCACGTGCAGGAGGAGTCCAGGGACTTCGTCCTGCTCGACGTCCTCAAGGGCAGCAGGCTCGTGCAGATCACGGCGCCCACGGCCGAGGACGCCCGGCAGACCGCCCACCTGGTACTGCCGCAGCTTCACTGACGGCGTCCCGCGCAGCGGAACCGGTGCCCTCCGACAGGCGAACCCGACCGGTGGACGAGTGACTGGGGCCTGTTGCGAAAGTCCTGGTCGCACGGGGTCTGGTGCCAAGGGGTGGCGTCGATGTCAGCGGTGCTGTGCATGATCGGCGAGTCAGCTCATCGTGGAGCGGGAAGTGCCGTGCCGATCACAAACCAGCAGGTACCGGGGCACGCGTTCCTGGGGGAGATGTTCGACGACTCCTATTTCCCTGATCGCATAGTCGAACGGGGCAGGACGATTCTGCTGAGTCTGTGCAAGCGCATCGAGGCCGAGCGGCCGCCGGATCCGGTGGCCCTGTATGCGCTCACCCAGGCAGCCACCGAGGAGTTCAACCTGCTGGACACTGAGTTCATGGCAGCCGGGAGCTCGCGGTATCGCTCCCTGCGTTCCCTGGCCGCAGCAGGCCCGCGACCGGCTCCCCGGAGCCTTCGCGTCCGTGGTCGACGAACGCGACCAGCGGATGGTGGCCGAAGGTCTCTTTGCCGCGGTGTTCGTGCATGAGCGAGCCCAAGGCTCGGACGTGGTCGACGGCGGCGTCGAGTGGCCCATCGTCGACCGCCTCACCTTCAACGGCACCATCCTCGAGACCGGCACCGACTCCTACCACCTCGCCACCACCCGAGCCCGCACCGGACAAGCCGCCAGCTGAACCGTCGAGCCCCGCCCTACCAGTCCCCGCCGTGCCGGCCGGGCCGCTGCCCATCCCCGCGCAGCCGACCGCCGGCACCGCCGCGGTGAACCCGCTGCCGCTGCACGGGTTCCAGAAGGACGCGGTGGCGGCCGCCGTACGGCAGGTGAAGAACGGCGGCCGCGCGACGGTGGTCGCCGCCACCGGCCCGGCAAGACCCTGATCGCGGCCGGCCGCGCCCGGCACCTGGCCGCGCGCGGTGTCGTCCTGGTCCTGGTGCCCACGATCGAACTCCTGGAGCAGACCGCCGAGGCCTGGTCGCTGAAGGGCGGGCGCCACCGCCTGGTTCTGCGTACCGGAGCGGGCCGAGGTGTGAGCAGAGACAGCGGCTCCCCCTCGCTGGTCAGACCGGGGCGTCTGCTCGACCGTTCGGCGCCGGGCATCCCCCGACTGCCGGGCTGGGCTTACTTGCTGGCGATACTCCACGTACCGTCGCCGTCCTCGGCGGTGCTGCAGAGCGCGGTCCACTCGGCGTCGTCGAGGCTGAGGGCCGCGCGGAGGTAGGCGGAGATCGCGTCGGCGAGGAGGACGACGCGGGCGGGGTCCTCATCGGTGGTCTCGGCGACCTTTTCGCCGGCGATGCCGCCCATGGTGTGCTCGGCCTCGGCGATGGTGAGCAGGCTCTTGGGGCCCGGGCTGAGGTGGTAGGCGTCGGTGAACCACTCCGGCCCCCGGGTGGAAAGCTGCGACTGGTCCTTGCCGCCCGCGATGACCAGGGCCGGGGTGGTCATGGTGGAGAAGTCCGGCCTCATGGACGGGAGGTTCTCGGCGGCGAACGGGGTGAGGGAGTCGCCGGTTCCGGGCGCGGCGATCAGCGCGCCGGCCGATACCGCGGAGTGGGAAAAATCCTCGCCGGGCACGCCGTCGGCGTCGAGTACGCGGGCACCGAGGATGGCGCCCGCGGTCTGGGCGCCCCAGGAGTGGCCGACCACGGCGATGTGCTCACGGTCGACGCGGGTCTCCAGGCCGGCCTGGGCCAGGATGTCACCAAGGTTGTCGAGGATCGCGTGGAGATCGGCTATCCGTACGCGCCAGATGGTGGCGAAGCGCGGGTCGTCCCAGTCGATGGCGTTGCGGCGGGAGTCCAGGTGGGTGGGCTGTACCACGACGAATCCGGCGGCGGCCCACCGGTCGACGAGGGGCTCGTACCCGTCCAGGGACCAGGCGTTGCCGTGGGAGAAGACGATCACGGGCAGGTTTTGGCCCGACCGGGGGGCGGTGACCTTCACCTGCAGGCCGATGCCGCGGTCAGGTGCGGGAACGGGGATGGGCTTGACCGAGACGATCTGCTGGCCGAGAGGGCGGGAAGACATGGGAGACCTGTGCTTTCTCTGCGGAGCGGCTCTGCCATACTTTGGCGGAGCGTTGTTCCGCCAAAGTTAGCGGAACATTGTTCCGCGAGTAAAGGGGTCATCCGTGCCGGAGTCGGTCGGGGTACGCCAAGCACAGGCTCAGCGCACCCGTAGCGGCGTACTGGAGGCTGCTGCGGCGGTCTTTGTCGAGCAGGGCGTCCAGGCGCCTGTTCGTGACATCGCCGAACGCGCCGGCGTCGGTGTCGGCACGGTCTACCGGAACTTCCCGACCCGCGCAGACCTCGTCACCGCCGTCTATCGGCACCAGATCGACGCCTGCGCCGCTCTCGCGCCCCGGCTCCTTGAGGAGTCCGCCTCGCCGTTCACCGCGCTGACCCTGTGGACGGACGCGTTCGTGGACTTCCTCGTGACCAAGCACGGCCTCGGCGCGGCGCTGGGGTCCGGAGATCCGGGGCTGGGGAACCTCCACGCCCTCATGCTCGACACCCTGCTCCCGGCCTGCACGACCCTGCTGGACGCCTGCGCCGCCGACGACGAACTCCGCCCCGGTGTCACCGCCTACAGGCTCATGCGCGCCATCGGAAACCTCTGCATCACCGGACCCGACTATGACCAGGCCGACGCCAAGTGCATGGTCGCCCTCCTTCTCGCCGGATGTCGCAACACGGCATGACAACAGGCCCGGCGCCCGTGCCGCCCCACCCGCCACGCCGGTCTTCGTCCACTGCGCAAAGTCACGTGGCGAGGGCGGCGATGGCCTCGCGCAGCGCGGCGAGCCGCTCGATCCTCGGCGGTGCCTGGTGAGTGTCGGCGGGGCCGATGGCGCCGTCCAGGGCGGTGGCAGTCTCCCGCACCAGGGCTGAGTCGCCGGCGACGAGATCCCAAGTCCCCTCCGTGAGTTGCTCTTCCGCCTCGCGGACGACCTGCTCGATGGCAGTGGACATGGTCGTCAAGGCAGCCTATCGGCGTGCCGAGGCGGCCATCTGCGTCCTGCTGCGCGCTGCCGTCCGACTTGGTGGCTGGGTGGCCGTCAGGCCGCTGCCCGATGGCTGTTCGTGGAGGGCGTCCGGGAGACCCTGCGGGTGCTGTCGCGCTCTCCTGTCTGTCGCGAGGCCTGTCGTGTGAGGCGGTGTCATGTGGTGTGACGTGGGCGGATACCCTCCAACCCCGTGTGTGGAGGGGCGCGACGGGCACGGCGGGGTGCGACGCGGAACACTGGGCTAGTGGGCGAGGCTCGGGGAAGACGGGATCAAGTGGCTGCTGAGGAAGAGCCTGGCGATGCCGAGGTGATCGACGTGCCGGCCGAAGACGCGCTGGACGCCGTGGCCGCCCGTCTGCAGACAGAGATGGCCGCGGTGATGGCGTCGTTCCGTGACCAGGCCGCTCGGCTGCGCCGGTTTCGCGAGCGGGATGACCTGTGATTGTGGCGTCGGCAACATGCCCGCTCCACGGTCGTCACGCGAACGAGGTCATCGGCGGATCGGGAAGCCGTGGCGGCGGGCAGTGGCCGTGACGGTCAGGGCGAGGGCCAGCAGCGCCAGGGCCGACCAGGGCAGCGAGCGCGGGCCGGTGTGGTCAAGGAGGAGGCCGCCGGCAGATGCGGCGGCGGCGATGCCGAGGTTCCAGCAGGTGACCAGGAGGGACTGGGCAAGATCGGCGGCCGTGCCCGCGGCGTCGGCGACGGCGGTCTGCAGCAGGGTGGCGGCGCCGCCGAAGCCGAGGCCCCAGACCGTGGCGGCGCCGTAGACGGGCCAGGGCGCCGAGGTGAGCAGGGCGGCGACGAGGACGGCGGTGGCGAATGCGAGGAGCCCGCAGGCAGCGAGGGTCAGGGTGCGCAGGTGCCGGTCGATCAGCGCCCCGGTGGCGAGGATGCTGACCAGCGAGGACAGGCCGAGAACCAGCAGTACGGTGTCGGTCCGCCCTTCGAGGTCCAGCGGTTGGAGCAGTGCGGCGACGTAGGTGTAGAGCAGGTTGTGGGCGAGGACGAAGGCCGCGGTGACGCCCAGGACGGCTGCCACGCCGGGGATCCGCAGCACATCCCGGAGCGGCGGGCGGTCGTGTTCGTCACTGCCGGGAACGGCCGGGACGCTGACGGCGATCCATCCCACCAGGGCCAGCGCGATCACGCTCATCAGCCCGAAGGCGACCCGCCACCCGGCAGCACCGGCGAGCAGGGTGCCAGTCGGCACCCCCACCGAGAGGGCAACGGTCGAGCCGCTCATCGCCACCGCCATCGCCCGTCCGCGCTGCTCCGGCGCGACGATGCTGCGGGCGTACCCGGCCAACAGAGCCCAGAGCAGCCCGGCGACCAGGCCCGCCGCGAAGCGCGCGGCCATGGTGAGCGGGTAGTTGCCGGAGACGGCGGTCACCGCGTTGGCCGCCGCGAAGCCGCCGACAGCCAGGAGCAGCAGCCGCTTGCGCGGCCAGCCGGCCGTGGCAGCGGTCAGCGGGATGGCGGCCGCGATGGAGCCAACCGCGTACAGCGTGACGGACTGTCCGGCATCTGACTGGCTGACGCCGAGGTCCGTGCTCATCGCGGGCAGGACACCGGCCGGCAGGGCCTCCGTCATCAGGGTGACGAACCCGGCGGTGCTCAGGGCCAGGAGCGCCGGCCAGGGCAGTCGGGGCGAGCTCGCGGGCAGCGCCATCTGACAGGTGGGGGAACGGAGTTCGTTCGTCGACATGGGCCGATCGTCTATCGTTGACATGGATGTCAAGGTCCAGCCCGGGGCGGCCCGGCGAGGACGTGAGGGCGGTCACATGCGAATCGGCGAACTGGCTCGGCTGACGGAGAGCACTCCGCGCCTGCTGCGCTACTACGAGAAGCAGGGCCTGATCACCCCCCGCCGCGAGGCGAACGGCTACCGGGACTACGACGACTACCTGGTGGACCGGGTGCTGCAGATCCGGGGGCTGCTGGACGCGGGGCTGCCGACCCGGATCATCAAGCAGATCCTGCCCTGTCTGGACACCCCGCAGACGATCCACTTCGCGGACGCCACCCCGGAGATGCTCGACACCCTGGAGCGCGAGACGGAGCGGATGACCCGCCGGATCCAGTGCCTGACCCGCAACCGGGACGCCATCGTCGAGTACCTCTCGGTGGTCAGAGAGCTCGCCTGACCCCCGGTCGGAGCCTGGCTCGAAACTGCCGCTTGACACTGACACGAGTGTCAAGGTCGGAGGCTGTGGCCATGACCGACTCCGCCATCCGGCACACCGCATTCGGCAACGGCACGCCGCTTGTCCTGATCCACGGCTACACCGTCGACCACCACGTCCTGCTCCCGCTCGAACCCGCCTTCACCGACCGCCCCGGCTGGCGGCGCCTCTACCTCGACCTCCCCGGCCACGGAGCCAGCCCTCGGCTGCCGGGCCCGACCTCGGCGACCGCCCTGGCCGAAGCCGTCTTCGAATGGATCGACGCCGAGCTCGGCGACCGGCCGTTCGCGGTGGTCGGGCAGTCCTTCGGCGGCCAGCTGGCCCGGGCGGTGACGGCACGGTACGGGGAGCAGGTGCTCGGCTCGGCGCTGCTGGTGCCGGTGGTCCGCTGGGGCAACGACCGGACCCTGCCCGGGGAAACAGTGCTGGAACTCGACGAGGAACTGCTCGACCGCCTCCCGGCCGCCGACCGCGAGCTCTTCGGCTACGTCATGGCCCGCCTGGACAAGCCCAGGTGGGAGCTCTTCGAGCGATACGTGCTGCCCGGCCGGCGGGCCCACGACAAGGCGGCCGCCGCCGAGCTGGAGACCGACTTCCTACTGCCACGCTGGCCGGAGCACCAGGCCCCCGCGCACCGCGGGCGCCATCTGCTGGTCACCACCCGGCAGGACGCCCTGGTGGGCTGGCGCGACCAGCTCGCCCTGCTCGACCACTACCCCCGGATGACGGCAACGGTGCTCGATGCCGCCGGGCACAACCCACAGGTGGAGTGCGCCGAGACCGTACAGGGCCTGGTCGGGCACTGGCTCGACGGGATCGCGCGCCCTTACTGATCGTTTCGGCATGCCGTCCGGAGCCGCCGGAGGCCAATGATGCTGCAGGCGAGTTCGAGCAGGCCCGGGTGGAGGTCGGCGCGTCGTTCCGACGCCCGCCGCCTGCGCCGGGCCCGCTGCGCTGGGCTTTTCTTCTTGGCGTCCGGCTGGTGCCGGCCGCCGTGTGGGTGGGTGGGGCCGGGGCGCTGTCCGGTCTGGGGCGCCCCGGTTCCGGCCCGTCACGCTCGTGTGCTCGGGCTGGCCGAGGGCGGGTCTGTTCGCCGTCCCTTGTTGTCAGCGCTCAGCCGACCGCTGATGAACCGCTCTGGTTCGGCAGTCCGAACATCGGCAGGCAGGGCAGCAGTTGGCTGATCGTGACGGGGATGTGCGCATGCGCCTCCCAGCGGTCACGCGTCAGTCTGAGCCGCCTGCTCGTCACAGGCCGGCCGCGGACCACGTGACGGTCGATGCCGTCGGACTCGTAGCCGTGCTTCTGGGACACGGCGAACGAGGAGGCGTTGTCCTCGAAGGCCCCGGATGTCGCTTCCAGTGCGTCCAGGCCCGCGAAGGCCAGGTGCAGGACGGCGGCGCGCATCTCGGTGCCGATGCCTTGCCGCTGATGCCGTGCGCCGAGCCAGGAGGCGGTGGTGACCTCCCGCAGGACGGCGAAGTCGCGGGCGGCGATGGTCTGCAGGCCGACGACCTGGCCGTTCTCGAAGACGGCCAGGTTCAGAGCCCAGTTGTCCGGCGACCAGTTCCCTTGGCGAAACCAGTGGTGCTGCACCACCGAGCGTGCCCGTTCCGTGGGAGGGAGGTCGGTCCAGGGCACGAGGAAGGGCATGCGGTCCGGCTCGTGGACACCCTCTGCCGCCAGGTCGGCCAGGCCGGCCAACTCATTGTCGGTGGGCAGCCGGAGTTCCAGGCGGGGAGTGGTCAGACGAAGGCCTAACAGCGGCCAGTGATCAATCAGCATGCGTCATTGTCGAAGACGAGGGCGGCTGCGGTCATCTGATTTCCAGGGCTCGAACCGGCTGAGGGCTCAGATCGCCCTCCGCTCCCGGGGCATGAAGCCGGGCCCCTCCGAGCTGTCCCCCTGGGTGTGACCTGTTGGCGGTCCCGTCGGTGTTTTTGGTGTGTTTGGGGGGGTTTCCCATGTTTGGATGGGGCCAATGTCGGCCGGTCGGGTGTCGGCTTCCACCTGTTTCGCGATCGCCCGGGCGCTGGAGGCGGGCACACCCGCCCACTGGGTCGCGGGCGACGAGGTCTACGGCGACAACCCACACCTACGGACCACACTCGAAGATCGCCGGATCGGCTACGTCCTCGCCGTCTCAAGCACCCACAAGCCCCGGGAGAGGCTGTCCCCAAGCGGGACAGCCTCTCCGTCGGCAAGATCTACATCAGACTTCTACGCGTGCGCCGTGGCCCGGTGCGGGAGCTCCTGGCCGGGTGCGGGCGGCAGCCCGATCCGAGCCAGGCCGGGGTGTTCGGCGTGGGGCGCATCGAGGGACTTCGCGTGGTTGGCCGCATCGACGAAACCGGGTCCGTGGATGGTGAGCTCGAAGTCCTGGTGCGCCTTGGCGTCCGGAGCGAACGGCAGACGGATCCGCTCGTCCGCGACCAGACGGCGCACCTCGGCCCGGCTCAGGGCGAGGCCGAGCTGGAGCAGCCGCTCCACCCGGACCGGCGCGGGCAGCTCGAAGCGCACCTGCACCGAAAGCGGGTTCGGGTCGTCGAGTGCGTACAGCGGCGTGCGGGTCTCCAGCTCCCACGTCCCGGTCCAGTCGAGCCGGTACCGGTTCTTCGCCGCGAGCGACGCGCTCATCACCAACTCCCGTACCGCCGACGGGTCGTTGTTCTCGTACGCCACCAGTCGGGCCGGCTCCAGCATCGAGACGTGGACGCGTTCGTGGACGGGCACCTTCGAGGTCCGGTCGCACGTCGCGCAGCTCAGCAGCAGCCAGACGTCGAGCAGCTTGCCGTTCGCGTTGGCGCGGATCTTCCCCGAGGCACGGTGCCGCATGCCGGGACAGTCCGGGCAGGACCGGACGACGGTGGGCAGGGCGGACTGACGCACGGCCCACAGGGCCTTGCGGTCGGTATTCATGTGTGTTGGACGCTTTCAGGACTCAGCGGGGAGGGCATGCCGAACTCACGCGGCGGCTCCCGCTCTCTGACGGATGCTCACGAGGGGCGCGAACCATCACCCCGGGGCCGGGTCTTCAGGCTCCGAGGTCGATCGCGCGACAGGTACGTACTACGTGGCAGTCATCAAAAGTCCATGCAGGCGATCATGATCGAGACGGCGGCCCGCGGCAACCGAATTTCGCCGTCCTCTCCGCCGGTGGTCGCGCACCGCTCACCTCATGGAACTCCAGCCCGCTGCCCGTCCATCCCGTCGGACTCCCAGACGCTCTGCCAGGATCTCGATTCGGGCGCTTGCCTGACGCAGGAGGGCCAGGACGCGACGGTCGAAGCTCCGGCTCACACCCTATGGATGATCGGCCGGACAATTCCTCCTGTAACCCGCTGGCTTTATGGGCCGTTCGGTTCGGCGCCCGGCCCTGGTCCCGCCTGCCCGGCTGTTTACGCTGGTCGGGCGCGCCGCGACAGCGTTCTCACCATGCCGACTTACCGTCCTTGGCCCCTGTCCGGTGGTGGTTCGGCTGGTCTCAGCGAAGTTTGACCGACAGGTGTTTGTCTCATCGAAGCTTGACCGCCGTTGTCCGGCATCTGTTGTCAGGGGAGGCGACTAGGGTGCGGGGCCATGGACGCTGCCGATCTTGATTTCCGGGCCCGGACCTTGTCGGGCTGCATTCCTTCATCGCTGGTGACCCGGCTTGTGGAGCTTGGCCACGAGCGGGAGGTGGAGTTCCAGGCCGGGCGCGGGGAGTGGTTCTGCGCGCTGGAGTGGGCACGCTTGCTCGGCGACCGGCAGCAGTACGAGCCCGCGCTTCAGGTGCTTGCCCCGTATATCGCGACGGGCTGGTGGCCGGCCGCTCGGGCCCGGGCCGAGTTGCTGGAAGGCTGGGGCAGAGCGCAGGAGGCGATCGAGCTGTCCCGCCCCTACGCGCAGGCCGGTGACCGGTTGGTCCTGGACTTCGTCGCGCGCCTGCTGGCCCGCCACGGCCGGGCCGCCGAGGCGCTCGCGCTGCTGCGGCCCGGGATCGAGGACTGGTTCATCGCCCAGGCACTGGTCGACGTCGCCGAAGCCGCAGGCCAGGACGAGGAGGTGGCGGTGCTGCTGGAGACCCGGATCGAGGCCGCGGTCCCGGCCTGCGACGACCCCGACTGCCACCGGCTCCGCCTGGAGCCGTCCAACGCCTTCGACCTGCTCGCCACCGTCCGGGAACGACAGGGCCGCGTCGACGAGGCGATCGCGCTGCTGCGCCGCCGGGAGGTCACGTCGGTCAACGGCCGGGACGCGCTGGCCGACCTGCTGGCCAGGCACGGACGGATCGGGGAACTGCGCGCGTACGCCGACTCCGAGCACCACGGGCACGCTGCACAGAGTCTGGCCGAATTGCTGGAGGAGCACGGCGACACGGAGGGAGCGATCGCCGTCTACCGGACCTTCGCCGAAAAGCCCCACGGCATGTGGCGCGTTGCCCCCCTGTTGTCACGGCTCCTGGTCCGGCACGGCCGCGTCGACGAGGCGATCGCGGTGCTGCGCGCTCTGACGGACGCCCCGGGCGGCGCGGACGACTGCGTCGTCGACGCGCTGTGCAGCCTGTACGCCGAGCACGGCCGCGCTCAGGAGGCACTGGCCTACCTCGACGCCCTCAAGGAGCGGCGTGACGGTGAGGAGGAGTGGGACTTCTTCCAGATACGGCTGCCGCTCATGGCCGACTGCGGCCTGCTCGACGAAGCGATCGAACAGGCCCGGACACACACCGAAGGTGGCACCTGGTACGCGGCCTGGTCCCTCTCGCACCTGCTCGCCGAGGCCGGCCGCACCGAGGAGGCCGTCACGGTCCTCGAGCAGCACCCCGGTTACAACAGCGCTGTCCTGGCCCACCATCTCATCGACCTCGGCCGCATAGAGGACGCCGTCCACCTCCTCCAAGCCCGGCCGAGCACCGCCCCGGATCCCGATCCCTGGGTCGGCACCTACTCCGACGAACCACCGTTCTGACACCGATCCGTACCCGCCCCTGCAGGTTGAGGCCGCAGTCAAAGTCCGATGAGACTGGTCAGACTTCGTTGAGACGGGTCAGGTAGCTCGCGTGTCCCCTGACGGGCGGTCTTGGCCGTTTGTCACTTGGTCTTGACCAGTGCCAGGTTGATGCCACTTGATCTTGACCGGTGGGAGCTGCCGAGTGAGCACGTCTCGGCGCCGTGCCGATGGGCGGTCCTGTTGGAAAACGTTGCAGGGCGAACCGGGTGGATGTGCCAGGATCCTCTGCCGTGAAGACTTGGGACGAACTGACCCTCATCGAGCAGGTGCTTGTCCGCCGCGCCGTCGGCGGGACCAGTCCGCGCGGCACCGTGCGGCACGTCGCGGCAGTGCTGCGCTGGGCGGGCTCGCCCGAGGCGCCGAGGTGGCGCGATGCCTCGCCCGAGGAGCAGGCGGCGCGGGTGCCGGAGTTGGCGTCGGCGGCGCTTCGTCTGGTCGCGGGCGGGTGGTTGACGCTGCGTCGGGCGGTCGGTACCGCGTTCGTCCAGGAGGACAGCCCGGAGGTGGTGGGCGCGGAGCTGGAGCGGGTGGTGGCCGACCCGGCGACGTGGGTCTGGAGGCCGGACGGCGGATCCAAGGTGCCGGCCCTGTCACTGCGGGCGACCGAGACGGGGGACCGGCGTTGGGAGGCCGCTGCGTACGCTCCGGGCGCCCCGCCCACCATCCACCAGCTGGACCTGCCGGAGGACGAGGCCCGGTTCCGGGTGTGTGCCATGGAGTTGAGCGGCTGGTTGACCGGACCGTTCGGGATCCTCGACGATCTGCCGCCCGGGCTGGCGGGCGAGGAGCTGCGGGCGTATGTGGCGGAGGACCTCGCTCCGCTGGTCCGGTTCGTCCGCGAGGGCTGGATCGAGGTGCTGCACGTCGCGGAGCCCGACGCCGAGGCGACCATCGTCCCGCTGGAGGACTTGCTGGACGCCTTCGGCGACCGGGAACTGCGCTGCGACGACCGCGACGACTGGGGCGTCGGGTTCACCTGCGTCCTGACCCAGTCGCCAGCGAACGCGCTCCGCTAGCGTCCTGGGCAGGAGACCCGACAGAAGCCAAAGAAGATCACCGAATTCGAGCGGTCAACGTCGCCTGGCAATTGGGGCGTGCAGCGCCAGTACTCACCGGGTCGGCGGCGACCTCGCCTTCTACAGGTGCTTTTCGCCCCACCCGGTGCCCCTGTCCGAGCTCGTGCGGGTAGCCGGACGGCGCTGGACGATCGAGGAGGCCTTCCAAGCCGGAAAGAGGCTGGCCGGCCTGGACGAGCACCAGGTCCGCCACTGGACGTCCTGGCACCGCTGGGTCACCCTCGCCATGCTCGCCCACGCCTTCCTCGCCGTCATCGCAGCCGCCGAACGCCGCGACCATCCCGCGCCAGCCGACCTGATCCCCGTGACCGGCAACGAGATCCGGCATCTGTTCGCTGCGCTGATCAACCCGGTCCACGAGCTCGCGCACCGACTCCGCTGGTCGCAGTGGCGACGCCGACACCAAGCCCGCGCCCGCGACTCCCATACCAGCGGCAAGCAGCCACCAGTCATGAACTGGACGTCACTGGTATCCGATCGGCCAACAACTATGACAGCGGCCGAAATTGCTGGTAGTTCATATGACCATGGATCCGGCAGTCGGAGTGGTTCTTGGTGCCCTGATCGGGGCAGGCGGCACGGTCATCACGACGGTTTCGGCGGCGCGAACCGCCCGTGCGACCATCAGGGCACAGGGGGACGTGCAAAAGAGTCAGTGGCTGGACGACAGCCGTCGTGAGGCCTATACCGAGTTCCTCAGCGCGGCCACCACCCTTCACGGAAGTTGGTGGACGCTGGCCGAAGCGATCAACGATAGTTCCTGTGGCGACGACGATCGCCAGGTCCTCATCGCTAAGAGCTACGAGCTCTGGAAGACGCTGCAGCGGGCATTCGCAGTCGTCCAGATCATGGGACCCGAGGACGTCACGGAGCAGGCGAAGGCCGTCTTCGAGACTCTGACCAGCATGGACAACTCGGGCGCGAGCTGGTACGACAAAGCGCGCAACGGTGACGAGGAGGCCGCTGAGAAGCGCCGCCAGGACTTCTTGACCGCGCACGCCGAGTACGACGTGACTGCCTTCGCTTCGGCGGCAAGTGGTGCACTCAGTGGCAGGCGCGGCAAGGCGAAGCCCTGAGGTCCTGCCCAGGCACTTCCCGGCGCGAGCCACACCACGCCGTTCCCGCCAGCTCAAGCGCACTTGCCAACTGAAGATCACGTTCTACGGCTGGAGTACTATCCGTGCGACCTCTGCAGACCCCAACCCGACGGACCGTGGAAGACTCAGACAAGACGGCGAACCTTGATGTGGTGGCCTTCCTCCGCGCGAGGCTGCAGGACGACTGGAACCACGCGCGTGATGCGATGGTCGGGAGCGGGCGGTGGAGGGCCGAACGGACTGTCATCGTCCTGGACACCGGCGCTGAGATCGCGGACGTCTTTCTCGGCCCCGCAGATCACATCGCGCGCTTCGACCCGGCGCGAGTCCTTGCCGAGGTCGAAGCCAAGCGCGCGATCGTGGACGCCTATACGGGCTCACAGGACATGACCGCACAATCGAGCCGCCATGGCGGACTCCGCACGGCTGTCCACCTGCTTGCGTCCGTCTACGCCGATCACGTCGACTACCGCGAAGAGTGGCGCCTCTGACCACCATCGGAAGATTGCGCGACAGGTGGGTGGGACAGGGGGCTGGCGGGCCCGCGGGTGCTGTTCGGGTGCGGCCGTCGTCCGGGCCTCCGACCGGTCCAAGGGCAACCAGGCCCCGGACCTGTGGAAGCCGCCGTCCCAGTCCGCCTGGTGCCACTGTGCCAAGGCCTGGACGGACGTGAAGAGCTACTACAAGCTGACGGTCACCGAGCCGGAGAAGACCGCCCTCTGCCAGACGCTCGACACCTGCCCGGCGGGATCATGACCACCCCCGGCCAGCCCACCGGCACTCCCGGGGCCGAGCCGCTCCTCACCACCGGCATCACCGCCGGCCCGGGCGGCGTCATGACCGTCGAAGTCGGCGGCATCACCGGCGACCTCACCCTGCGCACCACCTGGGACGGCCACCAGGCCCGCCGAGGGCTCTGGCGTGTCACCCTGCCAGCCAGTCTCGGGCAGGGTTCTCAGTGACGCTTTTGCTGATCTTCATCGAGGAGAACTTCGGGCCGAAGGCAGCACCTTCACATCGTCACGCCCTACGTCCGCAGCAGCCAGCAGGACTTCCGCAGCCTCGGTGCGGACGTACAGCACGTACCGGCCGCTGCGGTGCGCGTTGACCAGGCCGGCGGAGCGGAGGGCGGTCAGGTGCTGGGAGACTCCGCCGGAGGTGATCCCGGTGCGGCGGGCCAGGTCGGTCGTCGAGGTGGGTGTGTCGAGTTCGGCCAGCAGGCGCGCCCTGGAGCGGCCGATGACCGCTGCCAGGGCCTGTGAAATGGCGGACCGCCGTTCCCAGAGCCTGGCCACGCCGCGCGGCGGATAGCGCAAAGTGGGTTGCCAGTTCGGGCTGATGACGGAGAAGACCCGGGGCCAGACGAACACCGACGGAACGAGCAGCAGCCCGCGCCCGCCGAGTTGTCGAGTGCCACGAGCGTAGTGGTGCCCGACGTACAAGGTGTCGTCGTCCCAGGTGACGCCGGAAGCCAGGTCGCCCAGCAGTTGGTCCGCTCCGTGCTCGGCGAACAGTCTGGCCCGGTGCAGCACGTCGCCCTCCAGGAGGGAACGCATCCGGGGCCAGTAGGGCGCGAGCGCGATCTCCCAGTACGACTCCACGATGTCGGCGAGTTCGGCGAGACCGCGGCGCGGATCGCCGCGCAGCCAGTCGATCCGCTCGGAACGCGGCGCGCGTGGACCGCTGAGGCCGGAGCGGACCTGCTCGGGTGGCGTCGCGCGCAGAACGGCAAGCTCAAGTCCGAGATCGGCGACCGAGGTTGTCGGTGGCGGCGCGATGAAGACCGGTATGGCGCCGGGCGGTTCCGGGACCAGATCGGCGAGCAGGCGCCAGTCCAGCCCCGAGACGGCCAACCGGCGGCCGACCTCGTCGCTCCACGGGCGGTGCAACGGGTGCTCGGCCGGTCGCTTCAACACCCTGACACTGGCGACCACCTCCCACAGCGGCGACAGGGCGAACCGGGTGCGGGCCAGGTCGCGGACGGAGAACGCCAAGTCCAGCACGGTGCAGCCCTTCTGCGGAGGAAGGCCCCGCGGCCAACTGGTCAGGATTCAGTACAGCCTAAATTCCTCGCTCGCCAGCCAGTGCGGCGGGAACCTCACTCCATGACCAGCACTGATCTCGCCCACGACCCGGACACGGCCGCTCCGACGCCCGATCCGTATCCTTCGGCCCTGCGGAACCCGGGTTTCCGCCTGCTCATCGGCGCCGCCGCGGTGAGCAAGCTCGGCACCGCAGTGAGTTCCCTGGCGATACCGCTGACCGCCGTCCTGGCCCTGCACAGCTCCGCCGGACAGGTCGGCCTGCTGGCGATGCTGAGCACCCTCGCCTTCCTGCTGATCGGCCTGCCGGCCGGAGCCTGGGTGGACCGGATCCGCAAGCGGCCCGTGATGATCGCCGCCGACCTGGTCAGGGCCGCGCTCCTCGGGTCGGTGCCGGCCGCTTGGTCGCTCGGCTGCCTGACGATCCAACAGCTCTACCTGGTGGTCCTGCTGGCGGGCGCGGCCACGGTCTTCTTCGACGTGGCCACGCTGAGCCACCTGCCCGACCTGGTCGGGCGGGCCCAGCTCACCCAGGCCAACGCCCACCTGGTGACGGTGGACGCTCTCACCCAGATCGGCGGGCGCAGCACAGGCGGCTTCCTGGTGGCGCTGCTGTCCGCACCGACGGCGATCGTGGTCGACGCCGCCAGCTACCTGTGGTCGGCGATCCTCCTGCTGCGCATCCGCCGGTCGGAGCCGCGCCCGCAGTACCGGCGCGAAGCACGCCTCAGCGGCGAGATCCGCGAGGGCCTGCGCTTCGTGCTCGGCCACCCGACCCTGCGGGCGATCGCATTCGCCGGAGCACTGACGAACCTGTCCATCCAGCTGTGCCAGACCATGCTGCCCGTGTTGTTCGCCCGTGAACTCGGCCTCTCCAACGGCGTCATCGGCCTGTTCTTCGCAGTCGGTGGCCTCGGCGTGTTCATCGGCTCACAGTGGGCCCGATGGCTGGCCCGCCGGTTCGGCACCGGGCGGGTGCTGTGGCTGATGGGCCTGGCCGTCGCGCCGTTCGGCGCTCTGCTGGCGCTGGCCGATCGCGGACCGGCCCTCTGGCTCGCCGCGGTGGCCTGGCTGATCACCACGTGCAAGGTCGGCATCGACAACGTGCTCAAGGTCAGCTTCCGTCAGAGCGTGACACCGGACCGTCTCCTCGGCCGGATGAACGCCACCATGCGAGTCCTGCTGACCGGCTCACTCGCCATCGGAGCCGCCCTGGCCGGCCTGCTGGGCGAACTCGCCTCCGTCCGAACCGCCCTGTGGGTCGGCGCGGCCGGGCTGGCCACGGTCTGGGTACCGATCTTCTTCTCACCGCTGCGCACCCAACGCGAACTGCCCGGCCCCGGTGCTCCGCGGTGAACCGATGACCACGACGAAGAGCCGCCCCGAGGCCGATCGGGACGGCGCTCCGACTGTGGGCCGGTCCGTGACCGAGTTCTCGGACGGACTCCGAGGCATGTCTCAGAGACACGGCCGGCCGGATGCTCGGCGGTGAGCTCGGGCGTCCGCAGCTTCTCCGCCGCCGAGCCGGAGCCGCAGCTACGGCAGTCGGTGGCGCTGCGCGCTGGGCTCCTCGCCCATCCTGGGGCAGGGTCCACCGATCTCGAACCTCGTGGTCGCGCTCCAGCGGCGGGGCGGGGGCCGTATACCGCCCCGCCGCTGCTGCGCTCAGTAGTTGAAGTGCATCTTCTCGGCCGCGATGTTCGTCGCGGCGCGCTGGATGTTGATGGCGTCGGAGGCGCCGACCAGTGCAATCACGGAGGCGAGGGTGGCGAGGTTCTCCGTCTCGCTCAACTCCACGAAACACTGCACGCCTTCGCCGACCAGTCTGAGGAACTGCTGGATGATTTTGAGGGTGGCGTCGATCGTCTCGCCGTCCTCCACCTCGATGACGGTGATGGGGATCTCCAGGCCGAAGATGGCGAGCTCGGTGGCGGCTCTGAGCAGGACACCGACCTTGTCCAGCCGCTTGAGCCGCTCGAACGGGGTGCGGGGATCCTCCACGGTGGCAACGGAGTTGGCCGCGCCGACCTTGCAGCCGAGCATCGTGAGCTCCAGGAGCGGCTGCACCCCGATGACCACGAGGATGGCGTACTTGAGGCCCAGGCTCGCCCGCTTCTCGTGCAGGGGCAGGGCTGCCGGGACCATCAGGGCGAGTTCGCACAGCGCCTTGAAGCCGCCGTAGGCCACCGCGATTCCGGCGACGCCAGCCGGGTCGTCGTCGCCCTTGGCACGGACCGCCTTGATCTGGAAGGTGTCCAGGAGCACCCCGCTGACGGTGCCGATGGTGTACAGGATGACCGAGCACAGCGGCCAGGTCATGTCGTAGGTCTCGGCGGCCGCGGGCCCGTCGGAGGCGGATGCGGTGCCGGTCGGCGTCGGACCCGCGGTGATCTCGCTCAGGCCAGGCAAGGGGCCGGGAGCCTTCCCGGTGGCGATCTTGGCGATGAGGGTAAGCGGGATGGCCGCGACGAGTGCCACCAGGTCGAGGGGGGTCAGGTCGTCCCCGGCGACGGCCTTGTAGAGGGCCGAGACGACCGGGATGTCGATCGGCTGGTTACCGGCCTCCTTCAGAACGGGAACGAGCGCGCCGACCAGGTCCAGTGCGGCGTCGGCGAAGCGCCGCAGCACCTCCAGGACGCCTTCCACCGCGTCCGCCGCGAACTGCGCGGCCATCTTGTCGACCGTGAGGTTCTCGGCATCGGACAGCCGTCCGAGATCCCGCTGGATCTGGTCGATCGTCTCGGCGAACGCGTCCAGCGCGCCCGTGAACACCTTCTGGTCGAAGCGTTCGACGGCGCCGGCGAGACCGGCCGTCCAGGGCGGCGAGGCACCGAAGAGGTCCGTCAGGGCACTGGCGAGGTGCTGCTGGATCCAGCTGCCGACCGGGTTGTCGAAGAGGAAACCGGCCACGTCGAGGACGCCGTCGAGTGCGGGGACACTGGAACTGCCGCCTGCGGCCCCGGCGGCGCTCTTGTCCCCGATCTGCGAGCCGAAGGGCTGGGCGTTCCGCAGGTGCTGCTCCGCGCTCAGCAGGGCCTTGTCGAGGGTGGCCTTGAACTGCTGCGACTCGGCTTGGACGAAGTCGAGCGTGGTGGTGAAGAACGTCACCAGGTGATTCCTCGTCCGTAGGATGTCTTCCCACTCGAAGAGGAAGCCGAGCCAGGGGAGAAGCTTGGCGAGATCGATCCCCAGGGTGGCCTTGAGAACCTCGGCGAGGAGTTTGAGCGCCTGTTCGGCGGTCTCGATGAGGAAGTGCAGCACCTTCCCCTCGATGGTGAGCACCGCCCGGACGACGTCCTGTTCGAGCCGGACGAGCAGCCCGTCGACGGTGGTGACTCCTCGGGCGGCCTCGCTCTCCAGCCAGTCGCCGAGCAGTCCCACCAGCGGTACCGCCCGCTCGAGGTCGCGCAGCACCGCGTCGGCTTCGTCACCCTCGAAGTACCGCAGGCCGTCCGCACCGTCGCGGTAGCCCCAGGTGCCCGTCGGGCGCGGTGGCGGGGCGCCGTCGAGGGCCGCGGTGGGGCCGGCCGGGCGGCCGTTCTCGGTGATCAGCGCGAGTTCGTGCATCCGGCCCAGGACCTTGGCGACCGCGTCGGTGCGGGACCGGTCGGCGTGGTCGCCGGTGAGGACGGACCGCCCGGCGTTCGGGCCGCAGGAGAAGGTGGCCGCGCGCAGGTCGGCGCCGCTCATCCGGCCGAGCCTGGCGTGCAGCCCCGCAGCGGGGTGGATGTCGAGCGGGGTGGTGAGCCAGTCGGCGGTGAGGGTGAGGGTAGGGGCGGCCAGACTGCTGACGGGGGTCAGGACGGTGAGTGCGCCGCCGTCGTCGGCGACGACCGGAACCACCACCCCGGGTTCCAGGCGGTGGGTGCGGTGGTTGACGTGAACGGTGGTCCGTGCGGAGGAGGAGAGCCCGAACTGGGCGCTGGCGAGCGGACCGTGGTGGTCCTGGTGGAACCGCAGACGGGTGGCGTAACAGGTGAGGTGGATGTTGTGCCCGGTGTTCTCCAGGGTGATCGGTTCGGAGTTCCAAAGGGTGGTGGTGCGGTCCTGCCAGAAGTGGCGCAGCGTCTCGTCGTTGTCCACCACCAGGATCTCGGCGGCCTGTCGGGTGCGGTTGCGCATGGCGGCGACCTGGGAGGCGTTGAGCGCGAGGACGACCGGCGTCGACCAGGCGCCGTTGCCGTCGAGGGCGGGGCCGTTCCCGTTCACGGGGCGGTGGGTGTAGAGGAGGGTCTCCTGATCGGTCAGTGCCCACGCGGACACCGTGTTCGTGTCGGCGCTGACGAGGATCGTGTGGACCGCCGAGCCGTCCTGCGGGGCGATGACCTCGGTGGCGCTGTCGTTGCCGCCGGGGAAGAGGTGGACCCCGCTGCCGCCGACGTAGAGGTCCGGCCGTCCCGACCCCGTCAGCACGGCCAGGCACCTTGCGCCGGCCGGGGTCTTGTAGGGGATGTTGACGCTCTGCCCGGGGAACTCCCGGCTGGGGAAGCTGGTGAAGACCAGTTCGGTGGAGTCGCCGACCGTGTAGAGGGTCCAGCCGCCGGGCAGGCCCAGGGCGCCCAGCGCCACGTCGAGGACGTGGTCGGCGTCCTCGGGCAACGGGTAGGGCCCCCAGATCGCGTCCGGGGCGGTCATCAGCGGGTCGGTGGCCACCAGGTAGTGCTCGGCCGCGCCGTGGTACTCGGCCACGGCCAGCAGGGAGGGCTGCTGGCCGGCGGCGTTGACGCCGAGCAGCAGGCGGGTGATGCGGTACCCGCTGTGCGGTGCTGGGCGCTCGACCCAGCTGTCCGCCAGGGAGCTCCAGACCGGGGCGCCGGTGTCGTTGTCGAGGTCTCCGGTGATGAACAGTCGGCTGGCGCCGGTGTCGGCCGCGCTGTCGGTGGTGACGGCGACTGCCAGGCGGATCCGGCCGGTGAAGTCCTGGGAGACGGCGAACTGCTGGGCGCGGGCTCCCTGTACGGGGAGGGTCGCCCCGAGGTCCACCCTGGTCCAGCCGGTGGAGGTGCCGTCCTGGTGATGCATCAGGTAGAAGCCGTCGTCGGTGCCGATGGAGAACACCATGGGGTGACCGGCGGTGTCCTGCACGACGGTGAAGCGGCGCTGGGAGTCCACCGGCATTCCCGCGCGGTAGTCCTCCATGAGCTCGGTCGAGGCGGTGCAGGTCGCACCTGTGCGGGCGTCGCCCTGGCGTACGGGCAGGGCGAAGTTCAGTGATTCCCTGATCACGGTGGCCTCCGTTACGCGGTGGTCTTGTTGCGGTAGCTGAAGTCCACGCTGAGGTGGCCCTCGTCGGTGAGGCCGACGTTCTTGTAGAAGAAGACGGATGCCGCGGGGAGGATCACTTTCGACGACAGGCTCTGCAGAGCGGTCCTCAGCTCATCGACGAGACCGGTGAACTGGGTTTGCTGGAGGGTCTTCTGACTGGACTGCACTTCGTCCAGAGCGTTGCCGAATCCCTGGCCGATGGCATCGAAGATCCTTTCGAGGCCGGACTCGTCCCGATCCGTCTTCACAGACCCGTCCTGGGTGATCTCCTGTCGCAGCTGGATCGTCCCGTCGGTTCCGGCGACGATCTGGACGGCGATCGTGAACTTGAGGGTGTAGGCCTCCCAGCCCCAGCAGTGGATGTCTACCGGCCACTCGTCGAATCTCGTGCAGGCCCAGAAGTAGCCTGTGCCGTGGAAGCCGGGGTGGGTGGACTTGTCCGCGAACGTGACCTCCTTCTGGAGCCGCAGGTCGCAGTAGACCTGGTAGTCGTCGTCCTGGTAGATGTTCACCACACCGCCGTCGGCGTTCTCCCAGGTCTTCTTCCTCTCCGCCCTGGTGTCGAAGGTCCAGTGCCGGGGGTCGGTCTTGTCCACCGTCCAGGTGTCCTTGCTGCCCGCGCACTCCCCCTTGGCGATCAGGGCCGTCCTCACGGCGGGGAGTACCGTCGGCGTGACCCAGCGGTCGAGCAGCTGGTCCGCCGAGACGTAGCCGGTGCCCGACACCGTCATGTCGGTGACGAGGTTCGTGGTGAAGGCGCCGGCGGTCGAAGGGACTGGACGGTGTTCCGTCATCAGCAGGAAGTTGAGAGTGCTCAGGGCCAGGTGGGCGCCGTCGGTCTTCCCCTGGGCGTCGGTGTAGGGGTGCACCGAGAAGTCGCAGCCCGTCGGCTGGAAGGGGGACTTGTCGACGATCCTGGCCTCCGGCACGTAGCCGAAGACGTAGGGGTTCGAGGCCTTGACCTGGTCCGCGATCCACTGCGTGAACCTGTCACCGATCAGCGCCGACGGCGCGGTGTCGGGCGAGGCGATCCTCGACCGGGCGGCGTTGTAGGACACCAGGGCGGCGTCCTGCAGGTCGAGGAAGAGGTGCTGGATGGTGAACTGGTCCGCGCTGAAGTCCTGGAGGATCTTCCTGACGCTCTCCGGGACGGCGCCGCCGGGTTTGTCCAGCTCGTTGCGCTGCAGCTCCGACAGGTTGAGGTCGACATCCAGCGCGATCTCCCAGTCGGTGATGGGCACCGTCTCCTTGGTCGCCGACGTCCCCCATCCCTTCCAGTACGTCAGCGTGCCGTTTCCGAGCGAGACCAGCAGGGTGGCCGAGCGGATGCCCCGTGGCACCACGAGTTCGACCTGGGGAGCCTTCGCGAGCTTCGCCTTGACATGGAACCCCTCGCGACCCAGGTCCCCGAATGTGACGTCCTGGTGGAGCTGCCCCATGGTGTGGAGGTAGGAGAGCTGGAAGTTGATCGTGTTCTGGGTGACCGCCCACACCATGTCGCAGCCGGTCAGGGTGCTGTTGCTTGTCATGGCGGAACCGTATGCCCGGACGGTCCGTGCGCGAAGCATCAAGTGTCGTGTCCAGCGTGTCACATGGGCATCTCCGAACCGCGCGAACCGTCCAGGAAGTGCGCAAGCGACTGGGGTCCCCGCAGCCGCCAAACCGGTGGGCGGCCGGCCGCTACGGCTTCGCCAGTCCCTGACCCGCCGTCACACTTTCGGCCTCTGTCCGGGGGGCGGGGGTCGCTCGTGCCACGAAGGCGATCCGGTTGGCACCCGCCATGGCGCAGGTAAGCGGGGGAAGCTCAGGATTAGGGTGCTCATGGTCCAAGGCGGCTGGGCCTGGAACGTACCGCGAGCGTTTGGTGACGGCGTCTCGGCGAAGTTTGGCCGCGTACTTCTGGCTCTGGGCCCGGTTCTAGGATTTGCGGCATGGCAACAAGACTCGTGCAGATCAATATGAAGGCCCAGGACGACTCCGTGCTCGGCCGGTTCTGGGCGCAGGCACTCGGCTGGGGTGTCGACAGCGAGGGACCCGGCGTGACGAACCTCGAACCCGTGGGCTTCGACTACCCCGACCCCGCGGCCGTCTGCATCGACATCATCACCCGTCCCGAACCCAAGACGGTGAAGAACCGGGTGCACATCGACCTGGCCACCACCTCGACCGTCCACCAGGCGGAGTTGGTCGCGCGTCTGAAGGACCTCGGCGCGACCCTTGCTGATGTGGGCCAGGGCGATGTCCCCTGGACGGTCATGGCCGACCCGGAGGGCAACGAGTTCTGCGTGCTGGAACCCCGCCCCATCTACCGGGACACCGGGCCGATCGCCGCGGTGGTGGTTGACTGCGCCGACCCGCGCGCGATGGCCCGGTTCTGGGGCGAGGCGACGGACTGGACGGTGCACGAGGTCGCCGGCGACCACGCCTCCCTGCGCTCCACCCAAGGCGTCGGTCCCTACCTGGAGTTCGTGCGCACTCCCGATATCAAGAGCGGGTGGAACCGCGTCCACCTCGACGTCGCTCCCTACCTCGATGACGACCCGGCGGCAGAGGAATCCCGGCTGCGCGCCCTGGGCGCCACCGACCCCGGCATCGACCAGTCCTCGATCTCGTGGAGGATTCTGGTCGACCCGGAGGGCAACGAGTTCTGCCTCCTCAGCCCTCGCTGAGCCCGAGCGACGGCTCCGGCCGGCTCGGGTCAGCGGCGAAGACGGCGTGGGGTCAGCACAATTCCGCCAGGGACGGCGGTAGCGTCCCCGGTGACCCAACGCGCCTCGTCGGACGCCCGTCAAGATCACCTGCCGGGTCGCCCGGACGGTCAAACTTCGCTGAGACTCGTCAAAAAATGTTGAGATGGGTCAGCGCCGTCCGGGTGCGGTCGTTGTGCGCCTGGTCGATGTCCTGCTCGGTGCCGTGCTGCCCGGTGGCGCTGCCGTTCGCCGGCCTCCGGGTGGGGATGGCTCGCGCGAGTCATCAAGGGGCGCCCGGTGGCGTGGCCGCCGTCCTCGGCGCGGTCCCGGCCGCCGTCGTGCTGCGCCCTGCTGCACCCGTCCGGCCTGTGGTCCGGGTTGCCTTGGCGCCGTCCTGGTGGACGTCGTCGGGGATGCCTCGCGCGTGGCACGGAGCCGGGGGCGGCGGTTCTCCGCGACCGCCTCGGCGACCACCCCCGGACAGCCCACCGGCGCCCCCGGGGCCGGCCCGCTCGTCACCACGGGCATCACCGCCGGCCCGGGCGGCGTCATGACCGTCGAAGTCGGCGTCATCACCGGCGACCTCACCCTGCGCACCACCTGGGACGGCCACCAGGCCCTCCTGGACGTCCAGTACGACGGCGCCGACGAGTGGTACACGGTGGAGGGAAGCCCTCTGCCGGCTCCTGACAGGGCCTGCGTCCTGGCCGTCCACGAAGCTATGACCGCGGCCATGGAACGCGGCGGTGGAACCGGGGCGCCGGCCCAGCCCTGAGCGCGGCGCGCGGTGCCCGGCCGGCCGTTCCCAACTTGCCGCCGGGCACCCGCCGCGTTGAAGCCCAGCGCGTACCTGGCGGGGTCGACCGGGTGTCGGGGGCGGGGGCTGGGGTGCTGGCCCGTGGACGCTGACGATCTTGAGTACCGGGCCAGGACGCGGTCCGGGTGTGTTCCGCCGGAGCTGATTGCCGGTTGCTCGCGCGCGGGCATGCGGCCGTGGTGGGGGAGCTGGCCGGGGGCGGGGAGTGGTTCTGCGCGCGGGAATGGGCGCGGCTGCTGGGTGAGCAGTGGCAGCGCGCCTCGCCGAGGTATGCGCCGCACTGGCGGGCTGCCGGGCCTGCTGTTCTCTGGTGGGCTGCGGGGCCGGCCTCGCAGGCTGATCCGGCTGTGCTGCGCCTGTCCCTGGGTGAGGTCATGGGCGCCGCCCCCGCTACCCGTCCACTCGTTTCGGCGACTTCTGCATGACCCGTTCGTGCGGCGCACGGATGCCGGGACCGGAGCGGGCACTTACGGGCGGTACAGGGCGTGGGCGCGTGTCAGGTCGACAGGCCGGTCCTGGCCGATGTGGAGGAAGTAGTTCACTTGCCACGCCTGTGTGTTGCGGGCCTGCCGGTTGGTCGTGCTCACCCACGGCGGGTAGACACGGAATCCTCGTCTCCCGCCGGAGCCGTTGCGGGAGACGATGTCGTGCCCGCACAGCACCTTGCGCGGGAACACGAACTGCCCGAAGCCGTTCTCGTCGTGGCTGCTGATGACGAAGAGGTCCACCCCGTCAGTGGTGTCGAAGGGCCGGATCGGCCCCTCCTGGGACCGCTGCCACACGGTGACGAACTGGCCCGCCTTCGTCGGGGTGGTCCTGGCAACGCGGAACCGGACCGAGCGGCCGTCGAGCGTGAACCCGCAAGCCGCGTATTCGGCGCTCTCCGGTTCGGGCACCGGCGGTGAGCAGGTGAAACCGCTCGGGTCGTACACCAATTCCTTCGCCGCCAACAGGTCAGCGTGCAACCCCGGCCACGGCTGATTCGTCACCATGCCGTCATCCTGCCATCGCGACCGCCGACGCCCAGACCGCACGCATCACCCGCTAGCCTGACCACGGTGCACGTGCGGGGCGACCCGCCCGGGTTGGACTGGTGCACGTTCTGCAACTGGACCCACCGGAACCACCGGAAGAGGACTGACCATCGAGACGGAGCACCGGCGCACCGCGATGCTCCCAGACGGCCCCTGGTGGCGGATCCCGCGCCTTGACGCGCTGTCCGGCCGGGAGTGCGGCCCTGCGCCGCACACCTTGCAGTTACTTATAGTGTTTGCCAGGTAACACTATGAGAAGGGATGGTCTCCCTATGCCGGTGACCGTTTACGCCGACCACAACTACAAGGGCAAGAGCGCCACGCTCAACCAGGGACGCCACAAGCTCGACCCGTCCATGAACGACTGCATCTCCTCCGTTCGCGTGCCGTCCGGCTGGAAGGTGACGCTCTACGAGCACGCGGACTTCACCGGAGCGCAGGTCACCCTGGAAGCGGACACCCCGAAGGTGGACGGCGCCCTCCACGACAAGGCGTCCTCGATCGTCATCGCCGAGACGAAGAAGGAGGAGCCTGAGTTCATCTTCTCTGCGGAGAGCGGTGACGACTGGTTCTACTTCGAGGACCGCTCAACGGGCGCCTGACGCCGCGCACAGTGCAGGACCGGCTCCCCCGCCGTCCCGGGTCGGCGGGGGTCAAGCCCCGACGCTTCCCCCGGACCCCGGCGGTGCTCGTGCAACCGATCCCCACGGACGGCCCCCGACGTGGCGTCCACCGTGCGCTGACGCACACCGGCCCAGAGAGCAGGCCGCCGGGCCCCGCGCGGCCCTGGGGACGGCCCTTCCTGAACTCAGAACGTCGTCCAGGCCCTGGAGCGGGCGGGGTGGCCGCCTCTGATGAGGGCTGAGGAGATCCCGCCGGCGAGGCCTTGGCCGCGGGCATGCCGTGCCGCCGTCCTGGTGGTTCTCCCCGGCTCGGCCTGTGTGCTGGTGCCAGCGTTTTGGTGGTGGGCGGCGCACTGGGGGTCGGTGCGCCCACCGAGTTGGTCAGGCCTGCGATTTCAGGGTGTTGTTGACGCTGTCCAGGGCTTCGGGGATCGGTCGGTTGAGCTACAAGAGCTTCCTGGAAGCCGAACTGCCGTCGTCAACGGCACGTACCGAGGTCGCTGCTTCGCCCCCGAGCGACGCCCCGGACGTTCGAACGCGCTCGTCGGATGTTCCCCAGAAGTGGCAGGTCGTGTTGGTGCTGTCTTGACGTCGGCCCAGCCGCCAGACTGTTGCGGGCGGGCGACCACGTGTCCCACGCTCTGACGGACCGATTGTTTCGTCGGCACGGTACGGAGTCGTCAGACCCCCTGCAAGGGATCCACGAGCTCGAACTGGACGGAAAGATGACTCTGCCGCGGGGCCGTGTCTCCGAGCGCCGGGGTGGTGGCCCCCGTGACCTCGCGGGACAGGGCGCGGTGTGAGCGGCGGCAACGCCTGGACGGGAGTGGCGGTCGCCGCGGTGACCGCCGGCTACGCGCTGGTGTCCCGACGACTCTCCCGCACACCCGTTTCGTCGTCCATGGTCTTCGTCGGCTTCGGGATCCTCATCGGACCGGTGGGACTCGGGCTCCTCGACCTGAAACATGACGCAGGGCCCGTCCGGACGCTGGTCGAGGCCACGCTGACCCTGGTGCTGTTCACCGATGCGATGACGGTCCGCCGCTGGGACCTGCGCGTCGGCGGCTTCCTGCCGCTCCGTCTGCTGTGCATCGGACTGCCGTTGACCATCGGAGCGGGATGGCTGCTGGCCTGGCCGCTGCTGCCGGGGCTGTCGGCCTGGGAGCTCGCCCTGGTCGCGGTCATTCTCGCCCCCACCGACGCCGCCTTGGGCAAGAACGCCGTGTTCAATCCGCGCGTCCCGGCGGTCGTTCGCAAGGGACTGAACGTCGAGAGCGGCCTGAACGACGGTCTGGTGCTGCCGTTCTTCGGGATCTTCCTCGCCGCGCTTCCCGGTACGGTCACCTCCGAGGAGGGCGTGGACGGCATCGTGTGGCGGGTGCTTGTGGTCAGTACGGCACTGGGTCTGGCCGTCGGATGGCTCGGTGGGCGGCTGCTGGGGTGGTCGCGTGCCAGGGGCTGGGTCACGGCTGAATGGCGTCAGGTCTTCGTGCTCACGGTGGCCGTCGCCGCGTACGAGCTGGCGGTGGTCACGGGCGGGAGCGGGTTCCTCGCCGCCGGGGTCGCCGGTTTCGCCTTCTCGCTCGGCCTACGTGGCGTCGCTCCGGGCGGGGAGGCGGAAGGCGACGACCGGAGCGGCGAGTTCGCCGAGTACCTCGGGGGGCTGCTGGCGGCGCTGAGTTTCCTCGTCTTCGGTGCGGTACTGCTCGGTCCGACCCTGGAGCACATGACCTGGCGGATCGTCGTCTACGCGGTCCTCAGCCTGACGGTGGTCCGGATGGTGCCGGTCGCTCTCTCGCTGGTCAGGTCGGGCTTCCGGGCGCCGACCGTCGCCTACATCGGGTGGTTCGGCCCGCGCGGGCTTGCGTCGATCGTCCTCGGCCTGCTGGTGGTGGAGGAGCGCGTGGAGGGGGTGGCGCTCATCGGCAGGGTCGTGGCGGCCACGATCGCTCTCAGTGTGCTGCTTCACGGCCTGTCGGCCGCCTTCCTGGCCGACCGCTACGGTGCCTGGTACGAGGCGAGGTCGGCCACGCCCGGACTGCGCGAGGCCACCGTCGCCGCGATGGCCGGCTCCCAACGGGTCGGCCACCGCGGCGACGGGCTGTCCGACGTCGGTAGCTGACCGGGGTCCGCACCCAGGTGCCCGTGCCGAGGCCCGCACCTGGTTCTCTCCCGAGCACGGGCCGTACGGGGCGGAGGACAACGCCACGGCGTGTGGCAACCGTTCCCAGGCCACGTGAGCACCTGCTCGACGTACTGCTGCAAGTCGGAGATCGGAAAGATCGGCTTGGTCCGCGTGAGGTGCGGTGTCACGTCGCCAAGGCGAACACGGTGGCGCAGCCGCGAGCGGCTGAGCTCGACCGGTTCCACCGCCGTCCTGTGGCCGACGTCGACCAGCGTCGCGTCGCGGTCCTGGCCATCTTCTGCGGGGCGCCTGCTGACGTCAGGCTCGGAACAGTTGGGATTAACAGCTGGGATTAACTGGAATGCATTCGGATCCGTGAAACCGGCAGGGAGGGCGTGATCCGCATGCTGGATTATCGGCGGTGGAGATGCGGATAAGGGTGGGCAGAGTTATCCTGAAGGTATCCAATGGCGACCCATAAAAACGCAATATCCATGGAATTTCGGCCGTGATCTCTTGCGGGATTCGCATGGCGAGGAGAGCGGGATGGCAAACCCATACGATGTTGAACGCTCCTGGCCGGACTATTTCCTGGAGCATCGTCGACTGACCGTCGAGCAACAGGGCACCTACCGGTGCGGTGACCTTCCCGTATGGACGGTGTACTGCGCAGGGGGATTCGTCGGCAACGGCATCATCATCGATGCGCCCGAGGGTCTCATCGTTTACGACGTCGGTGCCAACCGCGAAGTGGGCGAGTTCATCGCTGCGGAGATCAAGAAGATCTCGGACAAGCCGATCAAGGCGGTTTTCTACTCCCACCACCACCCGGACCACTACAACGGAGCGGCTGCGATCGTGGATCCGGCCGCAGTGGCCGCCGGCGAGGTCGACATCTATGCCTGGTCGAACTTCGTCGAGGAGATGGCCAACGAGTTCGGCGAGTTGCTACAACGCCAGGCGATGGGCCTTGGATACTACGGTGGCGTTCTGCTCGGCCCGGAAGAACTGCATCACCACGGTCTCGGGCTGGTCCCTGCCGGAAGCACCCCCGCGTACATTCCGCCGACGAAGCTCCTTTCTGAGGA
Organism: Kitasatospora sp. NPDC101108; assembly: GCF_055584725.1. Taxonomy (NCBI): domain Bacteria; kingdom Bacillati; phylum Actinomycetota; class Actinomycetes; order Kitasatosporales; family Streptomycetaceae; genus Kitasatospora; species Kitasatospora sp. NPDC101108. The sequence goes on from NZ_JBVJLM010000004.1 coordinate 426,403, forward strand.
CACCACGCTGACGATCGCCGGTCTTGAGCTGAACGCGTTCTACACGGGCGGTGAGGCGATCAGCGAGTTCGGCCTGCACATCCCAGAGTTCGACCTGATTGCGATCGCCGACGAGTTCTTCACCGGCATCCCGAACCTGCACAGCATCCGCGGTTCGAAGCCGCGCCTCCCTGACAACTACATCTCCGCGCTGAACAAGGTCCTGGAGGTGGAGCCCGAGTGGCTGGTCGGCTCTCACATCCGCCCCATTCAAGGCAAGGATGTGATCGCGGACCACGTGAGGAAATACGTCGACGCGACGAAGTATCTCTGGGATCAATCGATCCGGCTGATCAACAAGGGCTATACGCCGGTCGAGTTGCAGTACGCGTTGAAGGATTTCCCGGAGGAGTTGTGGGACCCGCCGTACACGGTGCCGTTGTACGGGACAGCGCTGACCGCCGTCCCGGAGTTCTACACCGGGTGGGTGAGCTGGTTCAGCGGTGACTCGACCGACTTGTTGCCGTCCCCGCCCGCACACAAGGCGGCCCGCCTTACCGAGCTGATGGGCGGCGTCGACAGGGTCCTGGACGCGGCGAAAGCCGACCACGCGGCGGGCGACCACCAGCTCGCGGCCGAGCTCGCCCAGATCGCCCTGCGCGCCGACCCGGACAACGAGGATGCACGCCTCGTGAAAGCCGCGGCGCTTCGAGCAAGGGGCTACCAGGAACTCAACCCGATCGCTCGATCGTGGTATCTCACCGGCGCGCTCGAACTCGAAGGGGACGTGGATCCCGCGCAGATCCTCGCCACGTTCAGACGGATGCTGTCGGTCGACCTGTCGGTCCCCGACACGGTTCGCCGCTGGCGGTACCAATTCGACGCGGAGAAGGCGAAGGGAGTCAACCTCACTGTCGGCATCCGTGCTGCCGAAAGTGGCGAGGAAGTCACCGTTCGCATCCGCAACCGCGTTCTGCACGTCGAGGACGGGCTGGCGCCCGATGCGGCCGTGACCGTCGAGGTCACGCCCGCACAGGTCACCGGCACAGAAGACCCGACCGTCGTCTCAGGAGACGTGGCGGCGTGGGCTGAGCTCCAAGATCTTCTGGACACCGAATGGACACCATTCCACATGCACATGCGGTGAATCCGCCCGGGAAGCCGCCCCTTTGGGTTCTGATCGAACCGGATCAGGGCACCGGAAGGAAGGCGCCCCGGGTGGCTCCCGCCTGAGCAGGGATCGGCCGCCCGGGTGACCGAGGCCCCGTCCGCCACCTGCACGCCCGAGTCGGCGCGGCGTCAACAAGTCCGCCGGTTACGGTGATCGCGCCGGAAGGGCCTACGGTCGGAGGGCGGAGATGGAGAACGCTGTCGGCCAGATGCTGGCCTCGGCGATCGGTGTGGCTGTCAGCCCGCTTCCACTGATCGCGATGGTGCTGATGCTTGCGACGCCGCGTGGTCGGACCAACGGCAGCGCGTTCACGCTCGGCTGGATCGCCGCGGTAGCGCTGGCGACCTCGCTGATCGTGGCCTTCGGCGGCAACATGCAGACCGGAGGTGAGCCCGCCGACTGGACGTTCTGGCTCAAGCTCGGCCTCGGCGCCCTCTTCCTGCTGCTGGCGGCCAGGCAGTGGCGGGGCCGCCCGCGCGAGGGCGACGAGGCCCAGATGCCGAAGTGGATGCAGGCCATCGACAGGTTCACCGCCGGCAGAGCCGCTGGACTCGCGGTCGTGCTGGTGCTGGCCAACCCGAAGAACCTGGTGCTGGTGGTCGCCGGCGCCGTGTCGATCGCTTCCAGCGGGGCGAGCGCGGGAGGCAAGACGCTCGCCGTGGTCCTGATGGTCGTGATCGCCTCGCTGTGCGTGCTGCTGCCACTGGGCGTCTTCTACTTCGGCGGTGACCGGGCCGAGGGCATCCTGGCCGGGTGGAAGGCGTGGGTGGCCACGCACAACAGCGCCATCATGACCGTGGTGCTGCTGATCCTGGGTGTGAAGTACGTCGGTGACGCGCTGACGGGGTTGGGCGGGTGAGTGCGCACGGCCGAGAGCGCACCGAGAGCGCACCCGCCGTGCTCATCCGCATCCCCACCCGCAAGGCCAGGATCAACGGCCAGGTGATCACGACCGACCGTCTGGTCCGCCTGGCCGGGGTGAGCACGATTCATGCCCCACCCGGCGCGAGCGCCGGGCCCCCTTGGCACTGCCGCGACGACCCCGCGAAGGGCCTATGGACATCCGGTGGCGAGTAAGCCGAGGCACACTGAGCAAGGACGCCGTGGCGGGCCTGGTACTCGGGGTGGAAAGCGTTCCCGACGGTCTGGCGGCCGGCCTGCTCGCCGGGGTCAGTCCGCTGTCGGGCCTCTACGCATACTTGTTCGGGATGCTCGGCGGCTCGTTCTTCACCGGTTCGGTCTTCATGGCGGTGCAGGCCACCGGCGCCATGGCCGTCATCATCTCCGACACCCGGGCGGTCCACGCGGACGCAGATCCGGCGCGTGCGTTGTTCACGCTGTCCGTGCTGACCGGTGTGGTGATGCTGGCGGCCGGGTTCCTGCGGTTCGGGTCGCTGCTGCGGTTCGTGTCGAACACCGTGATGGTGGGGTTCCTCAGCGCCGTCGGCGTCAATGTCGTGCTCGGCCAGCTCGCCAACCTCACCGGCTACAAGGCCGCCGGAGCCACCCGGATCATCCGCGCCGTCAACACCGTCGTCCGTCCCGACCGGTTCCACGTGCAGTCCCTGACCGTGGGGCTGGTGACGATCGCGCTGATCCTTCTGCTGGAGCGCACCAGGCTCGGCCCACTGGGGTTGGTGCTGGCGGTCATCCTCGCCTCCGCCGCGGTCGCTGCCCTGGGCTGGCACAGCGTCGCGACGGTGGGCGACTTCGGGGCCGTACCCCGTTCGCTCCCTATGCCTGCGGCGCCGCTGTTGCGGGTGGTCCCGTCGCTGCTGGTCCCAGCGCTGTCGCTGGCGCTTGTGGGCCTGGTCCAGGGGGCAGGCATTTCGGCCAGCTTCCCGAATCCGAACGGGCGTTACCCCGACGCCTCGCGCGACTTCATCGGGCAGGGCGCCGCGAACGTGATGGCCGGGGTGTTCCGCGGGATGCCGGTGGGCGGGTCGATGTCCGCCACGGTGCTGAACAAGACCGCAGGCGCGCGGTCACGTCTGGCCCTGATGATCGCCAGCCTGGTGATGGCGGTGACCATCGTGGCCTTCGCCGGCCTGGTGGGACACATCGCCATGCCTTCCCTGGCCGGCCTGCTCATCCTGGTCGGCTGGCGGACTATCAAGCCTGAGGAGCTGTCCTCGGTCTGGCGGACCGGCGCGTGGCAGCGGGCGGTGCTGGTGACCACTTTCGCGCTCACCATGGTGATCCCGTTGCAGTACGCGGTGCTGGCCGGTGCGGGCCTGTCGGTGGTCCTGCACGTGGTGCGGCAGTCGAACCAGGTGACCATCAAGCGATGGCTGCTGGACCCGGCCGGGCATCTCATCGAGACCGACCCACCGGCCAGCCTCCCGGCCGGCGAGGTGATCGTCCTCCAGCCCTACGGAAGCTTGTTCTTCGCTGCTACCCCGGCACTGGAGGCATCCCTGCCGACGCCCACCGACGCCTCGCACGACACCGTGGTGATCCTGCGGCTGCGTGGGCGCACAGAGCTGGGTACCACGGTCATGGGCGTGCTGCGCCACTACGCGGAGGCCCTCACCGCGGCCGGCGGCAAGCTCGTCATCGTCTCGGCCAGCGAGCGCATCCAGGACCAGCTCCGGGTGACGGGAGTCACCGACCTGATCGGCCCCCAGAACGTCTACCCCGGCGACGAGCGTGTGGGCGCCACCCTCAAGCGCGCCTACGCCGACGCGCAAAGCTGGATCCAAGACCAGCACGGCGATGGAACCGGACGAAAGTGAGCGGCGGCACCGGCCCGCAACGAGCCGGTTCGCCGCCCGCCCACGGGAAGTCGGCGCCGACCGGTACGACGCGATCCCGTTGCATGACAGCCGGATCGACGGGGTGGTCGCCGGTGCACTCCGGCGCTCCACACTCGGGACAAGCCCGGGTAGAAGCCCACGTTGCCGTCACCGGTGAGTGTCGGTCGAACCCCGCGGAGCACGACCTGGGGCACGCTGCAACAGGACGACGCGGTCGACGTGGCGGGGGCCTCGTCGAGTACGTCGTCGGGTTCTTCGTGCCCTTCGATCTGACCCCGCCACGGGTCCAGCTCCACGTGCGTCGAGGTGGGAGGCGGGTCCCGGCGTCATTCACCGACAACCGTCGCTGCCACCGCGCGGGCGCCTACGACGTCGCTCGCCCGGCGGGGCGATGCCGTGGGCGGCTCAGGTCAGGTTGACGATCGCCTCGATGACGAACTTGGCGGACATCACCACCAGCAGGCCGATCACGATTGTGGAGCTGTGTGTGCTCAGCCACGCCTTCCAACTCTCCAGAGTCGCCGCCCCGCCGGACCCGCCGAACACATAGACCCCCAGCGGGACCAGAACGCTCAAGGAAGCGACGACGACGAACACCACCAGCGCGAGGGCTTTCACTCCGACACGGGAGACCGCGCCGTCGACCGCGGCGATCGCTCCGACCGTCAACGCGAGGTTCGCGGGGTTCGCCCCGGACAGCGCGGCGGCCAGCCCCGCACATCGACCCGGGGAGAACCTGTCGACCCTCGCCATCCACTTCGGCAGCTCGGCCGCCTCACCGCGCCGTGGCCGGTCCCGCCACTGCTTGACGGCGAGCAGCGCGAACAGCACCCCCAGCGCGAGCGTGAGCCAGAGCGTCCACGTAGCGGGCTTCCCGCCCGCGTGGGCGTCGCGACCGATGATCAGCATGATCACGCCGATCGTGGCCAGCGTGGCCATCCAGGTGGTGACGAAGGCGATCCCGTTGGTCCGACCGTGCGGCGTGGCAAGCATCACGACCAGCGCGATCGTCGGCAGCGGGCTGATGGCCACACCGGCGGCAGAGCTCAGCAGCTGACCGATCGCGCTGCCCATGCGGCGATGTCCTCTCTCCTGGAACAGACCCTGACCGCTGCGCTTGCGTACAACGGAGACCCGGCCACCCGATCACGGCGGCTGGGGCAACCCCGCTTCCCGGGGCAGCGGCGACGCGGGGTGATCGCGCCGACCACCGGCAGGGCGAAACCGGCGGCGGTCACGGCGACCGTGAGCGACGCGTTCACCCGGACCACGCTGCTGAGTCTGCGTGGCCAGGCGCTGTTCTGGCTGGAAGACTCCCCGAGTCGACACAGAGCCTCACCCGGTCGCTGGGGCTCGGGGCGGAACCCGAGACAGCCGAAGCCGAGTGGCCACGTCGGGCGGGATGGCAACCGACGACGAGAGCACGGAGCGGCTCCGCTCGACGCTGCCGACGTTCCTCAGCGAGCAGGGCAGCTATCGCGCCGCCGCAGAGCGGATCCACCTCCACCGCAGTACCGTCAAGTACCGGGTCGACAAGGCGCTAGAAGCACGTGGCCGCAGGCTGGGCGATGACCGGCTCAACCTGGAGCTCGGAACGGGCTTGAGCCCCACGCTCACCATGGGCTGCCCGGCGAAGGCCGACCCAGACCATGGCGATGCCCACCACGCTGCCCAGCGCGCCGTCCTTGGCCACCGCCGGCCGGGCGTCCGCGGACACCAGCGACAGCCCGACCCCGGCCGCGTTGACCAGCAGCATCAGACCGGCCAGCCCGTTGACCGGCCGCATGGAGACAAGACCCGCCACCGTCCGCACCACCGGCAACACGCTGCTCAACGCGAGCGAGAGGGTCTGGCTCAGCCCGAGCACGACCAAGACCATCCGCCACTACCACCATCTGGGCCTGGTCGACGAACCGCGCCGCGACGGTTCCCGCTATCGCCGCTACGGGTCGCCCGACCTGCTGCGGCTGGTCCAGGTCAGGACGCCGGCCGAGTCCGGCGTACCGCTGTCCGAGATCCGGGCCCTGCTCGCCGCCGATCCGCAGCGGTTCGCCGCCGACCTGGCCGAGGTCAAACGGCGGCTGACCGAGAGGATCGAGGAGCTGACCGCGCGCCGCGACCTGCTGGACCGGCTCGCCAACGGCGACCGGGCCCTGCTGCCCGACCGGGCCTGGGCACTGTCGGACCGGGCCGCCGACCTCGGCTTCACCCCGGAGGAGGTGGCGACCCACCGCGAGGGCATGGTGCTGGCCAGGGCCCTGGTCCCCGACGGCTTCGACGACTTCCTCACCGAGGCCGAACACGCCCTCGACGACACCCGGTTCGTCGCCTTGAACAAGCAATGCTGGGCCGCCAAGGACTGGGACCCCGACGACCCCGGCCTTGAGGAACTCGCGACCGCAGTGGCCGACCGCTTCCTCGCCAACCCCGCGCTGCTCGCGATCCCGAACGGCCTCCAGGCCCGCACCGACGTCACCCGATACAGCCTGCTCAACCACCACGCCGAAGACCAGGCACCGGCCATGGCCCGGCTGACCAGGCTTGTCGAGACGAAGCTGCGCTCCGCCGGCGTAGACATCCCACACCAAGAGTCGCAACGCGGAGTCACCGGAGCCGGATTCGAACCGCAGCTCACGGTCCGGACTCTACTGGTGGGCTCGCGCATTCAACTGTCGTGGGTTCCCCGAGCCCGTGGCTGGCCCCGCCTTCCCCCACCCGTTCACCGCCCCCTGACCACGCCCACGGAGGCACCGCCGAAAACGGCGGCCTGCGGCTCCTCCGGCCGGGCCGACAGCCGGATGACAGCGGTATGAAAGCGGCGCCTGACACCGTCCAGGGGCAGGGGGAGAGCGTCATCCAACAGCCGAGGAGGGGGCCGTCGATGGCCGAGGAACAGCACGCCGCCGGCAGCCGCGAGGCGAAGGCCGGCGGGACGTCGCGGCGCAGCGCGCTCAGGGCGGCCGTGGCCGGGGCGGGGGCGGTCACCGTGCTGGGCGCGGGCGCCTCCGTCGCGCACGCGGACGGGCCTGGGCGCGGCGCGCCCACCTTCGTCCTCGTCCACGGCTCGGGGAGCAACTCCTTCGTCTGGCAGCCCGTGTTGCGCGAGCTGGGCCTGCGCGGACACCGCGCGATCGCGGTCGACCTGCCCGGGCACGGGCTCCATCGAGGTTCGGGTCATCGACTGCGAAATCACCATCGCCACGGCCACCGGTCGCCGCACCGGCCTCTACCGGCTGGTGACCACCTGACCGACCACCGGACCCATCCCGCCACCGAACTGATCACGCTGTACCACCAGCGCCATCGAAGAAGCCGCGGACGCCATCTTCAGTGATTACATGACCCAGTTGCCCGAACTCGCCGACGAACTCGCCGCCAGCGGTGCTCTTGACGGGGCCCGTACGATCCCGGCCCGAAAGGTCCACCTCAAGGAGTTCCTCCGCAAGCGCTCCGGAGGCCACATCCCGCCAGTCGACCTGATCACCGTGACGATGGAGCTGCCCCAGCTGCGCACCCCCTCCAGCGCCGCGGCTCTTCCCGCCGCTCGACAACCAAACGAGATGCTCTTCCCCATGGAGGTGGCCCTGACCGCCGTTCGGTGGTGACAGCACACGTGCATAGAGTGCGGATATGCCAGGGAGTGATGGATCCGCAGTGGCGGAGCGTGCGGAGCTGCTGCGTGCGCTGAGCGAGTTGGACGCAGGGTTGGCCGGCGGCATCGAGCGCGGGCCCGGTGGGCACCGCCGATTCGAACCCCTGGTGAAGCTGCTGCGGATACCAGCAGCCGCCTTCCTCCAGTCTGAGCTGGAGCGTCGACTCGCCGGCTACGTCGAGGCGAACGACCCGTTCGCCCGGGATCAGATTGCCCATGCCTTGGCAGGTGCCTGCGGGGAGGCGGCCCTGCCTGCCCTGTTGCGTGCGAGCGTGAGTGATCGCAACGATGACGGAGAGACCCTGCAGCTCGACCTCCTCGAACTGCTCTCCGCCTGGCCCGAGACGGCGCATCGTCTGCTGCTCGACTGCATCGCCTCGGATGACCCTGGGACAAGGCGAGTAGGCATCTGGGGCCTGAGCGTCACCGATTTCGGCGGGGCCAAGTACTTCGAACTCGTCGCCGATGCAGCGTCCGACCCGGCCCCCGGAGTGCGCGCCGACGTGATGAGCACCCTCGGCAGCATCTTCGGCGTGGGGGATCCTCCACGTGCCCGAGCCCTTCTGATCGCTGGCGCCGGCGATCCAGCCCCCGAGGTGCGGCGAGCCGCCGTGCAGGCCCTCGGCTCAGCACACGACCAGACGGTCACCGACCTGCTGGTGGCCCGCGCCGAGGACACCGACCACTGGGTCCGGTTCTGGGCCGCGTGGTCATTGGCCCGCCGGCCTGGCCCGGCGGTACGCACCGCCCTCGAACGGCTTGCTGCGGACGAGGACAGGGACGTTCGTGATGCCGCGCGCACGGTCCTGGACTACCCGACCATCACGTGAGCTCTCCCTGCGCCCCGTACTGCGCTCCTGGGAGCCGCGCGGTCAAGCTTCGCTCAGAACGGTCAAACTTCGTTGAGACGGGTCAGCGCTCGCTGTTCTGCAACAAATGATCTTGATAGGATGATCTTGATGGACGGTGGGTTTCTGCCACTTGATCTTGATCAATGGTGGGGGTCTCGACACCCCGCTCACCTACAGCGGCCTCAACACCTTCCTCACCCAACAGCGATCCGCCTCTTGATCGCCGGTCGTTAGACTCCCGGCGTTGCCGGCGGACGGGAATGCCGAGTCATGGACGACGACTTCTGGGCCGGCTGGCCAGAACGGTGGGCCGGCACGGACTGCGACGTGCGGACGGCCGTGGGCGCGATCCCGCCGGAGGTCAAGGACGGGTTCAGGTACGACAAGGTCCCCTGGCAGCGGTTCCCGCACTTCTACGGCCCGGGCGAGGAGACCCCCGGCCTGCTCGCCACGCTCGCGTCCGGCGACACCGAGGCCGCCGACAGGGCTCTGCTGCAGCTCTGGACGAATCTTCACCACCAGGGCACCACGATCGCGGCGGGAGCCCTGGCGGTGCCGTTCCTGATCCGGATCGCGACAACCGGGCGGCCCGAACTCTGTGCCCAAATCCTTCACCTGGTCGCCGAGATCGGCCGGTGCCAGCACATGGGTGACGGATCGCGCGAAGGCCTGCTCCAGGTCGCCGAGGAACCGCTGATGGTCGAGGGCAGCACGATGTGCCCGGTGGACTGGACGATCCAGGCCGCCCGCCGGGCGGTCACGGACGACCTGCCACTCCTGCTCCCGCTTCTCGACAGCCCCGACCCCGAGGTCCGCTCCCTGACCGCCTACGTCCTGGCGGCCGCGACCGACGAGACCCCACGCGTCTTCTCGGCCCTGCGGTCCAGGCTGGCGAACGAAGACGACGCGGTCGTCCGGGTGAGCCTGATCCTGGCCATCGCCCAACTCGCCCGCGAACACCACGACGACCACGCTCCCCGGTGGGCCCAGGACCTCTGGTCGGACCCGAGACGACCGCCCGAGATCCGCATCGGCGCCGGCCTGGCCTGGCTGTGCCTGGTCACCGACCCCGCCCCCGACGAACTCCGCACCCTCCTCACCGACCCCGGCATGAGCCGGTACGACGACCTGCTCCAGTCGGTGCCGTGGCTCACCTGGTGCGACGCCCCCGGTTTCGCGCTGCGCAGCTGCATCGACGAAATGCTCGCGGCGAAGGTCCCCGTAGCGGCGCTCGAGGATCCCTGGGGCGGCGGGCCGTCAAGCTGAGGCACGCAGCGGTCGGTCGGTCTTTGACCCCGGCTGTCCTGGCGCCGCCCTGGCAGTGGGGACGGTGGTGTGGGTGGCCGCCAGGCCGCCGTCCAGGAGATGGTGTGCCGCCCCGGACGGGTGTCCGGGGCTGTTGTGTCTGGCTGTCGCGTGTCCTGTCGTGTGGGGTGCTGTCGCGGCCTGTGACGTGGGTGGATACCCGTGATCGCCTCCAGTGTGGTGAGGGCGCGACAGCCGAGGGTGGGACAGGGCCCGGGCCGCCTCGGGAGAGGCCTTGGTGACCTGTGACAGCGAAGTCGGGAAGGACGGGGGCAGGCTGCTGGCGCTCGCAGAGCGTCATACTGCACGTCGTGGACCGCGAAGACCTGATTGGTGCCCTCGAACGGCATGCGACTGATGCCGCTGGCCATGCTGCCGTAGCCCTGCGCGCTGGAGCTTCGTTCCGGGTGTGGGCCGAATCGACGGTGCCGGCCAGTCGGCTTCTCGGCATCTGGGCATGGCGGGCCCAGTGCATGGCGGAGGACGGCGTCGTCACCTGCAAGGACTTCGAACGGGGCTTGCCCGACCTTCGGCGTGCGGGTGACGCCCCGGTCGCCTTGGGGCGAGTGGATATCGCCGGAGACTCGCGCTTGGTCTTCCTGGCCGCCGATCTGAGCTCATGCGTTGCTGTGCTGTAGCGCTTCGAGGCAGTTGACAGGGAGGCAACCCCGGCCCGGGCGCCGGCGTCGGGACCTGACGGATCGTCTCCGGCGAGTACAGGAACCAGCACCAGTCGAGCAGGTCCGGGCCGAAGCGCACCAGCGCCACCCACTGCGGGGAGTCCTGGTGCAAGGGGTGGGCAAGGCCTTGCCCGGGTGAGCCAGGGGCGCTCCAACACGCGGGCGGGATCGATTTTCCGGGCTGCCTGACGAGGGTGCTGGGTGTACTGACCACAGATGCGCCGCTCGGTGCGGGTCGGCAGGCGGCGCGGGCTGTGGGTACCACCGCGCTCGGCCCAGCGGTGCCCGAGGACGCGTGCGCGAGGAGCCGCTGCCGCAGCTCCGCCGGCAGCTCCAGACCCACACGCACGGCGGTTTGCCGGATCGGAAGATGACCTTGTCGTTGTTGTCCCAGACGTCGACCGGGTTGGTGATGCCGCCGGATCCGTTGTTCGCGAACTTGTAGATGGTCAGCACCCGGTAGGGCCGGCGTCGGCGGCGCGGCGCGAGGCGGCTTCGGCGTTCGGTGTGGCGGCCTGCGGCAGCCGCCCGGCGCGGCCGGACCACCAGCGGCCGCGCGCTCAGCCATCCGCCGAACGCGCGGCCGCCCCGGACGTCAGCCGCCACAGCCCCGCCACCTCGTAGTACACGCCGTTGACCAGTTGCAACAGCAACAGCGTGACCGGCCAGAGCAGCGCGCCGAGGCCGGGTACCAGGTCCACCGGCAGGCAGTAGGCCATGACGACCCGCACGGCGGCGTCCAGCAACATCGCCACGCCCCAGATCGCGGTCGAGACCCGCCAGATCCGCCGGAAGGCCGGCTCGCGTTCCCACAGCACGTCCCAGGAGGTGCCGTCGGAGCGCCACCGCCCCTCCAGAAAGGGCCGGCCGCCGTGGAAGAGCAGCGGGCGCCTGGCCCTGATCGAGATCAGGAACCAGAGCCCGGCCACACCGGTGAGCCAACCGTCCTTGGCCAGCAGGAACCGGGGGCTGCCACTGACCAGCGCCGTTGCGACGCCGAGCAGCATGATCCCGGCGACGAAGCCCGCCATGCCCTCCAGACTGCGGGTGCGCAGCCACTGCACCGCCGTGGTGAGCGCCGGCAGGAACGCGCCGGCGAGCAGCGCGACGAAGACGCTGACGCCGGCCGCGCGCAGGCCGTAGTACAACGCGATCGGGACCACGATGTCCCGGACGACACCGAGCAGCAGACGCCGGCCGCTCGGTCGCCGCGACGCCCCGAGAGCCGTCACCGCCGGCACCTTCGGGTGTTACGTGTTACCCGCACAGGTGATTCCTTCCGCGTCGGATGATGACCGGGCCCTGAGGCCGCGCCCAGCCGCTCACGGCGCGATGCACCGGGCTCATCGAGCCGCTCCGTCAGGGCCCTGCCCCGTCCGGCCGACGCCCAACCGTTGCGCACCGCCCCAAGCGCACCGGCGCCCATCTCCCCGGCGAGATGGGCGGCGAAGGTCCTCGGCCGGGACGGCGCCGGCGTCCCCTGCCTCCGCCGTGTCCGCGTTGGGCATCGGGGCGCCGAAGCAGTCCGAGCTGAAGCAGACGCCGGTGAGGTCGTCGAACGACCGGGCCGCCGCGCTGCGAAGGAAGCCGCAGGCGATGGAACGAGACTCCCGGTTCGATGCCCGCGCTGTCGGCCCTGTGCGGCTACGAACCGCGGGGGTTTCACATGCCTGTGCCCCGTTCGGATGAATCGCCGGGAAGGGGCACCGTCCGCCCCCCGACACCGGGCGAAGATGTCACCGCACTCGCACTCGCACCCGCACCCGAACCCGCACCCGTGCCTGGCAGCGGGCCCGCGTGCTCCTGCACACACCCATTGGTCCGCGCCTGCGCGGGCACTTACCCACGAGGCAAGGGACCACGATGGCGAACGGCACCGTCCTGCTGGCACTGCGCAACGACCCCCTCGCCGGCGGTGTGAGCGCCGAACAGATGCGCCGGATCGGCAAGGAACTGGAGGACCGCGGCCTGGAGTTGCGCTGGGCCGGTGACAGCAGGGACGCCACGGCGACGCTTCAGATCGAGGCCGGCCTGGCCGCCGCGGTCGTGGCGTGGGGCCTGCCGCGGCCGCCCGGTGACAGCGGGGACGCCGGTGCCTCGGAGAGCGGGGTCGAACCGCCCAGCGGTGGGGCCGAGGTGCTGGACCGCATCCGGCACCGGTTCAAGGACCTGCCGGTCTTCCTGCTCATGGCGGACGGCTCCGACAGTGACCTGGAGCACCTTCCGCTGTGGGTCGCCGAGGCGGTCATCGGCTACATCTGGCCGCTGGAGGACACGCCCGCCTTCATCGCCGGCCGGGTCGCGGCCGCTGCCGCCGCCTACCGGCGCGATGTCCTGCCGCCGTTCTTCAGCGCACTTCGGCACTTCGACGACGCCCATGAGTACTCCTGGCACACCCCGGCGCACTCCGGCGGCGTGGCCTTCCTCAAGTCGGCGGCCGGCCGCGCCTTCTTCGACTACTACGGCGAGCGGCTGTTGCGCACCGACCTCTCCATCTCGGTCGGTGAACTCGGGTCCCTCTACGAGCACTCCGGCCCGATCGGCGAGGCCGAACGCAACGCGGCCCGGGTCTTCGGCGCGGAGCGCACCTACTTCGTCCTGCACGGCGACTCCACGTGCAACCGCATGGTCGGCCACTACAGCGTCACCTCCGACGAGATCGCCCTGGTCGACCGCAACTGCCACAAGTCCGTCCTGCACGGCCTGGTCGTCACCGGCGCCCGGCCGGTCTACCTCGTGCCCACCCGCAACGGCTACGGCCTCGCCGGACCGCTGCCCCCCGCCGCCATCGGCGCCGAGGCCGTCGCGGCCCGGATCGCCGCCAATCCGCTGACCGCCGACGCCCTCTCACCGCAGCCGCAGTACGCCGTCATCACCAACTCCACCTACGACGGCCTGTGCTACGACACCCTCGCCACGGCCCGGGCCCTCGCGCCCAGCACGCCGCGCCTGCACTTCGACGAGGCGTGGATCGCCTACGCCCGCTTCCACCCGCTCTACCGGGGCCGGTACGGCATGGCCGTCGGCCCGGACACCTTCCCGGAGCCGCAGCGGCCGACCGTCTTTGCCACCCACTCCACGCACAAGCTGCTCGCCGCCCTCTCGCAGTGCGCCATGGTCCACGTCCGCCCCTCGCCCCGGGCGCCCGTCGAGCACCACCGCTTCAACGAGGCGTTCATGATGCACGGCACCACCTCGGCGTTCTACCCCGCCATCGCCTCCCTCGACGTGGCGACCGCCATGATGGACGGGCCCCAGGGCCGCTGGCTCATCGACGAGGTCGTCACCGAGGCCGTCCGGTTCCGCCAGGCCGTCGTGCGCACCGGGCGCCGGATCGCCACCGCCGGCGACCGGCCCGGCTGGTTCTTCGGCATCTGGCAGCCCGAGACGGTCACCGACCCCGACACCGGCACCGCCATGGCGTTCGCCGACGCACCGCTGTCCCTGCTCGTCACCGAGCCCTCCTGCTGGCAACTCGAACCCGGCGCCGCCTGGCACGGCTTCGACGGCCTGACCGACGGCTACAGCCTCCTCGATCCGATCAAGGTGACCATCACCTGCCCGGGCGTCACCGCCACCGGCCGGACCGAGCCCTGGGGAATCCCGGCGCGCATCCTGACCGAGTACCTGGCCAACCGCGGCATCGTCGTGGAGAAGACCGACAGCTACAGCACCCTCGTCCTCTTCTCCATGGGCATCACCAAAGGCAAGTGGGGCACGCTCATGGACGGCCTGATGGACTTCAAGGCCCTCTACGACGAGGACGCCCCGCTCCACCAGGTGCTGCCCGACCTCACCCGGAACCACCCCCGCCACTACCGGGACATCGGCCTGCGCGAGCTGTGCGCACGGATGCACCGCCACCTCACCGACGGCGCGTTCGTCCAGTCCCTCGACGAAGCCTTCCGGAACCTGCCCACCCCGGTCCACCCGCCCCGACACTGCTATCAGCAACTCGTCCGCGGGGGCACCGAACGCGTCCGCCTCGCCGACGCCGCCGGACGGACCGCCGCCGCGATGGTCACCGTCACCCCTCCCGGCATCCCGGTCCTCATGCCCGGGGAATCACTCGGCGCCTTCGACGGCCCGCTGCTGCGCTACCTCACCGCCCTCGAAGCCTTCGACCGTGCCTTCCCCGGCTTCGGCAGCGAGGCCCACGGCGTCGTCACCGACCCCGACACCGGCGACTACCTCATCGAATGCCTGATCCCCGCCACCCGACCGCAGCCCTGAAGAACCCCGGTCATGACGTCACCACCGTCCGTCGCCCGGCCCGACGAGCCTGGACCACCCACCGCTGGGACGCCCGCCCGACACGCCGCCGGGTGGCAGCTACGGCGAGGGCCCGGAGTGTTCCGTACCGGGAGTGTTCCGTACGAAGAGTGTCCCAGGCAGTGCAACCGGGCAGGGGTCGGTGGCGTCCCCGCACGGACGGGGGCGAACTGTTGAGTCAGGAGGGGACGATGGGACGCCACGAGCTGGAACCGGAGCTGGCAGCGTTGGTACGGACGGCGTTCGCGCAGGCGGGGACGCAGGTCACCCTCCACGGGGATGTCGCGCGGGACGACCAGGGGCGCGACTACGGCCTCGGCGGGCTGCCCGAACTGATGGCGGCCCGGCCGGAGGTGCCGCTGGGGGAACTGGTCCGCTCCCACGTCCTCGAACTGGTCGCCGCCGTCCAGGGACCGGGCGCCGGCCGGGCCGGTACGCCGGAGGAGACGGCCGCTCGGCTCTACCCGTTACTCCTGGACGCCGCGAGCCTGGCCGACTCCGCGCAGTACCCGCACGCGCTCGAAGTCGCCCCCGGGATACTGGAGTTCCTCGCACTGGAATCACCGGTCGGCTGGCAGGTGCTGACCTCCGAGGCCGTCGCCGAACTCGCGGACGCGGCCTGGCTGCGCCGGGCCGCTCGGGCACGGCTGGCGCGGCTGCCCGTCGAGGAGCACGAGCTCCGACCGACCGGCGGGGGCGGCGGCCTGCACGTCGTCACCGGAGAGTCGGCGCTGACCGGGAGCCGGGTGCTCGCCCTGGACACCCTCTACCGCGAGGTGGCGGGGCGGGAACTGCCGCCGGACGGCGCCGTGGTGGCCTTCCCCACGCCGTTCCGCCTGCTGTTCGCGCCGTTCGACGTCCGGGTACCGGAGGTGCTGCAGACGCTGATCGAAACGGCGGCCCACGAGTACGCGGCCTCCGGCGCGCCGCTGTCCGCCCACACCTACTGGTGGCGGGACGGCGAGCTGACGCCGCTCACCGCGGTGGGGGAGGGCGGGCTGCTGGACCTCGTCAACGCCGACGAGGTGATCGCCGCGGTCACCCGGCTGGCCGACCCGGGGGAGGCGCCGTCCGGACCGCGCCCGCACCACTACCGCTTCGCGCACCGCCTGCTGCCCTCGCTCACCCACCTGGACACGGTGCCGGGGGAGCGCATCGGCGGCGAACTGCTGCGGCTCTGGGGCGACTTCGGCGACACCCTGCCCGCGGACCAGCGGCTGGCACCGGACGGACTCCAGGGCGGTTTCGTCCAGGCCGGGCCGCACCGGCTGCTCCTCGTCGCGCTCCCGGTGCCGCGGGCGGCGACGGAGGCCTTCGCGGTCGTGCTGGCGTGGCCGGGCGACGGCTCGCCGCAACGGGCCTTCGCCCTGGAGTTCGCGGTGGACCCGATCACGGGCGAGCGCGGCGCGGTGCTGGGCGAGTGGGAGCAGCCGGGCCGTCACCGGCTGCACCGGACGGGCATGACCGCCGAGGCGCGCCCCTTCCTCCAGGCCGTCGTGGCCCTCCTCGACCCGCCGCCCCCGCCGCCGACGCCGCCCGCGAAGACGAAGCGGCGGGGGTTCTTCCGGCGCTGAACGGGGCCCGCCCCGGCCCGACCGCGACGCCGGGCCGGTGCGGGGCGACGGTCATCCCGCCACGGTGCTCTGGATGAAGTCCTTGAACGCGGTCAGGTTGGTACAGATCGACGGGTCGACCCAGCAGGTGGAGGAGGCGCCGCCGACCCGGCCGACGTCCGCCGCAAGGTCGTCCGGCTCACCGACCGGGGAGTGGACGGCCTGGTCCGCTCGGCGCGGGTCTTCGACGATCTCCAGGACGCCGAGGCCGACGATCCGCTGCGTGACCTGTAGGCCGACAGCTGCCCGAGCAACTCGCCTGATTACCCGCGTCGTCCGGGGTTAGACGGCTGCTGTGCTGAGATTCCTGTTGGTTGCCGGGCCGGTCGGTGGGGCGGCCGCCGCCACGGCCGCGGCCGTTCTCGGGTCCCCGTGGTGGTGGTGTGCGGCCGTCCCCTTGCTGGTGGTGACGGTGCTGGCGTCGAAGGACCTGCTGCAGACCCGGCATTCGATCCTGCGGAACTACCCGGTCATCGGGCGTCTGCGGTTCGCGCTGGAGGGCATTCGACCCGAGGTGCAGCAGTACTTCGTCGAACGCAACGTGGACGGGCGCCCCTACGACCGCGACACCCGCAGCATCGTCTACGAGCGGGCCAAGGGGACGGACGCGGAGGAGCCGTTCGGCACGGAGCTGGACCTGTACGAGAGCGGGCGCGAGTTCCTGGTGCCGTCGATGGCCCCCGTCGCGGTGCCGCAGCACCCGCCCAGGGTGCGGGTCGGCGGTCCCGACTGCTCCCAGCCGTACGCGATGGCACTGCTCAACGTGTCCGCGATGAGCTTCGGCTCGCTGTCGGCCAACGCGGTGCTGGCCCTGAACACCGGTGCTGCGCTGGGCGGTTTCGCCCATGACACCGGTGAGGGCGGGCTGTCCGAGTACCACCTGCGGCCCGGCGGAGACCTGGTGTGGGAGATCGGCACCGGCTACTTCGGCTGCCGCACCGAGGACGGAGACTTCGACCCCGGCCAGTTCGCCGAGAAGGCGGCGCACCCGCAGGTCAAGTGCGTCTCACTGAAACTCAGCCAGGGCGCCAAACCCGGCATCGGCGGCGTGCTGCCCGGTTCCAAGGTCGACGCCCGGATCGCGCGGGTGCGCGGTGTCCCGCAGGGAAGGACCGTGGTCTCCCCGCCCTACCACCGGGTGTTCTCCACGCCGCGTGAACTGGTCCGCTTCATCGGCCGGATGCGCGGGCTGGCGGGCGGCAAGCCGACCGGGTTCAAGCTCTGCGTCGGCTCGCGCCGCCAGTTCCTCGCGGTCTGCAAGGCCATGCTGGAGGAGGGGGTGACGCCCGACTTCGTCATCGTCGACGGAGCGGAGGGCGGGACCGGCGCCGCCCCGCTGGAGTTCGCCGACCACGTCGGAATGCCGCTCACCGAGGGACTGATGACGGTGCACAACGCGCTGGTCGGCACCGGTCTCCGGGACCGGATCCGGATCGGCGCCAGTGGCAAGGTGGCCACCGGCAGCGACCTGGTGAAGCGGTTGATCCAGGGAGCCGACTACACCAACGCCGCCCGGGCCATGATGTTCGCCGTCGGCTGCATCCAGGCCCAGCGCTGCCACACCAACACCTGCCCGGTCGGCGTGGCCACCCAGGACCCGCGCCGGGCCCGCGCCCTGCACGTGGGGGACAAGTCCCAGCGGGTGCGGCGCTACCAGGAGGCCACCGTCAGGAGCGCCCTGCAGATCATGGCCTCGATGGGAGTCGACGACCCCTCGCAGCTGCGCCCGCACATGCTCCAGCGCCGCATCGACCCGCAGACCATCCGCTCCTACGCGGACCTCCATCTCTGGCTGGAACCGGGGCAGCTGCTCCATGACCCTCCCGCTTCCTGGGCACGCGACTGGGAGGCCGCCCACCCCGACCGGTTCACCGTCTGACACTTCGAAGGGAAGCCCCGTGGCACGTACCGTCGCCCGCGTGATCGTCGACGCCCTGCAGGAGCTGGGGGTGCGCCATGTGTTCGGCGTCGTCGGCGACGCCCTGAACCCGCTGACCGAGGCCATCCGCACCACCGAGGGCCTGGACTGGATCGGCTGCCGCCACGAGGAGGCCGCGGCCTTCGCGGCCGGCGCCCAGTCCCAGCTGTCCGGAACCCTGGGCGTGTGCATGGGTACCGTCGGCCCCGGATCGGTGCACCTGCTCAACGGACTGTACGACGCGGCCAAGAGCCGGACCCCGCTGCTCGCCATCGCCGGACAGGTCCCGTCCGCCGAGCTGGGCAGCGACTACTTCCAGGAAGTCGACAACGACCTGCTGTTCCGGGGCGTCGCGGTCTTCCGGGCGACCGTGACCTCGCCGGACCAGCTGCCGAGGATGCTGGAGACCGCCGTCCGCTGCGCGATCAGCGAGCGCGGCGTGGCAGTGCTGACGGTCCCCGGCGACCTCGGCGACCGGGAGCTGACGGACGACCGCCCTGCCCGCTTCCCGCGTGTCCGCCCGGTCACCCGCGCCGACGACGCCGGCATCCGGGAAGCCGCCGACCTCGTCAACGCCGCCGGCCGGGTGACCCTCCTGGTCGGCCGGGGAGCCCGGGACGCCCGCGGGGAGGTGCTGGAACTCGCCGAGCGCCTGTCCGCACCCATGGTCCTCACCCTGAAGGCCAAGGAGGGCTTCGAAGCGGACAACCCCTACCAGGTCGGACAGACCGGCCTGATCGGCAACCCCGCCGCCGCCGGGGCGCTGGACGCCTGCGACACCCTGATCATGCTCGGCACGGACTTCCCCTACCGCGACTGGTACCCCACCGGCCGCAAGGTCGTCCAGATCGACCTCCTCGAACGCAACCTCGGCCGCCGGATACCCGTCGACGTGGGCCTGGCGGGCGACACCGCGGCCACCCTCCGTGCGCTCCTGCCGCACCTCAGGCCCACCGCGGACCGCGCCCACCTCGAAGCAGCCCGGGAACGCTTCGAGCAATGGACCGCCGGACAGCGGCGCCTGGCGGACCCCGAGCACGACCACCACCTGCTCGGCCGCCTGCGCAGCGCGCTGGACAACCGGGCCCACGACGTCCGCCCGGAAGCCCTGGCCGCCGCCGTGAACGACTGCGCGAGCGACGACGCCGTCTTCACCTCCGACACCGGCATGGCGACCGTCTGGCTGTCCCGGTTCGTGACCATGCACGGCCGCCGGCGGCTCCTGGGGTCGTACAACCTCGGCTCGATGGCCAACGCCATGCCCCAAGCCCTCGGCGCGCAGCTCTGGGCCCCCGACCGGCAGGTCGTGGCGTTCTGCGGCGACGGCGGCCTGAGCATGCTCCTCGGCGACCTGATGACGATCAGGACCCACCGGCTGCCGGTGAAGCTCGTGGTCTTCGACAACCGCCGCCTGGGCATGGTCAAGCTGGAGCAGGAGCAGGCAGGGCTCCCGGAGTTCGGCACGGAGCTGGACAACCCGGACTTTGCCGCGGTCGCCACCGCCCTCGGCCTCACCGGCATCCGGGTCGCCCGCCCCTCCGAACTGCTCGACGGCGTGCGACGGGCCTTCGAGACGCCGGGACCGGTGGTGCTCGACGTCCTGACCAACCCCCGGGAACTCGCGGTTCCGGGCAAGCCGACCGTCGAGCAGGGGTGGGGCTTCGCGATCGCCAAGGTCAAGGAGACGCTGCGCAGCCACGACGGCTGACGGTCCGCCCCCGGACGGTGTCGACGCAGACAAGACCCGCGCCACGCCCGGCCCTTCGGGCCCCCGCGGCCTGCCGCTCCCCGGCCACGGCGCCGGCTCGGCCGTCACGTCTGCGGCGGTGGTCCACCCGTCGTCCGGGTGGACGCGGCCGACCCACCCTCAGGGCCGCGAGCCGACAGCCGCGCTTCCCGGGGGCGTCGCGGGGCAGACGACGAACAGCGGTCAGCCCGACCGCTGACCGAACCAGCGACCGAGGAGCAGCCGTGGACGAGGCGCCCGCAGTCGCTGATGCCGATGAGGGTGCCGGGGATGTCGACGGGGTGGGGCCGGATCGCCCGGGCGCCATCCACCGCCCAGCAGAAGACCCTTTGCTCCGGGAGCCGTTCAGCCTGCGTTCAGGCCGTCCCGCAGTTTCTTCAGGGTGCGCGTGAGCAGCCGGGAGACGTGCATCTGTGACAGTCCGAGCCGGGCGCCGATCTGCGACTGGGTGAGTTCGTCGGTGAAGCGCAGGGACAGGAGGAGCCGTTCGCGTTCCGGCAGCTTCGCGATGAGGGGTTTGAGCGCGACGACGTTCTCGGCGAGGAGGATCGCGGCGTCCTCCTGGCCGAGCCGGTCGGCGAGGGGGCTGGGGCCTTCGTCGTCCTCGGCGCTGCCGTGGTCGAGGGATCCCGTGGTGTGGGCGTTGGCGGCCGTGAGGCCCTCGATCACCTCTTCCTCGGTCAGGCCGAGGTGGTGGGCGAGCTCGGCGACCGTTGGTGCGCGGTCGAGTTGCAGCGTGAGGTGGTCCTGGGCCTTGGCGAGGGTGATGCGCAATTCCTGGAGCCGGCGGGGGACGTGGACCGCCCAGGTGGTGTCCCGGAAATGGCGGCGGATCTCGCCGAGCACCGTCGGGATGGCGAAGGTGGAGAACTCCGCCTCGCGCTCGGGGTCGAACCGGTCGATCGCCTTGATCAGGCCGACGGCGCCGACCTGCAGCAGGTCTTCCTGGGGCTCGCGGTGCGAGTCGAAGCGGCGGATCACGTACCGGACGAGGGACAGGTTGAGCTCGACCAGGGTCGACCGGACGTAGGAGTACTCACGGGTCCCTTCCTCAAGGGTCGCGAGCCGGGCCAGCAGCACGCGTGTCAGCTCCCGCGCGTCCGCCGGGGCGATGTCCCGGGGGCTGTCGATGTCGAGCAGTTCCGGCGCGACGTGGCGGACGGCCTCCGCGCTGCCGACCGGCCGGGCGGCCAGCTCGGGCGCCTCGGTTCGCGTGGTCATGGTGCTCCTCTCCAAGCCGGGTCAAGCTCGTTCCCGGATGCCCGCGATCGCCGGCGTCATGCACGCAAGCCGCGTGAAGGAACTGTGTGAATTTCATGACGAGATTCCGCAGACCGCCGTCCGCCGCTCGCCCACGACGCACTCGGTGTCCTCGGTGACCACGCACAGCATGCCCACCACGGCACCCGTGTCGTCCTGCGGAGGGCTGTGCGAGAACCTGTGGTACGTCAACTCCGGGTAGCCCGGCCGCTCCAGGATCAGCATCAGTGGCCGCGTCCCAGGTCGCCCGGCCGGTCCCCAGCACCGTGGCCCCGCCGGTCCCCGTTCGCCTCGCCGCTACCCGCTCCCTTTCCGCGTGTGCGGCGTGGCCCGCCCGGGGACGGTCCCGCGCGTCACCGGGCCGGGACCGCGGTGGGGGCGGCCGCCGCCGCCAGGGCGGCTTCCACGCTCGGGTGCACGGGAAAGACCTGGTCCGTGCCGGTCACCCGGAGCAGCATTCGCACCCGCTCACCCGGCGCACACAGCCCGACCTCGATGCCCTGGTGGGCGGCCTCGGCCCGCAGCCGCAGCAGCGCGTTCAGGCCGCTGGAGTCGCAGAAGTCCAGTTCGGCGAGGTCGAACAACAAGTGGGTTGCCCCGGAGAGCACGGCCGGGTCCAGCCGGACGACGTCCACGCTGTCCAAATCGAGCTCGCCTGCCAGGCGGGCGACGACGACGCCGTCGGAGCGCTGCACCGTCACGGTCGCCCCGTTCCCGAGGGGGCAGTCGTCGGTGCCGGAGGATGCGGTCGGCGTCATCGGCAGGTCCTCTCACACTCGTGGCGACGCGCTTCGCTTCCCGCAGCTGGGCGCGGCGGTATGACCGACACGATCACCTGCGGCTCCTGAAGGCGTCAAGGAATTCATGACATGCGATTCAGGTAATGAATATCAAACTGACGAGGGCAGCAGGCACCGGGCCCTGCTCACGGGCATCGCACCCGGCCTTCGTCAGCCGTGTGCGCGGCCGGGCCAGGGCAGAGCGGCGTGGATGTGCTTGCCACCCTCGTGGGCAACCACTGTCAGGGTGTCGGCGAGTTCCTCCAGCAGGAGCCAGCCGTAACCGCCGGTGCCATCGGGCTGCGGCGGGCGGGGCTGGGGTGCGGCGGTGCTGGTGTCGCTGACGGTGACCCGTACCTGGTGCTCCTCGGTGAAGTCGATGTGCAGCCGTCCGGGGCCGGGAGTGTGCCGCACGGCGTTGGTGACCAGTTCCGAGACGGCCAGCAGGATGTTGTCGGCCGCCCGCGGGTCGTTGCTGGGACGCACACGGTGCAGCGCGGCGAGGAAGTCCCGGGTGACGGCGCGGGCGGCGCCGATGCTTCCGTGCCGGCCGTCGAAGACGTGCCGAACCGACCACTGGCCGCTGCGAGCCCCGGAGAGGTTGTCCACCAGCATCCTCACTCCTGTGACTGTCACGGGCCCCTCCAGGCGGGAGCACTCAGTGGAGATCCCCGCGCCGGTACCTGCTGGCCGCACCGGTACGCGGCGGCTTCGGGCAACGTGTTGCCGTCCCGAGGACTCTACACATCCCGCTCCGGTCCCCGGCCGGGGCCGGGGGGATCGGCCGGCCGGCCGAGCAGGTCCGCAAGGCCGGTGAACGCCAGCAGTTCGCGGGCCTGACGGCCGGCTCCGCTCACGAACAGCGCGCCACCGCCGTCCCGGGCGACGTGCTGAAGGGTGACCAGGGCATGGATGCCGGAGGAGTCGATGAAGGTGACCCCGGTCAGATCGACGGCGAGGTCGGTACCCGCCCCACGTTCCGCGGCCAATGCGGCTCCGACCAAGCGGCCGGCGGTGTCCAGATCGATCTCGCCGAGGGGGTGGAGGGTCAGGGTGGCACTCTGGCGACTGGTGAAGACGTGAAGCTCGGTCATGACCGGCTCAGCCCCCTTCCGGGGCGTTGACTGCTCCCACCCTCTCACCACGCCCACGTCTCACCAACCCAGCGACTGGTGTCCCCCGCGGGCACGGCCCGTCGGCGGGCGCGCCGTCGCACGCCGGACACCCCCGCTCTCGCGCGTCGTCGAATCCCCGGAGGGCGGTCGGGTTTCACCGGCTCAGCCGTACCAGCCCGCCCGGGCCCCGGCCGCGGCCAGAACCGCGCACGCCGCCAGGTTCGCGAGCGGGTAGGAGACCAGTACCGCCACGAATTCACGCAGAGTCGCGCTCGGCCGGTAGTAGGCCGCAGTGGGCGCGCCACGGGCCTCGCCCGGAACCCCGGCCCGGCGCGCGAGGATGCCCGCTCGCAGCACGTGGAAGTCGTTGGTCACGATGGCGCAGCGGTAGTCCGGGCGGATCCGCTCCATCAGCTCGCGGCTGAACCGGAAGTTCTCCCCGGTGTTCGTCGAGGCACGCTCCTGGAGGATGCGGTCCTCGGGGACGCCCCGCGCCATGAGGTAGTCGGCCATCGCCTCGGCCTCGGGTACGCGTTCGTCCGAGCCCTTGCAGCCGGAGACCACCAGGGTCGGGGGCCGTCCTCGGGCCGCCTGGCGCTGGCCGACCGGCCAGGAGCGCTCCGAGGACGCCGGCCACTGCTGCCGCCGCGATGCGCTGAGCGTCCGGTGCCCTGTCGCCGGGTGCGCGCCTGCGCACCCGGCCCCGCCGCGGCCGGACCTTCAATCGGCCGGCATGGCACGGGAGTTCTTTCTCACCGGCCGTGTCGACGTCACCACCGGTACCAGCGGCGTCGGCCGCCGGCATCGTCGACGGTGCGGACCACGAAGCCCAGGAGCCACACCGCCAGGACGAACAGCGCCACCCACCACAACACCTTCACTGCGAACCCGAGGCCGAGAGGCGACCTGGACCCAGTCGAACAGGGCTGGACACCCCCGGGTCGGGGTGTCCAGCCCTGTTCGACCGCGCGGTCAGAAAGTGTCAAGATGCGTCGCCAGCGCTCCCAGCGGGACCGAGGCTGGCGTGCGGGGGATTCGTCATCGGCTGATGTGCAGGGCGCAGACGTCGTCGCGGCGGGTGTGCGGGGCGATGAGGGGCCGCACGATGCCGTCCAGGGGTCGTGGGGTGTGGGCGTGGGCCAGGGCGGTGTCGGCCAGGCGGCCCAGGCCTTCGTCCAGGGGTTCGTCCGGCCTTTCGACCAGGCCGTCGGTGTAGAGCAGCAACTGGTCGCCGGGCAGCAGGTCGAGGGTGGAGGCCTCGTAGTGGGGCGTGGTGATGGCACCCAGGAGGATGCCGCCGGTGGAGGGAAGGTAGCGGGCCCGGCCGCCGCGCAGGAGCAGGGGTGGCGGGTGGCCGGCGCGTACCCAGGTGAGGCGGGAGGCGGCGGGCTGGTACACGGCCATGATCATGGTGGCCGTCGGGCCGTTGCGTTCCGGGGTGTGCAGCAGGAGGGTGTTGAGCCGGGCAAGGATGTCCGGCAGGGGGGTGCCGGTGATGGCCATCCCCTTGGCGGTGAAACGCAGCAGAGCCATGGTGGCGACCGCGTCCAGGCCGTGGCCGGCGACATCGCCGACGACGAGAAGTGCGCTGCCGTCGGGCAGTTCGATGGCGCTGTACCAGTCGCCGCCGAGGCTGAGCCCTTCCTGGAGCGGCAGGTAGGCGACGTCGACGGTCAGGCCCGCGAGGTCCAGCGTCTGCTGGGGCAGTGGGAGCAGGGTGTCCTGCAGCCGGGCGGCGAGGTCGCGTTCGGCGGTCAGCAGGCTCTGGTGGAAGAGGGCGGCCTCCTGGTGCTCCAGTAGCTGCTGTTCGGCGAGCTTGGCGGCTGTGAGGTCCTGGAAGAAGCCGTGAACCTGCACCGGGTCGCCGCGCACGTCCGTCTCCGCCTCGGCGACCACCCGCACATGGCGCACCGCTCGGCCGGGCAGGCGGACGCGGAAGGTGCGATCCATCGGCTCCCCGACCTTGAGCAGGCGCCGCACCGCGTCCTCCACCGCCGGACGGTCCTCGGTTTCGGCATGGGCCGACAAGTCCTCCAGCGTCATCGGGCCCAGAGAAGGGTCCCTCTCGAAGATCGAGTACACCTCGTCGGACCAGGTGATCTCAGCTCGGACCAGGTCGCGGTCCACCCAGCCCATCCGGCCCAGACTCTGCATGAGCGCCAGGCGACGCTGCTCGCGCTCACCGGTATCCAGACGGTTCCAGGAGACGATCAGGCCGCCCTGGCACGGGGCCGCGCGCACGCCGTACCGGGACCGGTGCGGGATGCCGGCCGCCGTCTCCTCGTACTCCAGCTCCCCCTCGTACAAGGCACCGCTCTCCAGTACTCCCAGGTAGCCGCGCCACAAGCCCGTGGCATCGACCCCCGGATACGTGCCCAGCACAGTCAACCCCAGCAGCTGGGCTCCGCTGCGCCCGCCGATGTCGACCGCTTCAGGAGAGGCGGCCAGGAACCGGAAGTCCACCACCTCGCCGCGCGGTCCGCGTTCCGGCTGGAGGAAGACCACCGAACCGGGGAGGCCGGCCAGGACCTCCCGAACCACCGCAAGGCCGGTCTCCGCCGCGGGCCTGTCGCCCGGTACCTGCACTACCAGCTGCTCGTGGTCCATCATGCGACGAGCATGTCACGTGGACCGCCCGCGTCGACAAGACCGGCTGACGCCGCCCCTCCCCGGCCGGCGAAGGTACGCGGCCCTTCGGCGGGCACCCGATCCCGCCCCGGGCCGCTCAACTTGGTCGCGGGGCGACGCCTACGGGTTCACCGTCGTTGGCGGGAGCGGGCTTGGTACGGGCCGCCGGTAGCTGCGGTGAAAGGCCAAGGGCACTGCGAGTACGGGTGAGATCGGCGAGACGTAGCAGAGCGGGTGACGGATTGGCGAGGTGGAAAGTGGCGGGTGCTTCCGTGATGCGCTTCTTCGCCCGGAGCAGACCGCCGAGACTTGCGCAGTCGCAGAACGTGAGGTTCTTCGCGTCCACGATCACGATCCGGGCGTGCGTGAGCAGCACGTGACGGACCGCTTCCTCGAACTGCGGGAGGGTCTCCAGATCCATCTCGCCCGACAGTTCGATTCGGGCGACATCTGCGCCGATCGTCACGTCCACCGTCAAGCAGCCCGGTGCCATGCGGGGTCGTTCGGCCACTACGGCCTCCCTTCACCGGGCGGTGCGCAGAGCGCGGCCCGGGACCGCAAAGTGCGGCATATGGCCCACCCTAGAGGCAATAGTTGCGCTTCGACAACAATCGCCGCTCAGCAATGATCCGCCGCTGCTTCGTGAGCAGGGTGGCCCGAGCGGGGCCGGCAGTGCGAACGCCCGGTTCAGGCGCTACGTGCGGGGCCGGCACCCCGTACGACATCGTGTCCGGACGCATCAGCGACCGGCTCCCCGCCCGGTACCCCGTGCGAGCCCGCTGAGGTGGTTCGCTGCGCCGTGACGCCCATGGCCGCTGCACGGAAGGATGTCAGCCCAGACATCAGCGCGCGGCGGTCCGCGTCGGGCATGGCTTCGAGGACCCGCTCCAGGGACCGCTCCCGGTCCGCCCGCAGACCGGCGAGAAACGCGCGACCGGAGGCCGTGAGGTGGAGTTCGAGCTCCCGTCGACTGGCCGCACTCGGGGTGCGCTGCACCAGACCGATCGCTTCCAGCCGATCGCAGAGCCGACTGGCGGAAGAGGGACGGGTGTCCAGGGCCTGTGTGAGGGTGCGCAGGTTGATTCCGTCACTGGCCTCCAAGACGTAGAGCACCCGCAGTTGTGACACCGAGACCGGCGCAGCGACCAGGTCGCGGCCACCGCCCCAGAGCACCTCCAGCAGTTCCACCACGGACGACGCGATGGCCGCGGCGTCTGGGCGGCCCGGCAGGGGGGAGACTGTGTCCATGGGGCCATCTTGGCACCCGTACCACCACACAAGACACACCGCCGACGGAACAGTCGGCGGTCGAACGGGAGGGCGAACTGATTGGCGGCCAACCTGTCGGCGGTAGAACGCGCACTGCGCGTCGCCGCACCCTACGCCCTGCTGGACACCATCCGTGCCATCCTCACCAACCTCTACCACGCACACCAGGTCGAGCTGCTTCTGGCCGACTACAGCCTGACCGTGCTACAGCCGGTCACGGAACTGCCCCACACCGCGCGACCGCTCCCCGTACACACCAGTGCTCCGGGCCGCGCTTTCGGCTCGCAGGAGCCCTTCGCGGAGCCGGGCCCCTTCGAGGGAACACGTCTGCTGCACCTGCCGGTGACCGTCCGGGGTGACCGTCTCGGCATCCTGAGCGTCGGCCTCGACAGCTCCACCCTCACCCCCTCCGTGCAGGACGAATTGTGGGAAATCGCCGAGATGCTCGGCTACCACATCATCGTCGCGGAACGCGACACCGACCTCTATCTCCAGGCCCGCCGCAAGAACCGACTCACTCTCGCCGCCGAGATGCAGTGGCAGCTCCTGCCTGCCCGCGCCTGTGCCCGTGACGAGTACGCCATCGGTGCCCAGCTCGAACCGGCCTACGCGATCCGCGGTGACAACTTCGACTGGTCCGCCACCGAGGACCACCTGACTCTGACCGTCACCAACGGCATGGGTGAGGGCATCGAGGCGTCCCTGCTCACCAACCTGGTCGTCAACTCCCTGCGCAACGCCCGCCGAGCGGGCGTCAGCATCGCCGACCAAGCGGCCCTGGCCGACCAGGCCGTGTACGGGCAGTACCGCGGCAAGGCCCACGTATCGGTCCTGCTCCTTGAGTTCCACCTCGACACCGGCCTGGTCGAGATCGTCGACGCGGGCTCACCCAAGCTGCTCCGGCTCCGGGCCGGAGCGGTCGAGCACATTCCGTTCGAGGCGCAGCTACCGCTGGGTCTCGCCGACGAGACCCCGTACGAGGCGCAGCGCATTCGGGTCGAACGGGGCGACCGGCTGATCTTCGTCAGCGACGGCGTGCACGCGGTCACCTCCAAGACAGGCGAGCCATACGGCGAGCGGGCGCTGGCCAGGGCGATCCTGGCCACCCAGCTGCTGCCCGCCGCCGAAGTCCCCCGAGCGGTACTGACTGAGCTGGGCCGCCACCGCGACGACGATGCCCTGGACGACGCCCTGGTCGTCTGCCTCGACTGGTACGGCCGCCATCCGGCGTCGGCCGATGCCACGCCGGCGTGAGCCGCCGCCATCCGACCGTCGCGAGGAGGCACGCCGCGGACCGCGCATCCACCTCCGCGGTCCGCAGGGCCCCATTCACGCATGGCTGCGGCTGGTGGTGTGGCAGCAGACAGCCGTGCCAGGACTTGCGCTTGCGGTTTTCCCAGGTAGATCGGATTGCTCCTGGGCCGCCGCCCAGCCGCGTCCTCGATGGTGACTCGGCAGTACCCACCCGCCGGCGAACATCGCTACAGGCAGTGAGCATGGGTCAGGTCTGTGCCTCCGAGGACCTGCTGCCGGGTGAGCAATACGTCGGCCATGTGACAGCTGTCGCCCCGGTCCCCGTAGGCGGACAGCGCGTTGTAGACCTCGACCGCGTGTGCCGCATCCAGGCTCTCGGCGTCGGCGAGGGGGAGGAGCGATGCGGCACGGTGTGCCATACCGATGAACGCGGCGCGCTGCCTGCGGGCCGCGCTCCCCCGGCCTCCCGAGTCTGCCTGGTGACGCTCTACATGGCGATCACGATCTTGCCGTGCACGTGCCTCTCGGCCTGCGTCGTCACGGCTTCGCGAATCCGCTCGACCGGGTAGGTCGCCGCGATCGGCACCGTGATCCCGCCGCGACGGATCGCGTCGGCGATCCGCTCCAAAGTGCCCGGGGCCGCGTCGAGGGCCCCCAGCTTGCGCACGCCGGGCGGCGGGGTGGGGCCGTCGGCCACGACGGTGATCCGCTCGGGTGCCACGCCGAGCTTGAGGGCGGTCTCGGCCGCGTCCCTTCCGAACAGGTCGGTTGCGGCGGTGATCCCCTCGGGCGCCAAGGCCCGCACCCGGTCCGCCAGGCCCGGGCCGTACGCCACGGGTTCGGCGCCGAGCCCGCGCAGGAATCCGAACGTGGCCTCGGAGGCGGTGCCGAGCACCCGGGCACCCGCGAGCCTCGCGAGCTGCACGGCGAAGACGCCCACGCCGCCCGCCGCCCCGCCGATCAGGACGGTGTCCCCGGCGCGGAGCCCGAGTGCGGCGAGCGCGGCGGCGGCCGTCAGACCGGACACCGGAAGCGTGGCCGCCACCTCGTCGCCGACGCCCTCGGGGGTGTGCCAGAGCGTTGCCGCGGCTGTCTTGACCAGCACGAAGTCGGCGACGGACCGGCCGATCGCAGCCCCGTAAACCCGGTCGCCGATCGCGAATCCGGTGGCTTCGGTGCCCACCTCGTCCACCACTCCGGCGAAGTCGCTGCCGAACCCGGCTGGCAGGGTGATGCCGAACCGTGCCGCCATGTCGGGCTGTGTGGTGATCTGCCAGTCCATCGGGTTCAGCCCGGCGGCCGTGACCCGGACGCGAACCTCGTCGGGTGCGGCGTGCGGCTCGGGTATCTCCTGCAGTTCGAGCACCTCGGGACCGCCGAATCGCCGGTAGCGGACAGCTCTGCTCATCGGTGACCTCTCTCCTGGCCAGTGATGGGACTTGGTCTTATCGACCGTACACCAGTGATGGGACGAAGTCCCGTAGACTGCTCCCATGGCTCGCTGGCAACCCGACGCACCAGGACGACTCGCCGCCGCCGCCCTCGACCTCTTCGAGGAGCACGGCTACGAGAACACGACCGTGATCGAGATCGCGGAACGCGCGGGGCTCACCAAGAGCACGTTCTTCCGGTACTTCCCGGACAAGCGGGAGGTGCTCTTCGGCGCGGGCACGATCACCGACCTGCTCACCGAGGGGATCGCCTCAGCGCCGCCGACTGCGGGACCACTCGACGCGCTGGCGCACGCCCTCGATGCGCTCGGCCGCACGTTCTTCACCGCCGACCGCCGCGAGTTCAGCCGCCGGCGCCAGGCCGTGCTGAACGCCAACACGGAGCTGCGCGAACGCGAAGCCCTGAAGCGGATCGACCTCACCGCCGCGATGATCAAGGCCCTCAACAGGCGCGGGGTCCCCATCCTGACCGCGCGCGTGACCGCACAACTGGGCACGCTCGTCTGGGAGATCGCCTACGACCAGTGGATCGACACCACCACTGGCGAGGACTTCGGCCCACTGGCCCGCCGGGCACTCGCCGACCTGCGTGCGACCGGAGCCCTGCGCTAGCCAGGGCACGTATTCGGTCGTGATCCGCTCTGACCGACTTCATCAGCGCCGACGATCGGTGAGGGCATCCTGGGCACTGCCAAGCGCCGATGGTGATCGGCCGGGACGGACGTCGCTGACCGTCCTGCTCCGGTGGTCAGCTGTCGGTGGGCCGGCGTCGGAGACGCGCCGGCCTCGGCAGGACGGCAAGCAGGAGCAGGCTGCAGTACTGCAACCAGCGACGACCACCAGGCCGTCCGCGACCTCACCCGCAACCTCGACCCCGCCACGCTGCGCCAGGTCATGAGCTGGCTGGAGCGCACCCGCACCGCCGCCGCCGCGCTGCGCGGCCCCGGGCAGGAGCGGCCCGGGCGGCCCGTCGTACGGCGCAGCACGTTCTGACGGACCGGGCCCGCCCAGAGGTGTTGACCTTGATCTTCGGCGGGCGTTGGATGGGCGCTCCCGGGTCGGGGCCCACACCCGGCGGCAGCACGGGAAGGAACCGGTGGGCCGGGTGGTCCACGCGGAGTTCTGTCCGGTGAAGGGCTGTGGGGTGTCGTTGTCGGTGGTGGCTGGCACTGTGGTCCGCGTGATCAACGATCTTGAAAGTGTCGACTGGTCGTCGATGAGTCATGCGTACGGGCCGGCCCACGAGGTGCCGGTGTGGCTGCGGGCGATGGCATCGGCCGACGCCGGGACCCGTGAGAAGGCGTTCGGCGACTACTACAGCGCGGCCCACCACCAGGGGGACGTGTACCCGTGCACCGTGGCGAGCCTGCCGTTCCTGTTCGCCCTGGCCGACGACCCGGCAACCCCCGACCGCGGCGCGGTCGTCCACCTGCTGCTCAGCATCGGGCGCGAGGCCGTCGACCGCGGCGACGACATCATCGTCGCGCCGGACGGCAGCGAGTCGACGGCCGCCGGGGACGGCGTGGCCATGCTGCGCGAGCGCTCCGGCGCCTTCCTCGCCTACGCGCAGGACCCGGACCCGTGGGTGCGCCGGGCGGGCATCGAGGGCCTGGGCCTGTTCGTCGAGGACGCCGACCGGGCGCTCGGGGCGCTGCGCGAGCGGCTGGCTGCCGAGGACGGGACCGTGGAACGGCTGCTCGTCGTCCACACGGCGGCGACCCTGGCACTGCGGCTCCCCGCGGCACGCACCGCCGCGACGGCCTGGCTCGCCGCCCTGGCCGACGACCCGACGACGGAACCCGACATCCGGCTCGCCGCACTCGTTCACCACGCCCGCTGCGGGCAGGACCGCGACGACGCCGTGCCGGCCGCGATCGCCCTGCTGCGCCGGCTCGCGACCGCACCGGAGCGGGGGAGCGAGGAGGCCGGATGCCGGTCGGGAACCGGCTCCGGAGCCTGCGCTTGCCGGAACGGGCGCGAGGGCGAGGGCGAAACCGACACACGGGCCGACCGCGAGGCCGACACCGAGACAGAAGCCGTCGCCCAGGACGGCGTTCCGCCACAGGTCACCGCCGCGTTCGAGGACCTCGACCGGCACGGCCGGCTGCACGCCCCCACCACGACCCTGCTGCGCACCTTCCACACCGTCCTGGACGCCCGGGTGCCCGAGCGCACGGCGCTGCTCACCGAACAACTCAGCAGCCCGGACCCGGCCATCCGCTACGACGCGATCCGCATGGCCCAGGACCTCATCACGTCCTGGCGGGGCGAGCACACCGGCCTCGTCCAGCTCCTCGCCGACTGCTTGGCGCCCCAGGACCCGTACACCGCCGCCGCGGCAGCCGAGAGCCTGCGGGCCCTGGGGCCCGCAGGCGAACCCGCCCGCGAGGCGCTCGCCGCCCACGTCGCCGCCAACCGCACCACCCACGGGCCGAACGCCTGGGCCGTCACGAAGACGCTTCCGCGACGCGCGCACCAGGAGGCCGTCATGGCCCTGGCCGCCCTCGGTGATCCCCGCGCCGTGCCCTGCCTGCTGACCGCACTGGACGGCGGTACCGACGCCTGGCGCGCGGTGCAGGTCGCCGGCCGGCTGCGCCCGGGAGCCGGTGAGCTGGTGCCGCGGCTCTCCCGGCACCTGGCGGACGCCGACATGTCGAATCCGTGGGCCGACTTGGGCACAGGCGCCCTGATGTCCGCCTTGGCCGAACTGGGTGACGCGGCCGCCGTCCCCGCGCTCACCGACGCTGTCACCGCCGCCATCCGCCATGACCAACTGCGCCTCGGGGCCTCCGCGCTGAAGGCACTCGCCGCCTTCGGCACCGAGGCCGCGTCCGCCCTGGACGTGGTCCGCCCGCTGGCCGACGCCGCGGACGTGAACCTGCGCGCGGCCGCCACGGCCGCGCTCTGGGCGCTCGAACGCGACCCGGCCGATGTCGTGCCCCGGCTGTGCGACCTGCTCGATACCCACGCGCACCACGACGCGGCCGACGTCCTCGGCCTGATCGGCCCACCTGCCGCTGCCGCGCTGCCGCGCCTGCGCACGATGCTGACCGCCGGGTACGAGTGGACCAGGGTCCATGCCGCGACCGCCCTGTGGGACATCGTCGGCGAGGTCGAGGCCGACGTCGTGGTCCGGACGTTGCTGGCCGCCTGGGAGAAGAACGACGCGACGTCCAACCACGTGCTGGCCTGCCTGGATCGGATGGGCTCGGCCGCCGCACCCGCCCTGCCCCGCATCCGGGCGGAACTGGCGCAGGCCCGCCGCAGTGGGCGCTTCGGGCGCGTCGCCAACGACGAGGAACTGCAGCGCACCTGCCGGACCATCCTGGCCCGTCTGTCCTGACTGAACCGAAGTCACTTGTCCTGAGCCGCGGGGACAACGATCTCCCGGCCGAGCAGGTACTTCGTGCCGGCTGGTCGGCGCGCGTCCGGGGCCCCGCCGTTGCGGAGAGCGAGCGGCTCGTCTACCAGGTCATCGACCAAAACCCTGGCAGCGCCCAGGTCCGGCGGCAACGCGACCGCACCGATCAGCGAGCTGATCCGGGTGAACAAGTCGACCACGATCCGGCTGCAGGGCACCCGAACGGCTCAGGAGTCGCCCGTCAGTCAGCAGAACTTCGGGTCGGACCGGGCTGTCCAAGGGACCTGTCCACGGTCCTCCGGCCCTGCAGGGGCCGCCGCTCGGGCAGACGCCGGGGCGTCGTCACAGGGCCGCGAGTCGCCGAGGCTGCGTCAGAGTTGGGTTGCGCCGCCGTCGACGAAGAGTTCGGCACCGGTGGTGAACGAGCTCTGGTCGGCCGCGAGGTAGAGGGCGGTGGCGGCGACCTCCTCGGGTCGGCCGACGCGACCGAGGGGGGTCGGTGTGGCATGCTCGGCCGCCGCAGACTGCCCGCCTTGCGGCATGGCGGCCCGCAACTCGTCGGCCCCGGGGGTCTCGACGGGACCGGGAGTCAGGGCGTTGACCCGGATCCCGCGATCGGCCAGCTCGGCAGCCCAGGTACGAGCCAGGCTCCGGATCGCGGCCTTTGTGGCGGCGTAGACGCCGAGGCCCGGAGCCGCTCGTAGCGCGGCGCTGGAGGAGAGCAGGATCACCGAGGCTCCGGCCGACAGCAGCGGCAGGGCCTTTTGGACGGTGAAGACGGTGCCCTTGAAGTTGATGGAGGTGGTGCGCTCGTATTCCTCTTCGGTGATCTCCCCCAGTGGGCCGTAGTCCCCGACGCCGGCGTTGGCCAGGACGATGTCCAGGCGGCCGCTGCGCTCGGTGATCCGGGCGAACAGCCGGTCGAGGTCGTCCAGGTTCGACGTGTCGCTCTGGATGCCGATGCCGCGTGGGCCGACCAGTGCGACGGCAGCGTCCAGTTCGGCCTTGCGGCGGCCGGTGAGGTAGACGGTCGCCCCCTCCGCGGCGAACCGGCGGGCGGTGGCGAGGCCGATGCCGGTCGATGCACCGGTCACCAGGGCGGTCTTGTGCTCCAGCAGTCCCATGTCGTTCTCCAGTCCTAGAGGTAACCATCTTTGTTACATTTATGGGCGGAAAACATCCCCGCGAAGGGGAGCGGTCGGATCAGGTTGCTTTGAGTACGTCCCGCAGGACGTCCTCCAGTGTCGTTCTCGCCAGCTCCCTGCGCAGGGCCGCTTCGACCTCGTCGTAGACGGCGGTCATCGCCGGCCCGATGCCGTGACCCACGACGCACTCCGGGTCGGGGATCGAGCGATGCAGGGCGAAGATCGGCCCCGCCTCGACCGCCTCGTAGACATCGAGAAGGGTGATGTCCGCCAGGTCTCGCGAGAGCATCCAGCCGGCCCCCGCGCCGCGCCGCGAATCGACCAGTCCGGCCTTGCGCAGTTCGGCCAGCAAGCGGCGGATCACCACCGGATTGGTGTTGACGCTCGTCGCGATCTGCTCGGAGGTGGCAACCCCATGGCCACGGCGCTGATAGAGCCCGATCCAGGTCAGGGCGTGTGCCGCGATCGTCAGTCTGCTGTTGGCGCTCACGCCGCACCTCCCTTGCCTTGAAGCAACAATAATAGTTACAACAGAAGCCGGCAGGCAAGGCCTCGGCTACCGCGGATTCTCCCTCGCCGTGGACACCCGCCCGGACCTGCCCGAGGCAGCGCTGCGCGCCGGCGACCGCGCCCCGGACGGCCGCCGCGGCGGCACCCGCCTGTTCGACGCCTCCGGGGCCCGCACTGGACCCTGGTCACCGTCGGCACCGACGACCCGCTGCCCACCCTGACCACCCCCGTGGTCCGCATCCCGGCGTACGAGGCGTACGGGACCGGCGTCTTCCTGGTCCGCCCCGACGGCTACCTCGGCTGGGCCGGTCACACCCCGGAGGGCCTCGCCGCCTGCGCCGCCCGGGCCAGGGACTCCTCGCCCGCCGACCCGGGGATCCGGCCCCGGCCGGCACCGCCGGAGTCTGACGGCGCGTCGTCACCGCGTCGCCGTCGCGTCGCCGTCGTGTCAGCGGCACGTCGGCGCCGCGAGGTGCCACGTCGGCGCCGCGAGGTGCCACGCCGACGCCGGTCAAGGCCGGCTGACATGCGACCGGATGACCGTCAGCCGGTCCGACACGGCGGGGCGGGGGTAACGTCGGGCCGGGCGGTGCACGGACGCCGCGACGGAGCCGGGGGTGGCGGCCCGTTCCTGACGTTCCGTCTGCGCGCGTCGGCCTTCCCGGTTAGACTCCCGGACCGTCGTGCGGTCGTCCGACCGGTCGATCCGTCACGCCGTCCGCCCGCGGAGGAGTCTTGGTCTCGATCACCCTCGACGCCGAGCGCCGCGTCCGTGCCGACGCCGCACGGGTTCGGGTCGCGGCCGTGGACGCGCTGCGCTCGCTCGGTTTCCGGATCACCTCGGAGATGGCCACCGTGGTGGAGGCCCAGCGGGGCTCGGCCGTCCGCTCCGCGATGCTCCTGCCCGACGAAGTCCCGCTCGCGATACGCATGCTGTTCGTCGGCGGCCCGGACGGCGCCGACCGGCACACCACGGTGTCGGTGCACCTCACCGACCGTGCCGTCTCGGTCGTCGCGCTGGGCGTGCAGTCCCCCTATGTGGAGGCCTACCGGAGCGCGCTGCTCATGCTCGACCGGACGCTGGCCGGCCTCGATCCGGACGCGGACTTCCCCCAGCCGCGCTGGTGGGCCCGCGCACCCCAGGCGGAGACGTTGGCCCGCCACCACCAGACCGGCGAGCGCGTGGTCGGAGGCGTGGCCTCCCTCATCAACGAGCGGCTCTCCGGCGGCCCCCGGACCACCGGGCCGTCCCTGTGGGCTGGTATCCAGGGCGTCGTCTTCCGCTCCCGGGAGGGCTTCGTCGCCGTGGACCGCAACGCCCTCCCCGGCCTGCTGTCGATCCCGGTGATGATGAGCCGCCGACCGGACGGCGTACCCGAGCGACTCGGCTCCGGGGTGGCGCAGTTGGCGGCCACCGTCGAGGGCTTCCTCGCGGCCGTCGGCGTGGGAGTGGCGGACGTCCCGGTCGGGGAGGAGCACCGGGCGGCCTTCGAGTTCCTGTACCGGCAGTTCGGGATCCGCTCCCGGCTGCCCGTCCGGACCCTGTGCACGTGCCGGGACTGCCGGCAGACCAAGGTCGTCAACCTGGACCTCCAGCGCCTGCGGGAGCGGAGGCGGCGGCTGAAGACGATCCAGTCGGTGCTGCGCGCGGCGCACAGCAAGGACGGCGAGATCCACCCCTTCCAGATCTTCGGGGCGTTCTTCCAGCACGGCAAGGTCGAGCCCGACTTCATCTGCTCACGTTGCGAGAGCACGGAGGCCGACGAGCAACCGGTGACGTTCTGCCCCGGCTGCGGGGACATGCGCACCGAGGGAGCGCTGATCTCCTGCGGTGAGTGCGGGTACGACTTCGAGGCGCTGGTGGCCGGGCTCGCTGTTTGGGACGTGGCGCCGCCACCGGCGGTCGTTCCGCCGGCGGTTCCCCCAGCTCCTCCAGCTCCTCCAGCTCCTCCCGTTCCTCCGGTTCCTCCTGTTCCTCCGGTCCCTCCCGTTCCGCCGGTCGCGCCCCCCGCCCCGGTCGCGCCCCCCGCCCCGGTGGCACCCCCCTCACCGGTCGTCGCCCCGCGCCCGGCGGTTCCCGCACCGCCCGCCGTCCCGCCGATGCCGGCCACCGTCCCGACACCCGCCGCACCCACTGCATCCACCGCCCCGCCCGGCTTCGGGCCGCCGTCCGAAGGCTTCGCCCCTCTCCCAGCCCCGACCTGCGCCATCTGCGGCGTCAGCTACCCGGTCCTGTGGGCCGTACAGATCCTCGACGGTCCCAACCCGCGGCCGCTGACCGTCTGCAGGACCACCCAGCGGTGTTCACCGCCCTCGGTGGCCACACCCGTGCGCATCCTGACCTGACGGCACCCGCCGGGGCCGGCGGCCCGAGCCGCGCGCCGCTGCCGGGCTGAACCGCCGGTCAGCCCGCAGACTGCTGCTGACCGACGCCACGGGTTCGGCCGTCGGGCGAGGTAGGCGAGTTGGCGGCGGTAGGAGCGGTTCGTCTGTCCCGCCGCTTCCCCGCCGGAGCGGTCCGACGACCACCTCGACAGGGTGCTCGCGGTCAACGCCGTTGCTCCCGCGGTCACTCCGGCTCCCGGGGAACGAGAGCGCCCGCCCGGTCAGCGAACGGGTGGCCGCGGCGACTCCGGCCGGAGCCCCCGGGCTCTCCCGAGGACATCGCCCGCGCCGTCGCCTTCCTCGCCTCCGACGAGGCCCGGATGATCCACGGCACCACGGATGCCGGCGAAGGCGTGGTCCGCGGGTCCGTCGGCGTGAACCGACGGTGTGTCAGTTCGGTGGGGGCCCTGACCTCCCGTTGCGTGATCGACAGTGGCGCAAGGCGAAACCTCGCCGGGTCCTTCTTCCGTCTTGTGGAGTTGAGCGTGACGTTCTCACTGTGGGGGGCCGTCGATCGGCCCGCTGCCGGCCGTCGGGGTCGGGTGCTGGCCGTGGCGGCCGGTGTGTTCGGCGCCGCGGCCCTCGCCCCGGTGGCGTTGTCCGCGCCCGCCCGCGCGCAGGGCACCTGTACGGTCTCCGGCCCCACCACCACCTGCACCTTCGCCTTCACCGGCGCCGAGCAGACGTTCACCGTCCCCAACGGCGTCAGCCAGGTCGACGTCACGGCGATCGGCGCGGCCGGCGGCCTGTCGGGGGTCAACACCACCCCGGGCGGCCGGGGTGCCCAGGTCTCGGGCACGCTCACCGGGCTGTCCGGCGGGCAGACCCTGTACGTCGAAGTCGGTGGCGTCCCCACGCTCCCCTCCGGGTGCTACCCCTTCTCACCGTGCATCGGCGGCTTCAACGGCGGCGGCAACAGCCGGTTCGGCGGCGGTGGAGGCGGGGCCTCCGACGTCCGCACCCAGCCCCGCACCATCCCCCTCACCACGAGCGACTCCCGCCTCATCGTGGCCGCGGGCGGCGGTGGAGCCGGTGAGGTGTTCAGCTCGTCGTGTACGGGCGGCAGCCAGGGTGGGGACGCCGGCCAGCCGGGTGCGAACGGGATGTGCACCGGGGGAGGTGGCGGTGGGGCGGGCACCGCCACCCAGGGCGGCCCCGGCGGCGTCAGCCCCGGCAACACGAACGGCTCGCCCGGCACCCTGGACACCGGCGGCGACGGCGGCGCCGGCACTGGCGGCGCGGGCGGCGGCGGTTACTACGGGGGTGGCGGCGGCGGCAGCCTCAACGCCCAGGTCAGCCCCTTCGGGAGCGCTGGTGGCGGAGGCGGCGGATCGTCCCTCGTCCCGGCCGGTGGCACCGGCCCCGCCGTGACCGGCGCCGCCGCAGGCATCACCATCAGCTACCCCACCCCGGGCAAACCGGTGACCACCCGTCTGATCGCGATCCCCCAGCAGGTCCGGCTCGGGCGGCCAGTAGTCCTCGACGACCTGGTCTGCCCGGCGGGCACGGGCGCCACGACCCCGCCCACCGGCACCGTGACGTTCACCGACACCACCGCCGGAGTGACTCTGGGCACCGCACGCCTGGTCCTCAACCTCGGGAACTGCGCCGCCGCCGGGCGCGTCGTCTTCTTCCGGACCACCGGCCCCCACGTCATCACGGCCGTCTACAGCGGCGACTCGGTCTACCAGGGCAACGGCGGCAGCCCCGAGAGCATCACCGTGACGGTGAACCCCTGACCAGAGGAAGATCGCGGGCGCCCCATGGTGCCCCGGTGAAGCGCAGTCGAACGCGTACCGTCGCCGCTTCCGGCAACTGGGGGTCCGCCCTTCGGAGGGGCGGACCCCCAGTTCCCCGTCGGGGCCGCCCGGTCAGGCCGGCTCGACGCCGAACAGCGCTGCCCGGACGTCGACGCCGGGCGGACGAAGGGTCGACGGCCGGTCCGAAAGCCCCACTCGCGCCCCGCCCCGGGCGACGGCACTGGGCACCTGGCGGCGCGCGGTGTCCGGGGGGTGTCCCGCGCGCCGCCAGCCCTGCCCGCGACCTCCGGCTACCCCCGCCCACCCACTTCATGCACCAGACCTGACGGCCGGGGCATGGACACAGCGGTCCCGGCAACCGCTCATGGATCCTCACTGTCAGGCGGCGCCCGTGTCCCGCGCCGGTGCTCCGCGTTCCCGGGCGTCCGGGCCCGCCACCACGGCTTGTTGACGGGAGAGGAGCTACCTTGCATGCTGCGCCTGGGAGTTCGACGGCAGGGGGAGTGGGGCGAAGTGAAGGGGATCGATCTCCGGCGTGCGACCGGTGCCTTGGCGGGCGTATTACTCGGTGGGGGCTGGCTGCTCAGCGGGTGCGTCGCCGATCCCGAGCCCGCTCCTGACCCGCTGAGTCATCCCTGCCTCTTGCTGAGCGCCTCCCAGGCCGCGGACGTGCTGCACCGCTCGCCAGGCCCGGCCAAGGAGATCCTGCAGGAGCAGGTGAGCGAGTGCGCCTACCAGGAAGCGGAGCTCTACGTCAGCGTTGCCCATGCCTCCTACGGCAGGCAGTCCTTCCGCGACGTCGTCGACCGCACCAAGGGCCAACCAGTGGCGGAGGCGGGGCTCGCCGACGCGGCGTACAGCTTCCACGTGCAGGAGGAGTCCAGGGACTTCGTCCTGCTCGACGTCCTCCAGGGCAGCAGGCTCGTGCAGATCACGGCGCCCACGGCCGAGGACGCCCGGCACACCGCCCACCTGCTACTGCCGCAGCTTCACTGACGGCGTCCCGCGCAGCGGAACCGGTGCCCTCCGACAGGCGAACCTGACCGGTAGCCGAGTGACCAGGAGCTGTTCAAGGACGGCGATGCAGCTCCAGTCGCGCCGGGCGCAACGCCGACCGGGTCGCTATACCCCCAACCGCACGCGGGTTCCGCCCCATCATTCATCCTGCCGAAGCAGGGGGATTGTGGGTCAGCAGGGGACGATCGTCCAGACGTAGTACCAGTTGTACGAGGGCTGCCCGTACAGAGCTGGCTGGCTGCTGCCCAGGTAGTCCCCGTACTTGCCATAGAACTTGGCCCTGACCCCGATAGTCTGATCGTTATCGTAGGAACCGGTGCCGTTGAAGGGCATGTTGTAGGACTTGCAGTAGTACATGTCTGCTTCGCTGCCGGTGTACTCCGTCCCACTCCAGGTGCAGAAGTACCCGCTGCCGGTCATGTTGAGGCAAGGACTGCTCGATGCGGTGGCGGGCGCGACGGCGGGGTGGTTGACGAAATCACGCGGGTGGGCTTCGCCGGGGATCGCCACCCGGATCGTCTCGCCCGGCAGAGTGATCACGTTGAGGGCCGTCTGCGTGCCGCCGGTGCGCTTGAGGTACGTGGCCACCTCGGCGTGCAGCGCGCGGTTCTGCGCGGGGGTGAGACGCGCGGCGCGGGCCTGGTCGGCGAACGGCTCGGGCGTGCTGGCGCCGGCGGTTCCCACGCTGAGCGAGAGTGTGAGCAGCGTAGCGGCTGCGGCAGCGATGGCGATCTTCTTGCGGGCTCGGCTGGGCATGCGTGCCCTCCGTGTGGTGGTTGATGGGCCACGGGCGATGCTGGCACCGTTGGCGGGGGGCGTCGAGTGTGTATACCAGCCAGTTTTGACACCCGGATGGTTGCCCTGGACTCCTGTCTCTGACCGCCACTTTGCGGCTGGGGCCAGCGATAGGACTCCGCGGCACCAGCGTCCACCGAGCGTCGCGGGGTCCAGAGGCTGTCCGGCCCGGCGCCCGAGGAAGAGCCAGTCGCTGGTCGGCATGCCGCCGCCCACCCCGAGCGCCGCTCGACCCTCTGGCGATGGATGGGAACCCAAGGCCGACCGGGCCGCTATGCTCCCAACCACACGCGGGTTCCGCCCCGTTCACGCCCAGGAATCGGCGAACCCGCGCGCTTCCGGCAACGGCGTGATGATCTACTGGCACGTGGAGCGGAAGAACGTCTGCATCTACTCCCAGCTCAAGAGCTGTTCGTCGTCCGAGGTCGCGGCGATGATCGAGGGCCTGCTGCGGCACTGCACGGACGCCGAGATCGAGTCCTACTACGTCCAACTACGTCGACACCCACGGCGCCTCCGTGGTCGGATTCGCCTTCACGGAGCTGCTGAACTTCCGCCTGCTCCCACGGTTGAAGAACATCGGCAGCATCCGGCTGTACCGCCCGGACGACGACCCGCCCGGCTGGCCCGCCCTGGGCGGCTCACTGACCCGCTCGATCAAGTGGGACCTGATCGCCCAGCAGTACGACCAGATGCTCGGCCTCCGCGGTCCCCAGGCGCAGGGCGGTCGCCCGCAGCAACGTGGGCGATCGGACGTGACACGCATCGCTCGACGAGTCGCCTGCGGCCCTCAATGGAGAGCGGCGCGTTGGCATGGGTGCCCATCAGATGCGGCGAGGTTGTTGAGCAGGTGGCCAAGCTCTGTCGGCGCCTGAATGTGGGCCAGGTGGCCCTGGCCGGGGAGTTCGTGGACTCTGGCGTGACCGACGTGCCGCCGCACGTTGTCGAACGACGTTCCGTAAGGGGCTGTTCCGCGGTTGTACTGGCCGATGATCAGGTCCACTTGATCTGCCTGCCGCGCCATCACATCCGGAGGCGGCGCCGCGTTGAGCGCGCCGAGTTCGGCGTACAGCGGTCGGCTCAAGCGACGCAAGATCGCCCAACCGTGCTGATCGGCCTGAAGGTCCTCGACATGCGCAGCGGAGAAGCCGGAGATCTGCCGATTGACGATCTCGACGCAGCGATCCCAGTCCGCCGTCTCCGCTGCGTGCTTCAGGTCCGGCAGTGCATGGCGACCGAATGGCTGCATCACCGGCTCGTAGGCGATCACCTGGGGAATAGGGCGATCGTTGGCGGTCAGCAAGGTGATCAAGCCGCCGTAGCTCCAGCCGAAGAGCGCCCTCGTGCTCTCGAACTCGTCAAGGACCACGCCGAGGTCCTCAACCTCTGTCCGCAGTGAGTACGAGTTGGTCAACGGCCCTGAGGAAATACGTCCCCGGCGGTTGACGACTACTACTGAGGGCCAGGCGTCGATGGCGCCCGCAACACGGCGCCACGAATGCGCATCGCTCATCACGCCCGGGACGACGACGAGGCTCGGGGCATCCGGTTCCCCGTACACATCGACCGTGACCCAGCTGTCCCCGCCGACCGACAGCTTCTTCTGAATCGTTCGCTCCATAAATCTATTATGGAGCGAACGATCTACAATGCAAGCGTGACCGAACGCAACCGTGGACGACCACGAGCCTTCGACCGCGACCGTGCGGTCCTTGACGCCGCTCGCCTCTTCTGGCGACGCGGCTACTCCGGCACCTCGACCCGCACCTTGACTGCGGCCCTCGGGCTTTCCACCTCTAGCCTCTACGCCGCCTTCGGCAGCAAGGCCGGACTGTTCGAGGAAGCGGTGCGGACCTACGCCGAGCGTTACCGCGAGATCTACCAGCAGGCTGTCGCCGAGAAGGACATCCAGACGGTCATCGAACGCATCCTCACCGACTCGGTCCACGAGTTCACCCAGCCAAGCGACACGCATCCCGGATGTCTCATCAGCAGCGCCGTGATGACCGACAGCACGAGCACGCTCGATACCAGCGCCTACGTCGCCGAACTGCACAGCTCGAACGAGCAGGCCCTCCTCGTGCGCATCGAACGAGCGGTCCAGGACGGGGAACTAGCCGCGGGCACCAACGCAGCGGTCCTGACCGGGCTCATCCAATCCGTCTGGCATGGATTGTCAGTGCGGTCCAACGTCGACACGGCTCGCGAGGACCTGCTCGCGACGGCACAACTTGCTCACCAGCTGATCTGCCAACAACTCACGTCACCAACGTCCTGACCCGCAACATCGCCCACAAGCGCACCCGCCCCTACCGCCCGCGGATCATCTTTTGGGCGGCCATACGGTCAGTTCAGAACCTCCGTATCCGTGACGGCATAGCCGATCTGGGCGATGTCCTCCGCGAGGTCGTCCAAGCTCACATCCGGGTTCAGCGACGAGACGACGCTCTGCGAGAGCGGGCGCAGGGCATAGACATGGCGCACAGCGACCAGGTCGACCGTGATCTCGTAGTACTCCTCGGCGAACTGCTGGTATGCCTCAGGCCGACCGTCCACCAAGACGTCGAACAGCCAATCGGCACCATCGGCATCCTCCCTGCCTTCCGAGGGAACCTCGACGTCCCCCGATCGCCAGGCGACGTCGGCCTGCTCGCGCCAGAAGCACACTGTTGCCCGGGGCGTCCCATCAGGCTCGCTGAAGGCCGGCTCCTCCACGCAGGAACGGAAGACCGAAGGGACCGAGTCGACCAGGCCAGGCCACGGCGCCAGAGGATCGTCTCGATAGGGGCTCATCGGCGACTCGTGGTCGAACCCGCGGGCATACGCCCCAGCTGCAGAGAAGACGATCGAGTACTCGTTTCCGCAGCCGTCCCGCATCGAGGCCATCTCCTCGGTGGGCGACCACCGGGAATCGAAGGAGTAGAACCGCGAGTCCCAGCCCGGGCTCAGGATGGCGTCCAGCATCGCCATGGCTCGGGAACGATCCCTAACAGTCGATATCTCCGGCAACCGGCGGGTCACTTCATACACAGACATGGCCTCATCCAAGCCGACACCAGTGACAATCCCGGCGCCGGCCCGGGGCAGGGCCCGATCGGTCAACGGTCAGCTCAGAACTACGTCCACAAGGTCGAGGTCGACCGCTCCACCCTGGCGCCCGAGCGGGTGGCCGCGAAGTTCACCGCCTACCGCGAGCTGTTCCGCACCAGGGTCCGCGACAACGACCCGGCCCTCGCCGACCGGGAGCCGGCCGACCGGAAGGTGCATTGGTGGCGCCGTACCTGGCCCACTCTCGCCGTACCTGACCGCGCACATCGACCGGTTCGGCGAGTACAGCACGCACGAGCACGGCATCCTGCCCGAGGCGTACGACCCGAAGCTGGACGTCGGCTTCACCCAGCTG
Source organism: Kitasatospora sp. NPDC101108 (assembly GCF_055584725.1). NCBI lineage: Bacteria > Bacillati > Actinomycetota > Actinomycetes > Kitasatosporales > Streptomycetaceae > Kitasatospora > Kitasatospora sp. NPDC101108. The sequence continues at coordinate 470,479 of NZ_JBVJLM010000004.1, forward strand.
CGCGACCAGGACCCGGCAGCCGCCGGCTTCGGCAAGGCCGCCTGACCGGCCGGTGCCGGGGCCGGGGTGGCATCAGGAGGGCCATGGACGACACGTGCGCGCCCACCCGAAATCCCGGACGGCCTTCGCGGGGATGACGGCCGCGGCGCCGGCACGGTGGAGCCGTCTTCTCCGTGATCAGGCGTGCAGTTGGTTCCACCACCAGGCGATGGTGGGGATGGGGGGCGGCTCGGTGCTGGCGTCGGTGGGCTTGTCGCTGCGGGCGACACACTGGGCGGCGTCGGGGGATGCCGGCCTGTCCGGCGGCCTGTTAGACCCGCTGCTCGGCGACCCGCTGATCAAGGCCGCCCACCTGCGGCCCGCCCTGACCGCCTGAACCGCCCACCTCACCGACCCAGCGGGGCGGACGTCTCGTTGCCAAACTTGCCGCCTGCCCCGCCAGCCATCACCTGACTAGTACTGCAACGGTGCTTACCGCGACGAGGCCTCAGCTCCTGCGCTGTGGCCTCGTCTCTTGTAGTGGCTGGTCCGCGCCTGTGTTGCCGTCGGCGGCGCCATCGGGACCAGTGCAGGACGTGGTCAATGCTGCGGCGGACTGGTCGGGTGAGACGCGTGATCAGTCGGCGGATCTCGGGGAGGGTGAGCCCTATCAGGTCTGGCGTTCGAGCAGGTCCGGCCCCTTTTGAAGCTGCTGGGCCCGCACGACAGTGAGGTAGGCGTGGGCGGCCATCGCGAGAGTGATGTGCCGGTACCAGCCCGGGTGGCGGCGGACCTGGTAGTCGTCCAGGCCGCACTGGCCCTTCGCGGTCTGGAAGCACTCTTCGATCGCCCAGCGGGCGCCCGCGACGGCGATCAGCTCGTTGAGCGTGGCATCGGCCGGCGCGTAGGCGATGTAGTAGGCGATCTTCGTGGGATCGGTGATGCTGCGGCGGGCCAGGACCCAGGGCTTGCGGTCGGGGCGGTGGAAGGGTCGGACCTCGGCACGGGCCCAGTCGTAGATCCGCAGGCCATGGGCGCCCTCGCCGCAGGAGCGGCGCTTCCACTTCTGCCGGGGCAGGTCAGCGACCAGGTCGTGCAGACGCTGGTCCATGGCCCGCCAGGTGACGACGGTGTCGTGGCTGGTGGTGGCCACGACGTGGAAGACGTCGGCCTGCTCGAGTTCGTGGCGCCAGCCCTTGCTGTAGCCGTAGCCGGCGTCTGCGGTCACCCAGCGGAACGGGATCCGGTCGTCGATCGCGCGGCGGACCATCGCCCGTGCGAGCTGGACCTTGGTGGCGAACTCGACCTCGTCGCCGATCCCCGCCGCCCGGCACCGAACGCGGTCGTCCGTCCAGGACGTCGGCAGGTAGAGCGCCCGGTCGATCAAGGTTCGGCCCAGCTCGCTGGAGTAGGCAAGGAAGACTCCGACCTGGCAGTTCTCGGTCCGACCAGCAGTGCCGGAGTACTGCCGCTGGACGCCGGCCGACCGCTCGCCCTTCTTCAGGAAGCCGGTGTCGTCCACGATCAGCACGCCGCCAGGATCCGCCAGGTGCTCGACGACATACTCACGCACGTCGTCGAGCACCCCGTCGGCGTCCCAGTCGATCCGGTTCAGCAGCCGCTGGATCCGGTCCGGGCCGCCGTGACCGGCCTCCTCGGCCACCGTCCACCCGTTCTTGCGGTCCAATGGCGCCAGTAGGCCCTGGATGTAGGCCAGCGCCGACTCCCTCGACTCGCTCCGCGCGAACCGGTGAGCAAACCGCTCATGCAGTCCGGCCAGCCCGGCCGACCAGCGACGAGCATCGACCTCGGATATGTCCCCACCCATGAACGGTCCAACGAGTGAACCCAATAACCGTTACGGTAAGCACCGTTGCAGTACTAACCCGGCCCGCCTTGCGCGACAGCTCACTCACTCATCGCGGCAGTATGCCGGTCATGCGCGACTGTAGACAGCTGCTCCCGCAGCTCGTCGGCGCGCGCACCCACCGTCTTGACCGCATGGCAATTCGGGCACAGCGCGACCATGTTTCTGGGGTGGTCCTCGCCACCATCGGCGAGTTCGTGGACGTGGTCGACCTGCAGGACCGGCTTGCCTGAGGGCGTAACCTCGCGGAACTCGGGGCTCGCGCAGCGCGGGTTCTCGCACCATCCGCCGCAACGAGCCAACACGAGCGCCTTGGCCAAGCGGCTGCGCCGGGGTCGGGTGCCGTGGGTCACAGCCTTCCCGCCGGCACGGCGACCCTCCAGAACGTGCACGCGCTCCCGGTACTGGCCAGGCGGCACGGCTTTAACGGAACGGGTAGGGGCCGGTGCGGGCGCGGTACCGGGAAGCGGGCCAGATGGAGCCTGAGGCCCCAGGTGGGCCGCTGTCTCGATGAGTGCTGCGGCAGTCGCTTGAGTTGGGATCGGCGCCCTGACCTGCGGATTCGCCGGGGGTTGCTCTTCTGGCGCGGAAGCCAATCTCGGCGCCTCACCGCCGCGTCGCGCCGCCTCGCGGCGCAGGACGCCCTGCAACCGATTTGTGTATCCAGCACGGCGAAACGGCGCGGCGATATGCCGGGTGAACAGCTCCACCGCTCGGTCGGCCCACACCACAGGCGGTGCGCCTGCCATCGACGCGACTCCGCCCCATGTGCCCCAAGGTAAGGCGTCCTGGCGGTTGACGATGCTGACGAGACAGTTCGTCCGCTCCCAGGGCTCCGGCCGGTAAGGGCCGTTCCAGTAGCCATAGACGCCCACCCCCCACTCCAGGGACTGGCCCATGGCGCGCGCGAGGTCATGCTCGCGCATGCGTAGGCCACGGATGTCCGCAACGAACTCAGCCCGGTCCGGGCGGACGCGCAGTTCGATCGCCAGAGTCGTGTCACCGCGTATGGCGAGCAGGACGCCCCCGCCGTCGAAGCGCGTCACGACCGCGTTGAGAGAGCCAGGCAGAATCTCGACCTCGTTGCCCAGAACTGCCTTGAACAACGACTGGCGCTGCTTCGCGCTGCTGCTCTGTCCGCCGTGCACGGACGCCCCCTCTGCATGACCATAGTCGGTCCGGAGATCGTTTCGGCGCCCTCGGCACGAGCCTGTTTGGTCCACATGCGGGCTGACGCCGGGGATGGTCGGCAAGATACCGGCATCAGCTCTTTGGGGTGATGGGTTTGCCGTTTCGCTGACGGACGGTGACCTTCGCCAGCCGGGTGCCTTTCCTGGCAACCTGGCATCGCGCCAGCCCGGAGGTGCAACTGAGGCCTCAGGGTCCACGGCGCTCAGGGCCTGGTGGACGGCCGACGGTCGGGCCCAATACGGTTCGACCTGCTCCGGCGGGAATGTAAGGGCGACACGCTCTTACCAGCCACCGGTTTCCGATGTGGGAAAAAGCTAGGTAGACCGTCTCGTGAGTTGGTCGACTGTCAGGTCGGCCCGGACACGGACGTTCCGGGGCCGGTGACGGTAGCGCCCGAACTCGGGGCGGTCCTGGTCGACGAGGATCTCGACGACGACCTCGGGGACGACGGGCAGGTAGGAGACGGGTGGGCTGCCGGGCAGTCCTCCGACGGTGCCGGGAAGCTCGGCGAGCTGTCCATCGGCGGCAGGGCGCAGCTGGGGTGCGAGTTCGCGCCGCAGCTCGGGTGTGAGGGGAAGGCTCACGCCGACCGCGCGCAGCCGGCCGTCGGGGTCGGGGCGGGAGAGGACGGCGGCCTGCTGGTTGGGGTTGGCGGCCGCGGTGATACCGGTGATGACGCCGCCCTGCTCGTTCGCCAGGCCCTGGACCAGGGCCTGATCGACGCCGCCAGCCTCGTCCGCCAGCCGAGCTGACGCTGCAATACGTCCACCGACGGGGTGCAACACAGGTGCAACGCAATGACAGCGTTGCACCCATGACCTGCGATAACGCACAGGGGTTTGGCCTTGGGGTCGTTTTTTGCACCCCCGCGTTGCACCTGGTTACGAATCACCGGTTGGACATCGAGCGGCACGACACCGGCCTTGCTTGAGTAACGCAGTCGCTCAGCTCTTGACCGCCTGTGCGATCTGCAGTGCTGCCTGGGCGGGCGTGAGGTGCGTGGTGTCGACGACCTCAGCCTCGGCGTGCAGCCACGTGCGGGCCGCCTCGGCGTAGGGCTCGAGATACTTGAGGCGGAACGGAGAGTTGGGGCCGACAACAGTGTCCCCCGCGATGCGTCCGCGGAGGGTGTCCTGTTCGGCGTGGAGTACGAAGTGCCGTACTGGAATGTCATGTTGGGCGAGGCCCGTGCTGATCTCGCGCCAGTACTGCTCGACCAGGACAGTCATGGGCATCACCAGAGTGCCGCCGGTGTAGTCGAGCACGAGGCGAGCGGTCTCGACTACGAGTGGCCGCCACGGCGGCCAGTGCTGGAAGTTGTCCGTCACGGGCAGCCCTGGCGTGATGTCCATGAGCGTCTCGCCGACCTTCTCGGCGTCGAACACCCGTGAATCCGGGATCAGCTGCTGCACGAGTGCGCTGGTCGTCGTTTTGCCTGCGCCGTGTGTGCCGTTGAGCCATACGATCATGGGCTCGACGCTATTGCTTCGCGGGCGGTGGGAACCAGCGCGGCAGCGATTCGGGACGGCTTACCAGGCCCAGGTCCGCACCAGCCGCGTGCGCCTGGAGGAGGGGGACCGGGTCGAGCTGCTGGAGCCGGTGCGCGCGTCGTGGATCGACGAGGACCTGGCGGCCGAGGAGTACTGGGAGGAGGACGCCCGCGTCCGTGTGGACGTCCCGGCCGGCACCCTCGGCGTCATCACCCGGGTCCGCCGCTACCCGACCCCGTTCCCGTACGTCGTCGCCTTCGACCGCGGCCCCGAGTGCGGTGTACGCCACCACCAGATCACCCGCTGCGCCGACCAGTCGCTCACCCCCGCCGCGCCGCCCACGCCGACCACCGAGCCGTGGAGGCGCTGACCGCCCACCACCCGCCACCACCCGGTGGCGGCCGCGTTGAACCGCTCAGCCGAGAAAAGGGGAGGCACCAACATGCCAGAAGTTGTGAAGCCGGTGCCGTCCTACACCTGGTGGGGCGAGGTCCTCGACCATCTGCGCACCACGACCCAGCTCGCCGCGCTGGACCTGCCGCGCCAGGCGGCCGGCCCGGTCCGCGCCACCATCAAGACCCGCAACCCCGGCACCGGACGCATGGACGAGTTCGACCTGTACGACGTGCGCGAGTCCGTCCCGACCGCGGCCACCGCCGCGCAGCTCCTCGCGGCCGGCGCGCGCCGCACCACCAACACCCGTACCTGCGAGGACTGCGGCGCCCACCCCGACACGCCGTGCACCCCGGCGGCCGACGGCCGGGCCCTGTGCGGCACCTGCGCCCACATCACCCGCCTGCGCACCCGCCAGGCCGAGGCCCGCGCCGCGGCCCAGGACGTCGCCGAGACCGCCGCCCGACTCCTGGCCGACGAGCGCCTGGCCGTCCTCCAGATCGACTACACCCCCGGCGAGCCCACCGCCGCCGGAACGCCCCGGCCGCCGGCCGCCGCCCGCCTCACCGTCCTCGACCGCACCGGCGCCACCCTCTACGACCGTACCGTGCGCCTGACCGGCCCCCGCACCCCCGGAGCCCCGGAGCCCCCGACCACGCCATCAACCCCGCCCCCACCCTCGACTACCTCACCAACCTCCTCGCAGAGCGCACCGTCGTCCTGTGGACCCCCACCGACCTCGACCCCCTCTACGACGCCCTGCGCCGCCTCAAGCTCAACACCGCCCTGCTGCCCGAAGGACGCGTCAACAGCCTGCGCCCGGCCGCCAGCCAGTGGCGCGACGACCTCGACCCGCGCACCGGAGAACTGCGCCGACCCACCCCGCCCGGCACCGCCGACCGCCCCCTCCTCCTGCTCCGGAAGATGTCCGCCGACGCCCTGCGCCTCGACCCGACGGACGAGCACAACGACCCTGACCGGAAGCGGTGGAACTACCAGCTCACGGGTGGACCAGGCACACCCCGGGGTCTCCGTGATCGTCACGCACGCCTACGCCACCTCGGTCGAGGACCCGGTACGCCTGACCAGGAAGAAGCACGACGGCCACCTCTACGGCGACGGCCTGTACCGGATCGTGCGCGTCGAGGAGGAACGGCCGTGACCAGAGGGCGCCGCAGGTTCTGACCAGCCACAAGGCGCCGGTCACCACCAGGTGGTCGGCGTCTTGTGCGGGGTGTGAGGGGCGCCGCTGTCGGCGGCCCACCCGGTGAGCTACATGAACTCGATGCAGCCGGCCCGGTTGTTGAGGTTCAGGTCGCGCACGTAGACGACGTCCGCCGGGTCGCCTTCGTAGTGACGGATGCCGCGAACGCCGTTGAGGTCGGGGTATCGGTCCGGGTGGTCCGAGCTCGTTGAGCCGGGGAAGAACACGACGTACTCCCAGTCGCGGTACTTCGTGCCCGTGTCCCTGCACGCGCTGGGGTAGAGCCTGATCGCGGGGACGTCCCGGTCCCTGGCGATGGCGGAGCGGCCGAAGTCCTCGCCGTTGTCCTTCGTCAGGTGAACCCAGGTGCGGGATTCCGTCCTTCGCTTGTACACCCAGATGTCCCCGTTCTTGTTGCCGTTGTAGTCCTCCCGTTCGTAGAGGCAGAACGCGTCGGATGGGCAGGCGCCGGGCCCGTGCCCGCGGGCCTTGTACGTCTGGTCCACGGACGCGGCGTCGGCGCAGTGGGGGACGGCGACGGCCAGCAGCAGCCCGGCCAGGCAGGCGGTAGCGATCTTCTTCACGCCCCGGTCAACGAGCGCGCGCAGGATTGGTCATCCAGGCCGAGCCACCTGCTGCGCCGGGCGCAGGGGATCACGAGGAGGGCGAGGGCGAGCCCGACGACCGCGAGCACGGACTGCTCGGCGCCGTCCGCAGCCGGGTCCGCCGCCAGGCGGCCGGGATGACCCTGGAGAACATCCAGCAGGCCCTGGAGCAGGCCCGGTTCGAGGAACGCTGCGCCGACCGGCACGCCGACGCTGGCCACGAGAGCGCCTTCGTCACCGCGGCCGACACCTGCGCCGAGTGGCAGCGCATCCACGACCACACCGCCGCCACCCGCGCCGAGCGCTATGACCCCGACCACGACACCGCCCTCCAGCACGCGCTGCGCCGTGAGCGCCACCAGCAGGACGTCGCCGCATGCGCCCGCGAGGCCGCCCACCAGGCCCGCCAGACCACCGACGTCGCCCACCGCCGCCTGGCTGGCCGAGCCGCCGAACCGCTCTACACCGCCCTCAACCGCGCCGGCCTCCACAACCTGACCGACGACGACCACCAGGCCGTCCGCGACCTCACCCGCCACCTCGACCCCGCCACGCTGCGCCAGGTTATGAGCCGGCTGGAGCGCACCCGCACCGCAGCCGTCGCGCTGCGCGGTAGCGAGCCGCAGCGGCCCGCCCGCCAAGGCCCGCCGCAGCCAGTTCTGACAGACCCTCGGGCCCTCCGAGCCCGCCGCCGCGGTGCGCGCCGGACTGGCTACCGGCCCTGACCCGGCCGGGCGGGGGCGCGTGAGAGTGGGTCAGGGGCGGTGCGCGCCCCGCCCTTCGGTGGATGGTTCGGTTCAGGAGTGGATCTGGACGGTGACCTTCCACTGCTTGGTGGTCGAGGGGCACTTGGCGCCGGCCTTGACGGGCTTGCAGGTGGCCTGGGCGGTGATGGTGGCCGTTGCGGGGTCGAGGGCGTCGAAGGTCGCGGTGACGTCGCCGTTGGACATGGTCCTACCGCTGGTGCGGTGCAGGATGTCGGCGTTCGAGGACGTGGGCACCCGCCACTCCCAGCGCAGTCCGGCCTGCTCCTGGACGGTGAGGTTCACCCGGAGCGTGTCGCCCTGGGCGGTGCTGACGTTCTGGTTGGCGCTGGCGTTGGTCAGCGTGGTGGTGTTGGCGAACGCGGGCGGGGCGGCGAGGACCAAGCCGGCGAGGGCGGCGACGGCCGGCAGGCAGTGGTGGGTACGAATCATGACCGGGCCAACGAAGCCGGCGAACGCGGGACACGGGGCCCGCCCCGGCTGGCCCTGGTCTGCCGGTGGTTGACGGTAAGCGCACGCGCCCTATCACTGGCGCGGTTTATCTAAGGGTTGTCCCGTAACGATCACGTGACCGTGAGGCTGTCCGCGCCACGTGATCCGTCGGTGTCAGCGCAGGTTGGTCGCCCAGTCCGACAGGGTGGCGAAGTCGGCGGCAGTCAGCCCAGTCCGGGGATCCACCTGATGCAGGAGGGCTGGGCCATCATGGTGCGCTTGGGCCCACGCGCGGTCCGCATCGGTGATCTGGTCGTCGACCCAAGCGAACGGACGGCCTTGGGCCCACGCGATGATCTCTGGTGTCTTCCAGAACACGCCGCCTTCCGGCTGGGGCCGAGGTTCTGACCAGGCGATGAATGGCATCTCGGGCAGCCGCAGCAGGGGCGCAAGGAAGTCATTGGCCTCCTCTTCCCATGTCGTCGCCCAGACAAGGTCATAGGGGAGCTTGGCCAGCGCCGGCCCATGGTCAGGGTTCAGCCAGACCCGCAGCGGCTTGACCGGTTTGTTGGGCAGCCCCCACGCGGTGAGCCGACGCCGCTCGGCCGCCTCCCACCGCGGTGTCAGCAGCCGGTGTGTCCCGTAGCCCTCGGGACGCCTATACGGCTTTGCCGCGTACGGATTCAGCGGTCCGTCGACGTCCACCAGCAGCACCGGCCGCATCAGCCCACCCCCTGAGATCGTTTCCGCACAGTACCGGCCAATGATGTGAAGGCCCAGTGCATTTCCTCGTCGCACAGGCTGCCGACCTACGGTGAGATGATCTTGTTGTGGCTGGTGTGATCACGGCGTCAGAGTCGTCTTGGATAGCCCCGTTCACCGGGCTGAGCCCGCACGACTTCCGCAAGCTGATGACGGTACTGCGTCGCGAGGGCGCCGACACGGTGCGGCCCGGTCGACCGTGGAGCCTGCCCTTGGAGGACCGGGTGTTGCTGGTCGCGGCCTACTGGCGAACGAACCTGACACTGCGGCAGCTGGCCCCGCTGTTCGGGGTCTCCAAGTCGGCGGCCGACCGGATCATCGACCATGTCGGCCCGCTGCTGGCGCTCAAGCCCCGGCAGCGGTTCCGCAAGGACACCGTGCTGATCGTCGACGGCACCCTGGTGCCCACCCGCGACCACAGCATCGCCGAGCAGTCCAAGAACTACAGGTACTCCACCAACCACCAGGTCGTCGTCGACGCCCACACCCGCCTGGTCGTGGCTATCGGCAAGCCCCTCCCTGGCAACCGCAACGACTGCAAGGCCTGGGAGGAGTCCGGCGCCAAGGCCGCCGTCGGCAGGACAACCACGATCGCAGACGGCGGCTACCCGGGCACCGGCCTGGTCATACCGCACCGCAGGCCGCGCGGTGGCGAGCTGACGGAGTGGCAAGCCGAGCACAACCGTGAGCACAAGCAGGTCCGCGCCCGCGTCGAGCACGTATTCGCCCGCATGAAGACCTGGAAGATCCTGCGCGACTGCCGGCTCAAGGGCGACGGAGTCCATCACGCGATTCTTGGCATCGCCCGCCTGCACAACCTGCTCCAGGGCGCGTAGGGAGTTCGCCGGGCGGTCACAGCAACCTTGCCTCGATCCCTTTCGAAGATCAATTACGGGACAGCCCTTAGGGTCGGCTCGTTTTTGCAGGTCAGACCCTCAGCTCGCGGTGAGTCACATGAGAATGGAACGAACCCGCCACGGGATGGTCTGGGGCTCTGCGCGGCCACCCGTCCCTCGTTCGAGTGAGCGTCGCTGATCATGACGTCGGATGTCGTCTCTTCCCGTCCAAGCTGGAACCTCACCCGCCGACCGAAGGAAGACCCATGTCTGACGCCGTGCTCAACCAGCCCAAGATCGTCCACAACACCGAGGGCGACTACCACACGTTCGCGACGATCTCCGAGCAGTCGGACGGCAAGCAGGCCACGGCGTGGGAGGTTCCGGCGGGTCCCGTGACACTCGGAGGCGACCTGACCATCGACCCGAAGACGCACGACGCCACCCAGACCCTCTACGCAAAGCTCCCCATGGTCGGACGGACCAACCTGGGCACGGCCAAGGGCAACCTCAAGGACGGGCTCACCACGACGTTCGACATGCGGGGCATCGTGTCTGGGACTTCCACCACCTACCTCAAGAACAACAACGAGGTCTGGGCGAAGTTCACTCTTACCGCCTTCGGCAAGACGTACACGGGCGACACCCGTCTGTTCAACCTCTAGGGCACGTATTCGTCGTGATCAATCTGCGCGATTCACCTTCAGGGCGGGTCGTGATCCGGTAGACCGTAGTGCGTGACGCGAGCGCAACTGACGGATGCGGAGTGGGCGTTGATCGAGCCGTACTTGCCGATCGGCGAGTACGGCCCCTACCCGGAGCGGCTGCGGCAGCAGTTCGAGGGCGTGATCTGGCGATTCCGGACGGGCGGGCAGTGGCGGGAGATGCCGAAGGAGTTCGGTGCTTGGTCGACCGTCTCCAATCGGTTCCGGCAGTGGAGGGACGCCGGCGTATTCGAAGCCCTGATGGAGGGCCTGATCGCGGAAGCCGCGAAGCGCGGCGAGACGGACTTGTCCCTGGTCAGCGTGGACTCCACCACCGTGCGGGCTCACCACGACGCCGCCGGAATGCACCTCGACACCGACACCATGGCCGCCCTGGAGAAGGCCGCCGACGAGGCGGAGAAGGCTCGGCAAAAGGGGGCGGCCCGGAGGAACAAGACGGGCCGGACGCCCCAGACGACCCGAAATGGGAAGAACGGCGACGCATCCGGCGTCGGCGCAAGCTCCGCCTGAAGGCAGCCCTGCTCGGACGCTCCAGGGGCGGGCAGACCAGCAAGATCCATTGCGCAGGCGACCGCAAATGCCGCCCACTGGCCCTCATGCTGACCGAGGGCCAGGCCGCGGACAGCCCGCAGTTCATCCCCGTGCTGAAGAAGGTCCGGGTCCGCGGGCCCGTCGGCCGTCCCCGCACCCGGCCGGACGCGGTCGCCGGTGACAAAGCCTACTCATCCCGCGGCAACCGTGCCCACCTGCGCAAGCGCCACATCAAGGCGGTCATCCCAGAAAAGAAGGACCAGAGCTCCAACCGGAGGAAGAAGGGCCGCCGGGGCGGCCGGCCGGTCAGCCACGACGCCGAGCTCTATAAGGAACGCAACACTGTCGAGCGCTTGATCAACAAGCTGAAGGCATGGCGAGGCATCGCCACCCGGTATGACAAGACCCCGGAAAGCTACCTCGCCGGCCTCCACCTTCGTGGCGCGATGATCTGGATCAAGGACCTCATCCAGACCCATTGATCACGACCGAATACGTGCCCTAGGACACGGTCACGACAACGAGTCATTGCCCCCGGTCAGCCCCACCAGGCCGGGGGCAATGACGTGTCCGTGCCGCTGGCCTACGGACAGACCCCTGACGCGGCGTCCACCGTGCCCTGACACACACCGGCCCAGGCGGGAGGCCCAGCCCCGGGAACGGCCCTTCCCGGACTCCTGATGTAGCTCCTGATGCCGCACCCCCGCGCCTGGGGCGCGGGGTGGCGTCCTGGCCGAAGGCCAGACCCGCGGAGCGGGTCCAGGACGGGACGGCCGGTGGTGGGCCGTCCTGCGGCTCCCGCCCGGGCCGCCGTCGGTGGAGCCCCGCCGGCGAGTGTTGGGTGCCTCGCGCGCGCCATGGATGGGCGTTTCCCCGGCCGCCGTCCTCGCCGCCGTCCGGGGGTCCGGGGCCACCAGGCCGCCGTCCGGGTCGCTTGGGTCGCTGAGCCTGGTCGATGTCGTCGGTTGATGCCTCGCGTGTGGCATGGAGTCGTCGACAGCCGGATCCCCGCGGCCGCCCGCCGGGCCGCCCCGCCGCCGTCCTTTCCGCCGTCCTACCGGCTCGGTGCCCGGCGGCGGGGTGCGGGTGGCCGTCAGGCCGCCGTCCGGCGGCGGGTGCGCCGTCTGGAGAGGGCCTGGGAGCCGCCGGGACCGCCTCGGCGCCGGCCGCCAGGCCCCACCGCGAATACCGGACCGGCCCTTTTTTTCGGTGGCGCCGTAGGCGACACCTCCTAGCCTTTCGATGGGTCGTCAGGGCCCCGCTATCGCCGGAGGCTCTGCGCTGTTTTCTGGCTCTTGTGCTGGACCTGTGGGTCGGGTCATGTGACTTGGCGGTGGGGCAGGGCCGGGCGGTTGCCGCCGAGGCAGAGCATGACGAGGGCGATGACGGCGTCGGCGGAGCGGAAGCCGAAGCCTTGGCGGATGATGGCCCCTGCGGACGTGACGCCGGACCCTGGCCGGGGCGTGAGGGACCAACCTGGTCCCCTGATCGATGGGAGTGTGGTCAGGGACTGCCCGAACCGGGCGTACGAGCGAGTCCGGGCCGGTCCTGTCCCCGCCCGCCCACCCGGGGACGGCACCGGCCGCTGGGGAGTACGTACGGTCAGGCTAGGGTCCGCTCCAGCCAGTCGAGGACGACGGTGTTCCGCAGCTGCGGTGCCATGGGCGCGCAGTGGTCGCCGGCGCCCTGGGCCGTGGTGAGGACGGTGTGCTGTTTGGGACAGCGGAGGAGGTCGTACAACCGGCGGTCCTGGCCGGGGACGAGGCTCTCGGTTTCGTAGCCGAGGACCAGGGTCGGGCAGCTGACCAGGTGGGCCACGTCGTCGCAGCGGAACCGGCAGATGGTGCGGGCGAGTTGCCAGAGGTCCTGCGGTGCCCGGCCGGCGCGCGCGTCGTGGAGGAACCGGGGGCCGAAGATCTGGGCGCGTTTGGCGAGCAGCGGGGTGGCGGGGGCCGAGCTCGGGGAGGACGGACTGCTGCCAGTGGCGGTTGACGGTGTCGCGGTCGGGACCGTCGGCGAGTCGGCGCCAGACCTCGGGCCAGGCGAGCCAGTTGTCGACGGCGCCGGGGTCGGCGACCGCGGCGGCGATTCGGGGTTCGAAGGCGGCGGCGCGGATGGCGAGGATGCCGCTCATGCTCCAGCCGACCAGTGCGATGCGGTCGGGGTCGACCAAGGCGGACAGCGGAGGCGAGAGGAGGTGATCGACGACCGGGCGGACGACGTGTTCCCAGTCCGGGCGGAACGGGATGGCGTGCTCGAAGAGCAGGCTGCCCTGGCCGGGGCCTTCCAGGATCAGCGCGTTCCAGCCGCGTTCGACCGCGGCGCAGGCGCCGAAGGCGTAGAGGTCGATGCTCTGCGCGTCGCTGCCGTTGACCAGGACGACGGTGGGTCGGTGCCGGGGCCGGCCCGGAGGGGTGAGGAGGTACGCGGGCAGCCCGAGGACCTCGTGGTGCTTGTGGTCCGTACGGTCCTCATGGTCCTGGTACGGGATGCGGAGCCGCTGCACGGGCGGGTCGAGGAGTTCGCCGGCCCGGTGCCAGCAGGCCTGCATCTCGGCGAAGACGGCCGGCTCGTCGGCGGGCCGGGCGCTGCCGAGGACGGAGAACAGTGCCAGGGAGAAGTACTTGGCGGCCCGCAGGTAGCCGTCCCTGGCAGCAACGGGACGGCCGGAACGGAGGGCGGATTCCGCGGCGGCGGCGGTGCGGCGGCCGAGGGCGAGGAACCCATCGTGGTAGCTGCGGCCGGACAGCCCGGCCCGGTTGATGCGGTCGACGGCGGCCAGGACCTCCCCGGCCTCGGCGGCCCGGTAGGCGGTGGCACCGAGCGCGGTACGGGTCTGGAGATCGAGGTTGGGCTCGGGGAAGAGCCGTAAGCGGTCGAAGGAGGCTGTGGTGGTCAAGGGAAGGTCCCGTTCGGTCAGGCCCGCAGGCCGTGGCGCTTGGTGTACGCGAGATGGAAGAGGAACAGCGGTACGGCGATGACGGGCCAGCAGGCGTGCATGGCCGCCGGGGCGGCGTCGACCGGCAGCAGGTAGGCGAAGGCGAGCTGGGCGAGGGCGTTGAGCAAGCTGGCCGCACCCCACACCGCGGTGAGAACCCGTAGGCCGTGCCGGAAGCCGGCGTCCTGGTGCCAGCGGCCCTCCCAGGCGCGCAGCCCGTCCTCACCTGCCTTGACCTGTACGAACGAGCGGAAGACGACCATCAGGGCCGGGCGCCCGTAGCCGACGGAGGCGAGCAGCCAGACGCCGATCAGCCCGCCGAGCATGCCGGTCCAGGCCTCGCGGATCAGCAGGGTGCGCGGATCGCCGGTGAGCGTGGAGAGGACGAGTCCTAGCCCGATCATGCTGAGGATCAGCAGGGCGAGGAAGTCGAGGCGGCGGGTGCGGACCAGTCGTACGACGATGGTGGCCGCCGGTACCGCGGCCGACCAGAGCAGGGACCACCACTGGTCCACGCCCGCGAGACGCAGCCCGTAGTAGACGCCGAGCGGCAGGACGAGGTCGAGGAGTAGCGGTAACAGGGTGTTGGCCCGGCGGGGAGCGGCGTGGACGGTCACGACGTGCCCTCGTTCCGGGAGTTCCGGGTGGCGAGGCCGAATAGGGTCACCAACTCGCGCCCGTAGGCGCGCGGGTCGAAGTAGTCCCCGACGGCGAGCCGGTTGGCGGCCGCGTCGATCGAGGCGCGGATCGCGGTGGCCATCGCCTCGGCGTCGAACGGGCGGAAGGCGCCGTTGCGCTGGCCGTTCCGCAGGTGCTGCACCAGCAGCGCGACCGGGGTGTCGAAGCCCGCCGAGCTGACCAGCGGACTGCCGTCCTCTCGGCGGGCGCTGGCGAGGACGTCCACCAGCGCCCGTACTTCGACGGGGTGCTCCGCCAGGAACTCGAGGTTCGCCTCGATGTAGGCGGCCAGCATCGCTGCCGGCTCGGTGTGGGCGCGGATGCGCGGCTGCATGGCGACCCGTGCCTGCTCCTGGACGGTGTCGACCAGGGCCTGGAAGAGGTCCTCCTTGTCGGCGAAGTGGTACGAGATCAGCCGCACGCTGGAGAGTTCGGCCCGTTTGGCGATCTGCGCGAACGAGGCGCGGGCGTAGCCGAGTTCGGCGACGGTGGCGATCGCGGCGGCGACGATCTGGGCGCGCCGCGCGTCGGTGATGAAGCTCCGGCCGCTCTCCGAAGCGGCGGCGTCCTGAGGTTTTACTCGCATGAGTAAAAAGTAACACGGGTAGGCAAAAGCGCGGGCGTGCCTGTCGGTCGGGTCATGTGAGTTGGCGGCGGGGCAGGGCCGGGCGGTTGCCGCCGAGGCAAAGCATGACGAGGGCGATGACGGCGTTACTGACTTCGGCTCGTCAGGGTGAGGTTGGCGTGTCGAGGGTCAGGCCGCTGCCGGCTATGAAGCCGTCGAGGGTGTCGGGCCGGTACTGCAGGCGTTTGAGCCGGTTGCGGACGAGGGCTTCGAGGCGGTCGAGGGCCATGACGGCGAGGTTGGCGAGGCTGCGCTTGACGTGTGCCCAGACCCATTCGACAGGGTTGAGGTCGGGTGAGTAGGCGGGCAGCAGAAACACCGTCAGCCAGGTGCGCTCGGCGATCAAGTCACGCATGGCGTGGGAGACGTGGGTGTTCAGCCGGTCCCAGACCAGCACGATCGGCGCCTTGACGCGGTGGTGGACGCCGTCGACCCGGGCGATTGGCTTCGTTCACGTGAAGTAGCAGCGTTTGATCAGCAGTGTGGGCAGCAGTTGGCGATCTTGAGTGCTGCAGATGCTCACGAGAAATGACGTCACCGTGTCGGTGCCACCGGAGTGCAACAGAAGCGGACCGCGCTGTTGATCACCGGTCGTTAGACTCCCGGGGTTCGCGCGTACGGTGCCGGCCCGGTCGTTTGATCACGTGGTCGGCGAGTGGAGGGGGCTGTGGTGCCCGAAGGCCAGGCTGGGGACGATGGCCGCTGGGCCAGGTGGCCGGAGCCGTGGGTGGGCACGGATGCCGACATGCGGACGGCGTCGTGGACGCGATCCCGCGGGAGGTCAAGGACGGGTTCAAGTACGACGAGATCCCTTGGCAGCGGTTTCCGCACTTCTACGGCCCTGGCGAGGAGATCCCTGTCCGCCTGGCGGTGCTCGCCTCCGGAGACGCCGAAGCCGCCCGCCGGGCTCTGTGGCAGCTGTGGGATCACCTTCACCACCAGGGCAGCACGATCGCGGTGGGAGCACTGGCGGTGCCCTTCCTGCTCCGGATCGCGGCCACCGGGTCCCCCGAGCTCCGCGCGGAAACCCTTTGCCTGGTCGCCGAGATCGCCCGGTGTCAGGCATTCGGGGACGGTAGGCGCGAAGGACTCCTCAACGTCGCCGAGGATCCAGAGGACGCGGAGGGCACCACGATGTGTCCGGTGGACTGGACGATCCAGGCCGCCCGCACCGCCATCACCGCCGACCTGCACCTCCTGTTCCCTTTTCTCCCCAACCCCGATCCCGAAGTCCGCTCCGCCACCGCCTTCGTCCTGGCGACGGCAACCGGCGAGATCCCGCGCATCTCCTCCGCCCTGCACAACAGGCTGGCCGTGGAAGATGATCCGGCGGTCCGGGTGAGCCTGATCCTGGCAATCGCCCAACTTGCCCGCGAAGACCAGGACGAACACGCTCCCGCGTGGGCCCGGGCCCTGTGGTCGGACGCCGCCCAGCCGCTCGAGACGCGCGTCGGTGCTGCCCTTGCCTGGCTGTGCCTGGTCGATGACCCCGTCCCCGACGAACTCCGCACCCTCCTCACCGACCCCTGCACCGACCAACTCAGCGAGCTGTTCCAGCAGGTGCCATGGCTCCCCCCGGTCGACTACTACGGCAGCGGGCTGCGCCGCTGCATCCACGAAATGCTCACGCCGGACGTTCCCTGGAACAGTGCTTGATGGTCCTCCGCAAGGAGGGCGGAGGACCATCACGGTGGAGCCTTCAACGGTCAGCCGGCCTTGGCGGGTGCTTCGGCAGGCGGTGTCGATGGCCGTGGTCGCGGCCTGCTCGGTCAGGTTCCGCTGGCGGGGCAGCATGGCGGTCATGGCGCTTCTCCCTCTCGCAGGTCACCGCCGCCGGCGCGGCGGTGTCGGAGCAACTGGTCGTAGTGGGTCACCGAGGGCAGCGGCCTGGTGTCCGGCGGAAGGCGGTTGAGCTTCCACTCGTGCAGGAACGTCACGGTCGCCGCCCCCGGACCGGCAACTGGCCGTGGCGTGGGGACGTCGACGGGTTCGTCCTCGGTCTGGGCGGCCTTGCGGGCCTCCAGGGCGACCGCGTCCGCAGTCACGGCCCCAGCCCGCAGCGCGGTGGCCAGGCCCGCGACGACGTGCTTGTGCGCGAGGTGACGGCCCAGCAGCAGCACCTCGATCAGCGCCCGGGTGCCTTCGGCGTCGCCGTGCGCCCGGACCGCCGCGGCCCACCAGGCGTCGTGGACCGGGGTGAACTTCCCGGCGGAGCGGGCCTGGTCGAGCGCGGTCGCGCAGGGGAAGGCGCCCGGCTTGCGGACCAGCACCTCCAGGTAGTGGTCCAGCTCCAGCCGGCAGCCGCCCTTGGCGATCAGCCGCTCGTGCCGGGCGACCTCGACGTTCCTGTCGTAGACCACCAGGCGGGAGGCGTGCAGCAGCACCCGGACGCGCTTGCCGATCAGACGGACCGGCACCGAGTAGCGATTGGTGCGGACCGCGATCTGCCCGTAGCGGTCCACCCGCGGGGTGAACACCCGCCCCGTCTCGAACGGGTCCCCCGGCAACGGCAGCAGCCGCGCTCGCTCGTCCTCGAAGCACTCGTCGACCGTCCGCGCCCTGGACCCGATCCGGCGCCGCCCGTCGTGCCGGTCCCACTGCTCGACCAGCTCGTTCAGCTCCGCCAGCGAGTCGACCTCCGGCACCGGCACGAAGTGGTTGCGGCGGAAGCAGCCGATCTGGCCTTCGACGCCGCCCTTCTCGTGGGCGCCCTCGATGCCGGGCCGGCAGTAGAAGCTCTCGATCCCGAAGTGCGACTTGAAAGCGATCCACCGGTCGGCCTCCACCCGCGCCCGGCTCAGCCCCAACACCCGAGCGACGGCGGCCTTCAGGTTGTCGTAGCGGACCTTGCTCCGCGGGACGCCGCCCAGCGTCCGCAGCGCGTGGACGTGCCCCTCGAAGAACGCCTCCTGGCCGCAGGACGCGAAGACCTGGTGGACGGCCTTGCCCGAATAGGACAGCCGGAAGGAGAACAGGTAGCAGGTCACCAGCTCGCCGGCGAGCCGCACCGTCACGTCGCCGAAGTCGACCTCGGCCTCCATCCCGGGCTGGTGGGTCTGCGGGACGAACGCCTCCAGCGGAGCCTTGCCCGACTCCACCAGAATCTGCGGCTTGCGGTCCGCGACGTAGCGCCGGACCTGCTGATAGGAGATCTCCGCGCCGTGCTCCTCGACCAGGCGGTGGAAGATCCGGGTGACCGTGTGCCGCTGCTTGCGCGGCGCATCCAGATCGGCTCGCAGGATTCCGTCGATCACCGCCTTGTACGGGTCCAGCGCGGTCGCGCGCGGTGGGAGCTTCTTCCGCGGCTCCGGCCAGACCGAGTCCACGGCCTTCCTGATCGTCCGCCACGACACGTTGTACTTGCGCGCGATCTCCCGCAGCTTCATGCCGTCCCGGTGGTTACGCCGGATCGCGGCGTACAGCTCGACCTTCGACATCTGCGGCATGACCAGGGCCTTTCACCAGGGGCACTCCCGATGCTGACCTGGCAAGTACCCCGGTGACGTCGAAACTCGTGAACATCACCCATCCGTGGTTCGAGGTGACTCCCAAACTCGTGAACAACTGACGTCACGACTCGTGATTAAAGCCAAGGCTGCGGTTGCCGGAGTGCCGCGTTGGAGTTCTTGCACGTACAGGACGGCCCCTAATTGAAGGAAACCGCGTGATCGTCCACAGCTTCGATGAGAGCGACGCCGCGGACAGTTCCGACAGCGAAGCGACTCTCTTCCAGCACAGCCACCGATGTCACCGCAGCGTCCAGCCCCACCTTGGCCAAAGGCTCGCCATTGAGCCGCCAAGCGCGCAGCTGCCCATCGGTTCCACCAGTGACGAAGCATGCCACTCCGCACCAACTACCGCATACCGTGGCGGCGATCCTCCCCTGATGAGCGGCGACAAGGCGCATCACTTCCTGGCCACTGGTCGGAGGCCAGATACAAAGTGTCCCGTCCTGACGCCCTGCCGCCAAGTGCCCGTGACCAAAACTCAGACTTTGAATTCGGCCGCCCGCCGATCTGCCCACGGGCCGTCGTGATGGATCCATAACCGGCCATGCGCGGATGATGCCTTCGCCGGCGGCCGCTGCCACCCAAGGCCCTTCGGGCGTGTTCCACGCTGTAGCAGCCAACAGCGGTTTGTCGCTCCAGCCGTGGATCTGAAAACGCCGCCACCCGAGGTAAGGGTCTCTGCTTTCAACTTCGTCTCCGGTTTCTGCGTCCCACAAGCGGCAGAGATAGAGGGGGCGTCCATCGATGTCTGACGTCATCGCAGTCGCGAACAACGTGCAGCGCCCGGATAGATCCAGGGGGGTGAGAGACGAGATGTACTGGCCTACGTGAAAACGGACCATCTCGGATCCATCGACAGCATTTAGGATGGTGATATGCTCATCTGCGGACCCGATGGCGATATTCTGCCTGTCATGGATACGAACCAGTGCCATGCTGCAGATGCCAGAGCCGGTCATCCGGCGTACGAGGCGCGGTTGCGGACTGCGAACGTTCCATTCCCGGACTTCACCGCTACGCGTGGTCGAATAGATCCGATCATCGCTTGCGGCCAGAAAATCTACGGCGTACTTATCGAGGCGCTCCTGTGGTGACTCGCACAACGTTGCGGATTCCGCCGTCACATCCCGTATGTACCAGAGCCGCAGCGTGTGTGCCGCGCTCACCACTGCGTCAGGCCTCCCATGAGCGCTGATCGGTCCGGCCCAGGTCGCATAATCGTCGCATTCGACGGCGCTTCCATAGCGTACTGGCTCGAATTCCCCCAGTGGAACATTCATCGGCACCAAGGCGCCGTTACTGCAAAGCAGTCCTTCTCCAGGCGTGGTTTGGAGTACGGCAGTAGGGTGCGGTGACACCTGTCCCGGCAGTGCACGGAATTCTCCGTTGGCTCCGAGGCGCCACGCTCTGGTTTCGCCGTTGCTCGTGATCACAACGACTGACCCTTCAGCTTGCAGGGCGGCCACCAGCCTTATGAGGCGATTGTCGCTCGGCCCCTCCGCATACAACCGCAGTTCTGGAACAGTCCACGCGCGAAGGCAGGGCATATCACCTGGGAGCCCCGGGGCGACCGGATAGTGGTCGCCGCCGGAGAGCAGAATGCTGTGCCCGCCGATCTGTGCCACTGCGAGAGAGTAGACGATCGTGTGCGCCTGGTCCTTAGTGCGGACCGGTATGAGATCGGGTATGCGCCACAGTCTGATCGCGCCTCGGCAGTCCCCGGTGGCAAGCAGGTCGGAGTGCGGAATGCCGATGGCAGCCGTGACGGCGTCCGGATGGGCGCCCGCCCGCTGCCTCAGTCGCCGTAGGCCGGGAACGCCAAGTAGCGTGAGGCTGCCGTCCTGATGCCCCAGGGCCACCAGCGGCGAGGATCCGGGCAATACCGTCAGTGAACGGATCGGTGAACCGAGGAAAGCACGCGCCAACCGCTCCCTGCGCTCAAGGTGCCAGACTTCCACCTCCTGGTCTACGGACAGCAGCGCGACCGGTCCTTCCTCGGTCGGACACACGTCCAGCAGCCCGCGTTGGGCCCCAACCTCTGCGATGGTCTGAGCAGGTGTCGGCCGGTTCCACCAGGTCCACAGAGCCCGCCAATTGCCGATCGCTGCCTGCCGGACCGGATCGGACAGCGCGTCGGCCAGGTGGTCCGCGCCGACCTGAAATGCGGCCAGTTGGAGTGCGCCCGTGCCCTCACCGAGGCGCGGCAGCGCGCGGCGGTAGGCCTGCCCCACTCGCTGCGCCTCCACCGTCATGGCTGAGCCGAGAACACTCAGCAATGAGGCGGGGACCAGCGCGCAGAGCAGGTCCGGGTCGCACAGAATCTGGTCCAGTTCTCCGGCTCCGGCTGCATGGATGGCCAGGTGGCTCAGGGTGTAAGGGTGGGCTCGGGTCCAGTCGCGGGTACCGTCGGCATGCAAAGGAACGCGGGATACCAAGACAGCGGTGAAGGCCCTGTGGATGGCGACCGGGTCCATGCCCTCGCAGAGGAACTCGGCCATGGCCTGGTGATAGAGGCGGTAGACGGAGCGGCCGGCTTCGGCGACCTCGATGACGTAGGAGCCGGCACTCTCGCGCAGCCAAATCAGATCCTGATCGGTGTACGGCTGGCCTGAGATCCGTGAGGCGAGGGGGGCCCAGATGTCTTCCCAGGGCAGTCCTCGGCCTTCTGCGTAGGCGAGTGGGCGGAGCAGGTCGCGGGCGCGTTGGGCGTCGTCGCCGAGGCGGGTGTACAGGTCCTGGCGCATGGCGTCAGCGGCGAGGCGTGGCAGCGTGGCCTGCCAATCGGGGTCGCTGGGGTCTGCGGCGTGCTCGGCGGTGGCGAGGGTGCCGCTGGTGATTCGGGCGACGAGGAAGGAGGGGAATGCGGCCTTGGCGACAGCGCGTGCAGTATCGAGGGTGAGAGCGTCGTGGCCGAGGTATGGGCTGTCGGGGCTGGCGAAGCGCAGGCCGTGGGCTGCATAGTCGGTCAGGGCGTCAACGTCCGCGTAACGGTCGGCGTCGAGGTCGACGGCCTCCTCACGGTTGAGGCCCAGGCGGCTGAGGAGGTGGGGCTGGGTGCCGATGAGCAGCCGCAGCCGACCGCGGGCGTGGGTGAGGAGTTGGCGGAGGATGGAGGAGCCGAGAGTGTCGGGGGTGGCGGCTTCGTTCAGGGCGTCGACGATGACAGTCAGTGGACGAGCGCGTTTCGAGAGTGCATCGAGGAGTTCGCCGACGGTAGCCGCCTCAACCTGGGCGGCGGCAGCCATGCCCTGGAGTACTTGGTCGTCGGTGAGGTTCTGGGCGTAGATGGCAACATCCACCGCCTCCGGCGGCGGAATGGCCTGGGGCGGCAGGGCGAGGCGGTCGAGGGGGACAGTGCGGTGATATTCGGGATGGGTCAGGGCGGAGATGAGGCCAAGGACGGCTGTCTTGCCGGATCCGGGTCCACCGGTTACCGCTAGTGCGGGCCGTGCGGGGTCCTGGTGCTGCAGCCAGTCGGTGATATCAGTCAGGGCCTGGCGTCGGCCAGCGAACCACCATCCTCCGTCTGTGCCTTGATAGCCCATGGCCGGGCCCAGCATTCGGCTGTGGAACTCGACATTGCGGCGCTCTGCCTGAAGCTGCCAGGTGACGGCCTGCTGAATGGCAAGGTCCACGTCCGTGAGCCTCGGGTCGTACCGGGGGTTGGGCAGGAAGCCTGGCACGCAGCCGGTCAGGCCGACCGGCGTCCAGTTGATCGTTTGAAAGGGAGGACGGTGGGGGTTGGCGTTCATGGCCTCGATGACAGCGTCCAGCGCCAGAGTGGCGGGGGCGTGCCCGGCGGTACGCAGGCTGTGGACCGCCTCGGTCAGAAGACGCGGGAAGGCGGCGACCTGAGCCTCCTGGCTGGGTTGGGCAGAGTTGACCACGACGAATCCGCTCCCTGGAGCGCCCTCCCACTGCCGGGGTCTGAGCGTGAGGGCCGCGGCGGCGATATCGCCGCCGCCGTGCCCCGAATAGCAGGTGTCCAGGAGCAGCAACATCCGCCGGATGCGTGTTTTGAGGAGCATCTTGCGGGCCAGCTCAACGGTGGGCAGGGCGTCGTAGAGATCTTCGGGGTCGGTGTCGGAGGTGAGCAGGACGTGCTCACCCCCTTCGTCGAGGATCTCGCCGTGTCCGGCGATGTACACGACCACCAGGTCGTCCGGACGGCGCTCCGGCGAACGGCAGAAGTCACGCAGGTACACGGTGAGTCGGTTTTTGGTCGGATCCAGGCCCAGGTCACTGACGTGCTCGTAGCCCAGCGTGCCGGTGAACAGATCCACCACCTGCTCAAGGCCTCCGACCAGGTCACGTTCATCCCACTGCGAGGCCTTGGGGTAGTGCGTGATCGCGGTGGCGATGAGGAGCCTGCGGGGGGCACCCGACTCTGAGTCAGCAGCCATGGAGGCCTCCGGCCATCGCTGTGCCGGTCAGTGCGTCCGTGAGGTAGGAGGTCGCGTCATGCGCGTGGCTGCCGTTGTGGACCACGACCGACGCGACCTGCCGGCCAAACAGCGGGCGCAGATCCTTCTCCAGCGCTACAACGTCCCCGTCGTCGACCACGTTCGTCCAGATCAGGCCGCTGGCGCCGGGCCAAGTAGCTCCGTTGGTACCGGGCGAGGGGTCGAGGCGGTCGTAGATCAGGCTGCGGATCCCCAGCGGTGAGCCGAGGGTGATCAGCGCGCGGACCCGGTGTCCGGACAAGGCACACAGTGCTTCGTAGGCCGCTACCGAACCCAGCGAGTGCGCCACGACGACTTGGGTGTCCGCCCCGATCGCAGCCGTGACGCGCTCTCGCACGCTGCTACGCAGGTCCGGTTCGGTCAGGTAGCGGCTGACCTGTTTCAGGTCGAAGACGAGCGATCGCAGCGCGACGTTGGCGAAGAATCGCGAGTGGGACAGGGCGCGCAGCCCGGCCTGCACCGACCCCGGAGCCCGGGCCAGCGTCTTTGTGTCGGGCGCCACCACGTGCTCATCGGTCGCTGCCGCCCGGGCCCACCAGGCCAGGAGCAGCTCTGTCTCCAGCCCGTCCTGAACGTCGGCGGCTGTCAGCAGCGGGTCCCCGACTGCCAGCGTTCTGCCCGGCGGCCTGAACAAGTCCCCGTAGAAGGCCATGCCTACATCCGCGTCTGCCAGCACGCACGACGCCTGGGCATGGTTGAGGCCGTCCTTCAGCGCAGGAAGCCAGTCCTTCAGCAAAGACCGCTCGCCCGACCGCTGCTTGCCGATCCCGTGCACGCACACTACGCGGGCCACAACACCGGCCCCCTTCAATCTGCGGGCAGCCAGTCCTCCAGCCTGAGCGACGGCGCGACGGCGATTCCGCCGGAGGACCCTGTCCACGGCCGAGTCTGGTCGGGAATTCGGTTGGGGCTTCAGGCACAGCCCATCCGTGCTTACCTTCTTGCGCCGCTTTCCAGCGTGCTCCTGCCAGCCCCTTCGCGCATGCCAGCATTCCATTTGCCCTGGCCTTCGTCCGGGGCTGATCGCCGCGTGCCGAATAGCCGCCGCATGCCCCCCGGCCTGTGACATTGTAGGCGGGGCTGGCTGGCGGCGTCTCCAGACTGGGAGCAACTGGCTGCATGACTTTCTTGATTCCATACGAGCCAGAGTCCTACAGAGCTCACCGCTGAGGTAACGGTGCGCACACACCGACGCCCAGTCCTTGCCATCAGGAGTCAGCGATTGCGCAACACCCACCCACACGGCCAGTGCTCACTTCATCGGGATTCCGGCGTTTCCGCAGGAACCAGTGAGCGCCGAAACGCGGATCCTACACGACTCATCCGCCTCACCGGCGCCCCACGCTTCGGGTGCCAGACTCGCCCCGAACGACCATCGCCACCGCGGACACAGCAGCCACCAGCCCGCCCTATGCCGACCGCGCAGTACGGTCGCACCGTGAGCGATCAGCACCTGAAGCCCCTCCACCACCCGTCCATCTCCCTGGCACCGGACGCCACCCAGCTGCCCGTCTAGGACCTCGTCTACGAGCTCGCCGACGCCACCGTGCGCACCGGCGAACCAGAGCACGGGCAACGGCTGCTGGTCGAGCTGGAGCGCCGCGGCGACCACGCACTGTGGGAAGCCGCCCTGGTGTGCCTGGGACCGCTGTCCTCCCGCCCCGTCTACGGCCTTCCCGAGGAAGCCGGCGTTGACCGCCTGCGGCAGACCGCCCGAACCACGCCCGACGCGGTCACAGCCTTGGTGCTCGATCAAGCTGGCAGGGGACGCCAAGGCACACGAGGTAGACCCGTAATGAGGTCGACTGCCTCGCCGGCCCAGACGGGCATCGGGGGAATCACCCCGCTGGCCACGTCGTCCTGGCGGGCCCGTGGGTCGCGGGCCAGCTCGGCTTCCCGGCCGCGCCATCGGTCGAGGTAGGGGTGGCCGAGTGTGCGGGCCGTGTACTTCTCGGTCGGCCAGCTCGCACCGCGGGCGATGCATCACTGCCTTCGGCTCCGACTACACCATCAGCTGAGCCACCCCGGAGCCGGGATCCGGAGTGTGGGACCGACCCCGGCCCCTCACGACCCCAGCCGGTTCCGCTCCCGGTCGCCGCCGACGCCGGGGCCGGCGACCCGGTTCAGCTCCGGGCGTCAGCGCCTGGCCAAGGCTGGCCGGGCGCAGCGCCCGGGCCGTGGCCTGTACGCGCAACTGGACCGCTGACCCGCGGGCCCAGCCCTGCCGACGGCCGGTTCCCGAATCTGGGACGCCGGGTGGCCGCCATCTGTGGGCGGCGGCCTCGTGTGTCTTCTCGGGGGCTCGGCAGCCTTCTGAAAGCAACGGGCGGGCCCTGTCCCTGGTCAGAGACCCCGCACAGCCGGTCGGTGGCCTTCCGAGGGCCGGGTCAGGGGGCCAGCACGACCCTGCCGAACACCTGTCCCGTGTCCATCCGGCGATGGGCCAGCGCCGCCTGGTCCAGGGGCAGCAGCTCGTGCACGACCGTGCGCAGGTCCCCCTGCGCGGCAGCGGCGAACTGGGACGACCGCACGGTCTGCCGGTCGGGGCCGGGCACGGTGTCCGAGCTGAAGGTGGAGAACGACAACGACCTGCGGAAGACGTCCATCAGCCGCATGCCGAAGTCCGCCGGCGGCTGGCCGCCCACCACACCGACAGTCACGAACCGCCCGTTGGGGTTCAACTTGTCCAGGAAAAGCGGAAGCTGGGGACCTGCCACGACATCGATCACCACGTCGAAACCCGTCGGTGCGTCCGGGCCACCCTCGCCGGTACGGTCAAGGACATGGGTAGCGCCCAGTTCCTGCAAGCGGGCGCCACGGTCCGCCGACGATGTGGTGACCGCCACCGCGCTCGCGCCGCGCCTGGCTGCGAGCTGGATGGCCGTGATCCCGATGCTGCCCGCCGCACCTCGTACGAGCACTGTCTCTCCCGGCGTGAGGCCGGCCCGTTCCAGAGCGAAGTGGGCGACTATGCCGGAGCTGCCGAGGGTCACCGCGTCGGCGCCGGTCAGATCGTCGGGCAACGCGAGGACATCCTCCGCCGCAGCCACGGCCTGCTCGGCGTACCCACCGGACAGGCCGGTGAACGCCCATACTCGCCGCCCGATCCACGAGGCGTCCACGCCTTCTCCCACCGCGGTGACTCTTCCCGCGACCTCGCTGCCGAGGAGGTGGCCCTCCCGGAATCCGTAGGCGGCGAGCGTTCCCCGGCGGATCACGGCGTCCACGCCGCCCACTCCGATCGCCTCCGTGGCAATCCGCACCTGTCCCGGGCCGGCAACCGGCGCGGGCACGTCGACGACCCCCAGACCGTCGGGGTCGCCAAAGGTCCTGATGACGACGGCTTTCATCTCTGCTCCTCGGGTCGGTGGGGCAACGGTTCGCAGCCGCTGCGGCCACGGGCGTCGAGCCGGCCCCACAACTGGACATCGCCGGCGAAGTGCCGGGTGGGACGGCCGTACCACCAACGGACCGTAACGGGCACCCTCGTCCGCTTGGCTAAAGTGAGACTCGATGAACGGCCAATTGCCCCAGTCGGTGCGCCGTGACGCCCGCGACAACCGGGCCCGCATCCTGGACGCCGCCTGCGCGGTGTTCGGCCAGGAGGGCCTGAACGCACCCATGCGCGAGGTCGCCCGGCAGGCGCACGTTGGCCCCGCCACGCTGTACCGTCACTTCCCAACCAAACAAACACTGATCACGGACACCTTCGCCGAGCAGCGGCGAGCCTGCCGCACGGCTGTCCGCGACGCCCTCGTGGATTCCGACCCGTGGCACGGATTCCGCAGCCTGGTCGAGCGGATCTGCGAACTCCACGCGCACAGCTGTAGATTCCCCGACGCCTACATGGCGGCCTTCCCCGAGGCCATGGACTTCGCCGCCGACCGGGAGCAGACACTGCGCGCGGTCCGCGAACTGGCCCGCCGCGCCCAGGAGACCGGGCAGCTACGGCCCGACTTCGTCGTCGACGACCTGGTCCTCATGCTGACGGCCCACCGGGGCCTCCAGGACGTGCCGCGTGCGGCCCGGACCGCGACCTCTCGCCGCTTCGCCGCCTACGTGATCGAGGCGTTCCGCGCGGCACCGCAGGCGGCGGTGCCTACGCCGCTGCCCCCTGCCGTGCGATGGTGGACGGGGCGGCCCGGACACGGGTTACCGCAAGGGTGAGGCCTGGTGGGGCAGGACCCTTGCTCCCCGGTGCCTGCCAATTGCCCTCCCGTGTGGGTCCCCCTTAGTTCGCCCAGTCGACGGCCTGGGCGCGATGCCCGCACCGGTGCCGGCTCCCGCGCACCGTGGGCCTCGGCGGCACCGTGATCATGATCCATCGCCACCCCATCGACTGTCTGCCGTGGACGAGCCGTCCTTAGAACCGGCTCCGGCGGTCCACCGGCGCCCCCGCTCTACCGCTAGATGTTCTGACCACGGAGGTTGAGGGCGGCGGCGCGGTTGTGGAGCCAGGTGTTGTTCTTCAGGACGCCTCGGTAGGGGACGCGGCGGTTGCCGCGGGCGGTGAGCCAGGCGATGGCTCGTTCGACCGGTGGCCGCCAGCGGCGGTACTCGGTCTGCCAGTTGGGCTCGGTGGCGTTCTGGCGGGCGGCTTTGAGGCGGTTGTACTGGGGGTGGACGTTGAACGTGCGGCCGGTCTTGGAGCGGGTGCAGCGTTCGCGCAGCGGGCAGGTGCGGCAGAGGGTCTTGAACTGGGCCCGGCGGTTGCCGTTCGCGAGGCGGCGGCCGAGGGCTTTGGTGTGGCCGGCCGGGCAGGTGACGGTGCCTGCGGTGGTGTCGACATGGAAGTCGTCGGTGGTGAAGCCGCCCGGAACGGCGGGCTTCAGCGGCGGAGGCTTGATGATCAGGGTGTGGCCGTCGGCTTCGAGGGCTTCGCGCAGGTCGCCGGTGCCGTAGGCGGTGTTGCCGAGGACAGTCAGGTCTTCGGTCTCGTCGGCGAGCAGGTCCTGCGCGACGGCTGCTTCGTGGTTGTCGGCCCCGCTGCCCTGGGTGAGCTCGACCTCGGTGAGCAGGCCGGTCTCAGGCTCGAACGCGGCGTGGGCACGGAAGCCGTCCTGGTGGCGGGTTCGGTTCTTGTGGATGTGCCTGGCCTCGGGGTCGACGGTGGACACGATGCGGTTGTGGGCGGTCCCCTGGGTGATTCGCCAGCGGCCGCCGCGCCCGTCGTCGGCAGGTTTGACGTCCTGTCCGGCGACCAGGGCCAGCAGGCCGACCGCGTCGGCGGCCATCTCGTCGAGCTGCCGCTCGGGCAGGCGGCCGAGCAGGTTGAGCGCGTCGGTGACCAGGGCGTCCACGAGTGCGGCGCGGGCGGCCTCGTCGTTCCAGGCGATGCGGGGCTTGCCCGGGTCGGTGTAGTCGTGCGCGGTGCACCAGGTGGCGGCAACCCGCTCCGCGCCGGGCACGTCGCGGATGACCCGGCGGATCGCGGCGACGAGCTGGGTGACGGTGTCCTGGGTGGCGACCGCGTCGTCCAGCACGGTGGAGTCCAGGGCTCGCCGGTGCTTGCCCTTGAGGACGCCGGTGGCCGCGATGACCTCCTTGACCTTGGTGAACAGCCGGTTCGGGTCCGCCGAGCGTTGCAGGCGCCGCCGGAAGTAGGTCAGCAACGAGGGGTCGAACGCGGTGTCGTGCAAGCCAAGTCCGCAGGCGGCTTTCCAGCGCAGATCGCAACGCAGTTCCTGGACCGTGTCAAAGTCCGACAGCCCGTGCGGACTCTGCAGCACCACCGTCGCCGCGAGGACCTGCGGCGGCATGCTCGGCCGCCCGTTCGCCGAAGGGTACATGTCCGCGAACATCGAACCCGGGAACAGCGCTTCCCGGTGCTCGGCCAGGAACGCGAATACGCTCCCCGCCGGGATCAACTCCCGGCAGGTTTCCCACACATTCGGCCCGACCAGCCCACCAGCCCAATCCCCCTGCACACACAGCAGTCTGGCCTCGCCTCGGACCGGGCGAGGCCAGAACCTGAAAGATTTTCAGTGATCTTCTAGACGGCGCCGACCGGCCCCCCGACGGCGCGCGGCCGCGCACCACGGCGAAGAAGGCGGCCGCCGTCAGAGGCATCGGGCTGGTGCGGACCGGCGCCGCACCGTCCACCGAGACGAGCGAAACACCTGCGCCCGCGCCCAGGCGGTGAACCACCGGTGCCACCTCCGAAAACGTGCTGGCCGTACTGGCCGACGCCGAGGGACTGCTGCGCGCCCAGGAAGTAACCGCCCGGCTGGGAATCGAGGAATCGGCGGACACCGTGAACGCAGTGCGCACCGTGCTGGAGCGCCTGGCCAAGGCCGGCCGGGCGCAGCGCCCGGGCCGTGGCCTGTACGCGCAACTGGACGGCTGACCCGCGGGCCCAGCCCTGCCGGCCGCCGGTTCGCGCAGCTGCCCCTGTCCTCACCGCCAGGCCGGTCGAGTGACATCGCCGGGTTCGGCCCGGAGTGTCCTGGCGTCGCCATCCCTGTCTGAGATGCCGGATGGCCGCCACTACCTAGCGGGTAGCGGCCTCGAGCACCTTCTCGATGCCTCGGCCGCCTACGGCCGCCCCGGAGATCGCCGGGGGTGGACCCGTAATCGGCTGGGCTCGGGCGCGCGGCGCCGAGGTCCACCCCACCGCCTGGGCGTGCGTGCCCGGCCACCGCGAGGACGTCTTCCAGTAATGACCTGACCGTCTCCTTTCCCGGTCACCGATGACCTCCCCGCATCGCGCCGGCCGGCGCGATGCGGTGGGCGTGTCGTGGCCCGCATGACCGTTCCCGGCGGGGGCACGCTGTCGTCCATGACGACACCTCGACCCCGTCGCAGCCGGCGCCTCTCCCGTGCCAAGGCCCTGGGAGTGCCACTGAGCACGCTGGACACGCAGCGCCCACCTGCCGTCCCCGCACCGCCCCGCCTGCCCGCACCGGCGGCGGAGCGGCCCGCACCGGAGGCGCCCGTGCCCGGCGTCCCCGCCCCGGCCCGCGTGCGGAAGGAGCCGTGCTGCCGGGTGCGCACCGAACGGTTCGTCAGCCTCGGCGGCACCGTCTTCATGATCCACCGCCATCAGCCCGCCTGCCCGCGCTTGACCATTCCCGCCACAACCTGAACCCCCGGGCGGGGCCTCCTGACGGGTCAGACAGTTGTTTCCTGGGGGTGTCGGGGCAGGCCACCCGCACGTACTCGCCAAGGTCGGGGGACAACCAGTGCCGATCCTGTTCGAGTTCTGCACCGAAGCCAGGCCCGACCACGGTCTCATCGAGGTGTACGACTCGACGCCTACCTCACCAACTCCGAGGCTGTCAGTCAGAGCTGGGACACGGTGGTAGTGGGCACCGGTAACCGGAGATGAGGGAGCGGCGGGCGGGGTCGGTTGGCGGGAAGTTCCCGGGACTGGCCGCGCATGGCGCTGGTGGGCGGCTACCGTGCCGTCATGCCAGCCGATCCTGTTGCCGGCCGCCTGGGGGCCGTGGCCGATATCGAGAAGGTGCTGACGATCATCGGTGCCGCCGATGCCCGGCGAAGCGGGCGTGCGCCGGGAGGGGAGGCAAGTCGTGAGCGCGCGCGCCGCAGACTCGCCGGTCCGGACGCGTTCTTCGTCGTTGCCCGGAGCGCCGGGGCGGAACTGGTCGGTGTCGCCGCCGGGATGAGCGGCCGCCGGGACGGCGGCACGGGCCCCGCCATTGCAGGGCTGTGCCACATCAGCATGGTCGCCGTCCACCCCGGGCACTGGGGGCGGGGAGTGGGCAGGAAACTCCTTGTGGCTCTGCTCTCCTACGGCCTCGAGCGCGGCTACGACCGGTTCCAGCTGTTCACCCACGCCGACAACTTCCGTGGCCGGCGTTTCTACGAAGCCCTCGGCTTCGCGCTCACCGGTCAGACCGGAATGTCCGACGACGGTGAGAGCATCGTCCACTACCAGTGGGTGCCCCCGCGGTTCCCCTGACGCCGGGGACCACCCCGCGCCGCACACGCCTGTCGGGTTGTGGGGCCAGCAGCGGCAGGGCACGGGTATCAGCCGCCTGAACTCGTAGGCACGGAAAAGGCCCCTTGGGGCCCGGATCCGGCGGCAGCCGGAATTCCGTGACTGGCGCCGTGACCCCTCCGAACCAACCAGCAGGAGAATGTGGGAGCCCAGCCCGGGCGGCGGCAGCGGCACGGGCGGTCAGCCCGCTGAAGGACCACCGCGAGCTTGCGGGTACCGAGCTGGGACCTACGGTCCCAGCGGCGACGGTTCCCGGGGACCAGCCCGTGACCGCCGTGCGGTCGCCGCACGTCAGTTACCAGTAACTCGTGCTGTGACCCCATGCGTTCACCGGGTTGGCGCTGGCGGCGCCTGAACCGGAAGATCCGGTTGTGGCTTGCGGCCGACCCTAGGCATCCTGCCGTAGCAACAGGCTGCCGAGTGTGGTGCGTCGGTGCAGGACCGCCTTGCCGGCACGCGAAGTGGAAATCAGTCCGGCGCCGCGAAGCGCTGCGGGGTGAGCCGAGACCGTGGCGGCGCTGACGCAGAGCCGTCGGGCGAGCTCGCTCGTGGTGTGCTCCTCGGCCAGCAGGTGCAGCAGCTCGACGCGAGTGTTCCCGATCACCTTGACCAGCGCCTCCGGACCGGCAGGGCCATCGGGCTGAGGCAGAAAGCCGGCACCGGCCGGGTACGTGAGAGCAACTGGGCGGTCGGGGAGGTCGGACAACAGCGGCCCGCCGCTCCAGTGGAAGCTGGGCAGGAGAAGCAGTCCGCGCCCGCCGAGGTGGACCTCCCGCGGCTTGCCCGGGAGCTCCCCAACGCCTCCCTGCAGGCGGGCGCCAGGCACCAGCCCGGCCAGCACCGAGGCGACGCCACCTGAGGCGAGTTGCACGGCCCGACGCACGAACTCGGCGTGGTGCAGGTCCTGCACCTGGGCCCAGACCGGGCCGAGCAGCACCTCGAACGCCGCATGCTGCGCACGCTGAATCAAACGCCACGCCCCGGGGGCACCCCGGTGCAGTTCGTGGATCCACGCCGGGGCGGGCGTGGACGCCCCTTCGTAGACCCGTTCCAGTTGGCACTGACGAGCTCCGCCGGGGCCGAGCGGACCTGTTCCAGGGCGTCCGGGAGCGAATCCGCCAGCACGTCCAGAAAGCTCGGCGCCCGCCCGGCCGGAACGAGGTCCGCGAGCGGGAGGGCCGCCTTCGGCAGAGCACGCAACGCCCTGCGCCGCCATGAGCCGTGGAGAAGCTCGCCATCGCGGCGGCACATCATCGTCAGCGCCACGTTGAGCTCCTGGAGCGGCGCCGGCCGAGGCGCGAGGCTGACCCGGGCGAAGTCGTCCGGCGTGAAGTGGATCCGGAGCACGGCTCCCCCTGCGTGTCGGCCCCGACAGTGTCCCGGGCGCCATCCTTGAGCCCCCAACCTAAACGATCGCGTGCGTCGGTCCGGGCGGGACAGCATGCGCTGCATGACCCACGACATCTCCATCAGCCGACGCACCGTCACCAGGTCCGTACTGCTGGGCTCCGCCGCCCTGCTGCTCGGCGTCGGTGGCCGCGCCCACGCCGACTCCCGGGCCACCGTCGCGGGCCCAGTCTCGGGCGATGCCGTCCTCACCCTGCCCGCGCCCACCGGCCGCCACCGGGTGGGGTGCCAGCCGGTGTACCTCGTCGACGACTCCCGGCGCGACCCCTGGGACCCCGCGATCCCCATGAGGGAGCTCATGCTGACGGTCTTCTATCCCGCCCGCGACGTCACCGGCCTCGCCCCCGGCACCGCAGATGCCGCCGCAGGCCGCGGACGCTTCGGAGGGATCGTCCCGCTCACGCCGCTCCACCTGCCCGCCGCGGGCGTGAACTGGGGCGCTACCCGGTCCCACGCGTTCGAGGGCGCATCGCCGCTGCCGGGCCGCTGGCCGGTGCCGGTCCACAGCCCCGGCGGCGGCGACCCGCGCGGCCTGGGGACATCCCTGGCCGAAGACCTGGCCAGCCATGGCGCCGTCGTCGTCTCGGTCGACCACCCCGGCGACGCCGCAGCGGTCCAGTTCCCGGATGCCCAGCCGTACCGGGACGGCAACGTGCGGACGACCGTCTTCCGCGGCGACCCGCGGGACCAGCCGGCCGTGGCCCGCACGATGATCGACGCGCGGATCGCCGACCTGCACTGCGTCCTCGACCGGCTCGGCCGCGCGGCCGACCTGCCACTGCCGCGCGGCCTCGCCCAGACGCTCGACCTGGCCGCCTCGGCGTCTATGGGCACTCGCCGGCGGCAGCGCCGTGACCGAGGTGATGTACGAGGACCGCCGGGTGCGTGCCGGGATCAACCTGGAGGGCTACCTGGACTACCCGCCCTCCGCGCCCGGCGCCGCCGCCGAACCGTTCCCAGTCACGCAAGACGGGATGGACAGGCCACTGCTCCTGCTCGGCAGCGAGGAGTTCAACCGCCGACAGGAACTGGACCGCTCCTGGTCGGCCGTGGCCGCGCTCTCCGGTCGATGGGTCCGCAGCGCACGTGTCGCTGACGCCAACCACTGGACCTTCACCGACTATGCCGCGATGCTCCCCCAGCTCCAGGCAGTCGGTTTGATGACGGCAACGGAGAGGAACGTGCTGATCGGCACCATCAACCCAACGGTATCGGTCCCCAAGGTCCGCCACACGATCCGCAGGTTCTTCGCACGACACCTGGCCGGCCACTGATCTGAAAGCAACGGCCCATGACCGCACAGGTTCACCACGGCCGGCCGGTTCCAGCGTTGGCCGGTAGGTCGGTCCTCCCAGGTCCTCCGGGCGAGGTCCTTGGCGGGCCCCGGCCGGGTCCGGTGTGTTGTCGGGTGGGCCTCTTGATATGGGCATGGGGCGTGCAGGTAGGTGTGCTGGCCAGTGTGTTGGCCGGGGCCGGCGGGGGTGGCGAGTGGGCGGACGATGTCGTCCGTGATTTCGACGCGGAAGGTGCCGGTGGCGTCGGCGAACACCGGTTGGCCGTCTCGGGTGGTCTCGCCGGTGGCGTGGACGATGATGACCTCGGGAGGGGCGTGGCCGCCGGGGACGCCGGGCAGGGTGATCGCGTAGCGTGGCGAGGTGTTCATGGCTGGCTCCGCCGATGGGGGCGGTCGCCGTGCAGGGCCGCGTAGACGCTGTCACGGATGGTGAATACTTCGTCGGTGCCGGTGACTTGGAGGAGTCGGCGGACCTGGGGTGAGAGGGACGTCAGAACGAGGAGGGTGCCGGTCAGGGCCGCGTCCTGGAGGAGGAGGGCGTTCGGGCCGGAGGAGTCGCAGAAGCTGACGGCGGCCATATCGACGATCAGCTGGTGCGGGCGCTGGTTGACGGCCCGCCGGCGGAATCTCGACGGCCCGGCCAACCGCACCGGCCTCGGCGACGATTGGGGCGAACCGGCCGATCACGTCTTTGGCCGCTCGCGCGGAGGTCTGAGCACCAAGGTCCACCTGGCGAGTGATGCGTGTGCCCGCCCGCTGGCCCTTGTCAAGCGGCCCTTGTCGTCGGTGAGCGCGGCATGCCGTGGCTTTTGTGCTTACCGGACTGTGCGCCGTGAGGCGCTTGTTGTTCGAGTGGAGGTGGGTCCAGCGGGCCGTCACCTTCCGGCCTGGCGCCCGGACAGCAACGGGGTGGCCGCCGCGGGGTGGCCCTGCCCCTGGCATCACACCCGCGGACGCGGCGGTACCCTGGCTCCCCTTCAGGGGCGGGTGCCGCCCGGCGCCCTCAGTGGCCTCCTTGGCCGCTGGTGTGCCCGGGGACGACCTGCACTGTCCGCACGGGCCGGAGCCACCGTGCGCGGACTCACCAGTGGTCCCGCTTCCTCGTCATGCCCCGCGCCGACGGGGCAGCCGACGTTCATCCTTGAGGGCCTGCTCGGCGGGCATCGCGGCACCATGCCAGGGTCGGCGGGGTCGGACGAAGCGTCCCTGCCGGTGACGGGTGTCTGGTGCGTCACAGGAGACGTGCAAGGGCCGCCTCGGAGGGGCTGCCGGCCGTCGCCTGGTACACGATGACCACCTGGTGCTCGGCGCCGCCGACGGTGAGGGCCTGCCTTCGCAGAGCGAGGCTGCCGACGACCGGGTGCGTGAAGCGCTTGAGTTCGTCCCGGGCGGGCCGTGTCTCGTGCCGCGTCCACAGACGACGGAACTCCTCGTCCGTCTCCAGTTCGCCGACCAGGCGGACCGTCCTGGGGTCGCGCGGGTCGGCTTCGGCGCGCAGGGCCGCTGCGGTCTGCGCCGCCACCTGCGCCCAGTCGGGGAAGAGCCGCCGGGACGCCGGGTCGAGGAACACCGCTCGGACCAGGTTGCTGCCGGGCTCGTACATCGGGGCGAGCGCGCGGGTCTTCTTGTTCGCCGCCAGCACGTCGAAGTACCGGTTCCGCACGTACGCGGGGAGGTCTGTCCACGCGTCGAGGAGCCGGTGCACGTCCGGGGAGACCTCGGTCCGTGACGGCGGCTCAGGGGCCGGACCGGCGAGGGCGTACAGGTGGGCGGAGGCGTCGGCGTCCAGTTGCAGCGCCCGCGCGAGGGAGCGCAGCACCTGGGGAGAGGGATGCCGGTCGACGCCCTGTTCGAGTCGGACCAGGTACGGCTCGCTGATTCTGGCGAGCCGGGCCAGTTCCTCCCGGCGCAGTCCCGCCACCCGGCGGCGTCCGCCGGCGGGCACCGCCACGTCCGCCGGAGCGACCCGTGCGCGCCGGGCCTTGAGGAAGTCTCCCAGAAGATTGTCGGCCACCATGCCGTGAGGGTAACCCTGCGGGGGTGCTGGCTGCCGAGGTGCGATCGGCGCATGCTCGACGTCATGAAGACCTGGTTCATCACCGGCGCGTCCCGCGGCTTCGGCCGCATCTGGGCCGAAGCCGCTCTCGACCGCGGCGACCGAGTCGCCGCCACCGCACGTGACCCCGAAACGCTGCGGCCCCTCCTGGACGCCCACGGGGACGCCGTCCTCCCCCTTGGACTCGACGTGACCGACCGCACCGCCGTCACTGCTGCGGTGCGGCGGGCCGCCGAGACCTTCGGCCGCCTGGACGTGGTCGTCAACAACGCGGGCTACGGCCTGTTCGGCATGGTCGAGGAGACCACCGAGGAACAGGCCCGCGCCCAGCTCGACACCAACCTGTTCGGCCCGTTGTGGGTGACGCAGGCGGCCCTGCCGTACCTGCGGGGCCAGGGCAGCGGTCACATCCTGCAGGTCTCCAGCCTCGGTGGCCTTGCCGCGTTCCCCACGCTCGGGCTGTACAACGCCTCGAAGTGGGCTCTGGAGGGGATGAGCGAGGCCCTGGCCCAGGAGGTCGCCCCCTTCGGGATCCACGTGACCCTGGTCGAACCCGGCCCCTACGACACCGACTGGTCCGGGGCCTCCGCCGTGCACACCGAGCCGCTCCCCGCCTACGAACCCGTCCGCGCCGCGCGCCGGGCCGGGGCCTCCGCCCGTACGCCCCAGGACGCTCGGGACACGGCCGCCGTCGTCCTCGAACTCGTCGACACCGACGCACCTCCCCTGCGGCTCTTCCTCGGCACCTACCCCTATCCGGTAATCGAGGCGGCCTATCGGAAGCGGCTCGACACGTGGAACGACTGGCGGCACCTCGCGTCCCGTGCGTGACCGGTCCGGGCGCTTAGGCACAGGTTGTCTTTACCCCACTGCTGCGGGTCGGTGTCCGGCTGCCGGCTGCCGGCTGCGCCCTGGCGCCCCTGGCGTCCCGCCTGGGGTGTGACCTGTGGTGGGTTGGCTTGGTTGTTTTGGTGTGTTTTAGGTGTTTTGGGTGGTGTTGGTTGGTCCGGTGTTGGCGGGGTCGGGTGTCGGGTTCCACCTCTTTCGCCGTGTGCTGCGGCGCCCGACCTCGCTTGTGTGCGTGGTCACGAGCCCGGTTGTTCATGTCGAGCGCGCCTGCCGGGTTTTGATGTCGCGGTAGCAGTACGCCGCGACAGCCAGGACGATCATCACGAGGACGGGCCACCATGTTGAGAGCCCCGAAAGAAGATCACTCCAGTAGTGGGTCAAAAACGCTGCGAGCTG
Organism: Kitasatospora sp. NPDC101108; assembly: GCF_055584725.1. Taxonomy (NCBI): domain Bacteria; kingdom Bacillati; phylum Actinomycetota; class Actinomycetes; order Kitasatosporales; family Streptomycetaceae; genus Kitasatospora; species Kitasatospora sp. NPDC101108. The sequence goes on from NZ_JBVJLM010000004.1 coordinate 507,433, forward strand.
CACGGCGATGGCCGCCACCGCCGCGTATCCCGTCCCGCGCGTCAGGTTTGTAGAGTGCGGTTTGAGTAGTGCCGTGGCCACTATGGTGATCGCCAGGTCGACCGTAACCCCGATCGGGGAGCTCAGCGAGAAGAGGATGAGCAGCCATAGGCATGCAAGCCGTGTCGCGCGGACACCGCGTGGCGGGGCTTGCGGCGGCACGGTGTCCCGCTGTGGGGGGAGGCTACTTGCTCTGCGGGGAGGTGCCACAGGCGGGCTCGCGGTCGCCGCTGTCCTGGAGGGGGCTGGGGTAGACCCTCCCGCTGGCGGCGCGGGGCCTTGGACGGGCTCGGCCGTGCGGTCGAGGTGTCGCAGCGCCTGAGAGAGGGCAACGGCGCTCGGATACCGCTGATCGGGGTGCTTCTCCAGCAGCCTGAGCACGAGCTCGTCCCACGCGGAGGGCACGCCGGCAGATACCAAACTGGGCGCAGGAGGTTCTTGGGCGAGATGCGCCGAGAGGTAGCCCATGGTGTCAGGGGCCTGGAAAGGAAGCCGGCCGGTGATCAGCTCGAAGAGAAGGCAGCCGAGGGCGTACAGGTCGCTGCGCGGTTGCGGGAAGCCGCGTGCTTGTTCGGGCGCCATGTAGGGGGGTGTACCCACGATGAAGCCGTCCTGGGTGAGGCGGTCCTCTGTCGCGTAGGGGTCGACTGCCCGCGCGATGCCGAAGTCGAGGACCTTCACGGTGCCAGACGATGTGATGAGGATGTTGGACGGCTTGATGTCCCGATGGATGATGCCGGCTGCGTGCGCCTCGGCGAGCGCGTCGCATACCTGCGCTCCCCACCGAGCCGCCTCCGCCAAAGTGACGGCACGCCGGCGCAGCAACATATCCAGGCCCTCACCGCGGACCAACTCCATCACCAGGAACGGGACCCGTTCGTCTTCCGGGCCCATCTCGCCGAGGTCGTGGATGGTCACAATGTTGGGGTGCTGCAGCTGGGCGGTAATCCGTGCCTCCCGCAGGAACCTGGCCCGTGCCTCGCCACCACGACTCCCGGCACCGGCGAGCAGGGAGACCACCTTGACCGCGACGTTCCGGCCCAGCGTCTCGTCCTGCGCCTCCCACACCTGCCCCATACCGCCCTCACCGAGCTGCCGCACCAACCGGTAACGACCCCCGAAAAGCTGATCCCGCACCGCTACACCTCCGCCCGCAGCGGCAGGAACTGCGCACTGGCGCGCCGCTTGAAGCTGTCCCATTCGGTCATTCCGCTCCCCTGGTGTTGCATCCGATCCTCTGGACCAGAGTGCACGGCGGCACGGCCCGCTGGTGGCCGTTTCCCCACTCCTGCCGACAACCGAGCTGACCAAACCGAAACCGAAGGCCGCCACCCACTGGATCCGCTGGGAGCAGTCCGGGCGGTAGCGCGGCGGGGGCACGTCCAGACTGGTACAGGCCGGTCCGCGTCCGAACCCCCGAGCGGGCAGCGGACCGGTGCCCTCATCCACTCGCCGCTTTCCGCCGACGGCTCTGCTCTCCGGCCGTTGGAGCGCTGGCGGGTGGCATGTCCCGCGGCCGAAATTCCGCAGGTCAAGGCCCTGGCCATGGGTGGATCGGCGGGTTTAGCATTCGCGGCACGGCGGCCTCACCACAGCGCCCACCGGGCCGTCGAGCAGAGCAGCCGCGCCTTCTGTCGGCGCTGCTGGCCTCCCGTTGGCCGGGCCCGCGTGGAACGCACCCCCTCGTTCCCGGGCTCGGCCGTCTGCGCTTTCCGTCACGCTCCTTGAACGTATTCGACCGTCGACCCGGTACGCACTCCCGTCATTCGATCGAGGGATCTCATCCATGATTCACGGATTTTTTCCATGAACCACTGATAGGTTGTGCCGCATGGTGTTGAGTACGTTGGAGACGCTGCGGTTGACGGTGGCTGCGATCAGGCAGCGGACGGGGGAGAGTCAGCGTGAACTGGCCGCCGCTGTGGGGCTGACGCAGGACAAGGTGTCCCGCCGTCAGTCCGGGGCGCAGCCGTGGTCGCTGGATGAGGTGGACGCTCTGGCTCGGCACTGGGGGATGGGGCCGCTGGATCTGCTCGCCGGGCCCACGCACGCTGCCCAGTGTCTGGCCTGGCCTCCCGGTACCTCCGCCCAGCCGCAGCCGGGGTGACGGGTGAGTCCCGCTGATCCGAGCCGGCCGAATGAGGCCGCCCGCCTCACCCAGGAGCTGATCGACCAGGGATTCACCAAGCGTCAGGTCGCCAGGGTGTTGGGCCGTGACGCCTCGCTGGTCAGCCAGTTCTTCACCAAGGGCAAGGGCGCGGCGTTCGTGAACGCGCTGCGCCAGGTCGTGCGGGCGGTGCGCGGCGGTGAACGCGACACCGAGGCGTTGTCCGGGATCGCGGCCGAGAACGTGGAACGCCGCCGGACCCGGACGGGGCAGAAGGCGCGGGGGCGGGGCAAGGACGTCGTCGGGGCGCCTGGCGAGTCGATGGCCGGCCGCGCGGGAAGCAGGCGATTCGCCCGGGCGCCTCCCACCTCGCGCCGGTGGTCCACGCGACCGGCCAAGCCGGCGGGCGTCTGGCGTTCACAGTGCGGATGCGGGCCGACCAGTACACGATGTCGGCCGGCTCGATGGAGGACTCCCCGGGCCTGCGGCGCGGGTTCGTCCCCCGCGAGGACGGTACGGAGGAGCGCACCTACGGCTCCGCCTCCACCGGCGGGTTCGACGCCGCCGAGTGGTCCCAGCGGGTCGCCGACCACCACGGCGACGTCACCGAGGCCATGAAGGCGTGGCTGGTGGAGACCGGTCGCGCCGTCGAAGACGCCGACATCCAGTACCTCGAAGTCCGCGGCTGGATTCCCCGGTAACACCCCGGGCCCCGGCACACCTGTGACTGAGCACTTCAGTTGGCGAGTGAGCGCATGAGCTGGCGGGAAGGGCGCTCAGTTTCCCCCTGGCACGAGCAGAGGAGATGGTGAGGGGGGTGGGATCGGGCGTTTACTCCGCTCCCTGAGGCGCACCAGAGGGACCCACTCAGTGATGGTCGTCGCGCTGGCCGCGGTCGGCACGGCTGTTTCTGGCGGGTTGAAGTAGAGCCGGTAAGGCGGCGGTTCCGGGAGCCATCGGTCGGGCGATGAGATTGGGAGCCACCCGGTGTGATGGTGTGTAACATGCCGCTTTCGGCGTAATGGGTGGTTTGGGCTGTTTGGCCGCTCACGCTTTGCTTGTTGATCACGGTCGTGTCAGGAGACCGGTGTGTACAGGTCGCGTGAGTGGATCTTTGAGCGTATTTGCCGGGACAAGCGCCTGGACCCGACAGTGTCGGGACGGGAGCTTGCCCAGCGGTATCGGGTGTCGCGGAACACGGTCGCGAAGGCGCTGGTGTCCCCTGTGCCGGCGAAGCGGAAGAAGCCGCCGCCGCGCAAGAGCGTGCTGGAGCCGGTGAAGGGCTTCATCGACGCGATGCTGCGCGAGGACCTGATGGCGCCGGGCAAGCAGCGGCACACCATCGACCGGGTTCTGGAGCGGCTTGCGGCCGAGCACGACTTCGAGCTCGCGGCGTACTCGACGGTGCGGGACTACCTGCGCAAGCGGCGCCCGGAGCTGGTCCTGGAGGCCCGGGAGGGCCGACGGCACCTCGACGGCACGGTTCCGCAGGCCATACGCCCGGGCGAGGAGGCTGAGGTCGACTTCGCGGATGTATGGCTGGACCTGGCCGGTCAGCGCCGCAAGTGCGTGTTGTTCACGCTGCGGATGTCGTACTCCGGCAAGGCCGTCCACCGGGTGTTCGCGACCGCTTCCCAGGAGGCCTTCTTCGAAGGTCATGTCGAGGCGTTCGAGACCCTGGGCGGGGTCCCGACGGTCCACATCCGCTACGACAACTTGAAGCCGGCGGTCAAGCAGGTCCTGTTCGGCCGTTCCCGCACGGAGTCGGCCAGGTGGGCCGCGTTCCGGTCCTGGTACTCGTTCTCGGCGTTCTACTGCACCCTGGTGAGGAAGGCGCCCACGAGAAGGGCGGGGTCGAACACGAGGGCGGCCGGTTCCGGCGCAAGCACCTGGTCCCACCGCCGCAGGTCGAGTCCCTCGCCGAACTCAACGAGCGCCTGGCGGCGATCGACGCGGCCGAGGACGCCCGGCACGTCCACGGCCGGCCGACCTCGATCGGGTTCGACTTCGAGCAGGGGCGGGCCCTGCTGCGTGCACTGCCCGCCGACGCCTACGACTGCGGGATCGATCTGACGCCGGTGGTCCACCGCAACGGCAGGGTCACCGTCCGCCAGTGCTACTACTCGGTGCCGGCGAAGTTCATCGGCCTCAAGGTGCGGGTGAAGCTGCGGGCGAACGAGCTGTGGATCTACGACGGACGCCAGGTGGTGGCCCGTCACCCGAGGCTGACCCGCCGCTACACCTTCCACGACATCCTGGACCACTACCTGGAGATCCTGCTGGTCAAGCCCGGCGCGTTCGCCGGGGCCTCGGCCCTGGCCCAGGCCAGGGCCGAGGGCAGGTTCACGAAGACGCACGAGGCGTTCTGCCGCGGCGAAGAAGAAGTGCGGGGACCGGGACGGCACCCGGCTGCTGGTCGAGGTCCTGCTGCTGCACCGCCAGCTGCCTGCCCACGCCGTGATCGCCGGCATGGCCACGGTGCTCAGGATCGGGTCCGTCAGCACCGACCTCGTCGCCATCGAGGCCCGCAAGGCGATCGAGGACTCCGACGAGAACGACCACCTGCCCGGACCCGACGACGCTGCGGCGGGCGACGCGGACGAGGCCGGGGACGAGCACGAGACGGCGGACGTCGAGGGGGCGAAGGTCATCTCCCTGCACGCCAGGCGTCTGCCGCCGGACCCCGCACCGCATTGCCGGACATGTCCAAGTACGACCGGCTGCTGGCGCCGGTGAAGAACACCACCAGGAAGGGCACGAGCGCATGACTGCCACCCAGGTCGACGAGGCGACAGCCGAGCAGGTTCCACCGCGGCGGATGCCGCTGCCCGGCGAGCCGGAAGACGCCCTGATCGACGAGGCCTGCCGGGACCTGCGGCTGCCGGCCTTCCGCGAGCGGTTCGTGGAACTGGCCGCGGCCGCCCGGCGCGAGCAGGCCACCTACAAGCAGTTCCTCCTGGACCTGCTCCAGGTCGAGATCGCCGACCGTGACGTCCAGCGCCAGCAGCGGCTGGTCCGCGCGGCCAGGTTTCCTCGCCCCAAGCGGCTCGAAGACTTCGACTACGACAAGAACCCGAACGTCTCGCCTGAGGTCGTCGCCGACCTCAGGTCCCCCTCCTGGGTCCAGCAGGGCCACCCGCTGGTGCTGATCGGGGACTCCGGCACCGGCAAGTCCCACCTGCTGATCGGTATCGGCACGGCCATCGCCGAGGCCGGCCTCACCGTCCGCTACACGACCACCGCGGCGCTGGTGAACGAACTCGCCGAGGCCGAAGCAGCCAAGCGCCTCTCATCCGTGATCGCCCGCTACAGCAAGGTCGACCTTCTCTGCCTGGACCTATGCCGAGACCGCGACTATGCCGAGAAGGCTGTCGGCAAGCCTGATCGTGGGCTGTGCGGCGGCTGTTCTGCTCGGCATAGTCCGATGGCGGGCGGGTCTATCCTGCCCAGGGATTCGGGCCCTGCTTGAGGACGACGAGCCCGCAGGGCTGGTCGGCGGGCCAGAGGTCGATCCGATAGAGGAAGTGATCGCCGGGTCCGCCGTTGGTGTCGACGGCCGGTGGGTCAGACGGGATGTAGGAGACCCGGGCTCGCAATAGCCCAGCGGGAACAGTCATGCTCGGTCCGTCCTCCGGGTGGACCCCCGGGCTGGACAGGGCGAGTCGGCCAGTCGGGGCAGCCAGGTCCACCTCCACGATGTGTTCAGCCGCCGACTCGATCATTGGCGCGGACGTGTGGATGGTGATCAGCGATTCGACCATGTCATCCCGTGCGGTGCCGACGGAGATCGAGTGCGGTTCCACCCCGATGCGGTGAACGTGTACCGCTTCGTCGGTCCAGCCAGCCGGCGGCAGGTCCGGGTCTGTCGCGTGCTCGGCCATCCACGCGTCATAGGGCTCAAGGTCTTGGACATAGAACTGCCCGTGATCGGCATCGATCAGGAACTTCAACGAATCATCAGCCACCGCCGCAGGCTATCGAAGCGGACTGTCACCCCGGCTTCGCTCACGACTCACAGGCGGTCGAGGAACGCGAGGACCTTGTCGGTGGGCTGGTAGCGGCCGGGGCGGGCGGTGACCGGTGCAGTCAGGGAGAGCGCCTTCTCCTTGATGGTCATGTCGGCGTGGACGTAGGCGTCGGTGGAGCGGACGCCGGCGTGTCCGAGCCAGAGCGCGATCACCGTGGTGTCGACACCAGCCTGGAGCAGGGACATCGCGCAACTGTGGCGTAGGACGTGCGGGTGGACGCGCTTGTCGAGGAGGGTCGGGCAGGCTTCGGCAGCGGCTCGGACGTGGATGGCCAGGCGCTGGGCGACGGCGTCACGGGTGAGACGTCGCCCGGTTCGGGTGCAGAACAGCGGCTCTCCGCGCTTTCCGGAGCGTTCACCGAGCCAGGCCCGCAGCAGCCCCTGGATGCTGTGGTCCAGTGGGACGGCGCGGTGTTTGCGGCCCTTGCCCTCGCAGCGGACAGACGCGCCGTCGCCGAGGGTGACGTCGTCGCAGTCCAGGCTCGTGAGTTCGGAGACCCGCAGGCCGGTCTGGACGGCCAGGGCCAGCATCGCTTTGTCCCGCCGGCCCTCCCAGCGCCGCGGATCCGGTGCCGCGAGCAGGGCGTCGATCTCGGCGCCGGTCAGGAAGGTCACATTCCTCTTGTCGAACCGCTTGGGCGGGATGTCCAGGACGCGTTGGATCAGGAGGGCGTGTTCGGGGTGTTGCAGGGCTGCGTAGGAGAAGAGGGAGCGGATCGCGGTCAGCCGGACGTTCCGGGTGCGGGCGCTGTTGCCGCGTTCGTCCTCCAGGTAGTTGAGGAAGGCGGAGACGGCGTCGGCGTCCAGGTCGGTCCAGTCCAGCTTCTCCGGGGTGGTGCCGGTGCGCTGGTGGACGAAGCCGAGGAGGAGTCGGAGCGCGTCGCGGTAGGCGGCGACGGTGCGCGGGCTCACCTGGCGTTGGAGGACCAGCCGGTCGGTGAAGAACGACTGGAGGGTGGGAGCGATCGAGGTCATGGCCGTGCCGCCTTTCCGATGCCCTGACGGCGGGCTGCCGCCAGGGCCAGCAGTTCCGGTGCCGCAGAGAGGTACCAGTAGGTGGAGGACGGTTCCCGGTGTCCGAGGTAGGTGGACAGTGACGGGATCCTCGCCTGGACGTCGGCGCCGGTGCGATACCAGGTCAGCAGGGTGCGGACGGCGAACGTGTGGCGGAGGTCGTGCAGCCGGGGCGGATTGGGGGCGTCGGTCCCAACGCCGGCGCCGGCCACCATCTGCCGGAACGTGGGGGCGACGACGGCGTAGATCAGGCGCCGCCGGGTGCGCGAGATGAAGAACGACGGGTCCGTTGGACGTGGCGCGTCCCGGTCGCGGAGGTTGTCGTAGGCGCGGAGCGCGTCGACGCTGCTGGCATCAAGGGGAACCAGGCGGGACTTGCCGAACTTGGTCTCCCGGATCCGCAGCACGCCCTCGGCCCAGTCGATGTCTTCGTGGTCGAGTTTGATGGCCTCTCCGACCCGCAGGCCGGTGGCGGCGAGCAACCCGACGAGGGTGCGGTAGGTGGCCGCGCGCAACGGCGGGCCGAGCCTGTCGGCCTGCCCCATCACCGCAGTGACGTCGGTGTCGGAGTAGATGAACGGCTGCCGCCAGCGCTGCCGGTGCGGCAGCAGGCCCAGCGGGGGAATCTCGGTGGCCGGGTCGATGCCGCTGAGATAGCGGGCGAAGCCGCGGACCGCGGTGATCCGGCGCGGGCTCACAGTCGTCACCACCTCGCCTTCCCGTGCCCGGACCCAGGCCAGCGCGGCGGTGACGGTCACCGTGGTCTGCCCGCGTTCGTCCAGGAAGGCGACGAAGTCAGGCAGCAGCCAGGCCGCCTCGGCCAACTTGTGCCCAAGCGACCTGCGGAGCCGCAGGTAGTCGTCCAGGGCCTGCCGCAGTCCGGTCATGCCGCCTCCGTCCCGGGCCAGGGGCGGGCGACCGCGCGGAGCGCGGTGAAGTCGACCTTCGCGTAGAGCGCGGTCGTGGCCAGGTCCTGGTGCCGAAGCACCTGGCTGATCGCCGTCAGCCCGGAGCCCTGCCGCAGCATCTCCCCGGCCAGAGCGTGCCGGAGCCGGTGCGGGCCAACTGTCGGCAACCCGGCCCGCTTGCAGGCCCGTTCCACCACGTCGCCCACCAGGTCGGCGCGGATCGGTCCGCGTGGAGCCCGGTCCGTGACGAACAGACGTCGGGTGCTGACCTGGGGACGGGCTTCGGACAGGTAGGCGACCAGGGCCTCGCCGACATCGACCGGCAGCGGGAGCCGGTCCTCCCGCCGCCCCTTGCCGCGGATCGCGATCTCCCCAGACCGCCAGTCCACGTCCTCCAGTCGCAGCCGCGACACCTCGACCGAGCGCAGGCCCAGTCGGGCCAGCAGCGTCAGGATGGCGTAGTCGCGAACCCCGACCCCGCCCGCACGCGGACAGCAGTCCAGGAGCTGCTGGACATCGGCCGCGGACATCGTCGGCGGGACCGCCGCCAAGCGCCAACCGCCGACCGGCGGCACGGATGCGCCGAGCTTCATCGGGATCAGCCCCCGCAGGTGCAGGAACCGCATCAGCGAGCGCAGTTCGGCGACCTTTCCCTTCGCCGAGCCGGCAGAGACCCGGGCGCACTCCCGCAGCAGGAACGCGTTCAGGTCCGCGCCGCTCAAACTGGCCGGGGAGAACACCCCGCCCGGCATGGCCTGCTCGGCCAGGAAGCGCCGGGCGGTGTTCGCGTAACGCAGCACCGTGGTCGGTGACAGCCCGCGCTCACCGGTCATCCATTCGCGGAACTCCTCCAAGACGTCGTCCAGCGGCGACACTTCGACCTTGGGCGGCGGGACGAGCCCGGTCTCGCGCAGATAGGCGAGCAGGGGCCGCATCCCACGCGGTCCCGGGAGTCGGCGGCGGCCTGCCCGCCGCTGGTCGGTCAGGAACCGCTTCACGGTCTCCTCGCCGAGATCGGCGATCCCAAGCCCCAGTCGGGACAACCACATCCCGACCTGACCCAGGTCCTTGAGCATGTTCCGGACCGTCAGCTCGGTGTACCCCCGCGCCGTCAACCAGGACCTGTAGCCCTCGACATGCGGCGCGAGAGTGCCGGCTTTCCTGCGTGTTCCCGCCATCGCGGCCCCCTTCCCGCAAGGCTCTCTGCCTCGCGGTCAGGTGCTGCCCACCCCCGGCACTATGCAGAGACCCGAAGGCCCGGATTCACACGAACGAGGGCGCGGCGCAGCAGTCCTCGGCATAGTCGCGGTCTCGGCATAGGTCGACCTATGCCGATATCCACATAGGGTCGACGAGTTCGGCTACCTGAACCTGGACAAGAAAGGCGCGAAGCTGCTGTTCCAGATTTTCACCGAACGCGAGGAGTTCAGGGCGACCGCGGTGGCTACCAACTCCCCGTTCGCCGAGTGGGACAAGACGTTCGGCGACCCCCGGCTCTGCGCTGCCATCGCCGACCGTATTACATTCCGCTGCACACTGATCCAGACCGGCACCGAGTCCTACAGGTTCCAGGCCACCCAGGACGAGCGTCAGCGCCGCAAGGGCAACTGACGCACATGAACCGGTCGCGGCACGGATCACCGATCGACACCGAGGGGGAAAGATCCATGAGAACGCTGCCCGCCGTCACCGGCCATGACGAGTTCGACGCCCTGGTCATCCGGACCGACTACCGCGACGACGCGAGCTGGCAGGCGGTGGCGGAGGAACTGGCCAAGCCCTGGGGAGACCGGCCCTACGAGCCGCATATCCACTTCGTCGACGACCCCGCCTGGGCGGAGGCGACCGCCGACGAGGTGGTCGCGGCAGCCTGCTCCGACGAGAACCTGAGCGTCGTCTTCCTCGCCGACCACACAACGATGCAGTCCGCCCACCACGCGCTCCTCGCGGTCACCACCATCCAGCGAGAAGACTGCGAGGACGACGAGGACTACGACCTGACAACCAAATGCGGGCGCGAGTTCCGCACCCTCCCAGTGGGAGTCCAGGACATCTACGCGAACCTGAGCATCGCCAACATGGGCTTCGAGGAATACGCCGAGGCTGCACACGACGACCCCGAGGGCATCTACCGGTCCTTCTGACCAACCCGCCCCGGGCGGCGAGCGGCCCTCCCGCCCGGGACCGGCGTCGAACAACAGAGGCCGGGCCCTTCCGATCCACGCCTGTCAGGGACACGGATCAGCGGGCCCGGGACCTACAAGCTATCGGTTCGCACCCGCGTCCCCAGCCAGCCACTCCCCGGCACCTGAAGAAGTCACCCGATAGAGGTGGCTCCCGTTTCCACCGCCGATCATGAACCTGCGCTGCAGGCCATCCCCGTCACGGATGGAGCAGAGCGGCTCCCGAAACCGCCGCCCAACTGGCTCCCACACATCCCGCCGAAAACAGCACGGCTCACCACGCATTCGCCGGTGTCCGATCCAACTGACATCATCGGCGGCGTGAACCTGGATTCCGCCCGCGTGGAAGTCACCGCCGAGCTGCCCCTCTTCGGGCCCGAGGAGGACCAGCTCGGCGTCACTCCTTATACGGCGCGGCTCATCGCTGAAGGCCGGGTGCTGGGGACGGCAAAGCTGTTCAGGCTCGATGGGGAGGAGCGCGTCAACGCGCTCGACTGGTCCGAATGCCAGTCCAGCACGGCGCTGGCCGAGCTGGGCAACGCCCTGTACTTCAACCACGATGACAGCTGCCTGGACTACCACATGCACGTCTGGGATGGCCTGAGGCACGACATCCCGCGCCTCGCCGTTCTCGTCCAGGAGGTGGTCCTGGACGAGCAGCTGGAGCAGCGGGATCCGGGCCTCGCGCCGGCCTTCCTGCGCCGGGCACTGGCGGCCGTGCACCCCGAGCCGTAGGGCCACGACGACGTGTTCGCGGCCGTGCTGGCGGACGACCAGAGGTGGGCGGAGGCCGGATTCACGCCGTGCGGGACGGACGGGCTGTGGCTGAAGGCCGGGCAGATGCCGAAGGACTAGACGCTCGACTCGGATTCGTGGCAGGGCCCTGGCGTAGTTCGTGAACGGCCTCCGAGGATCAGGGAGAGTGTCCACCATCGGCGTTAGATACCCGGCTGACCTGCGAGGAAGCCATGGTCGCTGATCTGGACACTCTCCTGATTGCACTGTACGTCGAGCCAACTAATCCTTCGCCCGCCAACAACAACGCTCAGTTCCGCCAACTGAAGCGCTCAGTCACACCGGCCCCCAGACTTGGCAGAAGGAGAGCACCGCCGTGGACACCACGACCACCACCACCACCACCGCTACCGAGGCTGTCGTGCCGGCCGGGCCGCTGCCCATCCCCGCGCAGCCGACCGCCGGCACCGCCGCGGTGAACCCGTTGCCGCTGCACGGGTTCGAGAAGGACGCGGTGGCGGCCGCCGTACGGCAGGTGAAGAACGGCGGCCGCGCGACGGTGGTCGCCGCCACCGGCCCGGCAAGACCCTGATCGCGGCCGGCTGCGCCCGGCGCCTGGCGGCGCGGGGCGTTGTCCTGGTGCTGGTGCCGACGATCGAACTCCTGGAGCAGACCGCGGAGGCGTGGTCGCTGAAGGGCGGGCGCCGGGGTTTGGCGGTGGCGGGGTGTTCGCCGGAGGAGGCGCTGGAGAGTGCGGAGGCCGGCGGCCGGGTCCGGGCGCAGGTGTCGACGCAGGCCGCGCGGATCGCCGACCTGGTCGCGGCGGCGAAGCCCGGTGAGCCGGTGACCGTGTACGCGACCTACGCGTCGCTGGAGCGGATCGTCCAGGCCCACCAGCTGCACGGCCTGCCTGCCTGGGACCTGGTCGTCGTCGACGAGGCCCACCGCACCGCCGGATCCGACGGCAAGGCCTGCGCCGCCGTCCACGCCGACGACCAGGTCCCCGCCGTCCGGCGGCCGTACTTCACCGCCACCCCCAGGATCGCGGACGACCGACGCGCCAAGGACGGCCTCGCCGACCTCACCACCGGCGCGGACGGCACCGACGGCGCAGACCGCGAGGGCGCGGAGCAGCTGCCCGCGTTGTGCTCCATGGACGACGAAACCATCCACGGCCCGACCGTCTACACCTGGACCCTCGGCCAGGGCATCGAACACGGCTACCTCGCCGACTACCGCGTCCTGGTCCCCGTCGTCACCGACGAAGACCTGCGCGACCTCCTCAACCTGCCCGCCGTCGCCGACCTGCGCACCCAACGCTCCAACGAGGACCTGCTGCGCCTGGCCCTGCAGATCGCGGTGCTGCGCGCGGTCGCGGACCTGGAGCTGCGAAGGGTGATCACGTTCCACTCGCGGGTGGCCGGGGCGCGGGAGTTCGCCGCCGACCTGCCCGCGGCGGCCGCCCTGTTGAAGGACGCGGACCGGCCGGAGCGGATCTGGGCGAAGGCCGTCGCGGGCACCGACCGCCTGCGGGAGAGGCGGGCGGCTTTCGCGGAGTTCAAGGCCCACACCGGCGACGACGGCGAGGAGTGCGGCATCCTCTGCAACTCCCGCCTCCTGACGGAGGGGATCGACGTCGCCGCCGTGGACGCGGTCTGCTTCGCCGACCCCAAGAGCTCGGTGATCGACATCGTCCAGGCCATCGGGCGGGCGCTGCGTCAGTCCTACGGGCAGGGCAAGGTCTCCTGGGTCATCATCCCCGTCTACCTCCCGACACCGCTGATCGGCGACGACACGGCGACCGCCGACCCGGCCGAGGTCCGCGACGCCGGCGAGGCGGTGAAGGCCGAGGCCGACACCGAAATGGAGGCCAGCTCCTTCCGGACGATCTGGCGCGTCCTGCGCGCCCTGGCCGCGCACGACGCCCGGGTCGTGGGCCGCATCACCGAACTGCGCGCCCACCGCGCCCAGTCCGCCCCGCTCACCACCGAGGCCACCGACGGCGTGGCCGCCGAGCCCGGGACGGGCGAGCAGCCGCCGCCGGTGGTGGAGTCGCCGATCGACTGGCTGCGGATCGACGCCCGCCGGCACGCGGCGCGGATCCTCCAGACGGTGAAGCTGCGCGCGTTCAACCCGCGGGCGACCGAGTGGCAGCGCATGCACGCCGTCGCCGCCAGGTTCCACCTCGAACACGGCCACCTCGACCCCACCAACAAGGAGACGCACAGCGAGCTGATCTCCTGGCTCGACCGGCAGCGCTACCTCAACGGCCAAGGCTTGCTCGACGCCGCCCGCGTCAGCGAGCTGGACGCGCTCGGCATGATCTGGTCCAAGCACGCCAACGCCTGGGAACGCGGCTACGCCTACGCCCGTGCCTGGGCCGCCCACCACGGCCACCTCGCGATCCCCGCGACCGAGAAGCTCGACGGCTACGCGGTCGGCGCGTGGATGCGCCGTCAGCGCAAGGCCGAGACCCTCACGGCGGACCAGGCGGCGAAGCTGGACGCGCTGGACGAGTTGTGGCGCCTGGAGCCGGACTGGAACCGCTCCTACCGGCGCCTGCTCGCCTACCTCGCCGCCGGCGGCACCCTGGACGGCCCCGCCAACCGCACCGGCCTGGGCGACGACCCGGCGGTCCGGCCCGGCACCTGGCTGCGCAAGCAGGACAAGGCCCGCATCGAGGGCAAGCTGACCGGGCAGCAGAGCGCCCTCCTGGACGCCCTCCAGGCGGCATGAACCCGGGGCCGGGAGCGGGGGCGGCGATCGCACGTAGGCACCACCGCAGACGCCACCGTGGGTACCACCGCAGATGGCACCGCAGGTACCACCGTAGACACCCCGCCGCTCCCGGCCGCTCCCGCGCGTTTCCGCAGCTCAGAGGCCGTTTTTGGACGGCCGGAAAATGCGACAACCCCTTCTGTCCATCCCTTTCCCCGGCTTGCTGGTAGGTGGAGGGCGGTGGTAGGTGACGGTTCGGCCGGCAGGGGTCTGCACCCTGCGGGGCCGTGGTGATGGTGAGCGCCCGGCGAAGGCCCTGCCGGGCGACGCCAGAACGTCAGTGGGAGACGACATGAGATGTCAGTGGTCGGCGACGCCGTTGTGTCCCTGCTCGCGGAGCAGGCGCACAGGGCCGGCGCCGCGGGGCGGGGGTGCTGACAGACTTCATGTCGCCGATCACGACACTCACGCGTCGTTCGACACCGGACGCCACCCGGGGTCCGTCGGTCGCCCGAGACGCTTCCAGGGCCCGGGCGGGCGCATGCTGGAGTTGTGGTCAGGTGAGCCGCTGGGTGGTGTGTGAGGGCGTTCACGAACCCCGTCTGGCTTTGTACACGAGAACGGACAGCACATGTTCAGCACTTTGGGAGGCACCCCGCCGCGCACAGAAATCGAACTGTCCAGCAGACACGACAGCGGCCGGCACCACCCCACCTTCTCGCGTGTCGTAAGAAGCGTGTCTTCGGCCGCCGGGGGCAGGTCGTCACTGTGTTGCGCTCCCAGTGGTGGGTGGGCGTTGTTGGGTTACTCGCGGATCTGGGCGGTCACTGGGGGATGCGCGTCACCGCTGTCCGCGCCCAGGCCCGCGAGCAGGCGCAGTCCGTCCTCGGCGGGGCTGCCGGGGGCCGCGGACAGCACCAGCAGCTCCATGCCCGATTCGTCCGGCAGGGTGAAGTTCTCGTGGTGCAGTTCCAGCAGTCCCACCAGGGGGTGCCGGTACGTCTTGCTCGCCTGTGTGCGGGCGCGCACGTCCGCGCGGGCCCAGAGGCGGCGGAAGCGTTCGCTGCTCATCGCCAGCTCGCCGATGAGCGAGGCCAGGCGGGGGTCCTCGGGGTATTTGCCGGCGGCCAGGCGCAGGTGCCCGACCACGTCGAGGGTGCAGTTCTCCCAGTCCGCGTAGAGACCGTGCTCGGCCTCGTCGAGGAAGAGGTGCCGGGCGATGTTCAGGCCCGGTATCGGCCGGCCGTAGAGGAGCTCGGCGAGGCGGTTCCCAGCGACCGCGCCCAGGCGGTGATCCATGATCAGCGCGGGTGCGCCGGCGACCAGGTCGAGGACGCGCAGCAGCTCCGGCCGAAGTCGCCCGCCCGGCGCCTTCGCGCGGCGGCGGCGCTGCCGGGCCAGCCGGTAGAGGTGCCCGCGCTCGGTCTCGTCGAGGCCGAGGACGCGGGCGAGCGCGTCGAGGACCTGCTCGGAGGGCTGGGTCGCGCGGCCCTGCTCCAGGCGTACGTAGTAGTCGACGCTGACGCCGGACAGGTGCGCGACCTCTTCGCGGCGCAGCCCTTCGACTCGGCGGCGGCTGTCGGTGGGGATACCGACGATCGCCGGGTCGACCCGGGAACGCCGAGTCCGCAGGAAGCCCGCAAGATCGTCCATGCGCCCAGTATGGCCTCGGCTGTGCTTGTGAGGGTGGTCCTGCCGTTACCAGGAAGTCCCGTCCGACGGAAGAGGAGCCCCTGAACGCCGAGCGCCGCGGCGCCCAGGATCGAAGGCATCCGATCCGAAGGAGTTCCCATGAAGACGCTGATCGTCCACGCCCACCCGGAGCCGAAGTCGCTCAACAGCTCGTTGAAGGACCTCGCGGTGTCCACCTTGGAGCACGCCGGGCACGAGGTGCGGGTGAGCGACCTGTACGCGATGAACTGGAAGGCCGTCGTGGACGCCGCGGACTACGGTCCCCACGCCTCAAGTCCGTTGAAGGTCGCCCTGGACTCGGGCCGGGCCTTCGATGCCGGCACGCTCACCCCGGACGTCCGCGCCGAGCAGGAGAAGCTGCTGTGGGCCGATACGATCATCTTCCAGTTCCCGCTGTGGTGGTACACGATGCCCGCGATCCTCAAGGGCTGGGTCGACCGGGTGTTCACCTACCGCTTCGCGTACGGCGTCGGCGAGCACAGCGACACCAAGTACGGTGAGCGCTTCGGCGAAGGCACCCTCGCGGGCCGCAAGGCCCTGCTGTCGGTGACCGCCGGTGGCCCGCAGTCGCACTATGCCGCCCGCGGGATCAACGGCCCCATCGACGATCTGCTGTTCCCGATCCACCACGGCATCCTCTACTACCCGGGCATCGAGGTGCTGCCGCCGTTCGTGCTGTACGGAACCGACCGGATGACCGCCGAGGACTACCCGAACGTCGCCAAGGCCTGGGAGCAGCGCCTGCTCACCCTGGAGTCGACCGAGCCGATTGCGTTCCGGCGGCAGAACTTCGGTGACTACGAGATCCCCTCGCTGAACCTGAAGCAGGGTCTGGAGCCCGCGGGCCGCACGGGTTTCGGGCTGCACGTACGCGGCTAACCGCCAGCGGCGGAACAGGCCGAGCCGGGGCGCGAACCCGAGAGCAGTACGAGGGCCGTGACGGCAGTGGCGGCCAGTTACTGAGGTTTTCAGGGCGGAGTCGATGGGGTGAGTAACAGCCCGGTGCCGGCCAGGCATCCCTCGATGAGGGATGCCTGGAGCTGGATGTGTCGCAGGCCTCGGCGGAGGGTGCGGGTGAGGTGGTCAGCGTCGGTGAAGGCGGTGTTCGCCATCGGGCCGCGCCGCAGGAGCGACCAGAGGCCTTCGACCGGGTTGAGGTCCGGCGCGTACGAGGGCAACTGGAAGACGGTGAGCCAGTCGTGCTCGGTTGCGTACCGCTTCATTCCGGCGGCCAGGTGTGTGTTCAAGTTGTCCCACACCAGGACGACGGGGTCGCCGAGTTGAATGTGCCAGCGTGCTGCTCATTCTCGTGAACATCGAACAGTCGCCGATCAGGGTGCCTCCGGAAGCGGTGTGCAGGTGCTGTCCGTTCTCGTGGACAAAGCCACCCGTCGGTAGCGCCGGCAGGCCTTCGGTCCAGTGGTGAGGAGGTCGCCATGGGAGCCCGGGACGACGTAGAGCGTCTACGGCAGCAGGCCGCCCTGATCGTCGCGTGCGCGGACGAGTTGGAGCCGGGGTACCCCTGCCCGTGGTGTGGCGAGGGCACGTTGCACTTTCGGGACGACCCGCCCGGGTTGGACTGGTGCACGTTCTGCCACTGGGACCCACCGGAACCACCGGAAGAGGGCTGACCAGCGAGACGGAGCGCCGGCACGCACCGGGGCCTTGGCGCGCTGTCCGGCCCCGGGGAGTGCCGCCCAGAGCCCGCGCGGTCCGGGAACGGCCCTTCCCGGGCCTCCCGATGCAGCTCCTGATGTAGCTCCCGATGTGGCTCCTGATGCCAGCACCCCCGCCTCGGGCGCGGGGTGGCATTTGCGCAGCTCACAGGGCCAACCAAGGTGGCCGGAAAAGCCGACATCCCTCTCTGCGCGCCCCTGTCCTCCTGGTGGTGGGGGTGGGTGGTGGTGCGCCGTCGGGTCCGGGGTGGCCTGCGGCGCTGGCTGGCGGCCCTGCCCGGCGGCCTGGCGGCCTTCGTGGCCGCCCGGCTGCGCCACCGGGGACGGCCCGGTGTTCGGCGGGGTGGTGCGTCGTTGAACCCGGGCATCGCTAGCCCGGCCCGGCCCACCGGACGCCACCGCCGGACGTGAGCCGTCCATCCCGTCGGCTGGTTGCCCGCGCACAAGGACCAGGCTGTTCGGCCAGGGGTTCGGCTCGTGGTTCGGTACGGGATCCGGCTGGGGGTTCGGTTCGCGGTGCGGTTCGGCCACCCGCCGCCCGTCCCGCTTGCTGCCTGTTGGCGCTGCTCATCGGGGGTGATGGGCCGGACTCACCACTTCGACTTACCTTCCTGGGGCCCCTGCCTGGTGGTTGTGGTGGGTGGGTTGGGGGCGTTGGTCGGTGTGGCCGGGCGCTGCGCTGTGCTCTTGTTCTCGCGTCCGGCTGGTGCCGGCCGCTCGTGTGGGTGGGGTGAGGCGGGCGGCGGTGGCGGTCAGGCGGGCTCTGGGGGTGGTGGCCACAGGAGGCGGACTTTGCCGTAGCGGGCGCGGGCGGCGTCTGCGCTGAGTCCGAGCGCCTCGCCGCTCGTGGCCCAGGTGCTGCCCGTTTCGCGGTCGGCGATGCTGGCGTGGCCTGGCCACCCGCTACGAGAAGACCGCCGCCGTCTTCCGGGCCGGACTCCACGTCGCGGGCATCTTCATCTGGTCCGCTCGGTGACCGAAAGAAAGGACCGGCCGCAACGATGCCCGGCTTGGTCACCGGGACCGGTGGTGGTTCCAGGTGCTCATGACACGGTCGTACAGGTAGGCACAGGCCTCCTCCTCGGCGTCGAAGACCGCGACGTCGAACTGCTCACCGCGCTCGAAGTGCTCGATGTACCAGCGGTCGTCGAGCGCCTGGACCAGCACCGGCACACTTTCCGGGATGAACACGAAGGACCTCAGGTCCCGGGTGTTGATGCCGTACCAGGCATCGGGGACCCCCTCTTCACGTAGGGCCGCCAGGAGCTGGTGACGATTCATGTGCACGCCGTCCCGTCCTCGTCGAGGAGACACCTGCCGTGCAGACTCCCTCACAATTTGCTCGTCGCGATGCTACCTGCGCCCGCGTCGTAGCCCACGGCCCACCCGTAGCGGTTGAACAGCCGGGTCCGCCCCCGAAGTCGGCCCCTCCGATGGTCCGCCCGTTGATCCCAAAGAAAGGATCTAGTGCAAGGGTGTGACCTGCGCGGGGTCCGCTCAGTGTTTTTGGTGTGTTGTGGGGTTTTTGCCCGTGTTTGGTTGGACCAATGTGGGCCGGCCCCGGTCTCGGCTTCCACCTCTTTCGTGTCCGCGCTCGTTGATTGTGATCAGACGTGGTGTGTCTGAGCTGGGGTTAATCAGATAGGTGATTGGTGCTTGTCCGTCGGGATTGCCCGGGGAGTGGCTGCTGTGTCGGTGTTCTGACCTGGTGTTGGTCAGTTGTATTGAGTGTTGGGCAGATGGACTGGGCGCGGATATGGCGGCGACAGGGGTACTGCGCGGCGCCGCTTCGTGGCCTGGATGTGCGTGGTCATCCGCTGGGTGGTGCGTCCTTGCTCTCGGGGGCTCGGTGCAGTCCGTCGAGGATGTGGGCACGTGGGAGTCGCGGTTCCAGATGGTCATGGCACGGGGGATGAGTGGGTACCGGACCGCGCTCGGTCTGCTCCGGGAAGCAGGAGTCCAGGGCGGCGGGGCCGACGGTCCGCCCAACGCCACCGTGCTCATCGGCCATGCGACCGCCCAGAAGGGCTGGTCTCGCAAGGGGGCTCCACCCGGGCGGCCGGGCCGCGCAGTGGCTACGACGTGGACCGCGCTGGCACCGAACTCAGCGGCATCCGCGAGGCGCTGGACCGGGCCTGATGAGGTGGGGAATCCGGATGCGACGGGTGGGTCGTCGCGGGTACCGTCCGCGGGGTGACCCGCCGAACCCCGCCGCGTCCCGTGGACGTCGAGGAGTTGTTCCCCGAGCTCGCCTGCTTCCGCCGGGAGACCGTACGGCTGCACCCGCGCGTGGGCCGGCCGACCCCTGGTGACAGCTCGGTCGGTGGCCCGCTGCTGTGGCCGCTGCGGGAGCCGTGGCCGCGGTGCCCCCGGCACCCGGGTTCGCCGATGGCCGCTGTCGTCCAGCTGCACCGCGCGGACCTGCCGGACCAGGTGCCGGTGTCCTTCCCGGTGGGCCGGGACCTGCTCCAGGTGCTCTGGTGCCCGCGGCCGCACGAGGGCGGGTGGGTGGTTCCACTGGTCCGCTGGCGGACCGCGGGGGAGGTGGGCGAGGTGTGCCAGGCCCCGCCCGCGCCCGCCGACGCCGTACCCGGGCAGGTGCCGCGCCCGTGTTCCGTGCACCCGGAGACGGTCACGGAGTACCCGAGCTGGGACCTGCCGGACCGGCTCTGGGACGCACTGGAGGACCGCTTCGAGCGGTTGGAGCAGCGGACCGGCTGGAACTACCAGGACCACCTCTCCACCGCGCCGGGCACCAAGCTGGGCGGATACCCCGGCTGGTGTCAGGAACCCCAGTGGCCCGGCTGCCGGGGCTGTGGGGCCCCGATGGACCACCTGCTCACGGTGGAGAGCATCGAGGAGTACGGCCCCCGGCAGGCCTGGACCCCGGTCGAGGACCGCGACCGTCACCCGGCAGGCGCGGGCTTGCGCCTCGGGGACCTGAGCGGGGTCTACCTGTTCGAGTGCCGTACCTGCCCGGACCGTCCATTCACCCTTCGCTACGACAGCTGAGCCCGGGGGATTCAGCGTGTTCTTGCCGAGGCGGGCCTGCGGCGTCTGCGCAGGGGCTCGGCGTGGCGGCCGGGTGGCGTGCCTCGCCGTCCTGGGCCCCTTGTCTGGTGGTGGTTGTGGTGGGTGGGTTGGGGCGTTGGTCGGTGTGTCGGGTCGCTGCGCTGGTTTCCGGGGGCCGGGATCGGCGGCCTTTCCGGGCCTTCGGTGTGGTCGAGACGGTCAGCCGCTTCCGGGGTCGGACGGCGTCGGTTGTGGTCTGTCCGTACCCCTGGTTCCTCTGTTCAGCTGTGTGACCTGGTGCGGCGGGTCGGGCGGTGCGGGGCCGGGGTGGTCGGGTTGGTCGAGGGTGTCGGGAGTTGCTGGGGTCGGGCCGGCCGTTGCGCGCGGGATCGGCGGGGGCGGGTCTGCCGGGGTTGTGCGGATGCTTGTGTCCCGCTTGCTGCCTGTTTGTGCTGCTCATCGGGGGTGATGGGCCGAACTCCCCGCCTCGACTTACCTTCCTGGGCCCCTGTCCGGTGGTGGTTAACGATTCCTCTTGTGCGCCTGTGTTGCGTCCCTGGGTTTGCTTCTTCCTCCCCCTTTCGGGTCGTTCGTTCACGGACAGCGGAGGGAATGATCATCTTGGCGCGCCGGGCGTTTTGTTCGGGCGGTGCCGTACCCCGTACGCGCATCGAGAGGAGCAGTGCTGTGCCCTTGACCGAGGAGACTGTGGAAGCCGAGCTGGAGGCCGCGAACCTGGAGGGCGATCCGGCTGCGGACGCGCTGGTGTCCGACCTCATCGACAACAGGGAGGTCGACGGCGTCAACGGGCTTTTCCGGACCATCGGAACGCTCAAGCCGCACATGCCCATGGAGGAGCTGTCCAGCCTGCCCGAGCGGCTCGCGCAGTTCCTGCACGACGCCTCCGAGGAGCCGCCGGGCTGGAGCGGGGCCGACGTCAAGGCGGCGGAGGGCTTCTTCGCCCACCACCACGGCGTGGCCTCCATGCTGCAGGGCACTGTGGGGCTGATCGGCACCTACCTGTCCCCGACCGGGGCCTACACGCTGCGCTCGACCGGGAAACTGGGCGGGGTGGACGGTCCGGGCCGCCGTCTGTCGCAGTCCTCGCGGTTGTTCATCGGCATGGGTGACAAGGACGCCCTGCGCAACGGCACCCTGGCGGCCACCGTGACCAAGGTGCGCCTGGTCCACGCCTCCGTCCGTCAGCTGCACAAGAAGAGCGGGCAGTGGGACTACGCCAAGTGGGGCGAGCCGGTCCCGCAGAAGTACACGACCGGCGCCATCTGCGTCTTCAGTGTGCAGGTCCTGGAGGCGATGAAGAACCTCGGCGTCCATGTGACGCCGGACGACGCGCAGGGCTTCGTGGGTGCCTGGTACTACATCAACCACTACCTCGGCACCCCGGAGAAGTGGCTGATCCCCAAGGACGCCGAGATGACGGACCGCGTATGGAAGCGGGTGCGTGACAAGGAATGGAAGCAGACCGAGGACTGCACCTTCATGACCGCGCAGGCCCTGAAGTTCTACAAGGAGCAGATTCTCCCGCCCGGCTTCTACGAGCCGTTCGTCGCCATGGTCCGGGCCGCGTTCACCGACAAGTACGCCGACATGGCCGGCATCCCCAAGAGCCTCGTCGACATCGCGGCCAAGCCCACCGCGGCCCTGCACGGCATCTTCAGCAGCACCGTCGGCGGACTCGGCGGCGACAGCGCCAAGCAGGTGGTCGGGGTCAACCCCTACGACGAGATCCTCGGCGTGGCATCGAAGGCGTTCAACAAGGTCGAGCTCTACGCCCTGACCCACGACAAGGACGACCAGCCCCAGATGCACCAGGAACTCCACGACAACCGCTGAGGCCCCAGCCCGTTCCGGAGTAGCCCCCCAGCGGCTGAGCGCCGTGCCGATCGGTGTCCAGCACGGGCCGCTCAGCGAGGGACCCGAATCCGGGCGCCAGCGCGTGCTGCCGCGAAGCACCGACCGGCACGGTACCCGTCCGCGACGCCGCAGCCCTCACCGCGGGCTGACCGGCAGCTACCACCGCGGCCCGCCCCCGCAGGGGCGGGCCGCCGGCATCTCGGGCGGCCACGGATCGAATGCCCGAACGAGTGGTGTTCACAGGGCTGGGTGACGTCATGGCCGCAGAGCCCTCAGCGTCCGGGGAAACAATCGCTCAGACGGTCCGGCATGCCCGCCGGGCGACACAGGAAGAAGGAAGAGCACATGCCCACGTACGACACCGAGATCTCCACCGGCGGGGGCGACTGGCAGGCGGATCAGCCCCTCACTCTCCATATCGCCCACCGCGACAACGCCGTCGCCCCCGACGCAGCACCCGAAACGGGAACCACCGTGACGTGGAGCAGCCCCAACTCGGGCAACGGCAGCGTCACCTTCTTCGACAACGGCACAAGGTTCGAGGGCACCGCACAGTTCTCGAACGAGGACCCGGTCGCCTACCGGGGCACACTGGCCGACTGACCGGCGCTCTCCACGGGGAACCCCGCGGCCGCCGGCGCCAGGGCTGGCTGGTGCCGGCGCCCGCCTGGGAGGTCGGGCCGACGAGTCCATGCTGTCCATGGCCCTCCACCTATGCGACCAGGAGATGAGCCTGTGCGACATCGCCAAACGGCTCGTCATCACCACCGGAGCGAAGAAGGGCCAGCACCCGTCACCCGCCACCGTCATGCGGATGCTGCGCGAAATACGACGAACAGGCCGCGACAGCAGCAAGCACGTGATCACCCCGCCGTTCTGCGGCTGGTGTGGAGGAAGGGGCGGCCCGGATCTGGCTGGGCACGGGCATCGGCAAGACCCACCACCGCTGACTGCGTGGTCCTCGATGCCGAGGGGAGGAATCTGTGTCGGCTATGGGTTCATCAGGAGGTGGGCTCGTTCCAGGTGAGAAGAATGTAGCCGTTACCGCCTGGTTGGCCGTTGGTTCCGGTCAGCCCGCTGTGGCCGTTCTGTCCGATGTTCTCGGGCAGGTACTCGCTGTGGGCGCCGCGCGCTCCGGTACCTCCATCGCCGCCTCGGCCTCCGGATCCTCCGGCGCCGCCTTGGCCGACGTCTCCGGGGAGTGTGATGGTGCCGGGGACGGGGGTACCTTCCTTCCCGCCAGTACCCCCGATGCCGCCGGTGCCTGCCTGCCCGCCCTTGGCGGGCACGCCGGGGTCGAACTGGTCACCGTTGCCGCCTTGCCCGCCGGCCGTACCCTGGCTTCCCGCGGTGCCCTGTCCGGCCGGGACCGGCGGATCCCAGTCCTTGTCCTGGACGGAGCGGCCGAACTCCGCGCTGCCGTTCGGACCGGGCCGGCTGGCCGTGCCGCCCTGGCCGGGCTGTCCTCCGTCTCCACCTCGGAGCAGGAATGCCGGTGGCAGCTGGCCGATCGGGTCTACGCCGGAGTCGCACTTGGGCCCGGTGTCTCCGGGGCAGCCTCCCTGACCTCCCTTGCCGCCGCCGCTGGCCTTGGCGCCCGATCCTCCGCTGACGTAGACGAGCCGGCCCGCGTAGTCGTCGCTGACTCCGGAGCTGCTGCCGTGCCCGCCGTCCGCGGGGTTGTAGGCGTCCTGGCCCGCCATACCGGCGCTGTTCCTGCCGCCGACGCCGCCTGCGGCGTCCGCGGTGTTGGCAGCGCCGCCCTTGCCGCCCGTCCCGACGAAGATTCTCAGTTTCTGGCCGGGCTTGACCGTGATGCGGCCGGTGCCGTACGTGCCGCCTCCGCCACCGGTCCCACCGGCTCCGCCACCACCGCCGGCTCCGCCACCGCCACCACCGTGCCGGATACCCTTGACGATCCCGGGCGAGGTGAACGTGCCGCCGCCACCACCGCCTCCGCCCCCGGTCGCCCCGCCCGCTCCGCCGCCGCCTGCGCCCCACACACGTGCGGTGATACTGGTGACTCCCTCGGGCACTGTGAAGTCGGTATCTCCCGTGGTCGTGAACGCCGCCTGGCACACGCCCTGGTCACACGACACTCCGGCAGGCTTGGCGGCCGCTGCGGAGGACGGCAGTGCAGCTGTGGTCGCCGCCAGCAGTGGCACGGTGAGCAGAGCACCAAACACGGTCTTCAAGGACAACTCCATCGCGGTAAGGGCGGAGTGGGCATCAGCAGCCGGTCCAGACGTCGGTCCAGGGTCGAAGGGTCCGGGCGGCTGTGCTTGCGGCACCGGAGAAGGCCTCGCAGGGGTGGGCGGCAGCCGGCCAGTCGTTCGCCAGGGTCCTTCGGTAGCTGCTGCCCGACCCCCTGCCTGGGCTGGTCCACGTGACGGTGCAAGTTCACACCATGTTCGTGTGCACTCGTTCATCCGCGCCTGAGATCAGGTCGCAGAGCGGAGAATCACTCGGTCGGCCGCGCCTTGTTCGCCCAGTGCGCCGAGACCATCGCGGCCGCACCCGAAATTCAGCGAGGTACGCCAGACGTGGCCGCCGTTGGGTCCGATGCAGATCACGCTGCCTCGGTCACGGGCTGGCCGTTCGCCCGCACCCAAGGCAGCGTGATCTCGGGGATCTTCGCCATGATGGCCTTCGCCGGGAACTTATCCGCGGGTGTGATGACTTGGTGGGTGCTGGAGACCGCCATGACGTAGCCGGTGCGGCGGTTTTCGAGTGCGGCCCGCAGGTGGGGGTTGTCGCCGTAGACCTCGTCGCCCGCGACCCATCGGGCGGGTGTGCCCGCGTCGAGTGCCCGGGCGATCATCTGAGCCGCTAGCGCGGGCTTGGTCGCGAAGGCTGTGACCTGCGGCCACCGCATGATCTTCGTTTGTCGACACAACTCACGGTGATCAACGGTGGCCGTCCCCGTCTACGCACCGGAATCCTCGACAGGCCGCTGACCAGAGCTCCTTGCCCGCCTACTCCCCGGTGGTCCCGTCGATGCGCTCGCGGAGCAGATCAGCGTGACCGTTGTGGCGCGAGTACTCCTCGATCATGTGCGTGATGATGTAGCGAAGCGTGAAGACCTCGTCGCGCCAGTGCACGGTGGTGTCGAGCGACTCTGCGGCGTCAACCGTGGCACGTGACCGCGCGCACTCCTCCTCCCAGACCCTGAATGCCTCCTCCGGATCGGCGGAGTCCACGTCGAACTCGGCGAAGTGGTCGGGAGCCTGGCAGGGCCAATGTGCCGGGGTGGTCTCGCCGTTCACCACGTTCCGGAACCAGCTCCGCTCGACCTCGGCCATGTGCCGGACCAGTCCGAGCAGAGACAGTGCCGAGGGGGGAACAGCTCGTTGCCTGAGCTGTTCGGCCGTCAGCCCCGCGCACTTCCACGACAGGGTCTCGCGCTGGTATTGGAGAAAGCCGGTCAGCGACGCCCGGTCGTCGGCCACCCGCGAGGGCTCGGTCCGCTTGTGATCATCCATCGGCCCATCATGCCAAGCACGGTCCGAACCAGACGATTCGATTTCGGCTCGGGACGCTCTCTCCGCACCACCTCTGACCAACCACATCACGATCTACGGCTGGAGTATTTTCCGTCCAGCCCGTCCGCCGCGGGCATGCCGCGCCGTCGGGGTGGTGCGCGTCACGGGCAATGGGGATGCGACGCGCACCGGATGGTGATCCTGTCAGGCCGGGTGTCGGCGGCCCTGTCCGGGGGCGGCTGGTCGGTGCCCGGGGCCGCCGTCCTGGTCGCGGGCCGCCCGCTGGGTCGGGTCCGTCCTGCTCCGTGCCGTGCTGCTCGCCGCCGTCCGCGCCGCTGCCCTGGCCGCCGTCCCGACTCTTGCTCGCCGCAGGCCGTCGGACGGGAGATCTTCCCGTGCGGGGGCGTGAGCTCCGCCCTGTGGGCCGGAAATTCGACGGCCGACACGTCTCCCTGATGTGGCAACAACGGCCGGCTTGGCGTGGCATCGTGTGCTCCAACGTCAGGTGAGAGGGAAGCATGTGACCGCCGAGCAGCAGCCGATGGCCGACGAGGGCCTGAGCGGCACCCCGATCCCGCAGATCCCGACCGTGATCCGGCTGCGGGAGGTGCCGTCAGCGGCCGAGGCCCGTGAGAAACTCCTGCAGGCCATTGCTGCGGAAGCCCAGGCCATCACCGAAAAGGGTCTTGGGCAGGCGTCTGGCGCACTTGCCGAACTGGCCCGCGCGTACGCCTTGGTGGTCTCTGGCACCGCGGCATCGCCGATGCCCTCTGGCGTCGCCGGGGACGCAGGTCTGCAGATGCGCGCGGGCGGGCACCAAGTCGGCCTGTGCCTCGAGCTGGAGCCGTAGGGGCATCGTCCACCATCGCGCACCAACGGTGTGACGGGCGCCCCACCCCGACTGTATGCGGACCCCGATCGACTTCCAACGGGCTGCGCTTCCACCGGCACGAGTCCGGCAACGTGTCGGTGCGCGCGATCGCCGAAATCGCCGCGCAGGCGGGCTTCACCGTGCCCGGGAGCACCGTTCGGCGAATCCTCCCCGAGTAGAAGGTCGCTCCCCGCCTGGGACCAGGCCGAGGCGATCAAGCCGGTGGAGCAGCCGGTGAAACGCAGTCTCGGGAGTGCCGGGTCCTTGAAGGAGTGCTTCGAGCGCCGGTCCTTTGCGCCCCCTTCTGGTGTCGCGGACACCTCATTCTGAAGTCGGATGTGCCCCTTGCCGTGTCACGAAGTGGAGCCTGCGTGGCTGACATACCGCGTGACTGCACGACGATCCTCGCCCAGACCGCTGCGGTCCTCGGACCGCTGATCCGCTCACGCGTCGGTAGCCTTCCCTCGGAGATACGCCATCTCGCCGGTCTCCATTTCGACTGGGGGAGCGACGGCACCATCGCCGTCCAGCCGACGGCTGCGCCCAAGTCACTGCGTCCGGCCCTGGTCCTGCTGGCCTGCCGGGCCGCGGGCGGCGACGAGGAGGCCGCCTGGCCGGCCGCGGTGGCGGTGGAACTGGTCCACAACGCCAGTCTTCTGCACGACGACGTCATCGACCAGGACCCGCTGCGCCGTGGCCGGCCCGCCCTGTGGGCGGCCAAGGGCGTGCCCGCGGCGATACTGGCCGGCGATGCCCTGTTCTTCGCCGCCGTGCAGACCGTGACCGAGGCACCGGGGGCAGGCCGTACCGTCCCGGTCCTGCTCGCCGCCGTTCAGGCCCTGATCGAAGGCGAATACCTGGACACCCTCCTGGAGTCGGGCACCGACGTGAGCGTGGAGCGGGTGCTGGCCGTAGCGGCAGGTAAGACCGGCGAACTCCTTGCCTGCGCGTGCGAGCTCGGTGCCATCGCCGGCGGCGCGGACGCGGTTCGTGCCGGCCATCTGCGGGCGTTCGGCCGCCACCTGGGCATCGCATTCCAGTGCGTGGACGACGTCCTCGGCATCTGGGGCGAGGAGAAAGTCACGGGCAAGCCCACCCGGTCCGACCTGCGCTCACGCAAGGTCACCTTCCCGGTGGCCGCCGCGATGGCCGGCCATACCGCGCAGACCGAGGAGCTGCGTTGCCTCTACCGCCGCGACGCCCCGCTCGACGACGAGGAGTGCCTGCGCGCGGCCGACCTGATCGAGCAGACCGGCGCCAGGAGCGGGACTCTGGCCCGGGCCCGGCGTCATACCGCTGACGGCCTGCACCGCCTCGCCCTGGCCACCCCGGACCCGGTCGCCGAGGCCGAGCTCACCGCCCTTGCGGACTTGCTGATCCGACGCGACCACTGACACCCCACCCCGGCTCCAAGCCGCACGATCCGAAGGTATGCCGATGACCGCTTCCCGCCTGTCCGACGGGTTTTTGACGTTCTGGCTTCCCATCGAGCACGAGGTGGGACCGAACCTGGAACAGCTGACCGCCGACTGCATCGCCTGGTGCAGGAAGTACGACCTCGGCGGCGATGCCGAGCTCGCCCTCATGTACGGGATGACAGGGGTTACCGTGACCGCCCACCTGTTCCCCCACACTCCCCGGGGCCTCCAGCAGTCCCTGTCGGACTACAACGCCTGGGCCTTCGCCATCAACGACCTCGTCGTCCCCGAGGTCGGATCGGTGCGGACCTGCGATATCGTGCGCGACATCAACCGCCTGGCCCACCTGGCCCGCTTGCCCCACTCGTGGCGTGGCGACGCCACCGCGATGGAGTCCGCCCTCAGCGACTGCCTTCTGCGGATTCGCGCTCACATGTCGGACAGCCAGTACGAACGCTTCATCCTGGCCCAGGAAAGCTGGTTGCAGTCCATGCTGTGGGAAACCGCCCTGCGTGAGCGCGGTACCGCACCCAGCGTCAACGAGTACCTCGCCATGCGCCTGGGCGCCGGCGGCGTGTGCGCCACCCGCGGCTACCTCTACGCGGTGGAGGACATCGAACCCACCGCCCAGGAAATGGCCGCCCCCGCCGTCACCGCAGCGGCCCAGGCAGCCCTCCTGGCCGCCACCATCGACAACGACCGCTACTCCCACTTCAAGGAAGCCGCGCTCGGCCAGGACAAGTACACCCTCTTCACCGTCCTACACGCCGAGAACCCGGGCATGAACTCCCACGAGTGCATGCAGGCGGCCG
Source organism: Kitasatospora sp. NPDC101108 (assembly GCF_055584725.1). Taxonomy (NCBI): domain Bacteria; kingdom Bacillati; phylum Actinomycetota; class Actinomycetes; order Kitasatosporales; family Streptomycetaceae; genus Kitasatospora; species Kitasatospora sp. NPDC101108. The sequence continues at coordinate 536,002 of NZ_JBVJLM010000004.1, forward strand.
TCGCCATCCGAGACCGGATCCTTGCCCTCTACCTGCGCCTGCGCGACCAGATCCTGCCCGACGCCAGCCCCCAGTTGCGTCGGTACTTCACCGGTGTCGACCGCGTCGTCAGCGGCAACATCGGCCTGGCCGGCGCCGCGATACGCTACATCGACCCGGCAGCAGCCGACGCGCTTCACCGTACCGACACCGCGCCCCCCGGCATCGTCACCGAGGAGCCCCTGCCCTACCCCACCATCGCCTCCTGGTGGGACCACCTGAGGTGATCCGGCGCCGGCCGACGGACCCCGCCCCCCGAGCCGGGGAACCGAGTCGGCGCACGGGTCGCCGGCACGACCCGCGGGCAGACCTCGGAACTCCTCAGCGGAACTCCGTGCCCGGGCTGGCGGCTGACAGCCCGGGGGCCGTCACCAGGGCCAGTATCGCCGCAGTCCGCACCCGGGCAGCTCCTGCACCTGGACGTGCTCCGACCGCCTTCTGGGCCTCCCACCGCCGCATGGCCACGGCCAACTGGTTGGGCACCTCGGCCAGAGGCCCCGACACCGCCTGATCGAGCGACCCCGCCGCGTGCATCGACCGCCGCGGCCGGCGGTTCGCTGATTTCAGGCCACTTTCTCCCGTTGTGCTCACACGCTGAGTTGGAGTCGATACGTTGCGTGAGGGCTCTGTTTGGGGTCGAACCGTTGACGGAAGGATTTCCGCTCATGGCCAGTGGTGTGATGACGACTCCGGAGCAGCGTCTGGAGCGACTGCGGGGTCTGCTGACGGGTACCCGGCGTGATTCGCGGGCGTCGAGGATGCTGGGTCAGGCGGGAAACAGCAACGTGCTGTTCGGTGTGGCGTTGCATGCCGCCGACCGGCTGCGGGCGGGGCATCAGCCGACAGATCTGGAGCAGCAGGTCCTGACGGTGATGCGCGCGGCGCTGTCGGGGGATCAGGAGATCAAGGAATGGGGGCGGGTGTACCGGGAGTCGGTCGACAAGTTGGGCCGGCTGAACGTGGTGCCGGAGGTCATCACACGTCGAGCGGTGACCTCCGGCTACACGGCGGCCGACTTCAAGGCGGGCATCGGGCCGGTGGCGCAGGAGTGGATGGCGCGGCCGAACACGGCGATCGTGGACCGGGAGACCATCGCGGCCGGCGCAAGCATCGACAGTCCGGAGATGGTCGAGGCCCTGCGGGAGTGGGGCTTCGGGGTCACGGTGCTCGGCCACACGCCCTCGGCCGCCGGGACGAGCGCGCAGGAGAGCGGGGACGCCGGCACCGCGGGGGAGGCGCTGGGGGAAGCTGGGGTCGGTGTGCGGGCGGCGCCGAAGCCGTTCCGGGCGAAGCTGGAGCTGGAGAGTTTCTACGTCGAGCGCGCGGTCGGCGACCAGGGCGGAGGCAAGGACGAGATCTACTGGTGTTCCTCCGCCGCCAGCGACAAGCAGGCCGGGCCGGCCTACAAGTCCGAGGAGTTCGGGGCGGTCAAGAAGGGCCAGACCCGCGGCTTCGACTCCAACCGGGTGGTGTTCGAGGGGCAGGCCAGCACGGGGCTGATGCTGAACATCCTGTGCTGGGAGGCCGACCAGAGTTCCAGCGCCTGGTACGGCGAGCTCCGCAAGGCCCTGGGATGGCTCTCGCAGAACATGTTCGACACCTGGCACTGGACCCTCATCAGTGGCGTCCTCGACCTCGGCCTCGTCGGCTACATGGGCGACCTGGTGGCGTTGGGCATCCTGTTGATGGACCACCTGCGCAACGAGGACGACCTGTCCTGCGAGCGGGCGATCTACCTGGATCAGTTCGACCTGGCCCTGCTCTGCGAACGCAAGACGGCCGACTGGAACTTCAACGGCGACGGCCACCACGTCCTGAAGGTCAAGTACACCGGCGAGAAGGTCCCCTTCCCGGTCGGCACCCTGGAGTACGCGGTGCGGACCCGGGACGGCGGCTGGGGCGCGCCGGTCACCCTGCCCTGGGAGAGCCAGTCCGCCCCCGCCGTAGTCGAGCACGCGGGCAAGCTTCACGCCATGTTCGTACGCCCCGGCGACAAGGCGGTCATGTGGACCCGCCTGGAGGGCAAGACCTGGAGCACCCCCCAGCAGATCCACAACTGGAGATCCAACGTCGCGCCCGCCCTGTGCGTCCAGCAGAACCGGATCCACTGCCTCATCGTCAGAACGGACGACACCGTGCACGCCGCCACCGGCGACGGCACCACCTGGTCCCAGACCACGGCACTGCCCAGCGGCACCCTGAGGGCTCCATCCCTGGCAACGTACTCCGGCACGTTGGCCGCCAGCCACGTGGGCCCCGACGGAGTGTGCTGGGACGCCAAGAACACCGGCTCGGGATGGCGCGCCTGGGAGGAAGGCCCCTTCGAGTGGCTCACTCCCAGCCGCGTGGCGCTGGCCGGCATCGGCAGCGCCCTCTACCGCGCCGTCCGCGGCAACGACAACGCGGTGTACACAGCCCAAACCTCCGGCACCAACCCCTGGTCGCGAGTCGACACGCCCTCAAGCTGGCGCGTCAGCTGCGGCCCGACCATCACCGACTACGGCTTTACGACCTGGTTCTTCCTGCGCGCCATGGACGGCACCCTGCAGGCCTCGACCAAGGAGGGAATCGGCCAGGGCTGGAGCGCCACGCACCACGTCGGCTACCGGGCCGCCGAATCCCCCCTCGTCACGATGGACGAGGTCTGCGCCGCGCAGCACAACGACAAGCTATACGTGATGTACCGCCGCTGAACAGCCTGGACAGCACCGGGCCGGGCGGCACAACGAGTGCCGCCCGACCCGGGCCTTTGCACCCGTTAGCGGACGTCGACCGTGATCGTCTGGCTGAGTTCCGGGCCGTAGGACCGGTTCGCCCCGTCGGTGAACTGCAGGGTGAGGGTGTGCCGACCCGCAGGAAGGCTCACATCGGTCTCCGTCTGAGCCTTGCCGAAGGAGAGCGACCGATCGCCGACGGGCACGACCTCCCCCTTCGGGACGGGCCTGCCGTCGATGAGCAGGCAGTGGTGGCCGGTGCCCGGTGTCATGTCGCCAGCCGGTCGCAGCTCCATGCCTCCGAGGCCGAACTTGACATGCGCGGGGCTGCCGACGATGGCACCGTCCGCCGGATCAACGAAATACACGGCGCCCGGGCCGCGGGCGCGGGCCCCTCGGGGGCCCAGCATGCGATGGCGGTGAACGAGACGATCGCCGCGTTCGTGCGGGCGGTAGCGCGCCCTGGGCCGCGGGCGGGGCGGGCACGGTACGGTCCTGGTCGACCGAGACCGAGTTCCTGCTGCCGGGTGGGCGGCGCAAGCAGGACAAGGCCCGCATCGACGGCAAGCTGACCGACCAGCAGACCGCCCTTTTGGACGCGCTCCACCGGTGTGCTGAGACCGTCACCGTCTGACCCCGTCCCGCACCCCGGCCGTCCCGGCCCACCTCGGGCCGGGGCGGCCGTCCGCGCCTGCGTGCCCTTCATCCTGGTGCGATTGGCTCTCCCCGTGGGCAAGCTCCCGTAAAGCCTGCAGTGGGAAGGAGCTTTGTGGACGAGAACGAACTGCGCATCTCAACTGGTGACTGGTACCTGCCCGACTACCCTGAACTGGACGAGTTGGACGCCGACATGTTGCGGCGGGAGGAGTTGTGCGCGGCGTACAACGCGGCCATGGGCGTGGACGAACGGCAGGCGATTCTTGAACAGTTGCTGGGCTCGGTCGGCGAACTCGTCAGGATCCGAGCGCCGTTCCACTGCGACTACGGGTACAACATCCGTATCGGACCGGGTACGTTCGTCAACTTCGCGGCCGTGTTCCTGGACGTCGCCCCCATCAGCATCGGCGCGCATGTTCGCATCGGGCCGAATGTGCAGTTGCTGACCCCGACTCATGAGCTGGATGCGCAGCGGCGGCGGGCCGGGTGGTCGAAGGCGTTGCCGATCACGATCGGCGACAACGTGTGGCTGGCCGGCGGGGTGATTGTCTGCCCTGGCGTGACCATCGGTGACAACACGGTGGTCGGCGCGGGATCGGTGGTCACCAGGGACCTGCCGCCCGGCGTGCTGGCTTTGGGCAATCCGGCCCGGGTGATTCGTAATCTGAACCAGGACGTGTCCGGGTAAGGCGCCCTTTTCATCGCATGCCGGGGGAGGTGATGAGGCCGGCGCGACGCTGCACGCCGCCCTCGCCCAGCACCCCGACCACCCTGGAGCTGCTGGCCGCCCGCGGGCTCGCTTGGGCCGGTGTGGTGGCGCTTCGGCCGCTCGGGCCGGCACTCCCTCATCGAGGCGCTGGAGAACCCGAACAACCGGGCCGCCTACGACCTGCGCCAGGCCGCCCGCGAGGACGAGGAGCACAAGGCTCACCAGGAGCTGATGGACTCCCTGGTCTGCATCGACTGCGGCGACGTTCCCGAGGAGGAGAGCACCTGGGAGTACGGCAGCCAGGGACAGGTCGAGTGGACCCGCCAACCCGGCAGCCGCTGCTGGACCTGCCACCAGGACCGCGAGGACCGCCTGGAACGGGAGGCCGAAGAACAGCTGGAGGCTGCCCGCCCGGCCAACGCCGCGCTGCGCCCGTGCTGGACGTGCCGGGGCTCGATCGGGGGGAAGGAGGACTCGAAGCTGGAGCTGCGGGAGAAGGCCACCATGGACCGGCTGGAGTGCCAGCAGTGTGAATAGGACCGCGCTACAAAGGACTTGGGCCCGCTAATGCTGCCCGTCCCGACCAAGCGCGAGCAGATGGCCGCGCTGGTCTCCACCCCCGGATGACCCGTGGTGGGAGGACCGGCTGCTGCACGCCAAGCTCTACCCGGCGAAGGGCCGTCGGGTGTGAGCTTGGAGCGGGCGGCGTCAGTCTGTTGGGTCAGCCGGGGATGAGGCCGTCGTCGCTGAGCATGTCTTTGACCTCGTCCATGGTCGCGTCCGGGCTGGGCAGGATGAGTTCGGAGGGCTCCAGGGCGTCGTCGGGCAGGGGTTCCCCGAGGCGGCGCACGGCGTCCAGGAGGGCGCCCAGGCACCTCCTGAACCCTTCTTCGTCACCACTCTCCATCTCCGCCAGCAGCTCGTCATCAAGAGCGTTCAGCTCGGCGAAGTGCGAGTCGGCCAGCTTCACTTGACCCTCGCCCATGATGCGAACGATCAGTTTGGTCTCCCGTCTGTAGGGGGCTCTTGCCGGGATTGTTGGAGCGCTGCTCCATCCCATCGCTCCTCCAGCGGGGGCGACGGCATGCCCTGGGCGTGGCGGCCGCCCTTCACCCGAACGAGAAGGTGGGCGTGACCTGTGGTGGGTTCACTTGGTGTGTTTGGTGCGTTTTGGGGGTTTTGCCTGGCTTTGGTTGGACCATTGTCGGGTGGGTCGGGTGTTGGGTTCCGCCTGTTTCGCCGTGTGGGGCGGTGCCTGGTTTGGTTGCTGTGTGTGTTCGTCGTGGGCATGCCATGCGGCTGGGGGTGGGGTGTGGGGGGTGGGGTTTTGACGGGTTGTTTGGGCGGGTTTCCGGGATTGCTTTCCGGTGGTTTCCCGGGTGTTTTCGGCGGGGGTTTTCGGGGGTTTCCGGCCGGTGTTTTCCGTGCCCCGGGGTGGTGCGCGTCACGGGCAATGGGGTGTGACGCGCACCGGGTGGTGATCTTGTCAGGGCCGAGATCGGCGGCTTCTTCGGGGGCCCGCTGGCTCGGTGTCCGGGGCTTGCCGTCGTCCGGGAGTGGCCACGGCTACGGGCGGGTCAGCCGCGTGCGGCCCGGGCTGGGGTTGGGGCGTGTTCCGCTGACTGCTGCGCGTGGTCTTGGCGTGCTGGGAGGCTGTGGTGGTGAAGAGTGTGCGTGGGGTGGGCCCGGATCGTGTCTGTGTGCTTCCCGGGGATCCGGGCTGGGTCCGGGATGTTGCCTACCTCGGTGATGAGGTGCTGCAGATGCTCGCGGTGGCCGCGGCGGCGAACCCGTACCGGGACGACAACCGCTACCTGCTGACCGCCGACACCTACCGGACCGCGGGCCTGGTCGTCGAGACCCTGGCCGAGTCCGTTCCCGAGGACGGCCGTGCCGGTCAGGTGGTGCTGCACACGTTGCCGGCCTGGAAGCTGGAGGCCCTGTGGGACGTGCAGCTGGTGCTGCGCCGCACGGTGGCTGGTGAGCCGGGCACGGACGTGGTGCGCGAGTTCCTGGAGCTCCTGTGCACCGACCTGGTCACGCCGGCCCGCACGGTGGAGCAGGTCGCCGCCGACCTGGAGAAGGTGGTGGCGGTGCTGATGCTCGACCTGCCGGCGGTCAAGGTGGTGGCCACAGCCGTGGTCCTGGGCGAAGAACAGGGCAAAGCCGTCATCGACGCCTACCACCAGCTCACGGCCGCGTGGACGGAGGCCGGAGTCCGACACTGACCTACCGAGCAGCGTCGGGGCCAGCCTGCTGCTCGCGGCTGTGCCGGCGCCGCCCCGGGGGATGGCTCGCGCGAGTCATCAAGCGGCGTGTGGCCGCCGTGCGGGCCGCCGTCCGGGCGGCCGCCGGTCCTGGCCGGCTGTGCGGGTCGCTTGGGTCGCTGCTCCTGGTCGTGGGAGTCAGTTGGAAGCCGGCTGGCTCCCGCACACCGACACCCGGTTCCGCGACCGTGCTCACGCTGGCGTGAAAAGCAACGCCCACGAACGAGTTACTTCCGGGGCGGGACGTATGCCGTGCGCTGGGATCTGGACAGACCCATCCCCCTCACCCAGGAGCTCGATGATGCGTCTGCTTTTGAGCGCTGTGGCCGCTGCGACAAGTCTGGTCGTCCTAACACCGACCAGCGCCCAGGCTGCCACCGGAACCGTCCAGACCGGCGCCGGCCACTGCTTCCCTCCGAACCGAGGGGGTGACATCCAGAAGGGCTGCGCTTACTGGGATCCGGACCGCACCTACACCAATCCGACCGCAGGCTGCTACAAGGCCGTCTCAACCCCCCACGCCCTCGACAACGCGGTGTACATCGACAACCGGCTGAACACCACGATCAGGGTCCACGCCGGTCCTGACTGCAAGGGAGGAGCCATCGACTCCCTGTCGAACGGCGACAGGTCGTACTACCTCAAGCGCGCCTTTCCCGATGGAGTCAGTTTCTACATCCCTCAGTAGGTAGCTTCCCTTCCGGCAGGCCATCGGTGACCGACCGGCGCCGTCCGAGTGCGGTCGGGGTGCGGTCGTCGTGGGCCTGGTCGGTGTCCTGCTCGGTGTCGTGCTGCTCGCCGCCGTCCGGGCGCCGCTGTCCGTCGGCCTGGTGGGGGTGGCTCGCGCGAGTCATCAAGGGACGTCCGGTGGCGTGGCCGCTGTCCTGGCCGCCCGTCCTCGGCGCGGTCCCGGCCGCTGTCGTGCTGCGCCTCGCTGCGCCCGGCGAGCTGGTGGCCGGGGCTGTCTTGGCGCCGTCCTGGTGGACGTCGTCGGGGATGCCTCGCGGGTGGCATGGAGCCGGGGTCGGCTGCGCCCCCGCGGCCGGCCCAGCAGGCTGCCTCGCCGCCGCCTTGGCGGCCGTCAGGCCGCCGTCCTCGCCGCCGTCCGGGCGCCGGCCTGGGCGACCGCTGTCCCGGGGCTGTCGCGCCCGGCTGTCGCGTGCCCTGTCGCGGGGGGTGCTGTCGCGGCCTGTGACGTGGGTGGATAGGCGTGATCCCCCGTGGTCCGGTTGGGGTCCGGGCGAGGCCTCGGTGGTGGTCCTGGCCGTGCTGCGTCGGGCCCGTTCTGCTCGTCGGCGTGCTGCTCGCCGTCGTCCTGCCCGGTGCCGCTGCTGTCCTGGTCAGTGCCGGGGATGCCTCGCGCGTGTCATCAAGGAACGGCTGGTCGCGGCTGCCGTCCTCGGCACCGTCCTGGTCGACCTGCTGCGCCCTGCCGGCCTTTTCGGTGAACTCGGACTGACGTCGACTGTGACATTTGTCCCGGCCCCAGTAGTGACAGCTATGACTGGTTCGCTCTCTGGCGTGCGCGGCATGATCTGTGGTGCCGGAAGGCGTCAAGAACAGGCAGAAGGGGAGGCGGCCCAGCCGTCATGCCGGGCACCTTCGCGGTGCAGGCCGCGCGGACGGAAGTGGGTATTCCTTCAAGGCAGCTGACCGACACTGATGCAAGGTCATGTCAAGCGGTAGTGGCTGTCAAGCCCTGATTCTTTTGTTCTATTCGCGCATCATGAATAACAGAAGGAAAGTGATCATTATGAGTAAGTCGAAATTCCTTCGTCTCGTCGTGGCAGCTGCCGTCGTACCTGCCATCGGCTTAGCCGTGGCCAGTCCGGCGTCAGCCGATGGTGGTGCTATCAACTGGCGGAACAAGATGACTGGTAAGTGCCTTGATTCCGACGAGCACACCTCCTACGCCACGACGACGCCCTGTGGGAGCGACAAGCTGTGGTACGACCTACAGCTGAGCGACACCAATTGGATTGAGTACTCCAACGGAAGCCAGGCAACTTTCTGCCTGGACAGCAATGCACGAGGCAGTGTCTACGTCGGCAAGTGTGATGACCCCACGGAGAACAACCTGTACCAAAGGTGGTCTGAAGAGAAGTGGGATGGTGGGTGGGTGCTCAAGAATGTTGCCACGGGGAGGTGCCTTTCCGTTCTCCCGGGAAGTGGAACCGCCGTCCGTACCCTCCCATGCAGCGCGAGCAACAGGTGGCAGTTCTGGGAGTAAACAACGAACGCCCCCACTAGCCTGAACCTGTGAGTGGGCGGGGTGGTGTCAGCGGGTTGGGCGGCAACGGGCTTGCCAAGGGCAGGGGACTGCTGGGCTGGGCTTCTGCTTGATGGTCTCGCTGGTTGTTGCTGTCATGAAGTGACCAATCTGCTGCCATGATCCGCGAGTTGCGCCTATCACACGTGGTGGTTGGCTGACATGGGGTTGCTCATTCCTGTGCACGTGGCCGTGGTGGGGGAGTGGGCTGGTGTTCATGACCGCCGATGCCCTGCCTCCACCGCCCGATTCCCTGCCGGAGACTTCTCCGGTATCCGCGGCCGATGTGGTGCCGTCGGCGTCCCGGTCGCGGGAGCGGGCGCTGACGCGGCAGGTGGTGGTACGGCGCTTGCTCGACGTGGACGCGACGGGGAAGTTGTCGTCGGTGCACGCGCGGATCGCTGCCGAGTCGGCCGGGGTGTCGGTGCGGACGGTGTGGAACTGGCTGGCTATTGCCCGGCGGTCGGGTCGTCTGGAGCCGGTTGCGCGCCGTGGCGCCTTCGCGGTCACGGACGAGTTCTGGTTCCGGCTTTCCGAGTTGGGCGGGAACGTGGCGGCGCTGCACCGGGAGCTGAGCGAACAGGCCGTGCGTGACCCTGGACAGAAGTCCGCGGGGCTGGTGCCGTCGTTGGGGACGTTGCACCGGGCGGTGCGCCGGGAACAGCAAGCCGGCCGTGTTCTGCAGGGAGTTCGGCCTGGGCGTGGCCGGGTGGAGTCGGCGGTGTATGACCGGGCGCTGGCCGAGTTGGCGCTGCCGGGCATGGTCGACGAGGCCGGCCAGGCCGCCGAACCCGCTCCTGCCATCACAGCCGACGGTTCTGCTGGGGTCGTGCCGCTGGGGGTGCGGTTGTATGTGCCGGGCGCTCACGTCGTCGCGACAAGCCAGCTGGGCGAGGTGACGGAGGCCATCGGGCACACGGTCGCCGCGCGGGGGATAGCTTGCGTGTACGGGGACGCGGGGCAGGGCAAGACGGTCGCGGTCCACCGGGCCCTTGGCGCGCTGCCGCGCCGTGTGCCTGTCCGCCTGGCGCAGGTGGCGGTGAAGCCGGCCCTGCCGCAGCTGCGTGCCGCGCTGCTGACCGCGTTCGGTCTGCCGGCGACCGCGCTGACGAACCGCACGGATGCGGCCGACCGTGCGCTCATCGACGCCTTCAAGCCCCCGGGGGTGCTTCTGGTCGACGATGTCCAGCGCATCGCCGCTCCCGAGCTCGACTATCTGCGCCTGCTGGCTGACGCCCCGACCACGCAGACGTCGCTGGTGTTGTGCGGGGCCGGGGCCGAGCGCACGCTGGCCCGGGCCCCTGCTCTGGCTTCTCGGGTGCTGACCTGGCAGCACGTCCCGCGCCTGGACGCATCCCAGGTCCCTACTGTGCTGCGTCTGTTCCATCCGTTGTGGCACACCGCGGTCGACGCGGATCTGCTGCATGCGGACGAGACCTGTGCGCGGGGGAACTTCCGGACCTGGGCGAAGATCACCTCCCACGCCTACGCGGCGCTGGACCAGCGCCTCGGCACCGGTGCCGATCGCGCCCTGCTGGACAGGGCGTGCTCCCGTCTCGGCCCCAACCCCTGACCCCGCCACCCTGGCCGCTGCGCTACTGCTCCTGCGTCGCCGTGCTGACGTCACCGCGTCCCCCGTCAACCGTCGCTGCGCCGCCTGTCGACGCACGCGAAGGGATCCTGGTGAACACCCCCACCCCCGCCAGCACCGCAGCCGTCCCGGCGCCTGCGCCGGAGAAGGCCGAACCCGCCCTGGACACGGTGTCGTTGAAGGCCCTGCGCGCTCCCGCGGTGCGCCGTCTGCTCGCCTTGCGTGCCGAGGGCCGGCTCACCCGTGCGCACGTCCACACCACGGCGCAGTGCCTGGAGGTCTCGGATCGGACGGTGTGGCGGTGCTGGCTGACGCCGCCACCGCACCCGCCGCGGCCGACGCCCCCGGGGCACGCCGTGCCGACCGGTTCGAGGTCACCCCTGAGGTCCGGGTGCTGCTGGCCTACTGGCGCGGCAACGCCTCCGCGGTCCACCGCGAGCTTGTCGCCCGCGCCCGCGCGGCCGCCGTCGATACCGCGCCCGGCGAGGCCGTCCCACCGGCATCCGCGTCCCGGCCGGCCGGCCCGGCGGTTCCGGGCGGCGCGCCACCGACGGCTGTCCCCGTACTGGAGCGGGTGCCGTCGCTGGCGACGTTCCTGCGCGCGGTGCGCCGGGACCTGACGGCGGGGGAGCGGGCCGGGTACCGCAAGGGCCCCGAGGCGGCCCGCGCGTTCGACGTGTTCGGCAAACGCCCCCCAACGTGGCGCAACCACGTCTGGGAGGGCGACCACGTCCAGGCCCCGTTGCGCGTCGTCGCAGACGGGCAGCTGGTACGGCCGTACGTCACCTGGTTCATCGACTGCGCAACCAAAGCGATCACCGGTGTCGCGGTCACCCCAGGCACCCCCTCACGCGCCTCGATCCTGGCGGCACTGCGCTCCGCGGTGCTGCGCGCTGGCCCCTACGGCCCTATCGGGGGCCGGCCGGAGAGCGTGCGGATCGACCGCGGCAAGGACTTCCTCTCCCGCACCGTCACCGCGGCCTTCGACGCGTTCGGAACGACCGTGGACGACCTGCCCGCCTACAGCCCCCACCTGAAGGGCAGCATCGAGAACCTGAACCGCAACGCCACGCGGATGCTGTTCGCCGCCCTGCCCGGCCATCGCACCAAGCAGCCCCGCCGCCGCCCCGACCGCCTCCCCACCGCCCCCGCCCTGCCCTTCGAGGACTTCACCGCCGAAGTCCTGACCTTCGTCACCTGGTGGAACACCGAACACCACCCCAAGGGCCTGAACGGCCACACCCCGCTCCAGGCCTGGCAGCAGGACCCGACACCGCTCACCGACATCCCGCCCACCGACCTGTGGTCCTTCACCCTCGAAGACGACGGCCGCACCCGCGTCATCACCAGCCACGGCGTCCGCTTCAAGAGGCGCGACTACCTCGCCGACTGGATGACCGGACAGGCCGGCCGCGAGGTCAGGGTCCGGTTCATGCCCCACCACACCCACGAGATCGAAATCTGCGACCCCGCCGGCCGCCGCCTGGGCACCGCCCACCTCGCCGACCAGGCCACCAGCGAACAACTCGGCGCGCTGCGCCGCGCCCGCGCCCAGCGCGCACAGCGACTGCGGGCCGAGGCCAAGGCCGCCGAGCACCTGCGCCACCAGCGCTTCGCCCCCGCCACCACCCCGACCGCACCACACCGCCTGGACACCGCCACCGCCGCCGAGGCGACCCGGGAACTGTCCCGCCACCACGAGAGCGACCTCGCCGCGCTGGCCCTGCCGGACCTGATCCCGCCCGCCCCGCCGCCCGCCGACTGGCCCACCCCAGCCACCGTGAGAACCGCCCCCCGGCCCCGCCGACCGACCCATCAGGACAGGACGCCCTGTGACCCGCCGCCTGCCACCCGCACCCACCGACCAGTACGTCACCCTGCCCCAGGCCCGCCTCGTGGCCACCCGCGCGCTGCTCACCGTGCGAGAGAACCTCGCCGACACCATCGCCGCCCGCGCCATGATGTGCATCCACGGCGGCGCAGGCTTCGGCAAGACCGTCGCCGTGACCAGCTGCCTGCGCGAACTCGAACCCGGCGAAGAGATCCACCGCATCACCTTCCACGCCCGCCCCACCACCCGCGCCGTGCGCCACGAACTGTTCACCAGCCTCAGCCTGCCGGGCCAGCCCCCGCGCTACGCCAGCGAGTTCGACCACCTCCTCAAGACCGCACTCGCCGCCCACCCCCGCACCCTCGTCCTGGACGAGGCCCAATGGCTCTCCAGCGACCAACTGGAATACATCCGCTACCTCTGGGACGACCCCTACACCCAGCTCGCCGTCGTCTTCGTGGGCGGAGAAGGCTGCTACCAGACCCTGCGCAAGGAGCCGATGCTCTCCTCCCGGATCTTCATCTGGCAGCGCCTCGCCCGCCTCACCCCCGAAGAGGTCCTGGACGTCATCCCGCTCTACCACCCGATCTGGGCCGAAGCGGACCCCGACGACATCGCCTTCGCCGACCAGCACGCGGCCCATGGCAACTTCCGCAACTGGGCCCGCCTGACCGCCCACACCCACACAGCCCTCCAGCGCACTGGCCGCACCCGCGTCGACCAGGAAGTGCTCCGATGGGCCTTCAGCCGCCTCGGCCCGACCGGCTGACAGCTGGAGGCCGCCCGGGCGGCGAACGCGTCGCTGCGTCCGTGCTGGACGTGTCGGGGCTCTACCGGCAGGAAGAGGAGGTCGCGGTGCTGGAGCTGACCGAGAAGGCCGCCCTCGACCCGGCTGGAAGTGCCCGCAGTGCGAACAGGGCCGCGCCGCCAAGGACTTGGGCCTGCTGCTCGCCCCGACCAAGCGGGAGCTGGTGGCTGCCCTGCTCTCCGCGCCGGGCGATCCGTGGTGGCACGACCGTGTGCTCCACGCGAAGCTCTATCCGGCGAAGGGCCGCTGAGTGTGACCTGTTGGTGGTTGAGGCCGTGTTTTGGCCTTGACCACCGCATTGTCTGGACCTTTGGTTGGACCTGTTGAGGGTGCTGCGCCGGTCGGAGCCTAGCTGATTTTGGTGACTGTTTGTGATGGCCGGGCAATGGTGGGGATGTGTCGACTGCCCGTTCGTAGGTTGGTGTATTTCCGGTCTGTATTGGGGCATGAATTCTGGCTGGTGTTTTTGGCTGGCGGTTCTCTGCGGCGGCCTGAAATTCTGGTATGGATTCCGGGTTGCGCGGTGGTTGGCGGGGGTGATGTTCGGTTTGGTGGGGCCGGGCTCTGCCCTTGTCGCTGCGCCCCGCCGTTGTCTGGCGGGGTCCGCTCGCTTCCCTTGGTTTCGGCCGGGCTGGGAGGTCTGGTGGGGGTGGTGGGTCAGCGGTCGGCGAGGTGGCGGGAGGTGAGTTCGATGTCCTGGACCTGGGTGGTGGTCAGGCGTCGGGCTTCCCAGATGACCGTGGCCAGGTCCGCGGCTCGGGAGTGGAGGGGCGGTAGGTCGTCGGGTAGGTGGATGCCGCCGAGCGCCGCGAGGTCGGGGGCGGGGATACCGAGGACGCCGGCGAAGCCTGCGACCAGCTCGGGGGTTGCTTCGACGGTGCCGCGGCCGATCCCGCCGATGGTGGACGCAGACAGGTAGATCCGCCCGCCGGTGACCGCGTACAGGGCCTTGGCCGTGCCCGTCCAGGTGAGGTTCCGGCTGTGGGCGAGCTGCAGGAGCACCGCGCCGAGGCCCGGCTCGTACCGGTGGTACGGCCGGTCGACCCCGCCACGCCCCTCGCGCGCTACCGGGGGCTGCGCCCGGATCGCGTCCAGCAGCCGTCGCCGGTTCTCGGCGGGCATGACCATCGTGTGGTAGACGACGGTGTCGATCGACCAGTTCGGGTTGCGGGTGATCGGCGTCAGGTCGTCGGGCACCGGCTGTCCGGCGAGAACGAACAGGTCGGCGGCGTGCAGGCCGAGGACCGGTGCGAGGTCCCTGAGCAGCCGTCCGGTCGGCGGTTGCCCGCCGAGCACGGCTGGCAGCTCTGCTGGGTCGGTGCAGGCCACCGCCGCAAGCGTGGCAGGGACGAGCGCCCGCTGGCCCGACAGATGCGCCAGCAGCGCGCCGAACCGCAGTAGACCTGTCACCCCGTCAGCCTAACGACGGCCGATGGCCGTCCTGGTCGGCCGCCAGGCCGTCCCGCTGCGCCCGGCTCGGCCGCCCTGCCCGCACCCGCCCTGGCGCCCTTCCTGGCCGCCCGAGGCTGGCTGGTCAGGGCGTGGGTGGGTTGAGGACGGCGCGGAGGTGGTCGGGTAGGTCGGGGTGGTCTCGCCATGGGGTGGCGAGGGCCTGGAGGGCAGCCCAACAGGCGCGGGAGGTTTGGTCTGGCTGCTCCTGGCCGAGGTGGTGCCACAACGCCTGGTAGAGGTGTTGGGAGGCTGCAAAGACCGCCTGGACGGCGTTGCTGACGACGGCGCGCTGTTCGTCCCGGAGAGGGTGCGTGGTGCCCGGGATACGGATGACGGGGCCGAGAGCGGCGTAGGCCTGACCGTCGATGAAGTCGTGCAGGTCTCTCAGCTGCTGGCGTGTCGGCAATGGCGGCTCGGGTATGGCGGGAGAGGTCACGACGGCACGCTACCGGCCGTCACACGGCCCGCCGACCTCGTACTGCCCGCTGCCGCGCCTTGGCCGTCGTCCTGGTCGGCCGCCAGGCCGTCCCGCTGCGCCCGGCTTGGCCGCCCGTCCAGGATGCCCTTGGAGGCCCTGGTGGCCGATCCTGGCCGTCGTCCTGGCCGTCCCGGTCCCTTGGGGCTGTCCCGGCCGCCTCCGGGCGTGTCCTGTCCGCCGCCCGCGCGGCTGCGCCCCGCACTGGTCTGTCCTGGCCGCGGTCCTGGTCCGGCGTTCGGTTCAGTGTCGAGGCCCCCGGAATTGCTTGGTTGACGCCGTGCGGGATTTTCTGGGCGGCCTGGAAGGGCGGTCGCCGCGTCGGCATGGAGGGCCGTAGGCCCCTTCCGGCGTGCCTGAATTGCATTTCTGCCCGCTGCGCCGAGCAGGGCTTTCGGATTGCCACCCAAAAGAGGGCGGAAGGGAATTCACGTTTCCGCCGTGAGTGTCGCCGGATAGGGCTGGGACGGGCGGTTGCCGCGAGGTTGTGTGTTTGCGTCCCGCACCCGTTGGCGGTCCGGTAGAGGATAGAGCTGTACGACGCTCCGGGAAGCGCCGCCGAAAACGGTTCGGATGCCCGGCCAGGATTCTTGGTTGAGGGCCCGTCAGGGGCCGCCGTCCGGGCCGCTCGTGAGGGGCCGCCACAGGGGGCCGGGGAGGCCCGAGCAGGGCGAGTGGCCGGGAGGTGCCTCCCGAGGGCCGCGGCCCCGCTCGGGCGACGGCGGATGTGCCGACAGCCCAGCAACCGCAAGGCGGGACCGGCCATCCGGCAGGAACCGGGGAGGGGCCCCGGGGGTGGGGTTGTGGCTACTACCGGAAGTCCGCGACACATCGTCAACGCCGAGGGCCGCAGGCCCCGGCCGGCACCCCGCCCGATCGGGGCAAGGGGCCGCTACCCGAATTCCGCGTCACATCGTCAACGCTCACCCCCTGGCCCAGCCCTGGAACGGCTGTCAGCAAACCGGCCCGTAGGGCCGTGAAAACACCGGCCCAATAAGACCGAAAGCCGACTGATTGACGGGCCGTAGGCCCGGGATAATGCCCCGGGAATGGCGGAGCGCAGCGACGCCCGAGCCCCACCCCAACGGCGCGTGTCGCGCCCACGAATTCGCCGCAGGCGAATTCCCCCAACCACCCACCGCCCGCCGAGGCGCAGCCGAGGCCACACCACGCACGGTGACGCCGTAGGCGGCACCCCCCGGCTGACGCCGCGTCAGCGGCGCCCCGGCCGCCAGGCCGGGGGTAAGGCCCTTTAGGGCCTTCCGCCCC
>NZ_JBVJLM010000005.1:0-546950 GCF_055584725.1 Kitasatospora sp. NPDC101108
GGTCGCCGTTGGCAGTCTGAAAATCACCCGTCACGCCCCCTTCCGCACCCACCCCCTCCACCGCCCCCTCCCGCAGCGCGTCCCTCTCGCCTGGGTCGGGTGGGAGGGGGAGGAGGGAGGGGGAGGGGGTGGGTGGGCGGGGAGGGGTGGGTGCGGGCGCCCGGGGAGGGGGTGTGGTGGGCGCGCGGGGCGTTGCCCGCGCGGCCAGGGTGGGGGTGGGGGAGACTGGGCGCATGCCGGAGCTGCCTGAGGTTGAGGCGTTGAGTGTCTTCTTGGCGGAGCGGTTGGCCGGGCGGGTGGTTGCTCGGGTGCAGCCGGTGGCGATCAGTGCGTTGAAGACGTATGACCCGCCGGTGACGGCGTTGGAGGGGCGGACGGTCGGGGCGGTGGGGCGGCGGGGCAAGTTCCTGGACATCGAGGTGGGTGGGTTGCACCTGGTTGTTCATCTGGCCCGGGCGGGGTGGGTGCGGTGGAAGGACAGCCTGCCTGGGGAGCCGCCGCGGCCGGGGCCGAGGAATCCGCTGGCGTTGCGGGTGCGGTTGGCGGGTGAGGCGGGGGACGGGTTCGACCTGACCGAGGCGGGGACGAAGAAGGGCCTGGCCGTCTATGTGGTGCGGGACCCGGTGGAGGTGCCCGGGGTGGCGAGGCTCGGGCCGGATCCGTTGGATCCGGGGTTCGGGTTGGAGGAGTTCGCGGCGTTGTTGCGGGGTGACCGCCGGCGGATCAAGGGGGTGCTGCGGGACCAGAGTGTATTGGCCGGGGTGGGCAACGCGTACTCGGACGAGGTGCTGCACGCGGCTCGGATGTCGCCGTACAAGCTGGCGTCGAGCCTGACGGAGGAGGAGACGGCGGGGCTGTACGAGGCGCTCGGTGGGACGCTGCGGGAGGCGGTGGAGCGTTCGCACGGGTTGGGGGCGGGGGAGCTGAAGGCCGAGAAGAAGCTGGGGCTGCGGGTGCACGGGCGGACGGGGCAGCCGTGTCCGGTGTGCGGGGACACGGTGCGGGAGGTGTCGTTCGCGGACTCGTCGTTGCAGTACTGCCCGACCTGCCAGACCGGGGGCAAGCCGCTGGCGGACCGGCGGATGTCGCGGCTGTTGAAGTGAGGTCCGCTCCAACAGCCGCGTCGCGCGGGGGTCAGCGCTTGATGGCGACGCCGCCCCAGTAGTAGGCGGCCTTGGGGTCGGCCGGGGGTTCGCCGTCCGGGCGCCAGGCCAGGACCGGGGCGACGCCCGGCTCGACCAGCTCCCAGCCGTCGAAGAAGCGGAGCACGTCGTCGTAGCTGCGGGGCACCAGGGTCATTCCGCCGGCCCGGGCGGCCTCGGCGACCTTGCCGACCGCCTCCGGGTCGAAGTCGGGGGTGGGGGTGGTGAGGGCGAGGCAGCTGCCGACGGGCAGGGCGTCGCGCAGTGCGGCGACCCGGCCCCAGGGGTCGTCCTCGTCGGCGATCAGCATCAGTACGGCGATCATCAGCAGGCCGACCGGCTGGGTGAGGTCCAGCGTGGAGGTGAGCGCCGGGTCGGCGAACAGTTCCTCGGGCTTGCGCAGGTCGGCGTGGATGTAGGTGGTGCGGCTGGCCGGGCTGGAGACCATCAGGGCGCGGGCGTGGGCGAGCACGATCGGGTCGTTGTCGACGTAGACGACCCGGGTGCCGGGGCTGACCGCCTCGGCGATCTCGTGGGTGTTCGGCGAGGTGGGGATGCCGGTGCCGAGGTCCAGGAACTGGCGGATGCCGTGTTCCCGGGCGAGGTGGCGGACGGCCCGGCCCTGGAAGGCGCGGTTGGCCTTGGCCATCTCCTTGACGCTGGGCACGGCCTCCTCGATGGCCTGGCCCATGGCGCGGTCCGGCGGGAAGTTGGTCTTGCCGCCGAGCCAGTAGTCGTAGACGCGCGCAGAGTGCGGGGTGGTGGTGTCGACTCCGAAACGTTCCCACTGGCTCAGCTCGGCGGCGTCGTCCTGCGGGCCGTGCTGGGGGAAGTCCTGACTTGTCGTCATGGCCACGTCCTCTGATGGCAGATCATCACACTGGGGAAGGCACAGCGTAGCGGTCCTGACGGGAGGCGCGGCGTCCGGCCGGGGAGGGCGCGTTCACGGGGTGGGACGGCAGGGTGTCGGCGGCCCTTCCGGTCGGCTTTGTGGGCTGTCGGAGTGGTGGTCGGGACGGGCGGTGAACGGCGGGGCAAGCATTCAGAATGCTGTCTGATCGTCAGATTAAGTCTCCAATGAACTCTCGGATCACTTCGCGCAGGTTGCTGTTGGTCGCCGGCGGGATGTCGCTGCTCGGTGCGGCCGCCGGCTGCAAGAGCCCCTGGAGTGGGGACGGGGCTTCTTCCTCGGCACCGGAAGCGGCGGCGGGCGTGCGGGAGGTGCTGGTTCCCGCGGCGGGGTCGCCCTCGCCGTCCGCGTCCGCCTCGTCGGCGGTGCCCTCCCCGGCGCCGCCGTCCGCCTCCGGCTCGATGACGGCCTCCGCGTCGGCCTCCGCGTCGAGCGTGCAGCCCGTTCGCAAGACGCTCAGCGAGGCCGAGAGCAAGCCGGTGTACGAGCTGGACCCGGCGCAGCGGGTGGTGGCGCTCACCATCGACGACGGGCCGGATCCCAAGTACACGCCCGCCGTACTGGACCTGCTCCACCAGCACGGGATCCGGGCGACCTTCTTCATGATCGGCGAGAACGCCGTCGAGCACCCGGCGCTGGTGCGGGAGATCGCGGACCGCGGCCACCACATCGCCAACCACACGTGGACCCATCCGGACCTGCGGCACATGTCGGAGAGCGCGGTGCGGGATGAACTGGAGCGCACCTCCGACCTGCTCCACCGGATCACCGGGCGGATGCCCACCTGGTTCCGGTCGCCGGGCGGTGACTGGTCGCCGGTGTCGCTCAAGGTGGCCGCCGACCTCGGGCTGCGGAACATGGGCTGGTCGGTGGACCCGAGGGACTGGTCGCGGCCGGGGACGCCGGCGATCATCGACACGATCCTCAAGGAGGTCCGGCCCGGGGCGATCGTGCTCAACCACGACGGTGGCGGGGACCGCTCGCAGACGGTGGCGGCGCTGAAGACCTATCTGCCGACGCTGATCGATTCCGGGTATCTCTTCACGGCTCCGCCGAACTGAAATGCGAATGTCGGACAGGGGATATCGGCGGCATATGCCGACGGGGCAGGTAGCGGCTTTGCGGCCTAAACCACCCGATCGGGTGGATTGGGAGAACCGTTTCTGCGGTTTTTTGGCCTCTAGGGTGATCTCGCACCAATTCCTCAGGCACTTCCGAGTGCCGCCTGAAAGGCCTTTCGTCATGCGTCTCCGCAATGCCGTGCTCGCCGCCGCCAGTGCCGTCGCCCTCGTCGTCGCCGTTCCGACGTCCGCGAACGCCGGCATCGGCGATTTCCTCTACAAGGTCGGCCCGGGCATCCCGGCCGGGATCGCCGACCCGCAGAGCGGCAAGTGCATCAACCTGTTCGGCGCGACCGAGAAGGACCCCGCCTTCGCGCCGGAGAACCTCACCACCTCGACGGCGACGGTCTTCCTGGACTTCGACTGCAGCGGTGACACCTTCTACGTGATGAACCCCGGGAAGGTCCTCGGTGACCGGCTGAAGCTGCGCTCGGTGGTCTTCTCCTGAGCGGCGCGGACCGCGGGGTGGCCCGGGCCGGACGGTCGGCGTAGCTTCGAACTGTCCGGCCCGGTCGCCGGCGCCTCGTCGTGCCCTTGCGGTCTGCCTGTGCCCGTGGTCGGGCGGAGCAGCCTGGGCAGAGCGAAGGAGGGCCTGGGATGACCGGCAACGGCTACGCGCACCCCGAGGTGCTGGTCCGCACCGAGTGGCTGGCCCACCACCTGGACGACGGGACGGTCCGGGTCGTCGAGGTCGACGAGGACACCACCGCCTACGACCGGGACCACATCCCCGGCGCGGTCGGCTGGAACTGGACCACCGACCTGCACAGCCAGGTCGGCCGCGACTACGCGGACCGCGAGGGCGTCCAGCACCTGCTGCGGGCGGCCGGGGTGGAGGACGACACCACCGTGGTGCTGTACGGCGGCAACAACAACTGGTTCGCGGCCTACGCCTACTGGCTGCTGCGGCTGCGCGGCTTCGGGCCGGTGAAGCTGCTGGACGGCGGGCGGAAGAAGTGGGAGCTGGAGGGGCGGGAGCTCACCCACGAGGTGATGGACTACCAGCACACCTCCTACCGGCTGACCGGACCGGAACGGCCGGAGCTGCGGGCGCTGCGCGACGAGGTGCTGGCCAAGGCGGAGGTGTTCGCCAAGCCCGGCGCGGACGCGGTGCTGGTGGACGTCCGCTCCCCGGCGGAGTTCCGGGGCGAGCTGATCGCACCCCCGAACCTGCCGCAGGAGCAGGCCCAGGTGCCCGGGCACATTCCCGGCGCGGTCAACGTGCCCTGGTCGCAGGCGGCCAACGACGACGGCTCGTTCCGCTCGGCGGAGGAACTGCGGGCGCTGTACGGGGGCAAGGGCGTCGGGTCGGAGCGCGAGGTGATCGCCTACTGCCGGATCGGCGAGCGGTCCGCGCACACCTGGTTCGCGCTCACCGAGCTGCTGGGGTACCCGCACGTGAAGAACTACGACGGCTCCTGGACGGAGTACGGCTCGCTGGTGCGGGCGCCGGTGGCGCTGGGCGGGTGAGGCGGGGTGGTGGGGGTCGGGGTAGGGCCAGGGCGGGCTCGGCTCGGCCCTACCATTTCGGCTTGTTTCTTTTCATGAACATCTCATCATCAGGGCGTGGAACCCGGGCCGCCGGGACATGGATCGATCCGACCCATCGTTCCGGTGATCCTGGAGGACCACGTTGCGCAAGAGGCTGATCGTCTCTGCTGCCAGTGCCCTGAGCCTGTTCCTGGCCGTCCCCGCCTCGGCCGCCGACTTCCAACCCGGCGCGGCCGGGGTCGGCGACGCCTACTACCCTACCTACGGCAACGGCGGCTACCACGTCTCCCACTACGACATCCGGCTGAAGTACCAGCCCGCCACCGACGAACTGGAGGGCACCACCACCATCCTCGCCACGGCGACCCAGGACCTCTCCCGGTTCAACCTCGACTTCGCGCTGAACGTCTCCGAGGTGCGGGTCAACGGGCGGCCGGCCGCCTTCGCCACCAGCGGCGAGCAGGAGCTGGAGATCACCCCGGCCCGGCCGCTGGCCAAGGGCGACCGGGCCACCGTGGTGGTCCGCTACAAGGGCGTTCCGTCCACCGTGAAGAAGTACGGCTTCACGGCCTGGCTGCGCACCCCGGACGGCGCGGTGGCGGCGGGCGAGCCCGAGTCGGCCTGGTGGTGGTTCCCGAGCAACGACCACCCGAGCGACAAGGCCACCTTCGACGTCTCGGTGCAGGTGCCGGACGGCAACCAGGTGATCAGCAACGGCATTCTGACCGGTACGTCCTCGCAGGCCGGCTGGACCCGCTACAGCTGGCGCGAGAACAAGCCCCAGGCGACCTACCTGGCCACGCTCGCCGTCGGCAAGTTCGACATCAGCACCGACACCACGGCCGGCGGGCTGCCGGTCTACAACGCGTACAGCAAGGACCTCGGCGACAACGCGGACGCGGCCCGCTCCAGCGTCGAGCGCACCGGCGAGCTGGTGGACTGGCTGAGCGGCTACTTCGGCGACTACCCGTTCAGCTCGGTCGGCGGGTACGTCCCCAACGTCCCGACCGGCTACGCCCTGGAGACCCAGACCCGGGTCTTCTACAGCCCCCGGCAGTTCTCGAAGGGCGCGAACACCTCGGTGGTCGTGCACGAGCTGGCCCACCAGTGGTACGGCGACAGCGTGTCACTGTCGCGCTGGAGCGACATCTGGCTGAACGAGGGCTTCGCCCGGTACGCGCAGTTCCTCTGGTCCGAGCACGAGAACGAGGGCACCGCGCAGGAGCTGGCCGACTACGTCTACGCCTCGCACCCGGCCGGCGACGCGTTCTGGACCGTCAAGCCGGGCGACCCCGGCCCGGACAACCAGTTCGCGTCCGCGGTGTACGACCGGGGGGCGGTGGCCGTCCAGGCGCTGCGCAACGCCGTCGGGGACGAGAGGTTCTTCCGGATCCTCAAGGGCTGGCCGACCGAGCGCAAGTACGGCAACGCGACGATCCCGGAGTTCCAGGCGTACGCCGAGAAGGTGTCCGGGCAGAAGCTCGGGGACGTCTTCAGGACCTGGCTGTTCACCGCCGCCAAGCCGGCCGCCGGGCCGGCGAAGCCGGGGACCGCCGCCCCGGCTTCGCCGGCGCCCGGCGCGCGGGCGGACGCGGCGGACCGGGGCGAGGGGCAGCTGCCCGTGGAGCCGAAGTCCTGGAAGAAGATCCAGGAGACCAACTCGGTGCACGACGAGGCGCACTGAGGTTGTTCGGGCGTCTCGGTGAGCCGGTGAGCCGGTGACGGGCGTGGTCCGGTGACGGGCGTGGTCCGGTCGGTCGTCCGGGACGGGGCTGCCGTCCCGGGACGGGTGGCCGGCCGGGCTACGCCGCTCCGGAGCCGTCCGCCGCGAGCAGTTCGGTGAGGCGGCGGACGGCGAAGGGTATGAGGTCGCGGACCGGGATGAGGCGGCAGGGCGCGGCGCCGACCAGCACCTCGCGGATACCGGCCCGCTCCTCGAACTCCCGCCCCACGACCGGGAAGTGGGTGTCGTTGTCGTCGCCCACGTCGGGCGCTTCGAGCCAGACCCGCTCGCCCTGGATCGCCATCGGGAAGCGGCGCAGCTTGAGTCGGCGGTTGGGGGCGAAGGTCTCGGCGTAGTGCAGGAAGGTGTTGCGGTTGTGCCCGACGCCGACCAGCAGCACGTACCCGCCGAGGTCGTGCAGGGCGCCGAAGGGGGACTCCCGGCCGACGGCGAAGCCGAAGGAGCGGCGGGCGGTCACCTCCCGGGCGTGGGCGCCGACGGCGGCGACCGAGGCCTGCGGGTGGGTGCTGCGCAGGCTCTCCGGCAGGGCGCGCAGCGCCTCGGCGACCGCTCCCGTCCGGGAGGGCAGCTCGGGGTGGAACAGCGGTACGGCGTCCCGGAGTTCGGCGATCGCCGGGGTGGGCGGGCCGGCGTGGTCGGGCGCCGGGTCGCACACCGTGTCGGTGGTGAAGGTCGGCACCACGACCGTGCCGCCCGGGCCGACGGCCTCGCGCAGGCTGGCCACCACGGCCGCCGCCCCGCCCTCGACCCGGCCGAGGCTGGAGAGCGAGGAGTGCACGATCAGTGCCATGTCCGGGCGGACGCCGACCCGGCGCCAGCCGTCCACGAGGTCGGCGGTGGTGAGCGGGCTGGTGCCCGGATTGGTCATGGTCCCCCCTGGTGGCGGTGCGGCGCACGCGGTGGCGTGCGGGGCTGGGTGGTCGGGCGCGGTCCGGTGGGTGATCGGGCGTGCCGGTGCGGATTTCGTACCGGTGTGGTCCGATTGTTCGGGCCCGACCATAGCGGGTGGCACTGACAACCGGTCAGGAGGGGGTGCTCTCCGTCAGCCCACCACGGGGCTGCGACGTTCGACCATGATCACGTCGCGCCAGTGGCCGTGCAGTCGGCCGATCCGCTCGCGGGTGCCGACCACCCGGAAGCCCGCGCGCCGGTGGAGGGCGAGGCTGGCGGTGTTCTCCGGGAAGATGCCGGACTGCACGGTCCAGATGCCGGCGGCGTCGGTGGAGGCGAGCAGGGCGTCCAGCAGGGCCCGTCCGACGCCCCGCCCCTGAGCGGCCGGGTCGATGTAGACGGAGTGTTCGACCACACCGGCGTAGGCGGCGCGGGCGGAGACGCGGGCGACGGCGGCCCAGCCGAGGACGCGGTCGCCGTCGGGGGCGTCGGGGCCGTCGGGTTCGAGGGCGACCAGGCGGTGTTCGGGGAGCTTGGCGGCGTCGAAGGCCTCCCAGGTGGGGGCGGTGGTCTCGAAGGTGGCGTCGCCGGTGTCGATGCCTGCCTGGAAGACCGCCAGGACGGCCTCGGCGTGCTCGGGGCGCATCGCGGTGATGCGCGGGCCGGACGGCGGTGCGGCGGTGACGGCCGGGCCGGTGGTCATCGGGCGTCCGCCTCGGCCAGGACGCGGGCTTCCTGCTCGGGGGTGAAGCCGTGGCCGAGCGGGGGTTCGCCGCGACCGCGGTCCCAGGCGAGGACGTCGGCGGCGGTGACCGCGAGCGGGGTGGCGGGCAGCCCGGCCGCGCGGGCCCGGGCCGGGTCGCGCTGCTGGCCGGGCCAGAGCGGTTCGGCCCGGACCAGGGGGAAGAACGGCGGCGGGGCGGTCTCCGGCGGGACGGGGACGATCTCGATCTCGCTGCCCGCGACCTCGGCGCAGGTGGTGATCAGCCCGCCCAGGGTGGTCGGTTCGGCCGGGCCGACGGCGTGGAAGGCGCCCGGCCGTCCGTCCTGGAGCAGCCGGAGCACCAGCCGGGCCAGGTCGCGCGAGTCGACCACCTGGACGGGCTGTTCGGGGCGGGCGGGCAGCGCGATCCGGCCGCCGCGCGCCGCCCGGCGCACCCAGTACGTCAGTCCGCGGGACTCGTCGTACGGACCGGCGACCTTGCCGGGGCGCACGATCGTCGCCCGGTCGCCGTAGCGGGCGGTGACGGCCTGCTCGCAGGCGACCTTGAGGCGGCCGTACGTCGCGTCGGTCAGGTCCTCGGCGTCGCGCAGCGGCGCGCGGAGCGGGGCGGACTCGTCCGCGGCGGAGGCGGGTCCGCCCCGCCGGTAGACCGCGTGGGAGGAGATGAAGAGGTAGCGGCCGACCCGGTCGCCGAGGACGGCCATCGCCTGGTCGACCTGGCGGGGCCAGAAGCCGCTGACGTCCACCACGGCGTCCCACTCGCCCTGGCGCAGGGCGGTGTGGTCGCCGGTGTCCCGGTCGCCGAGGAGGTGGCGGGCCTCGGGGAAGAGGCTGGGGTTGGTCCTGCCGCGGTTGAAGAGGGTGACGTCGGCGCCGCTCTGCAGGGCGTCGGCGACGATCGCGCGGCCGACGAAGGAGGTGCCGCCGAGTACGAGGATCCGCATGGACTCCAGGCTATGACCGGGTGTCAACCGGCTTCGTCAGTGGAGGTGCGGGGCCGCCGGGTGGTCCGAGAGCTTCGGGTAGTCGGTGAAGCCGGTGGCCGTCTGGCCGTAGAGGTGGGTCTCGTCGACGGGGGTGAGCGGGGCGCCGGTGGCGAATCGTTCCGGCAGGTCAGGGTTGGAGATGAAGGCGCGGCCGTAGGAGACCAGGTCGGCGAGTCCGGCGGCGAGCACCGCCTCGCCGCGTGCGCGGTCGGTGGCGTCGCGGTTCTCACCGACGTTGGCGATCAGCGGGCCGGACCAGCGGGGGCGCAGGTCTTCCAGGGCCGGGTAGTCGTCGTTGTCGGTGAGGTGGAGGTAGGCCAGGCCGAGGCCGTCGAGTTCGGCCAGCAGTGCGCGGTAGACCGGCGCCGGGTCGGCCTCGGCCATGCCGAACTGCGGGTTGCCGGGGGAGAGGCGCAGACCGAGGCGGTGCGGGCCGACGGCCTCGGCGACGACCCTGACCAGCTCGATCGGGAAGCGGAGCCGGTTCTCCAGGGTGCCGGGGCCGTACTCGTCGGTGCGCAGGTTGGTGTTGTCGGCGAGGAACTGGTGGATCAGGTAGGAGTTGGCGCCGTGCAGCTCCACGGCGTCGAAGCCGGCCGCCAGCGCGTTGCGGGCGGCCGTGACGTGGTCGGCGACGGTGCGCCGGATCTCGGCGCGGGTCATTTCGCGCGGGGTGACGGCCTCGGCCTTGCCGCCGTCCCGGACGTGCACCGGGCCGGGGGCCGGGACGGCGGAGGGGCCGGCCGGGACGTCGCCGAGCAGCCGGTTCAGCGGGTGGCCCTGTCGGCCGCCGTGCATCAGCTGGGCGACGATCCGCCCGCCGGCCGCGTGCACCGCCTCGGTGACGGTGCGCCAGCCGGCCACGTGCGCGGGCGTTTCCAGGCCGGGCAGGCGCCAGCCGGACTGGCCCGCCCTGCTGGGCCAGATGCCCTCGGTGACGATCAGTCCGGCGCCGGCGCGCTGGGCGTAGTACTCGGCGACGAGGGGCAGCGGCGTACCGTCCTCGGCGGCCCGGTAGCGCGTCATCGGGGCCATCACGACGCGGTTGGGCAGGGCCAACTCGCCGAGACGGTACGGGCTGAGCAGGGATTCGGTGGTGGTGGTCATGCCGGTACCGTAAAACCTGACACCGGTGTGAGGTTCAACTTCCGGGGTGGGCGTCCTGGCCGGCGGCGGAAGCCTCGGTGAGGATCAACTCCTGGACAGAGTGCGGTAGTTCCCTTATCGCCGGGTGCGGGAGCACGGCCGGGTCGGCGGTCATGGCCGGGCTCGGCACCTCGGCGGACTGCGGGGCGTCCAGGGCGTGGAGGCCGCGATCTGTGCGGTCGAGGGCCGGGACGGGGTTCCCTGACTCTCTCGACATGAAGTATCTTGACGTCGAGATTGATGGTGGACGCGGAACGAGGGCCTTGTCATGCGGGGGAACGGACTGTGGGCGCAGCTGCGGCGGCCGCCGGGTGGGCGGGACGCGCGGATCATGCTGCTCGCGCAGGGCGTGGACCGGACCGGCAGCGGGGTGTGGGCGGCGGCCTCGGTGCTGTACTTCACCTTCGTGTGCGGGATGGACGCCGGACGCCTCGGACTGCTGCTCGGGGTGGGCGCCGTCGCGGGGATCGTCGGCTCACCGCTGGCCGGGCGGGCGGCCGAGCGGCTGCCGGTGCGCGCACTGCTGATCGGCTGCCACCTGCTGCGGGTGGCCACCATGGGCCTGCTGCTGGTGGTCGACCACTTCGCCGCGCTGCTGCTGTCCGTCGCCCTGACCTGCCTGGCCGAGCGCGGGGCCAAGACCCTGGAGATGCTGTTCGCCACCCGGGTCGCGGGCGAGCGGCGCGCCACGTACCAGGCGCTGTTCCGCAGCGTGGCCAACGGCGGGTACGCGGTCGGTACGGGCTTCGCGGCGATCGGGCTGGCGGTGGGGAGCACCACCGCCTACCGGGCGCTGATCGTGGCCAACGCGCTCTCCTACCTGGTGGCCGCCGCGCTGATCCGGCGCACCTCGGAGCCGGCCGGGCGCGGGCTGGTGGCGGAGGCGCCGTCGCCCTCCGCGCCCGCCCAGGAGGTGGCGGGCGGGCTGGCAGGCGGGGTCGCGGGTGGTGGGCCCGAGGCGGTACCGAGCCCCTGGCGCGACCGCGGCTACCTGCTGTTCGTGCTGCTGGACCTGCCGATGTGCCTGGACGACTCGGTCCTCAACGTCGGTCTGCCGCTGTGGCTGATCCACCACACCGGTGCGCCGCACGCCGTCGTCCCGGCCTTCCTGACCCTCAACACCGTGATGGTGGTGCTGCTGCAACTGCGCGTCTCCGCCTGGGCCGAGAACCCGCGCGGGGCGACCACGGCGGTCGGCTGGTACGGGGTGCTGCTGCTCGCGAGCTGCGGGCTGATCGCGCTCTCCACCGGCGGCGGGCCGCTGACCGCCTCGCTCGCCCTGCTGGCCGCGGCGGCGCTGGTCACGCTCGCGGAGCTGATGCGCTCGGTGAGCTCCTGGGAACTGGCGGTCAGCCTGGCCCCGCCGCGTGCCGAGGCCTCCTACCTGGGGGTGGCGGGGATGTCCCAGTCGGTGCAGAAGTCGGTCGGGCCGATGCTGCTCACCGGCGTGGTGATGGCGGCCGGTCCGGTGGGCTGGCTGGCGCTCGGCGCGGCGTCCACCGGTCTGGCCGCGGTGCAGCGCCGGGCGAGCCTGCGGCGGCTCGCGGCGCTGGACGCCTCGGCGGGGGCTGCGGGGGCCGCGGTGGGGGTGCCGTCGGCGGCGGTCGTCGGCTGAGAAGGCCCTGGTTCCGGGGGAGGGGCACCCCCCGGCGCGCCGCCCGCACGGGGATTGTTCCGCGATCGCGGGGGCACTCGTGCACTGGCCGGCGGCGCGCCCGCTCCGGTCTCGGGCGAACGAAGGGCGGTTCGAGGTGGCGGCTGTGACGGGGAAGGCACCGGCACACGAGCAGGTGGCGACCGGTGTGCCGGAACGTTTCGGTTACCGGATGAAGAGGCTGCTGCTCGGGCCGCCGCTGGTCACGGCACAGCTGCGGGACGAGAAGTTGTCGAAGCCGGTGGCGCTGGGGGTGCTCGCGCCGGATTGCATCAGTTCCAGCGCCTACGGGACCGAGCAGATGCTGACGCAGCTGGTGCCGGTGGCGGGGGTGGCGGGTTTCGCCCTGGTGATGCCGGTGACCGGGGTCATCCTGGCGCTGCTGGTGCTGCTCACGCTCTCCTACCGCGACGTGGTCATGACCTATACCCGCGCGGGTGGTTCGTATGTGGTGGCGAGGGAGAACTTCGGCCCGCGCGTCGCGCAGGTCGCGGCGGTGGCGCTGCTGATCGACTACGTCGTGACGGTGGCGGTGCAGACTGCGGCGGGGACGGACGCGGTCGCCTCCATGCTGCAACTGCTCTTCCACACGGACATCGGCCCGGACAAGCTGTGGGTGACCCTGGGTGTGGTGTGCCTGCTGTGCTACGGCAACCTGCGGGGCATCCGGGAGGCGGGCCGGGCGTTCTCGGTGCCGACCTACCTGTTCGTCCTCGCCGCGGGCCTGACCGTCGTCGTGGGCCTGGTCCGGCTGGCCACGGGCAGCCTGCCGCGCCTGGGCGACGCGGACCTGCACGCGGCCGGGGCGGTGGCGGTCGGCGCCCCTGGCGGGGGGATGGCGGCGGGTGTCTCGCTGTTCGTCCTGATGCGGGCCTTCGCCAACGGCGGGTCCTCACTGACCGGCCTGGAGGCGATCTCGAACGGCGTGGGCGCCTTCCGGCCGCCGCAGGGCGCCAACGCCCGCCGCACCCTGGTGATCATGAGCGCCACCCTCGGCACCCTGGTCCTGGGGATCTCCACACTCGCCTGGCAGACCCACGCCGTCCCCTTCACGTCCGGCAGCCCCACCGTGCTGGCGCAGGAGGCGCACCTGGTCTTCGGACAGAGCGGCTTCGGCCAGGTCATGTTCGCGCTGGTCCAGGTGGCCACGGCGCTGATCCTGTACACCGGGGCGAACACCTCCTTCAACGGGTTCCCGTTCCTGGCCAGCTTCGTCGCCGAGGACGCCTTCCTGCCCCGCCGGCTCACCCTGCGCGGCCACCGCCTCGCGTTCTCCAACGGGATCCTGGTGCTCGCCGCCGTGTCCCTGGGGCTGCTGCTCGTGACCGGCGGAAACGTGACCAGGCTCGTCTCGCTCTACGCCATCGGCGTGTTCACCGGCTTCGTCATGGCCACCGCAGGCCTGACCAGGTACCACTGGCGACGTCGGGAGAAGCACCGCACGGTCAAGGCCGCCGTCAACGCGGCGGCCGCGACCGCCTCGGCCGCCGTGGTCGTCATCTTCGCCGTCACCAAGTTCACCGAAGGCGCCTGGGCGGTGGTCGTCGTCTTCCCGATCGGGGTGTGGGCCCTCATCCGGACCAACGAGCGCTACCGCGCGGAGAGCGCGGTCCTGAACGCGGCGCCCGCCACGGCGACGACCGCCACCCGGTCACGCAACGTCGTCCTCCTCCTCGTCGACCGCCTGGACCTGGCCGTCATCACCGCCCTGCGCTACGCGCACACCCTGCGGCCCGCCGACCTCCGGGCCGTCCACATCGCGCTCGACAGCGCACACGCCGAGCAACTCCAGCGCGCCTGGCAGGCCAGCCAGGCCGCGGACATCCCCCTCGACCTGGTGGACTGTCCGGACCGGCGGCTGCACCGAGCCGTCGCCGACCTCGCCTCCCGGGCGAGCGCCGACGGCCGCACCGAGGTCACCCTGCTGATCCCGCGCCGCGCCTACGGCCCCCTCGTGGGACGGCTCCTGCACGCCCGCAGCGGCGACGCGATCGCGCACGCCGTCAGTCGGCTCCCGCACGTCGCGGCCACCATCGTGCCCTTCGACGTCTCCGCGGCCCTCAGGGACCACCAGTGCCGTGCGGCCGTACGCGCAGCCGGGCGAGAAGGCCGAGGAGGAACGACCGTCGAGTCCGAATCCCCGGTGGGAAGGTGAGGCACCGGCAGCCTCTCGCCGGCCCGGCTGCCCACCGGAGCCGGCGTCAGGCCGCCCGCTGGGAGGCGGCGGCCATGGGGTGGAGGTCGGCGAGCGTCAGGCGGTGAACGGGTTCCTGGGGCAGGACGATGCGGCGCGTGACCACCTGATCGGGCCCGACGTGCAGGAGTTCGCCGGGCTCCATCAGCCGCCAGTGCGCGTGGAGGCCGATCGTGCGCCGTGCGCCGACGGACCGGTGAGGGGCTTGGTCGACCGAGCCGGCCGGCGGGGTCAGCGGTGCATCGGGGCGTCCGCGCCGTCTGCGGGAACCGGCACCGATGCCGGCGTCGAGGGAGGGGCCTGCTCGGCGGGAGCCGGGTGGTGCTCCCCGTCGCCGGGGGACCGCAGCAGGGTGGCGAGGAGTTCGGCGACGGTGGGGCCGGCGTCGGCGGGATGACGCAGCTGCTTGCTGGCGATGACGCTGTAGTGGTTGGTGCGGCCGCGGCGTTCGTGGCTGAGGTATCCGGCCTGTTCGAGGTCGGTGATGATGCGCTGGACGGCCCGTTCGGTGAGCAGACAGCGGGCGGCGATGTCGCGTACGCGGATGCCGGGGTCGCGGGCTATCTGGACGAGGACCCGTGCGTGGTTGGTCAGGAAGGTCCACTGCCGCTCGGCCGCTGTTGCGTCGTTCATGTTTCCACGATAAGACTCGTGTTTCACGACTGCTGAAACACGACAGTGAATTCGTGCATTGGTTGACATGTCTGGCGGATCGGCGAACAGTGAAGGTGACGCGCGGATCGTCGTGGCGGACTCGTGCGGCGGCCCTCGTCTGGAGATGGTGCACGTGGACTCGATGAGCAGGGAAGGACTGGAGCGGCTCAGGCTTCTGCTGGCCGAGCGGGTCGGCTCGCCCTGCGAGCAGGGCGAGGACGCGGGGCGGGCGCAGCCGCTACGCCGGCAGGTGTATCACGCGATGACCGGCATAGACGCCTACCTCAGCGCGGTCGAGGCGGGCAGCTCCACCGTCGTGGGACTGCGTGAGCGGGCCCTGGACCTGTGGGCGGATCTGGAGCGCATCGCATCGCCGTGTTCGGAGCCGGACGGTGCGGGCGGCGACGCCGACGCGGTCCGGGTGCCCGCCCAGCCGGTTCTCAGGGTGTGAGGGGAGGACCGTGCTGCCCTGCTTGAAGACGGAGACCGTCCGGGTCGGTGACGCGCTGGTGTGCGGGTTCGCCGGGGACATGATCCTCGACAACGAACCCCTTGCCGCCCAGGCCCTGAACGCCGCCCTCGGGGAGCGTCCCGGGCTGCTCGCCGTCGACCTGTCCGAAGTGGACCTGTTCACCTCCACCGGCCTCAACCTGCTCCTGACCGCCCGGCGGCGTGCCCTGGCGGACAATGTGCGCCTCGTGCTGGTGGCCCCCTCGGAGCGAACGATGCGGGTCCTGGACCTGACCGGGACCACGGGCCTGTTCGCCGTCCACCCCACGGTCGAGGACGCCCTGCGGGGCCACCGGCTGCGGATACCGTCCCGGCCGGCGCCGCTCAGGCGGCAGGGCACGCCCGACTGAACGGGCCGGCGCGGGGCGCGCCCGATCAAACGCCGGCGACGGGGAAGACATCCGTCAGCCCCGAAGGCCGGCGGCAGCCGGCGCCCCAGCACGTTGCAGGAGCCGCAGTGACCTTGCTCCCCTTCCTCCTCCTCCCGGCGGCCGTTCTGCTCCTGCTGCTCTTCGCACGGCGCTTC
Organism: Kitasatospora sp. NPDC101108; assembly: GCF_055584725.1. Lineage (NCBI taxonomy): Bacteria > Bacillati > Actinomycetota > Actinomycetes > Kitasatosporales > Streptomycetaceae > Kitasatospora > Kitasatospora sp. NPDC101108. The sequence continues at coordinate 15,694 of NZ_JBVJLM010000005.1, forward strand.
AGCGACGACCGGCGTCGCTTCGGCAACGGTGTCCTGCTGGGCCTGTGCACCGTCCTCCTGTTCGCCGGCTCCTTCCTGGAGCTCGACCGCTTCCACCGTCCGGTGGCCCATGCGGTCGCGGGCGCCACCGGCGTCGCGGCCGTGGCGTGCGCGACGGCCGTCGCCGGGGCCCTGATGGCGAACGGCATCCGGATGGTCCGCGCCGAAGGAGGTCGCCCGGCCAACCTCCTGTCCCCGCTGGCGGGCCTAGGGGTCCTGGCCGCGCTCGCGCTCGTGGTCGTCACCGCGCGCACCGACCCCGGGCCGCTGCGCGCGGCGGCAACCGCCGCCCTGCTGGTGGCCGGCTACCTGGCGTTCCTCTTCCTCTGTTTCGTCGGCTACGCCGTGCTCTACCACCTGGCCACGGCACGCCACCCGGTCGACTTCGTGGTCGTCCTCGGCGCCGGACTGGTGGACGGATCCACTGTCCCGCCGCTCCTGGCCTCGCGACTGCAGAAGGCCCTGACCCTGTACCGGCGCCAGGCGGCGCAAGGACGGCCCCCGACCCTGGTGGTCTCCGGCGGCAAGGGCTCGGACGAGCGCGTACCCGAGGCCGAGGCGATGGCCGACTACCTCAGGGCGCGGGGCGTCCCCGACGCGCACGTCCTCCAGGAACGCGCCTCGACGAACACCGGGGAGAACCTCGCGTTCAGCCGGGAACTGATGGAGCGGATCCGCCCGGGCTACCGCTGCGTCATCGTGACCAACGACTTCCACTCGCTGCGGGCGGCCATCCTCGCGCGCCGGGCCGGGGTCCCGGGAGAGGCACACGGCGCGCCGACCGCGGCCTACTACCGGCCCAGTGCGACCCTGCGGGAATTCGTGGCCGTCCTGACGGTCTACCCGCGCACGAACCTGGCGGCGTGCGCGGTCCTGGCCGCGGCCGGGGCCCGGGCGGGCTGGCTCGGCTGAACCACCGACGCCGCCCGCCCACCGACGGCGGGCTCACGTGTCGAACTCGGCCCAGACGGTCTTGCCGTGGCGGTGGGGCGCGGTGCCCCAGCGGTCGGAGGTCTGCTGGACGATGAACAGTCCGTGTCCCCCGGGCAGCCCGGGGTGGCGAGGCCGGCGCGGTGCGGGCAGGGCCGGTGAGCGGTCACTGACTTCGATGCGCAGGCGGGCCGCCGAGGCGTGCAGGACCAGTTCGAGGGGGCCTTCGGCATGGACCGCGGCGTTGGCGACGAGTTCGGTGACCAGCAGGACGATGTCACTCGCGCGCTCCGGGTCGGGCCAGGACCAGTCGGCGAGGGCCGCGGCGGTGAAGGTCCGGGCGTGGGCGACCGGCCTGGGCAGTCCGGACAGTGGCAGGCGCCGCCGCTGACCGCCGGTCGGCAGGGCGGCCACTCCGGAGACCGGCGTGTCGCCGAGGAGTTCCCGGCTGGGGTTCATGAGCGGCTGTCCCTTCGGCTCGACGCTCTCCCTGGCCGGGTGCCCTGCCGTGGCCGGAGCATGCGGGGTCGTTCGATGCGATGACCGGACGGTCGGCCCGCCCGGACGGAGGCTGGTGTCACCGGGGAGCCGAGAGCGCCTCGTCAACAGAAGTATGGAGGGAGAAGACGCTGTTGGCACCCGTGATGTCCAACAATCTCATGATCGCATGTGATGGTGCGGCGAGACGGAACGGGATGCCGGCCGCGGTCGCGTTCATGCGGGTCTTCAGCAGCAGGTTCAGGCCGGAGGAGTCGCAGAAGCCCACATGCTCAAGGTCGGCCACCAGCAGCGTGGGGCGCGAGCCGGTTGCTCCTTCCAGCGCTGTCCTGGCCTCGGTGAGGGTTTCGAGGTCGAGGTCACCCCTCAGACCGCACACGGCGGCCCCGTCGGCGGTGCGCCGGACCTGGACTGTCAGGCCGGTGGCGGCGGTTGGCGCCTGCGGTGAAGCAACGGTCGTGTCCTGGGCCGGCATCCTCGTCCCCTCCAGCGGTTTCCTCGACTGACCATGTGCCCGGCCGCCCGGCGAACCGGATTCGCCGTTGTGCGGCCTGTGGCGCGCGGGTGCCTTCTCGCTCCGGTGGCGCTCACGCGGCGTTCAGGCCGTCCCGCAGCTTCTTCAGGGTACGGGTGAGCAGACGGGAGACATGCATCTGGGACAGTCCGAGCCGTGCGCCGATCTGCGACTGGGTCAGTTCCTCCGTGAAGCGCAGGGAGAGGATGAGCCGTTCGCGCGCGGGGAGTTGGGCGATGAGGGGCTTGAGTGCCACGAGGTTCTCGGTGAGGGCGATCGCGGAGTCCTCCTGGCCGAGCCGGTCGGCGAGGGAACTGCCGCCTTCGTCGTCCTCGGCGCCGCTGAAGTCGAGGGATCCCGTGGAGCGCGCGTTGGCGGCCGTGAGGCCCTCGATCACCTCCTCCTCGGACAGGCGGAGGTGGCCGGCGAGTTCGGCGACGGTCGGTGCACGGTCGAGCCGTGTCGTGAGGTCGTCCTGGGCCTTGGCGAGGGCGATGCGCAGTTCCTGGAGCCGGCGGGGGACGTGGACCGCCCAGGTGGTGTCGCGGAAGTGGCGGCGGATCTCGCCCAGGACGGTCGGGATGGCGAAGGTGGAGAACTCCACGTCACGGTCGGGATCGAACCGGTCGATCGCCTTGATCAGGCCGACGGCACCGACTTGCAGCAGGTCCTCGTGGGGCTCGCGCTGGGCGTCGAAGCGGCGGATCACGTAGCGGACGAGGGACAGGTTGAGCTCGATCAGGGTCGAGCGGACGTAGGAGTACTCGCGGGTGCCCTCTTCGAGGAGCGCGAGCCGCCTCAGCAGCACCCGCGTGAGTTCCCGCGCGTCCGAGGGCGCGAGATCGCGGGGGCTGTCCACCCCGGCCAGTTCCGGCGCGACGTGGCGGCGGACGGCGTTCGTGGTGTCGGTCGGCCGGGCGGCCGGCGCGGGTGCTTCGGTTCGCGTCGTCATCGTGTTCCTCTCCGAGCCGGGGCAGGCCCGTTCCCATCTGCCCCCGACCGCTGTTGTCATGCACGCTCGCCGTGTGAAGGTCTTGCGGAGTTCCGGGGAACGCGGCTCATCCGACTCCACCGGCGGGGCCTTCGCCGACGCAGACGCCGATCAGGCAGGTGTCGTCGTCGGTGTCCGCCGGGCTGTAGCGCAGCAGGTGGTCCAGCGTGGCCTCCAGGTCCGCGTGGCCGCGCTGGGCGGGGCGGCTCGCCTTCTCCGTCAGGGCGATCAGGTTTTCCAGGGAGGCGTGTACGGACTGGTCGCGTCGTTCGATGAGTCCGTCGGTGAACATGACCAGGGTGTCGCCTGCTTCGAGCTGGGCCTCGTGCTCCTCGTAGTCGGCGTGGTCGAGCGCGCCGAGCAGGATGCCACCGATCTGGGGCAGGGTCTCGGCGCGGCCCTTGCGCAGCAGCACGGGCGGCGGGTGGCCGGCGCGGGCCCAGCGCAGCCGGCGGGTGGCCGGTTCGTAGAGCCCGCAGACGGCGGTGGCGGTGACGTTGTCGGTGAGGTGGTGGGTGACGCTGTTGAGCCAGCTGAGCAGTTGGGCCGGTCCGGCGCCGGTGGCGGCCAGGCCGCGCAGGGCGTTGCGCAGGGCGACCATGCCGGTGGCGGCGTCGATGCCGTGTCCGGCGACGTCGCCGACGCACAGCAGGACGTTGCCGGAGGGCAGGGTCAGGGCGTCGTACCAGTCGCCGCCGACGAGGTGGTCCTTCTCCGCGGGGCGGTAGCGGACCGCGACGTGGAGGTCCGGCAGATCGAGCGGGCCGCGGGTGGGCGGCATGATGGCGTGCTGGAGCTGGAGGGTGAGGCGGCTGCGTTCGGCGGCCTGCTGCTCGCTGTGGGCGAGTTGGTCGCGGGTGGCGGCGAGTGCGACCTCGGTCCAGTGCTGGGCGGAGATGTCCTGGTAAGCGCCGCGGACGATCTGCACACCGCTGTCGGGGTCGTGGACGGGCTCGGCGACGACCCGGATGTGGCGGGTGACGCCGTCGGGGCGTTGGAGGCGGAAGCCGGTGGAGGCGGGGCGCTGGTGGTGCAGGAGGGTGCGCAGGAAGCGGTCGATCGTGTCGCGGTCGTCGGGGTGGGCGTGCTCGCCCAGGTGTTCCAGGGGGATCGGCTGGGCGGTGGGCGGCAGTCCGTACAGTTCGAACAGGGTGTCGTTCCAGGCGATGTGGCCCTCGCGGAGGTTCTCTTCGAAGCCGCCGATCCGGCCCAGGCGCTGCGCGTGCTGGAGGAGACGGGCGACGGGGGTGGTGCCGTCCTCCAGCCGCCAGACGATCAGCACGTGGTGGCCGTGGCGGCTGATGCTGACCTGCCCGTGGGCGTGCAGGGGCACGCCGTCGACCATGGCGGCCAGGCGCATGCGCTGGGCCCGGAAGGGCTCGCCGGTGGCGTAGACGTGCTCGACCTTGACGGCCAGGCCGCCCGGCTCGGCCGCGAGGGGATAGGCCTCCAGCAGGCGTGCGCCGAGAACCGTGTTGGTGGGCCTGCCGGCGAAGTCGACGAAGGCGGGGTTGACGTCGTGGACGACGAATTCGAGAGGCGCCTCGGTGCTGTCCGGTGCCAGGCGCAGGATCAGGCAGGGGTCGAAGATGCCGGCGGTCAGCCTGCGCAGAGCGTCGAACTCGGTGTCGGCCGCGCCGACGTCCGCTTCGTCGTCGGTCCAGGTCTCCAGCGTCGCGGCGGCCAGCTCCGCGAGGGCCTCGACCTGGCGCTGCAGCGGCCGGGTCCGCTCGGGCAGCGCGTCCTGCCAGCAGATCTCCAGCACGCCGATCAGGCGGCCGCCGAGCCCGGCCGGCACCGCGAGCCTGCCGCCGGTGAACTCGTGCTGCCCGATCGAGGGCAGCGAAGCGCCGGCGAGCTCGGGGATCGCGGCAGTGGCGCGTTGGTCGAGGGCCTGCCGGGCCGGGGTGAAGACCCCGGGGGGCACGTGCCGCCAGCGCTGGGCCTCGGCCGGGCCGAAGCCCGCGCTGCCGCGCAGGGACAGCGACTGGTCGGGGTGGGCCGCCCAGATGGCGACGGCGCCCGCCCCCAGGGGGTGCAGGGCGTGGTCGAGCATGGAACGGGCGACGGCTTCGGTGTCGGGCGCGGCGAGGGCGTGCGCCTGCGCGGTGCGAAGACGCAAGGCGACCGGGTCCGTGCGGCTGGCGGAGGAGGCGACGAAGGTACGGGCCACGGCGGAAATCCGGTCCGATGCCGCCTGGTTGAGCAGGTCGGCGGCGAAGTCGAGGACCGGGACGCCTGCCTGGTCGGCCAGGGAGGCCAGTTGGACGGACGCCTCGGTCGGACTGCAGCGCAGGCGCTCGACGAGCATGCCCACGGCCAGCTCGATCAGGGAACGGCCTGCCGCGTCGGAGTGGGCCTGGGCGAGTTCCTCCCGCAGGCGCTCCACGGTTGCGGCGAGCCGGCTCAGGCCCGGGTCGCGGACGCTGCCGTCCCGTTGCGGCACCACCCGCACGGGCGCGGGTGCGGCACTGCCGCCGGCCGGGACGGGGTCGAGGGCGTGGTTCACGCGTTCTCCTGCGAGCTGCTCGCGGCGCTGTCGGCGGGCTGCGCCGTGAGGTGGCCCTTGATGCGGGTGATCAGCTCGTCGGCGTCGACGGGCTTGGTGACGTAGTCGCTGGCTCCGGCGGCCAGGCTCTTCTCCCGGTCGCCGATCATCGCCTTGGCGGTGACGGCGATGATCGGCAGGCCGTGGTGCTCGGGCATGGCGCGGATCGCCGCGGTCGCGGTGTAACCGTCCATCTCGGGCATCATCACGTCCATGAGGATCACGTCGATCCCGGGGTGGGCGGCGAGGCACTCCAGCGCGGCGCGTCCGTTCTCGGCCTGGAGGACGTGCATGCCGTGCAGTTCCAGGATGCCGGTGATCGCGTAGAGGTTGCGGTCGTCGTCGTCGACGACCAGAACGGTGCGGCCGGTCAGCGAGGAGTCGATGTCCGCACCCCATTCGACCCCTGCGTGGCGGCCCGGCTGGGGGATGTCGCCGGGGCTGTCGGTGCTCATGTGCAGAGCGATGCGCTCGCGCAGCTCGTCCAGGCTGGAGATGACCTCCACCCTCCCGGCGCCGCCGGGGAGGTCCTCGTCGGCGGCGATGGCGCGGCCGCGGTGCGCGAGGATCGGGACCGCGTGCAGAGCCGGGTCGGCGTGCATCTCCCGCAGCAGCTCCAGGGCGGCACCGTTGGGCATGTCCAGTTCCAGGACGACGCAGTGGCAGGGCCTGGTGGCCAGGGTGGCCGCCGCCTCCTGGGCTCCGACCGCGGTGATGATCTCCACGCCGTGCTGCGAGGTTCGTGGCAGCTCGGCGACGGCGCTCTCGGCCACCATCCGCAGCAGGCCGTTCGGACGGCCTTCCACGACCAGCAGGCGCCGCGGCTGCCCGTCGGTGGGCGCACTCGGCGCGTGCGCCGTCTCGCGTGCCGTCTCGATGGCCGGCTGGGCGTCGGCGTCCTCCAGGGCCTCGGGGGCCGCCGTCGCGGAGCCGGTGGCGGTGGCGGTGGTGTCGGGATGTTCGACCGGGAGGTAGAGGGTGAAGGTGCTGCCGCGCCCCGGGGTGCTCTCGACCGTGATGGCGCCGCCGAGCAGGAAGGCGATTTCGCGGCTGATGGACAGTCCGAGGCCGGTGCCGCCGTACTTGCGGCTGGTGGTGCCGTCGGCCTGCTGGAAGGCGCCGAAGACGGTCTCCAGGTGCTGGGGCGCGATCCCGATGCCGGTGTCGGTCACGCGGAAGGCGAGCACAGGGCCGCCGCGCCGTACGCCGTCGGGCAGTTCCACGTCGGCGGCGGGCTCGATGCGCAGCTCCACCGTGCCCTGTTCGGTGAACTTGACGGCGTTGGACAGCAGGTTGCGCAGCACCTGGCGCAGGCGGTAGTCGTCGGTGAGGAGTTCGCCGGGGACGCCGGGCGCCGTGTGGACGGCGAAGGCGAGGTTCTTCTGCCCGGTCATCGGGCGGAAGGTGGCTTCGACGTAGTCGAGCAGCGCGCGCAGCGGCACCGTGTCGACGTTCAGGTCCATCTTGCCGGCCTCGACCTTGGACAGGTCGAGGATGTCGTTGATGAGCTGGAGCAGGTCGGAGCCGGCGGAGTGGATGATGCCGGCGTACTCGACCTGCTTGGCGGTCAGGTTCCTGGTGGGGTTCTGGGCGAGCAACTGGGCCAGGATGAGCAGGCTGTTGAGCGGCGTGCGCAGCTCGTGGCTCATGTTGGCCAGGAACTCCGACTTGTACTTCGAGGCCAGCGACAGCTGGTGGGCGCGGTCCTCCAGCTCCTGGCGGGCCTGCTCGATCTCCAGGTTCTTGGTCTCGATGTCGCGGTTCTGCGTGGCCAGCAGCTCGGCCTTCTCCTCCAACTCGGCGTTGGAGGCCTGCAGTTCCTCCTGCCGGGCCTGCAGTTCCCCGGAGCGGGCCTGGAGTTCGGCGGCGAGTCGCTGGGACTCGTCGAGCAGTTCGTCGGTCCGGGCGTTGGCCACGATGGAGTTGACGTTGACGCCGATGGTCTCCATCAGCTGTTCCAGGAAGTCCCGGTGGACCTGGGTGAACGGCTGGACGGAGGCCAGTTCGATGACGCCCAGGACCTGGTCCTCGACGACGATCGGCAGCACCACCAGGGACAGCGAGCCTGCTTGCAGCAGACCGGAGGAGGCGACGAGGTACTCGGCCGGGATGGTGTCGACGCTGATGGTGCGGCGACTGCGCGCGGCCTGGCCGACGAAGGACTCGCCCAGGCGGAAGCGGGTGGGGCGCTGACCGTCGGGGAACGCGTAGGAGCCGACGAGTTGCAGCACGGTGCCGTCGGGGCCCTCTTCCGCGAGGTAGAACGCGCCGCACTGCGCGCCCACCAGCGGGGCGAGTTCGTCCATCACCGACTCGGCGACGACCGCGAGGTCGCGCCGGCCCTGCATCAGGGCGGAGAAGCGGGCCAGGTTGGTCTTCAGCCAGTCCTGTTCCTCGTTGGCGCGGGTCGTCTCGCGCAGCGACTCCACCATGAAGTTGACGTTGTCCTTGAGGTCGGCGACCTCACCGGAGGCGTCCACGGTGATCGAGCGGGTGAGGTCGCCGGCCGCGACGGCGCTGGTGACCTCGGCGATCGCCCGGACCTGCCGGGTCAGGTTGCCGGCCAGCTCGTTGACGTTCTCGGTCAGCCGCTTCCAGGTGCCGGACACGCCCTCGACCTCGGCCTGGCCGCCGAGCCGCCCCTCGGTGCCGACCTCCCGGGCGACCCGGGTCACCTCGGCGGCGAACGCGGAGAGCTGGTCGACCATGGTGTTGATGGTCGTCTTCAGTTCGAGGATCTCCCCGCGCGCGTCCACGTCGATCTTGCGGGTCAGGTCTCCGTTGGCCACCGCGGTGGTCACCTGGGCGATGTTGCGCACCTGGCTGGTCAGGTTGTGCGCCATGAAGTTGACGCTGTCGGTCAGGTCCTTCCAGGTGCCCGCCACGTTCGGCACCCGGGCCTGGCCGCCCAGCGTGCCCTCGGTGCCGACCTCGCGCGCCACCCGGGTCACCTCGTCCGCGAACGCGGAAAGGGTGTCGACCATGGTGTTGATCACACCGGCGAGCGCCGCGACCTCTCCCTTGGCTTCGACCGTGATCTTCTGCGAGAGGTCCCCCCTGGCGACGGCGGTGGCGACCTGGGCGATCGAGCGGACCTGGCCGGTCAGGTTGGACGCCATCACGTTGACGTTGTCCGTCAGGTCCTTCCAGGTACCGGAGACGCCCCGAACCGTCGCCTGGCCGCCCAGGTTGCCCTCGGTGCCGACCTCCCGGGCCACCCTGGTGACCTCGTCGGCGAAGGCCGAGAGCTGGTCGACCATCGTGTTGATGGTCTCCTTCAGTTCGAGGATCTCCCCGCGCGCGTCGACGCGGATCTTCTGGGTGAGGTCGCCTTCGGCCACGGCGGTGGTCACCGACGCGATCGAGCGGACCTGGGCGGTGAGGTTGTCGGCCATCACGTTCACCGACTCCGTCAGGTCACGCCAGGTGCCCGACACGTCGCGCACGTCCGCCTGGCCGCCGAGCCGGCCCTCGGTGCCGACCTCCCGGGCCACGCGGGTCACCTCGCCCGCGAACGAGGACAGCTGGTCGACCATGGTGTTGATGGTGGTCTTCAGCTCCAGGATCTCGCCCCGGGCGGTCACCGTGATCTTCTGCGACAGGTCACCCCGCGCGACCGCCGTGGCCACCTGGGCGATCGCCCGGACCTGGCCGGTCAGGTTGCCCGCCATGAAGTTCACCGAGTCGGTGAGGTCGCGCCACGTCCCCGACACGCCCTTCACATCGGCCTGGCCGCCGAGGATGCCCTCGGTGCCGACCTCCCGGGCCACGCGGGTCACCTCGCCCGCGAACGAGGACAGCTGGTCGACCATCGTGTTGACGGTGTTCTTCAGCTCCAGGATCTCCCCGCGCGCATCCACGGTGATCTTCTGCGACAGGTCTCCCTTGGCCACCGCGGTGGCGACCTGGGCGATGTCCCGGACCTGCGTGGTCAGGTTGCCCGCCATCGCGTTGACGGACTCGGTCAGGTCCTCCCAGGTGCCGGACACGCCCGGCACCTGCGCCTGGCCGCCGAGGCGGCCCTCCGTGCCGACCTCCCGCGCAACCCGGGTCACCTCCGAGGTGAAGTGCGACAGCTGGTCGACCATGCCGTTGAACACGGTCGCGATCTCGCCCAGCACCCCGTCCGCGTCGCCCGGCAGCTTGGTGCTGAAGTCACCGTCCCGCACCGCCGTCAGACCGGCCAGCAACAGACGCAGCTCCGGCTCACCGGCGGGGTGCGGCACTGCCGCCGGCCCGTCGGCCCGCTGAGAACTCTCGGTCGGGGTCGAGCCAGCCATCGTACATCGCCTCTCTGCTGCACATCCCGGTCGTCCTGCTGCGCCGCCCCGGACACCGGGCGAGGACGCAGCGGACACCGCGTACCGGTCGGAGGCTACCGGTATCGGGATGAGACCAGAAACAGAGCACGGTTACTCTGAGTACCACTGCCGGTGTCGACACGCGCCGCCCCTGCCCCTACCGGACGGGCGGATCACCGGAACGCTCGACAGCGGACGACGGGCCTGCCGCCCGGCGCAGGACGCGGGCCGACCCGCAGCGAAGGGCGAGTTCGCGGAAGTGCTGGGCGGCCTCGACCGAGTGGACGCCGTCACGGGCCGGAGCCCCGTCAGACCGAGCGTGACGGCAGCTCCGGTACCACGTCGGCCGCGCGGGTGACGGCCGTCTCCACTGCCTCTGCAAGGTGCCGTGCGACGTTGTTCGACCGGAGGGAAGTGATGCCCGCTTCGGTGAGACCGCCCGGAGTGGCCAGCGCGGCCCATGGGTTCGGTCCGTGCGGGTCCGCCCGTCGGAGCAACTCGGCGGCGCACTCGAGTGCCTCGGCCGCGAAGAGTGTTGCCTGACGGGCGTCGACACCGCCGTGGATCGCGGCGTCGGCGATGCCGCCGGCGGCGAACGCCAGAAAGGCGGCCCCACTCCCCAGGGTCGAGGCCGCCATGTTCTGCTGCTCTTCGGGAATCTCGACAACGGTGCCGAGCGGCCTCAGCAGAGTGGCGACCTGTGCGCGGACGGCCGTGGACGCGGTGGGCGCCGAGGAAACGGCCAGCACTCCGGAGCGTTCCAGGGAGGCGACGTTGGTGGCCACGCGGAAGGCGGTGATCGCCGTGGACGAGGCGGCCGCCTCTATCTGTCCGAGCGAGTAGCCGGCGACGAAGGAGACGACCGAGGCCTGGCGCGCTGCGTGGGGGATCGCCTCGACCAGGACGGCGTCCGACTGGTCCGGGCGCACGGCCACGATGAGGACGTGCGCACCTGCTGCTGCCGCCGAGTTGTCCACACCCGCCGCGATGCCGTGCCTGGCGGCGATTCCGGTGGCGTGCTCGCGGGACCTCGTCGTCGCTCGAAGGCGATCGGCGGGGTGACCGGCGGCGAGGAGTTTGGCCACGACTGTCTCGCCGATGTGGCCCGCGCCGAGGACGGCGACGATCGGTGGCTCTGGTTCCGCGACAGTCCCGGTTCCGGCCGTCATTGTCGTTCCCCCCATGGATCAGTGTGTGCCGTCGAAGTGCTGACGATGCAGTCCCTGGAGTGTCCCGCACGCCTGGCGATCACTCAACTGCCGTTCTCCCGCACACCGCTGGTGACGTGGCCGAGTTCGACTCCGGCACCGTCGGGAGCGAAGTGCGGTGTCGTCATGTCGTATGGGACAAAGGCGGGTTGGCGCCGAATTCGGTGCAGCCGGCGGAGCGGAGCGGTAGGCTGGGGTGGTGCGCGTGTGACGGATGAGTCAGGAGGACTGGACGGTATGAGCCTTGACCCCGGCAGGCATCGGGTCAGAGAAGAGATGCTCGCCGGAGAGCTCTTCGTCTATGACGATCCTGTTCTGGCGGACGATCGGCTCCGCTCCGCCTTGCTCGTTGAGCGGTACAACCTGACCAGTGTGGGCGACCCGGGGCAACGGGAATCGATCCTGCGGGAACTCCTCGGTGCGGTCGGTGAGGCCGTCGAGGTGCGGTCTCCGTTCCACTGCCTCTACGGGCGGAACCTATTCCTCGGTGACAACGTATTTGTCAATTTCGGGGGGATCTTCCTGGATTCGGCCCGCATCACGATCGGTGACAAGACACTGATCGGACCGAACGTCCAACTCCTCACCGCGACACACCCGCTGGAACCGAAGTTGCGGCGGGCGGGTTATGAGTACGGCGAAGAGATATCGATCGGCGAAAACGTGTGGATAGGCGGCGGGGCCATCATATGCCCCGGCGTCACCATCGGCGATGACGCTGTGGTGGGTGCGGGCAGTCTGGTCACCGCGGATGTCCCGCCCGGGGTCCTGGTTTACGGAAGCCCCGCCCGGGTCGTTCGATCGCTTCCGGGCGGTGAGGATCCCGGGCCGGATCGGATCGGGTGAACAGCGCTGCGGCATCCGATCGTTGAACACGATCGCATCCGATCAGGAGTGATCGCGGGCCGGGATCGCGGCCGCCCCGCCGGCCGTGCGGACCCCCGGCCGGCGCGGACGACGGCCGGGTGAGCACCAGGTGCTGGGCCCAGATCGGTGTCCGCGCGGCCCAGGTGCCGGGACGCACCTGGGCCGCCAGAGGCGGCGCGCCGACCATCAGGCGGACGGACTACCCTCGGCGCGCCAGGACATCGGCGTTTCGGGTCAGGACGCCTTGAGCAGGTTCCGGACGGCGCCCACGATGTCCGCCGGCACTACGATCGCCTGCCGTTCGAGAGCCGGCGTGACCGGCTGGACATCGGCACAGGCTATGTAGGACAGACGCTGTTGCTGCGTCCAGCCGACGAGCTCCGCGATGATTCTCGGCGCGATCGACTGGCTTCGTGCGGCCGGATCGACGAACAGACCGCGCCCGGTCCGCGCCAGCGACGACTTCAGCGCCGCCCAGTCCGTGGACAACATGTCGAGGGCCCGGAGATCGACGATCTCGGCCGCGCAGCCATCCGCGGCCAACTCCTCGGCTGCCGCCCGCGCCCAGCTCACACCCACCCCGTAGGTGAAGATGCTGACATCGCTGCCCTCGCGCACGACCCGCGCCCCCTCCAGCGGGAGCCGGGACGAGAAGTCACGCTCGCTCAGTTCGAACACTTCGTCGTAGAGCGAGGCGAACTCCACGAACAGGACCGGATCGTCGCATTCCAGCGCGGCGTTCAGCGTGCCCAGGTAGTCGCGCGGATCGGCGGGGGCGAAGACCCGCCAGCCCGGGAACGACGTGAACAGCCCCGCGGGGTTGAGCCCGTGCTGCGGCCCGTACCCGCGTCCGATCGGCACCTTGGCCCGCACGATGACCGGCGCCTGCGCCGTGTTGCCGTAGAGGGCGCGGATCACGCCGATGTGGTTGAACAGCTGGTCGGCGGCGATGAGGGCGAAGCTGCCGTACATGAGCTCGACGATGGGTCGGAGGCCGGCCATCGCGGCCCCGCAGGCCATTCCCACGAAGCTCGCCTCGGAAATGGGCATGTTGACGATCCTGGAGCCCACGAACTTCTCGTCGAGGTTCCCCGCCTGCCACAGCAGGCCGCCCGGCTTGGCGACCTCCTCACCCAAGAACACGACGTCATCCGACCGGCGCACCGCTCGTGCGATGCCTTCCGCGATCGCGTTCTTGAAGGTCCACTCGGTGCGTTCGCCGCTGTTCTCGTCCTCGGCGGCCGGGTCGGGCGCGGCCGGTCCGACGGGTGCCGTCCGGCCCCGCAGCAGTGCGTGGGCGTCCAGCTGCGGGGTGATGCCGGCCGGTGCCGGTACGGCGCCGTGAGCACGGGCGACCAGTGCGGCCGCGGCCGCCCGGATGCGCTGCTCCTCCTCGTCCGTCAGCAGCCCCTCCGCCAGCAGCGTCTTCGGCAGCGAACTCATCGGGTCGCGCTCCAGCCATGCCGCTTCCTCGGCCGGGGTCCGGTACCCGGCCGCGCTGCCGGGGACACCGCCCACGTGGTCGCGGTGCCGGTAGGTCTCCACCTCGATGATCGCCGGTCCCGCGCCCTCGCGGATCGCCGCGATGAAGTCCTGGGCCGTCCGGTACAGCGCGGCCTGGTCGCCGCCCTTGATGCTGGCGGCCCTGAAACCGTGCGCGAGGCCCTGGGAGGCCAGCGGCAGGACGGCCGAGGCCTCCTCCGGACGGGTCGCTTCCGCATAGCCGTTGTTCTCGACGACGATGAGAAGGGGGAGGCGCAGGACGCCGGCCAGGTTGGCGGTCTCGTGGAAGGTGCCCTGGTTGACGGCCCCGTCGCCGATGAAGCACACCGCGCATCCGCCGGTGTCGCGCAGCGAGTCCGCGAACGCCAGACCGGCGGCGATGGGGATGCCGCCACCGACGATGGCGCTCGAACCCATGAACCCGACCTCGGAGTGCCGCAGGTGCATGGAGCCGCCCATGCCGTGGTTGACCCCGGTCGCCAGTCCCAGGATCTCGGCGAGCGCGGAGGTCAGGAGATCCGCGGCTGCCGGCGGCGGGTCGTCGCTCAGCGGGTCCCAGTCGTCGCCGATCGCGTGGGCCAGCGCCTGGACGAGGAAGTGATGGTGCGAGCGGTGGTTCCCGATGACCTGGTCACCGTCGCGAAGATGCCTCAACACCGCGGCCGGGACGCCCTCCTGGCCGAGACAGGTGTGCATGGGGCCGGACACCTCGCCCCGCTCGGCGCAGGCCAGCAAGGTCAGCTCGAATTCACGCACCACGTGCATGTCGAACAGCATGCGCCGCAGCGCCGGCTTCCCGATGTGTGCGTAGTCCGAAGGATCGCTGTGACGGTACTCAAGGCGCCCGAACGGTTCGACCGATTCATTCAGCACTGGTTACCTGCCCGTATCGACTGGGAGAAGATTCTTGATGACGTTGGTGACGAACTCCCTCTCGTGGGGTACGAGGTAGAAGTCGTCACCCTGGAACGCACGGAACTCAAAACCTGCTGTGCTCGCCGCGCCCCGGACCGCGGCGTCGGAAGGGGAGACCTCGGGATCGCGCTGCCGCCGGCACGGCTGACGGCAGGGCTGTCGACCGCCTGGATCCCGTGGAGACCGTCCTGCAAGCAGGAGTCGGCGCGGACCGCCCGGCACGCCGCTGCTGTTCCTGTCGAGCCGCCTGAGATCGGCGGTCGGCCCTGGTCGCTCTTCAGGTATGGGTCGTGGGTTCCGAGGGTTACCGGGCCGGGGCCGAGACGATCAGGCGACGGAGTACGAAGTCGTGAACCGGCCCGAGCCGGAGTGCGACCTCGGGTGCTCCACGGTCCGGTCCACCGGATCCGGCGTGAACGCACGCGTCACCGGACCGGTCGCGATCCGGTCCGACAGCCGCTCGTCCGCCGCCGGCTTGACCCGCCCAAGACGTGGCATCCGGAGAGCTCCTGGACGGGAAACCTACCAAGCAAAGATCGCCGCGTCACGGGCGTCGGGACGCGCCGTCAGGACCTGATGCATGATCAACGTCTTGCCAGGGCAACGTTTCCGCAGGTCATGGTGGCAACCGCGGAGAGTCCGGGATCGAACCGTGACGTCCAGTCAGTTCGCTTCCGCACCAGTCGTTGACAGGTTTTCGGTGATCGTGATCGGATGACGCCGGTCAGGGGTGGTGAGAGGCAGGGGGGCGCGGTACCGAGGGCTCCACGACAGTGGAGGCCGGGAGGAGCAGGTGGCTCGCCGCCCGGCCGGATCCCGGCAAGTCTCCACGCCCGTGCGACGGGTGCTTCGCCCGCGACGGGGGTGGGCGAGCGGACAGTGTGAGTCCATGTGAAACCGGCGGCCCGGATCGTGGGTGCGGCCGGGTTCCGGCATGAACCGAAGTTGGACGGTCGACCACGCGCAGGGGCGGTCGCACCGGAGGGAATCGCGACTCCTCGCGAGTCATGAACGGGGTGGAGGAACAGTGGGCAATCCCTTCGACGCAACGAACGGCGAGTTCCCGGTCCAGGTGGATCGGGAGGACCCGCGTTCCATGGGGCCGGTAGGCGGCCTGGCCCCGGAGGGCCGGGACACAGCCCGCAGGACCGGACCCCGGGCCCTACGACAGTTCTGAGCGCGCTGGGCCCTGCCGTCCGGGCCTGAACGCTGCTCCAGGCCGACCGGAGTGGACCGGCCTCCTGGCACCCGCCGCCGGGGAAACCGGTTTCGCCGTGCGCACCTCCGGCTCCACGGGATCGCGCGGCTCCGTCCGGGCCGTTGAATTCGTTCTCCAAGCTTCTCGACACCGCCGACAGCAGTCGGGCCGGTGCGTTCTCCACTGCCCCGGGAAGGGCCGGATCCGTTCGCCTCCCGGGTCTGTACAGCCGTGATTTCCAGTCAGTGCACGACGGGGCAACTGGCCCCGGATGCTTTCCTCCGGTTGGGCCCGGACCGGGTTCCCCAGTCGGTTCGACGCTGTTTGGGATGGATACCGATGACCGATTCACCCACGTTCGTGGAGACCTTCACCGTCACCGCGGAGAATCCTCTGCTGGCCGGACACGTGATCTACGGGCGCCCACTGCTGCCCGGTGTCGGCTACGTGGACCTGGTGCTGCAGGTCCTCGCGCGCAACGGTCACGCCATGGCGGACGTCGAACTGCGGAACCTCACCATCCTCGCCCCGCTCGTCGCCGTACCCGGGGAGAAGGTGCTCACCACCGTGGAGGGGCGCCCCGCCCCGACCGGCGGATGGAAGGTCGAGGTGCGCAGCCGGAGGCCGCAGGACAGCGCAGACGTCGTGCACGCGGTGGCGAGCGCGCGGCTGCGGTCGTCGGAGCCCTTCACGGAACGGCTGGCCCTGCCGCTCGCCGGAGCCACCAGACTCACCACGATGACCGAGATCTACGACTGGTGCCGGCAGATCCGGCTCCAGCACTCGGGCCTGATGAAGCTCAGGGGCCAGGTCCATCACCGGCCCGCGGACTGGATCGCCGAACTCGAACTCGCTCCCGAGCACCAGGGCAGTACGGCCGCCTTCCTGTTCCACCCCGCACTGTTCGAGGCCGGGTTGCTCGGCGGCGGGGTGGCCATCGGCATGCTCCACGACGGCAACGACGGTCAGGGCCTGTACCTCCCGCTGATGTTCGAGGGGTTCCGGGCGGCCGGGGCGCTCGGCAAGCGCTGTTACGTCCGGGTGCCGGTCGACTCGGTCCAACGGGATGACGAACTCATCAGGCTGTCGGTCGAGTTCTACGACGAGAGTGGCGGGAAGGTCGCCGAGGTCGGCCGCTTCGTCGCCAAGCGGATCCGTGCGGAGGACGCTCTGGACATTCGCGGCGAGACGGCCCCGGCCCCGGTGTCGGTTCCGGTGCTGCCCGGGTCGGTGTCGTCGGGGCCGGTGGCCGGGGAGGTCCCGGCGCCCGTGGGGGCGGGTGCGGGAGATCTGCAGGGCGTGGTGCTGGAGTTGATGGCCGCGCGGCTCGGTGTGACGTCGGATCAGGTGGACGCCGATCTGGGGTACTACGAGTTGGGACTGGCGTCGGCGGATCTGCTGTCGTTGGTGACGGATCTGGAGCGGCGGCTGTCGGTGGAGCTGTCGCCGACGGTGATGTTCGAGTACAAGACGGCCGGTGAGCTGGCGGAGTGGTTGACGGAGCGGGTTCCGGCGGACGCCCTGGCGGCCCCGGTGCCGGCTCCGGTGCCGGCTCCGGTGCTGCCCGGGTCGGGGCCGTCGGATCCGGCGCCGTCCGGGTCGCAGGCCCTGGAGGTCCCGGCGCCCACGTCGGTGCCCGCCGAAGCCCGGATCGACCTGGCGGGGCTGCGGAACGAGGTCGCCGCCCAGGTGCGGGTGCCGGTCGAAGACATCGATCCGGACAGTGAGTTCGGCGACTTCGGCCTCGACTGGGCAGCTCTCGCCCAACTGGCCGACCGGCTCAACGGACGCTTCGGCCTCGCCCTGGCCGCGACGACCCTCTCCCAGCACCGCACCGTCCGCGCCCTGACCGCGCACCTCACCGGGACTGCCCTGCCGCCGCAGCCCGGCCCCGGGATCCAGCCGGTCCAGCCAGGCCCGGCGGATCTGCCCCCGGTCCTCGTGGAACCTGCGGCGGACCCCCATCCGATGCTGCACAGCGCCGTGCCCGAGCCGGACGGTGTCGCCTTCGAGACGCACATGGACGGCAACGAGGCCTGGCTGCGCGACCACCGGGTGCGCGGCGGCCGGGTGCTGCCCGGGGTCGCCCACCTGGAGATGGCGCGTGCCGCCGTGGCGGTCGCGCTCGGCGCCGACCGGACCTGCGGGGTGCGACTGGAGAACGTGGTCTGGCTGCGTCCGGCGATCAGCGGGCCGAGCGGACTCGACCTGCGGGTGAGCGTGCGTACCCGCC
The DNA here is from genome assembly GCF_055584725.1 of Kitasatospora sp. NPDC101108. Lineage (NCBI taxonomy): Bacteria > Bacillati > Actinomycetota > Actinomycetes > Kitasatosporales > Streptomycetaceae > Kitasatospora > Kitasatospora sp. NPDC101108. The sequence continues at coordinate 33,439 of NZ_JBVJLM010000005.1, forward strand.
CCGACGGCTGCGTCTTCGAGATCCACGGCGAGGACCGCGACGGCGAACGGACGCTGTACAGCCAGGGCCGGGCGAGCCTGATCGCGGACGGCGACCGCCCCCTGCCGGGCGACCTCGCCGAGCTGCGCCGGGCCTGCGGCGGCACCGTCCTCACCGCGGCGGAGGTCTACGGCCACTACGACCGCATGGGCCTGGCGTACGGCCCCGCCCAGCGCGCCCTGGTGGAACTGGGCGTGGGCGCGGACACCGACGGCCGGCCCCAGGTGCTGGCCGAGCTGCGCCTGCCGCCGGAGGCCGGGGACCCGGGCCGGCTCGCCCTGCACCCGAGCATCCTCGACAGCGCCCTCCAAGCGACCATCGGGCTCTGGCTGACTCCGGCAGCGGCCGGTGACGACCCGGCACCGCTGGCCCTGCCGTTCGCCGTCGAGCGGGTGCAGGCCCTGGCACCGACCCCCGTCCGCTCGTACGCCTGGATCCGCCACCGGCCGGGCAGCGGTACGGACACCCGGTCGGCCAGGCTCGACCTGACCGTGTTCGACGAGCAGGGCCGGGTCTGCGTGGAGCTGACCGCGCTGAGTTCCCGCGCCCTCCCGGATGCGGCGCCGCAGACCGTCCCGAGCGGGCAGCCCCGTCCGGCGGTCGACGGAACCGGGTCCGTCGGCCGGGCGACCGGCACCCGCGCCGTCCCGGCCGACGGGCCCGCGGTCACCGCACCCGGGTACGCGGCCACCGACATCGCCGTCATCGGCGTCAGCGGTCGCTACCCGGGAGCGGCCGACCTCGACGAGTTCTGGCAGAACCTCAGGGCCGGCCGCGACTGCATCAGCGAGGTCCCGGCGGAGCGCTGGGACCGCCGCCGCTGGGCCGACGGCGCCGCCGGTGCGGAGATCAGCCGGTGGGGCGGCTTCCTCGACGACATCGACCGCTTCGATCCGCTGTTCTTCCAGATATCCCCGATGGAGGCCGACTACCTGGACCCCCAGGAGCGGTTGTTCCTGCAGACCGCGCACCACGCGCTGGAGGACGCCGGCTACACCGCCGAGCGGCTGGCCCGGTCGGTCGCCGACCAGGGGGCCCCCGGGGCCGCCGCCGAGCCCGGGGGCCGGGTCGGCGTCTTCGTCGGTGTGATGTACCAGGAGTACCAGCTGCTGGCCGCCCAGGCACAGGAGCGCGGAGAGCCGGTCGCCCTGTGGGGCAGCGCGGCCACCGTCGCGAACCGGGTCTCCTACTTCTACGACTTCCACGGGCCGAGCATGGCCGTGGACACCATGTGCTCCTCCTCGCTGACCTCGATCCACCTGGCCTGCGAAGCGATCCGCAGTGGCCAGTGCGAAGCGGCCATCGCCGGCGGCGTGAACGTCAGCCCCCACCCGAACAAGTACCTGATGCTCAGTCAGCGCCACTTCCTTTCCGGCGACGGCCGGTGCCGGAGCTTCGGCGAGGGCGGCGACGGCTACGTGCCCGGCGAGGGAGTCGGCGCCGTGGTGCTCAAGCCGCTGGCCCGGGCGGTCGCGGACGGGGACCGCATCCATGGTGTGATCAAGGGCACCGCCCTCAACCACGGCGGCCGGACGACCGGTTACTCGGTGCCCACCCCGGTGGCCCAGGGCGACGTGATCGCCCAGGCGGTCCGGGCGGCGGGCGTCGATCCGCGGGCGCTGAGCTACCTGGAGGCGCACGGCACCGGCACCTCGCTCGGCGACCCGATCGAGGTGTCCGGACTGACCAAGGCGTTCCGCGACCTGGGCGCCGAACCGCGGCACCTGGCGGTCGGCTCGGTCAAGTCGAACATCGGGCACACCGAGAGCGCGGCCGGCATCGCCGGCATCACCAAGGTGCTGCTCCAGATGCGGCACGGGGAACTCGTGCCGAGCTTGCACTCGCGGACCCTCAACCCGCACATCGACTTCGACCGCACCCCGCTGCACGTCCAGCAGCAGGTGGAGCCGTGGCGGCGGCCGACGGTGGAGATCGACGGCGAGCACCGGACGTTCCCACGGATCGCCGGGATCTCCAGCTTCGGCGGCGGCGGATCCAACGCCCACGTGGTGATCGCCGAGTACCTGCCGCAGCGGGAACGTCCGGAGACCACCGCGGACGGCGGCCGCCCCGAGCTGCTCGTGCTCTCCGCCCGCAGCAAGGAGCAGCTGGCGGCCCAGGCCGGCCGGCTGAGCGCCCGACTGGGCGAGCCGACCGGGGACCGGCTGGCCGACGTCGCCTGGACGCTGCAGACCGGCCGGGTGGCCCTGGACGTGCGACTGGCCCTCGCCGTGACCTCGACGGCGCAGGCCCGGGCCCTGCTCGCGGAATTCGCGGCCGACCCGGACCGACCCGGCGCCTGGACGTACGGCACCGCCCGCCCGGCGCGGACGGTGGACCGGGAGGCCCTGGCGGCCGCGCTCGCCGACTGGTCGTCGCGCGGCGCGCACGAGCGGCTGCTCGCCCTGTGGACCGAGGGCGCCGACCTGGACTGGGACACCGTCAACCCCGCCGCGGGCACCGCCCGCCGGGTGGGCCTGCCCGGCTACCCGTTCGCCCGGGAGCGCTACTGGCTGGACCTGGACACCCCGGGCGCGCCCGCCCGCCGGTCCGCCGCCGGTCCGGCCGAAGCACCCGAGGACCGGGACGGGAGTGCGGAGCGGGACGAGGTGCTGCTGCTGCGCCCCGAGTGGGTTCCCCGGGACGCCGCGCCGCGGACCGGCCCGGAGGAGCGGTTCGCCGAGCGCCACCTCCTGGTGCTCGGCAGTCTGACCGCCGAGGAGCGCCAGGCCCTGCTGACGGCGCTGCCCACCGCCACCGTCTGCGCGTTCGAGGAGCAGCCCGACGCTCCACTGGAGCACCGCTACACCGCCGCGGCCCGGCAGTTGTTCACGCTGGTCCGCGCCGTCCTGGAGCGCGGCCTGCGGCAGCCGGCCCTGTTCCAGGTGGTCCTGGTCGGTGCCGACGCCGACGCCGAGCGCTCGGCAGCGGCCTGCCTCGGCGGCCTGTCGGGTCTGCTGAAGAGCGCCCAGCTGGAACACCCGCTGCTGCGCACCCAGGTCCTGGAGTGCCTGGACGGCCGCGCTCCGGAGGAGATCGCCGCCCGGCTGGCGGCCGAGGCGGTGGAGCACCCCGAGCCGGAGGTCCGCCACCGGGCCGGACGGCGGCTGGTCCTGCGGCCGGTCGAGGTGGCACCCGCCCGGGCCGTGGAGCGGCCGTGGCGGGACGGCGGCGTCTACCTGATCACCGGCGGCGCGGGCGGGCTCGGGCTGATCGTGGCCCGGGACATCGCCGCCGCGACGTCCCGGGCGACCGTGGTGCTCACCGGCCGCTCCGCGCTGGACGCGCAGCGGCGCGCCGAGCTGAACGCCCTGCGCGCGGCCGGCCTGACCGTGGACTACCACCGCGTCGACGCGGCCGACCGGGAGGCCGTCGCCCGGCTGCTCGGCATGGTCGCGGACAACCACGGGCCGCTGACCGGGGTGCTGCACAGCGCCGGGACCATCGACGACGGGTTCGTGCTGCGCAAGAGCCCCGAGCAGGTGGCGTCCGTCCTCGCGCCGAAGGTCGCCGGGCTGGTGAACCTCGACGAGCTGACCCGCGGGCTGCCGCTGGAGTTCTTCGTCGCGTTCTCCTCGATCGCGGGGACCTTCGGCAACGCCGGGCAGAGCGACTACGCGGCCGGGAACGCCTTCCTGGACTCCTACGCCGCCCACCGCAACCGGCTGGTCGAGGCGGGCGAGCGCAGCGGTCGGACGGTGTCGATCGGCTGGCCGCTCTGGGACGAGGGCGGCATGGGCGCCGAGGGCGAGGTCCGTGCGAAGTTGCGCGGTCTGGGCCTGGCGCCGCTGGGCACGGCCGAAGGTCTGGCGGCGCTGCGCTGCGCGCTGGCGGGGGAGGAGAACGGCCTGTCGGCCGGCCGGCTGCTGGTGGTCGCCGGCCGGCGCACCGCGCTGCTGCCCCGGCTGACGCGAGCGGTGGAACCGGGCACGGCGACTGCGGTCCGGCCGGACGCCGCCGCCACCGCCCAGCCGGCAACCGTCGTCCAGCCGGACGCCGCTGCCGCCCCGCCGGCCGACGGGCGGCGCCTGGAGGAGCGGGCGGTGGCCCACCTGCGGCGCCTGCTGGCCGGATCGCTGCGGCTCGGCGCGGAGCGCCTGGACATCGACACGCCACTGGATCGCTACGGCATGGACTCCGTGGTCGCGGTGAACCTGATCTCCGGGCTGGAGGAGTCCTTCGGACCGCTCTCGCGCACCCTCCTCTTCGAGGTGCAGACGGTGCGTGAGCTGGCCCGCTACTTCGTCGACGGCCATCCCCGGGCACTGCGCGCCCTGATCGGCGATTCCGACGAACCCGGCCACGCACCGAGTGGCGCGGCGGCCACGCCGGAGGCCGAGCGGACCACCGAGCGGACCACCGAGCGGACCTCCGAGCCCGCCGCGCGCCCGCTGCCGCCGCACGCCGCCATCGGGCCGCGCGGGGGAGCGGCCGGCGAGGACGTGGCGATCATCGGCATCGTCGGCCGCTACCCGGGAGCCGCGGACGTCGACGCGTTCTGGACCCTGCTGAGGGACGGCCAGGACTGCGTCACCGAGGTCCCGGCCGACCGGTGGGACCACGCCGCGACCGGCAGCCGCGGCCGCTGGGGCGCCTTCCTCGACGGGATCGACCGCTTCGACCCGCTGCACTTCGGGATCTCGCCGCGCGAGGCCGTGGCGATGGACCCCCAGCAGCGGCTCTTCCTGGAGAGCGTCTGGCACCTGCTGGAGAGCAGCGGTGTGACCGGGGACGTCATCGAGCGCCGGTACGCGCGGCGGGTCGGCGTGTACGTCGGCGCGGCGTACCAGATGTACCGGGCGGACGCCTCGGACCCGGTGCTGGCGGCGCTCACCTCCTCCGCCTCGTACAACCTGATCGCCAACCGGGTCTCGCACTTCTTCGGCCTGGAGGGCCCCAGCCTCGCCGTGGACAGCATGTGCACCTCCTCGGCGATGGCCGTCCACCTCGCCTGCGCCGACCTGCAGCGCGGGGACGCGGAGCTGGCCATCGCCGGCGGAGTGAACCTGACGCTCCACCCGGACAAGTTCACCGCGCTGTCGGAGATGCAGCTGCTCGGCACCCACCCGGGAAGCCGCAGCTTCCGGGACGGTGACGGCTACCTGCCGGCCGAGGCGGTCGGCGCGGTGCTGCTCAAGCCGCTGAGCGCGGCGCTGCGCGACGGCGACCCGATCCACGCCGTGATCAAGGGCACCGCCTCGATGCACAGCGGCCGGGCCAACGGCTTCATGACGCCCAGCCACCGCACCCAGGTGGGCGTCATGCGCCGCGCCCTGGAGCGGGCCGGCACCGATATCGACTCCATCGGGTACGTGGAGTCCGCGGCCAACGGGACGGCCTTCGCCGACGAAGTCGAACTGGCGGCCCTGCGCGAGGTGTTCGGCCAGGTGACCGAACCGGTCGCGGTGGGCAGCGTCAAGTCCAACCTGGGCCACCCCGAGGCCGCCTCCGGCATCGCCCAGCTCACCAAGGTCGTCCTCCAGCTGCGGCACCGGCGCCTCGCGCCGCTGGTCGAGGCGGGCGAGCCGAACCCCAACCTGCCACTGGACGGCACCGCGCTGCAGCTGTGCGAGAAGCCGGCCGACTGGGAGCCCCGCGGCGGCGCGCGGGCCCCGCTCCGGGCCCTGGTCAACTCGGTCGCGGCAGGCGGCAGCCACGTCGCCCTGGTGGTGGAGGAGGCCCCGCGCGCCGTCGCCGCCGCCGAACCCGCCCCGGTGGAGCGGGGGCCGCAGCTGGTGGTGGTGTCCGCCCGCGACGCCGAGCGGCTGCAGGTGGCCGTGGAGCGGCTGCACGCCTACCTCGTACAGGCGGAGGAGGTGGACCTGCCCGGCGTGGCCCGGACCACCCAGCTCGGCCGCGAGCAACTGCCCGAGCGGCTGGCCGTGGTGGCCGGCACCCCCGAGGAGCTGGTCGGCGCACTGGCCCGCCACCTGGCCGGCGAGGACCCCGATCCGCAGGTGCCGCTCTACCGGGGCAACGCCGAGGAGGACGCCGCCGCGCTGGCCTCGGTGCTGCTCGGCGCGCGGGGCAGGGAGCTCCTGGCCGGGCTGGCGGCCGACGGCGACCTGGAGCGCCTCGCCGACCTGTGGACGCGCGGCGCCGCCGTGCCGTTCGCCGACCTCCACGACGGCCGCCACCAACTGGTGGCGATCCCGGCGACGGCCTTCGAACCGGGCCGCTACTGGCTGGGCCGCACCCCGCAGGCCCCCGCCGACCCGGCGCCCGGCGCCGGAGCCCCGGTGGAGAAGCCCGCGGCCACGCCCGCGTCGGGCGAGCGGTCGATGGCGGGCTTCTGGGCGGAGCTGCTCCAGATCGACGAGGGCCGGCTCGGCCCGCGGAGCAACTTCTTCTCGCTGGGGGGCAACTCGCTGCTGGCGACCCGCTTGATCAACCTGGTCAAGCAGCGGACCGGGGCCGACCTGCCGGTCCAGGCCGTGTTCAACGCGCCGCGGCTGGCCGAGATGACCGCCGAACTGGACCGCCGCCGACCGGCCGCCGGGTCGGTCGACGCTCTGGACGTCGACCGGATCCTCGCGGGCATCGGCCTCGTCGAAGGCATGAGCGACGAAGAGCTGGACGCACTGGACTCCGAGAAGCAGGCGAAGGGACGATCGTGACCACCCCCCAGGACGTAGGCTCCGAGCTGCTGGACCGGATCCGGTCCCTGCCTCCGAAGAAGCAGCGCGCACTGATCGCGCTGCTCCGTCGGCAGGGTGTCGACCTCTCCGCCCTCGACGCGGTCCGCCCGCTCGCCCGGTCCGCCGACGAGCCGCCGCAGCTGTCCTTCACCCAGCAACGGCTCTGGTTCCTCGACCGGCTCGACGGCGGCAGCGCCGCGTACAACATCCCACTGGCCGTGCGGCTGAGCGGGCCGCTCGACCGGTCCGCCCTGCGGCGCGCGCTGGCGGCCGTCGTCGAGCGGCACGAGGTGCTGCGCACCCGCTTCGAGGAACGCGACGGCGTTCCGTACCAGCGCATCGGCGACGGCCGGGACTTCGTCGTCCGCGACGGGGAGGCCGTGGACCCGGCCGACCTGGCGCGGATCTGCGAGGAGGAGGCGGCCGCCCCCTTCGACCTGGAACGCGGCCCGCTGGTGCGGGCCCGGCTGCTGCGCGAGTCCGAGCAGGAGCACGTCCTGCTGGTCACCATGCACCACGCGGTGTCCGACGGCTGGTCGGTCGGGGTGTTCGTGCGCGACCTGACCGCCCTGTACGAGGCGTTCCGCAGCGGCCGGCCGTCCCCGTTGGCACCGCTGCCGGTCCAGTACGCCGACTACGCGCACTGGCAGCGCCAGTGGCTCGGCCAGGAGGTCCAGGCCCGCCAGGTGGAGTACTGGAAGGGCCGGCTCGCCGGGGTCGACCCGCGCCTCACGCTGCCTCCCGACCGGGAGCGCCCGGCGGTCAAGACCTACGCCGGCGCGAGCGAGACGTTCCGCTGTCCGCCCGAACTGCTCGGCCGGCTGCGGGAGGTCGCCGGCGCACAGGACGCCACGCTGTACATGCTGCTGCTCGCGGCGTACATGGTCGTCCTGCACCGCTGGACCCGGCAGACCGACATCGCGGTCGGCACCGTGGTCGCCAACCGGGGCCGGATCGAGGTGGAGGAGCTGATCGGCTTCTTCGCCAACACCCTGGTGATGCGCGCCGATCTGGACGGTGACCCGACCTTCCGCGAGCTGCTGGCCCAGGTGAAGCGGACCGCCCTGGAGGCGTACGACCACCAGGACGTGCCCTTCGAGGCGGTGGTGGACGCCCTCCAACTGGAGCGCAGCCTCGCCCACTCGCCGGTCTTCCAGACCCTCCTCGTCCTCCAGGGCGCGCTGACCGGCCGCGAGGGCGCGCTCGGCGAGCTGGCGGTCTCCCCGGTCGACATCGCGCTGACCCGGACCAAGTTCGACCTCACCCTGGACCTCCAGGAGACCCCGGACGGGCTGGCCGGCACGGTCGAGTACAACACCGACCTGTACGACCGGGAGACCGTCCGGCGGTTCACCGACCACTACGGCCGGCTGCTGGCCGCGATCGCGGCCGACCCGGACCAGCCCGTCGCCGCCCTCGACATGGTCGGGGAGCCGGAGCGGCGCCGCGTGCTGGAGACGTGGAATGACACCCGCCGGCCGTACAGCGACGACACCTGCCTGCACCGGCTGTTCGAGGCCCGGGTGGCGCGTCACCCCGGACGCACCGCCCTGGTCGACGCCGAACGGTCCTGGACGTACGCGGAGCTCAACACCTGGGCGAACCGGATCGCCGACGCATTGCGCCGTCAGGGCGTCGGCCCGGACGACCTGGTGGGCCTGTGCGTGGAGCGCTCCGCCGAGATGGTCGCGGCGATCTACGGCATCCTCAAGGCCGGCGGCGCCTACATGCCGATCGACCCGGCCTATCCGGCCACGCGCATCGGTGAGCTGATCGAGGGCTCGGGTGCCGCCGTGGCACTCACCCAGCCGCACCTGGACGCCGGGCCGCTGGCCGGCGCCGCCGTGCTGGTGCTGCACCGCGACGGACGGATCGACGGCCCCGACGGCGCTCCGGCGGCGGACCTTGCCGAGGCCGATCCGGTGGTCGCCGTCGGCGCGGGGAACCTGGCGTACGTCATCCACACCTCGGGTTCCACCGGCCGCCCCAAGGGCGTCATGATCGAGCACCGGGCGGCGGTGAACCGCATCGAGTGGATGCAGAACGAGTACCGGCTCACCGAGACGGACGTCGTCCTGCAGAAGACCCCGTTCAGCTTCGACGTGTCGGTGTGGGAGTTCTTCTGGCCGCTGCTGACCGGTGCCCGGCTGGCCGTCGCCGAGGCCGGCGGCCACACGGATCCCGGCTACCTGGTGGACGCGGTCGAGCGGTTCGGCGTGACCACGCTGCACTTCGTGCCGTCCATGCTCCGGGCGGTCGTGGAGGAGCCCGGCTGGTCGCGGTGCACCTCGGTGCGCCAGGTGTTCTGCAGCGGCGAGGCCCTGCCCCCGGACCTGGTCGCCCGCCACTACGGGAGCCACCGCGCGCCGCTCGTCAACCTCTACGGCCCCACCGAGGCGGCGGTGGACGTCACCCACTGGACCTGCCCCGCCGACCCGCTGCCGCGCGTGGTCCCGATCGGCCGGCCGATCCAGAACATCCGGATGTACGTCCTCGACGGCGGCCTCCGACCGCAGGGCATCGGCGGCGTCGGTGACCTCTACATCGCCGGCGACGGCCTGGCCCGGGGCTACCTGAACCAGCCCGAGCTGACCCGCGAGCGCTTCGTCGACAACCCGTTCGTCCCCGGCACCCGGATGTACCGCACCGGAGACCTCGCGCGCTGGCTGCCGGACGGCACCCTGGAGTACCTCGGGCGCTCCGACGACCAGGTCAAGCTGCGCGGGCTGCGGATCGAACTCGGCGAGATCGAGCACCGGCTGGCCGGCCACCCCCGGGTGCGCGCCTGCGCGGTGGTACTCCGGGAGGACCAGCCGGGCGAGCCGCGCCTGGTGGCGTACACGGTGCTGGAGCAGGAGCAGGAGCAGGAGCAGGAGCAGGGCACGGCCGAGGACGCCGCGGTCCTGCGCGGCGAGCTGGTGCGCCACCTGGAGCGCACCCTGCCCGAGTACATGGTCCCCAGCGCCTTCGTGGTCCTGGAGGCGCTGCCCGTCACCACCCACGGCAAGCTCGACCGCCGGGCGCTGCCCGCTCCCGGCATCGAGGCGTTCGCCCAGCGCGCGTACGTCGCCCCGGCCACCCCCACCGAGCGGCTGCTCGCCTCGCTCTGGGCCGAGCTGCTCGGCTTCGACAGCGCGCGGATCGGCGCCGAGGACCACTTCTTCGCGCTCGGCGGCCACTCGTTGATGATCACCGTGCTGGTCGCCCGGCTGCGGGAGGCCGGCCTGCACGCCTCCGTCCAGGACGTGTTCCGCGCGACGACCCTCAGCGACCTCGCTGCCCGGATCGACGGGGCCGGGGACGGCGCCCGGTACGAGGTGCCGCCGAACCGCATTCCTGCGGACTGCGAGCGGATCACCCCGGACATGCTGCCCTTGGCCGCGCTGGACCAGGCGCAGATCGACACGATCACCGCCTCCGTCCCCGGGGGCGCGTCCAACATCCAGGACATCTACCCCCTGGTCTCCGCCCAGGAGGGCATCCTCTTCCACCACCTGATGGACCCGGAGCACGACCCGTACCTGGTCTGCACCCTGTACGCGGCGGACGACGAAGCGGCGGCCGGCCGGTTCGTCGACGCGCTGCAGGCCGTGGTCGACCGGCACGACGCCATGCGCACCGCGGTGCTCACCGCCGGCCTGCCCGAGCCCGTGCAGGTCGTCCACCGCACCGCCCCGCTGCCGGTGGAGCGGGTGCTCCTCGCCCCCGACCGCGACGCCGAGGAGCAGATCCGCGCGCTGCTGGTCGCCCCCCGCCCGATGGCGGTCGACCGGGCCCCGCTGCTGCGGCTGGTCGTCGCGGAGGACCCGCACTCCGAGCGGCGCTTCCTCCTGCTGAACGTCCACCACCTGATCGAGGACGCCACCTCGCTCCGGCTGACCCTGGAGGAACTGGGCCTGCACCTGACGGGCCGCACCGACCTGCTCCAACCCCCGGCGCCGTACCGCGACTTCGTCGCGCACACCTTGCACCACCAGGCGACGGACGAGGTGGAGGCGTACTTCCGGGCCGCTCTCGGGGACGTCACCGAGCCGACCACGCCCTTCGGCCTCGCCGACGTGCACGGCGACGGCCGCGGCGTGGAGCGGCTGCGCCGCGCGCTGCCGGACGACCTCACCCGCGAGGTGCGCGCCCAGGCGCAGCGTCTGCGGCTGAGCCCGGCCGTGCTCTTCCACGCCGCCTGGGCCTGCGTGGTGGCGGCCGGGAGCGGCCGCGACGACGTGGTGTTCGGCGCCATCATGTCCGGCCGCATGCAGGGCGTGCCCGGCGTCGAACGGATGCTGGGCAACTTCATCAACACCCTGCCGATGCGGGTCAGCCTGGCCGGTCGCACCGTGCGCACGCTGATCGACGACGTCGACCGCGTGCTGAAGGAACTGGTCGCCCTGGAGCAGAGCCCGCTCAGCGTCGCCCAGCGCTGCAGCGGCCTGGAAGGCGACGCCCCGCTGTTCAGCGCGGTCGTCAACTTCCGGCACTTCGAGCCGTCCAGCGGCGAGGAAGCGGCGACCACCCGGATCGACGACGGCGGGGTGCACTTCGTGGCGGCCTCGGACGGCATCAACTACCCGGTGGCCGTCTCGGCCGACGACTTCGGCAGCGAACTGTCGCTGGACATCCAGGTCGACGAGTCGCTGGGCTGCGAGGCGGTCGCCGGCTACGTCGAGACCGCGCTCGCGGGAATCGTCGCCGCCCTCGCCGCCGATGACGGTCTGGCCACCCCGGCGCTCGCCGTCGAGGTGCTGCCCGCCCAGGAGCGCCGGCGCCTGCTGACCGAATGGAACGACACGGCGGCCGAGGTGACCGGGGAGTCGCTCGTCGAGGCCTTCGAGGCCCAGGTGCGGCGCACCCCCGACGCGACCGCGCTGATCTTCGAGGGCGACACCCTCAGCTACGCCGAGCTCAACGAGCGCGCCAACCGCCTCGCCCACTGGCTGATCGAACGCGGAGCCGGGCCCGACCGCCTGGTGGCGGTCCGGATGCCGCGCTCCTTCGACCTGGTCACCGCGGTCTACGCGGTGGTGAAGTCGGGCGCCGGGTACCTTCCGATGGAGCCCGACCTGCCGGCCGACCGGGCCGAGCAGATGCTGGAGGACGCCGCGCCGCTGCTCGTGCTGGAGGACCTTCCGGACACCTCCGGGCAGCCCGCGACCGACCCGGTCAGCGGGGTGACGGCCGATCACACCGGTTACGTCATCTACACCTCCGGGTCGACCGGCCGCCCCAACGGCCTGGTGATCCCGCACCGGGCCGGTCTCAACTGGATCGCCTGGAACCAGCACCGCTTTCGGATGGACTCCCGCCACCGGATGCTCCTGAAGACCTCGGTGAGCTTCGACGTGTCGGTGCCCGAGCTGTTCTGGCCGCTCCAGGTCGGCGCGAGCCTGGTGATCGCCCGCCCCGACGGGCAGCGCGACCCGGCCTACCTCGCCCGGCTGATCCGCGAACAGGGCGTCACCGACGTCGACTTCGTCCCGTCCATGCTGGCCGCGTTCCTCGCCGAGCCGCAGGCCGCCGAGTGCACCAGCCTGCGCAGGGTCGAGGCCGCGGGCGAGGCGCTGCCGGTGGAACTCGCCGAGCGCTTCACCCGGGTGCTGCCCGGCGCCGAGCTGTACAACGGGTACGGGCCGACCGAGGCCGGCCCCGCGACCGCCTGGCGCTACCGCACCGAGCCGGGCGCGACCAGTGTGCCGATCGGCACAGTGGCGTGGAACACCCGGGCGTACGTCCTGGACGGTGCCAGGCGGCTGACACCGCAGGGTGTGCCGGGCGAGCTCTACCTGAACAGCGTGCAGCTGGCCCGCGGCTACCTGAACCGCCCCGACCTCACCGCCGAGCGCTTCCTGGACGACCCCTTCGCGCCCTCGCCCGGCGAGCGGATGTACCGCACCGGCGACCTCGTCCGCTGGCGCGCGGACGGCGTGATGGAGTACCTGGGCCGCGCCGACGACCAGGTGAAGGTGCGCGGCTTCCGCGTGGAGCCCGGCGAGATCGCCGACGCACTGCTCGCCCACCCCGCGGTGCACCGGGCCGTCGTCGTTCCGTACGAGTCCGGCCAGGGCGTCGCGCTGGCCGCCTACGTGAGTCCGACCGCCGAGTGGGTGGCGGAGAGCTCGCCGGCGGCCACGGCCGACCACCTCGACCGGTGGCGGAGCGTCCTCGACGAGCGCCACGCGGCCGGCGGGACCGACCGGCCGTGCGAGAACCTCGCCGCCCTGATCGAGGAGTACCGGCCCAAGCGCGTCCTGCAGGTCGGCGGCGCCGACGGGCGGCTGCTGCGGCGCTACGCTCAGGCCTGCGCCGCGGTGGAGGTCCTCGACCTGTCGGAGGAGGCCCTGGACCGCCTCCGGGAGGAGGCGGCCGAGCACGGCTGGTCGCATGTCACGCCGCGCCGCGGCGAGGCCCTGGCCGCCGCGGAACTCACCACCGGGACCTTCGACGCGATCGTGCTCGACGGGGTGGTGCGGACCTTCCCCGACCGCCACTACCTGGAGCAGGCCCTGGCCGTGCTGGTCCCGCTGCTGGCGGACGGCGGCCGGATCCTGATCGGGGACGTGGGCGACCTGGACCTGCACGCCGCGCGGACGGTGGCGCGGGAACTGCGCCGTGCCACCGGCCCGGTGACGGCCGGCGAGCTGGCCCCCCGGGTGCGCAGCGCCCTGCGGCACGAGGAGGAACTGCTGGTCAGCCCCAGCTGGTTCGCCGGGCTGTCCGAGCGCCTCCCCGAGCTGGTCGGGTTCGACGTGCTGGTCGGGGGCCCCACCGGGACCGGCGAGTCCGCCCACGGCTACGACGTGGTCCTCACCAAGGGCCCGGCCGAGGCGCCGGAGCCGCACCCGTGGCTGGAGGCCGCGACCCCGGAGCGGCTGCGGGAGCTGTTGGACGCCGGGACGCCCGACCGCTTCGGCGTCAGCGGTCTGACCGACCCCCGGCTCACCGGGGACGTCCTCCTCGCCGAGGGGCTGACCCGCGGGGACCTCGCCCGCGAGGTGTCCCCGCCGGCCGACGGCGCGCAATCGCCGGCGGGCGGGTCCCCGGAGGCCCGCGCCCTGGAGGACGTGCTGCGCCATGCCGAGGAGCTCGGCTACCGGGTGGCGCTCACCCGGGCGCAGGACCGCCCCGACGGGCTGGACGTCCTGATCAGCCGGGGCGCCCCGCTCCCGGTGCGGGCCCGTGCTCCGTACCGGGCCGCGCACCTGGCCAACGCCCCGCTGATCGGCCGGATCGGGCCCGCGCTCGCGCGCTTGCTCAAGGACCACCTGGCGGCCCGGCTGCCGCACTACATGGTGCCCGGCGTGTTCGTGGTCCTGGAGGACCTGCCGGTCACCGCGAACGGCAAGGTCGACAAGCGGGCACTGCCGCTCCCGGACGAGGAGGACCTGGCCAAGGAGGCCTACGTCGCCCCGCGCACCGAGATCGAGCGCACGCTGTGCCGGATCGTCGGGGAGGTGCTGGGCCTCACCGAAGTCGGACTGCGGGACAGCTTCTTCGACCTCGGAGGGCACTCGCTGCTGGCCACCCGGCTGACCCTGCGGGTGATGCAGGAGCTGCGCCGGGAGCTGCCGCTCCAACTGGTGTTCACCGGCGCCACCGTCGAGGCGATGGCCGAGGCGCTGGAGCAGGCGCCGGCCGCCCAGGAGGCCCCGCCGCTGCACGACGACCCGGCCGACCGGTCCGGGGAGGCCGGGTACGGACCCGGGGAGGCACCGCTGGCACTGGCCCAGGCCGACCTGTGGTTCCTCGCCCGGCCCGGGCACCTGGCCGCCGCGCACGACAACGTCCAGCTGGCGTTCCGGATCGAGGGAGCACTGGACCGGGACGCCTACCGGCGGGCGGTCCAGGCGCTGGTCGACCGGCACGCGGTGCTGCGCACCGGCTACCCCCGCCGGGACGGCGAGGTGGTCCAGCGGGTGCACGAAGGGGTCGAGGCGGCGGTGGACGTGGTCGAGATGGGCGACGAGCAGGAGACCGCAGCCTGGCTGCGGGCCGAACGGGCCCGCCCCTTCGACCCGGAGGGGGAACTGATGGTCCGCGCCCACCTCCTGGCCCACTCGGCGGACGAGCACACCGCGGTGCTCACCCGGCCCTGGGGCGTCTTCGACGGCTGGTCCGTCAACCTCGTCCTGGCCGAACTGCTCGTGCTGTACCGGGCGATGAGCCGCGGCGAGGAGCCGGAACCCGGGGCCGCCGCCGCGGGGTACGCCGACTTCGCCCGCCGGCAGCGGCACACGGTCGGCCCGGCGGAGCTGGAGCGCCAGCGGGCGTACTGGCGGGAGCGGCTGGCCGGCCTGCCCGCGCGGCCGCCGCTGCCGACCGACTACCGGCGGCCCCCGGTGAAGACCTATCAGGGCGCCTCGGTGGGCCTCCGGGTGCCGGCCGAGCTGCTCGCCGAGCTCCGGCGGCTGAGCCGGGAGCAGGGTGCCACGCTGTACCTGACGCTGCTGTCGGCCTTCGCCGTCCTGCTGGGAGGCTGGTCGGACACCCGGGAGACCACGCTGGGCACCGCGGTGTCGAACCGTCCGGAGGCCGAACTGGAGCAGGTGGTCGGCTACTTCACCAACACCCTGGTCCTGCGGCTGGACGTGGCCCCCGAGCGCGCCTTCACCGAGGTGCTGACCCTGGCCAGGACGGTCACCGCGGAGGCGCACGAGCACAAGGACCTGCCGTTCCAGGACCTGGTCCGCACCCTGGTGCCGGACCCCGACCCGGCGTGGTCCCCGCTGTTCCAGGTGATGTTCAACCTGCTGCCCGCGCCGCAGGACACGGCCGGCGGAGCGCGGGAGCCGGGCGACCTGGCGGTCGTCCCGCTGCCCTCCGACGCCGGCACCGCGCACTTCGACCTCAACCTGGTGGTGCGGGAGGAGCCCGACGGCCTGCGCGGCTACCTGGAGTACAGCACCGACCTGTTCGCGCGGGCGACGGCCGAGCGGATGGCGCGCGCCTACGAACGGCTGCTGGGCGCGCTCGCCGGCGACCCGGAGGCGGACGTCCTGACGCTGCGGTCGGCGGCCGAAGCCCCCGAGGTCCGTGACGTGCGCAACTCCACTGCGCCGGAACCTTCCTGATGATCAATAAAGTTCCGCCAGGGACTGCACATCGACGGCGGTTTGTGATCGACTGGATGTCACTCCGCCAGCTCTTCCCGACAGGAGGCACTCCCTTGCCCGCCCAGCCCCCAACGATGGCCGGCCACCCGCTGCTCGGTTCCCTGCTCGACCTGCAGAGCGACACCTTGGGCACCTACCTGCGGGCGCGGCGCGAGTACGGCGACGTGGTGCGCTTCTCGGTCGGCCCACCCGGCCTGCGCGCCTCCTTCGTCGCCGTGTTCTCCGCGGCCGGCGCCCAGCAGGTGCTGGCGGCCTCCTCCGACACCTTCAGCAAGGACAGCCGCTTCCTCGGCGAGATGCGTCAGTCCTTCGGCAACGGCCTGCTCACCAGCCTGGGCGACGAGTACATGCGCCAGCGCAGGATGCTGCAGTCGCTCTTCACCCCCAAGCAGGTGGACAAGTACGGGGGCGACATCGTCGCGGAGTCCCAGCGGTTGGCCGACCGCTGGGCGGCGGTGCCGGACGCCACCGTCGAGGTCGCGGAGGAGATGACCGAGCACACGCTGCGCACCATCTGCCGCATCCTCTTCGGCGCCTACGAGGACATGGACGTGATGATCCGCACGGTGCAGCGGAACTTCCCGCTGATCAACGCCTACGCGGTGAAGCGGGCGTTCTCCCCCGTCCACATATCCCGGAAGTTCCCCAGCCCGTCCAACCTCAAGGCCGCCAAGGCCCACCGTGAGCTGTACGAGGTCTGCGACGAGATCGTCGCCCGGCGCCGGACGGCCGAGACCTCGGCCCCGTCGGACCGGCAGGACATGCTCAGCCTGCTGGCCAAGGCGGTCTCGGACGACGGCGAGCCGATCACCCCCGAGGAGACCCGCGCCCAGGTCCTGACCTTCCTGGTCACCGGCCACGAGTCCACCGCCACCACGCTGGCCTTCGCCATGCACCTGCTGGCCTGCAACCCGGAGGCGCAGGCGCGGGCCCACGCCGAGGTGGACGGGCTGCTCGGCGGCCGGGAGCCCGGCTCGGCGGACGTGGAGGCGATGCCCTACCTGTCCGCGGTGATCAAGGAGACGCTGCGGCTGTACCCGGCCGCGCCCGCGCTCGGCCGGGTGCCCACCTCGAACGTGCGGGTCGGGGACTTCGAGATCCCGGCCGGCACCGATGTGGTGGTGAGCGCGGGCGTGGTCCAGCGCGATCCCGAGATGTGGCCGGAACCGGACCGGTTCGACCCCGACCGCTTCCTGGGGGAGGCGCAGAACCAGCGGCCCCGGTACGCCTGGTTCCCGTTCGGCGGCGGGCCCAGGGCCTGCATCGGCCAGCACCTGGCGACGCTGGAGTCCGTTCTGACACTCGCCGTGCTGCTGCAGCGCTTCAGCTTCACCGCGGTCGACACGGACGTTCCCTTCAGCTCGGCCATCACGCTCCGCGCGGAGGGCCCGATCCGCTGCAAGGTCACCGCGCGCTGACCGGTCACCGCCGCGAAGGCGCCTGACCGGGGCCGAGCCGCCGGTCGTCGGGCTCGGCAACCGGGCGGTCGCGTTCCCCCGGGCGCCGAGAGCCGGCGCAGGCCGCGGGGGCGCGAATTCGGCGGCGCCTTCGCGGCCGGCCGCGTCTTCTCCCTTGCAGGAGAGCGGTTCTGATCACTTCTCAGATGAATTCGTTGCGCCCCGTGGGTGCGGCGGACTAGGCTCCTGGCGATGGATGGCGAGGGGGATTCACCGATGATCTGCCCACGCCGGACTGCCGGCGCAGGAAGAACAGGCGGATCGCCCAAGGGGGAAGGCGGCGGCCGAATTCCACCGGAATCCGATGCCGTGCAGAAATAGCCGACATTCATCGATCCCGATGGAATTCAGGCGCGCCCGGCGAGGGTGGATCCAGTTCCATTTGCCTACGATCGAACCGCCGGTAGGCCGAATCGCCGGACCTGTCCTGGCAACTGCCCGCCCGGCAAGGGAGCCGGCGCCGGGGCAGCGGGTTCCCAGTACACACTGATCCAGCCCGGCCCTCCGGCCGGGCACACGCGAGGGGGAGGGTCGGGCCGGTGAGTATCCCCGAGGGTCCGATGGTGGCCGAGACGGATGTCGCGATCGTCGGTATGGCGGGGCGCTTCCCCGGTGCCGACGACGTGGAGTCCTTCTGGCGCCTGCTCAGCGAAGGCCGGGAGGGCATCACCAGGTTCACCCGGGAGGAACTGGACCGGGCCGGCGTGCCCGCCGTCCTGTCGGACGACCCCGACTACGTCCCCGCGCACGGAGTGATCTCCGACGTCGACCTCTTCGACACCGGGTACTTCGAACTGACGCCGTCCGAGGCGGAGTTCATCGACCCTCAGCACCGCATCCTGCTGACGGTCGGTCATGCCGCGCTGGAGAACGCCGGATACGACCCGCGCCGCTTCGGCGGCCTGATCAGTGTGTACGCCGGTGCGGCGATCAACACCTACCTCCAGCAGCAGGTGCTGCCCAACGTCGACCAGACCACCACCTCCAAGCACTTCTCGGTGATGGTCGGCAACGACAAGGACTTCCTGGCGACCCGCCTGTCGTACAAGCTCGACCTCAAGGGCCCCAGCTACAACGTCCAGACAGCCTGCTCCACCTCGCTGGTCGCCATCCACCTCGCCTGCCAGGGGCTCGTCAACGGCGAGTGCGACCTGGCCCTGGCCGGCGGCGTGACCGTCAAGCTGCCGCAGGAGAAGGGCTACCTCTACGAGGAGGGCGCCATCCTGTCCAAGGACGGGCACGTGCGCACCTTCGACGCCGGCGCCAGCGGCACCGTGCTCGGCAACGGCGTCGGCGTGGTCGTCCTCAAGCTCCTGCGCGACGCCATCGCCGACCGCGACACCATCCACGCCGTCATCAAGGGCACGGCGACCAACAACGACGGCTCCGGCAAGGTCAGTTTCGCCGCCCCCAGCGCGGTCGGGCAGACCGCGGTGATCCGGGAGGCGCACGCGGTCTCCGGCGTCGACCCGCGTTCGATCAGCTACGTCGAGGCCCACGGCACCGCCACCCGGCTCGGCGACCCGGTCGAGGTCTCCGCGCTCACCAAGGCCTTCCGGGCGGCCACCGCCGACACCGGCTTCTGCGCGATCGGCTCGGTGAAGTCCAACATCGGTCACCTCGACGCCGCCGCCGGCGTGGCCGGGGTGATCAAGACCGCGCTGATGATGAAGCACCGCACCCTGGTGCCCACCCTCAACCACCGCACCGACAACCCGGCCATCGACTTCGCGTCGGGACCGTTCACGGTCAGCGGCGCCACCGCGCCCTGGACCGCCGACGGGCCGCTGCGCGCCGGAGTCAGCTCCTTCGGCATCGGCGGAACCAACGCCCACGCCGTGCTGGAGGAGGCCCCACCTGCCCCGCTCACCGGGCCCTCCCGCCCGGAGCAGGTGCTGGTCGTCTCGGCGCGCACCGCGACCGCCCTGCGCGCCGCCGCCGACCGGCTGGCCGACCACCTCGACGCGGACGAGAACGCCGAGGCCGCCGGACTTGCCGACGTCGCCTACACCCTGGCCGTCGGCCGGCGGGCTCACGAGTACCGGCTGGCCGTCACCGGCGGCGACCGCGCCGCACTCGCCCGCGCCCTGCGTGCCGCCGAACCGACCGGTCCGGCCGGCACCGGCGAACTCTCCTTCGTCTTCACCGAGCGGATCGCCGACGCCACGGCGCTCGCCGAACGCTGGGCCGCCGTCGAACCGGACTTCGCCGAGCAGTACGAGGCGGCCCTCGCGGCCGGCGCCGCCGAGCACGGCGAGCGCGGCCAGACCTTCGCGCTGCAGTACGCGCTCGGCCGGCTCTGGCTCGGCTGGGGTCTGCACCCCGTCGCGATCCACGGCGACGGCGCCGCCGCGCTGGCCGCCGCCTGCGTCACCGGGGCGCTCACCCTGGCCGACGGCGCCGCCGCGTTGGCCGACGGTTCCTCGGCCGCGGACGCCCCGAAGCCCGGGCAGGCCAAGGCCCGTGGCTCCCGGATCACCCTGCGCGGCGCCCAGGAGGAGGCCCGCGGCCTGGTGGTGGGCGCCTCCGACGGGCCGTGGCACGCCGTCGCCCGGGCCTGGCAGGCCGGCGTCGAGGTCGACTGGGAGGCCTGGTTCGCCGCCGAGGAACGCGGCCGGGTGCCGCTGCCGACCTACCCCTTCGAGGGCCGCCGGGTCTGGATGACCGCGCCCGACCGCCCGGCCGCCCCCGCCGTCGCCGCGGCGGGCCCGCACCCGATGCTGGACGAGAACGTCTCCACCCTCGACACCCTCGCCTACCGCAGCAGCCGCACGGGCGAGGAGTTCTACCTGGCCGACCACCGGGTCGCCGGCGCGCCCGTGATGCCCGCGGTCGGCTACCTGGAGCTGGCCCGCGCTGCCGGCGAGCTGTCCACCGGTGGCCCGGTGGGGCTGCGCCGGGTCTCCTTCGAGCAGCTGCTCTCCTACGCGGACGGGCCGCGCACCGCGACCGTCGAGCTCTGGCGCGACGGCGACGCGGTCGGCTTCGAAGTCATCGCCGGCGACGCCGTCCACGCCCTCGGGGAGCTGCACCCCGGGCCCGCCGAGCCGGCCGGCCCGGTGGACCTGGCCGCGATCACCGAGCGCTGCGCCGAGGCCGTCGCCCACCAGGACTGCTACACCGAACTGCGCTCCCGCGGCCTCGACTACGGCCCCCGGATGCGGGCCCTGGCCGAGGTGGCGCTCGGCGAGGACGAGGCCCTGGGCCTGCTGGAGCCGCCCGAGGGCACGGCCCTGGACGGCGCGCTGCTCAACCCCGCGCTGCTCGACGGCGCGCTGCACGCCCTGGTGGTGCTGCTCGGCCGCCGCTACGGGCCGGCCGCCGCCGGCTTCCTGCCGCTGGCTCTCGGCGAGCTGACCAGCCATGCCCCGGTCACCGGGTCCTGCTGGGTGCACGTCGCCCTCGGCCGGACCACTGAGCGCTCCGCGACGGCCGAGCTGACCCTGCTGGACTCCGACGGGCAGGTGCTGGCCCGGCTGACCGACCTCGCCGTCCGCGTGCTGACCGGCTCCGCCGAGACCGCCGCTCTGCTGGCCCGGCGCTGGGCCGACGCCCCCGTCGAGCAGGACCGCGCGGCCGCGCCGGGCGCCGTCACCGTCGTCGCCGCGACCGAGGCCCGCCGGACCGAACTGGCCGCGCTGCTCACCGCCCTCGGCGCCGAGCCGGTCACCGCCGCGGCCGCCGACACCGCGGAGCCGGACGTCACCACCACACTCGTGGTGGACGAGCCGGAGGCCGAGCAGGCCCTGCGCCTGGTCCAGGGGCTGCTGAGGGCCAAGCCGACCGCGCCGGTCCGCGTCCTGCTGCTCCACCGTCACGAACCGGACGGCGCCCGCCCCGAGCGCGCCGCCCTGGCCGCCTTCGCCCGCAGCGTCCGGGCGGAGAACCCGCTGCTCGCCCTCCAGGCCGTGGGCCTCGCCGAGGGCGTCGACGAGGCCGCCGCCCTCGCCGCGGAGCTGGCCGGGCCCGGCCGCGACGCCGAGGTCCGGCACACCGCCGCCGGCCGCCAGGTGCCGCGGGCCGTCCCCGCCGGGACCGGCGCGCCGGTGGCCGTCCGCGACGGCGGGACCTACGTGGTCACCGGCGGCGCCGGCGGCCTCGGCCGGGCCGTCGCGGGCCGGCTGCTGGAGCGGGCCGACGCGCGGGTGGTCCTGCTGGGCCGCAGCGCGGAGCCCGCCGCCGGGCTGGACGAGCGGGTGGCCTACCGCGTGGCCGATGTCACCGACGCCGAGGCACTGGCCGCCCGACTGGCCGCGGTACGCGAGGAGTTCGGGCCGATCAACGGGGTCGTGCACGCGGCCGGCGTGCTGCGCGACGGCTTCGCCCTCGGCAAGGCGGCGGAGGACTTCGCCGCCGTCCTGGCACCCAAGGTCGCCGGGCTGCAGGCCCTGGTGGCCGCCACCGCCGCCGACCCGCTGGACTTCTTCGTCGCCTTCTCCTCCATCGCCGCCCACATCGGCAGCGCCGGGCAGACGGACTACGCCTACGCGAACGCCTATCTGGAGGCGGCCGCCGAGCGCCACCCGGGCCTGACCGCGATCGCCTGGCCGATGTGGGCCGAGGGCGGGATGCGCCAGAGCGACGAGGCCGCCGCCGAGATCGCCGACCGCACCGGCTTCGGTGTACTGCCCACCGCCGTCGGACTGGACCTGCTGGACCGGGCCCTCGGTACCCCCGGCCCGCTGGTGGCCGCCTACGGCGACGTCGCCAGGATCACCGCCGCCATCGGCGCGCCCGCCGCCGCGCCCGCCCCCGCCGCCGGGAACGCGGCCACCGCCGACGCCGTCGCCGGGTCGCACGCCGACGCCATCGCCCTGCTGCGCGAGCTGATCGCCGCCCAGACCGGCCTGGCGGCCGAGGAACTCGCCGAGGACGTGCCGTTCGACCGCTACGGCATCGACTCCCTGATGATCACCCGGCTCAACCGGGAGCTGGAGCGCCGCTTCGACGGCCTCTCCAAGACGCTGTTCTTCGAGTACGCCAACCTCGGCGAGCTGGCCGGGTACTTCGCCGAGCACCACGCGGCCGAGCTGCTCGGCACCGAGTCCGAGGCCTCCGTGCCGCAGCCGCACGACGGGCCGCGCCCCGCCCGGCCCGCCGTCGAGCGCACCGCCCGGGCTGTCCGCCGCCCCACCCGGACAGAGGCCGTCCCGGAGGACGAACGGGACGAGGCGGTGGCGATCATCGGCCTGGCCGGCCGCTACCCGATGGCCGACGACGTCGAGGAGTTCTGGACCAACCTGATCGAGGGCCGCGACTGCGTCACCGAGATCCCCGAGGACCGCTGGGACCGCGACCGCTGGTACGACCCCGACCCGGCCACCCCCGGGCGCGCCCACACCCGCTGGGGCGGCTTCCTGCGCGACGTCGACCGCTTCGACCCGCTGTTCTTTGGCATCTCCCCCCGCCAGGCCGAACTGATGGACCCGCAGGAGCGGCTCTTCCTGCAGAACGCCTGGCACGTCCTGGAGGACGCCGGCTACCGGCGCGCCGACCTGGCCGGCCACCCGGTCGGCGTCTACGTCGGCGTGATGTACGGCGAGTACCAGTTCCACGGCGCCCTGGACGCCCTGCGCGGCGGCCGCCCGCTCACCGGTTCCTCGTTCGCCACCATCGCCAACCGGGTCTCCTACACGCTCGGCCTCTCCGGCCCGAGCCTGGCGCTGGACACGATGTGCTCCTCCTCGCTCACCGCCATCCACCTGGCCTGCGAGTCGCTGCGCCGGGGCGAGAGCGAACTGGCCATCGCCGGCGGTGTCAACGTCTCCGTCCACCCGTACAAGTACGCCTTCCTCAGCCAGGGCCGCTTCCTCTCCTCCGACGGCCGCTGCCGCGCCTTCGGAGCGGGCGGCGACGGCTACGTGCCCGGCGAGGGCGTCGGCGCCGTCCTGTTGAAGCCCTACCGGCGGGCGCTGGCCGACGGCGACCGGATCCACGGCGTCATCCTCGGCAGCGCGGTCAACCACGGCGCCCGGACCAACGGCTACACGGTGCCCAGCCCGCACGCGCAACAGCGGGCGATCACCGACGCGATGGCGCGGGCCGGCGTCGAGCCGCAGGACATCGGCTACGTCGAGGCGCACGGCACCGGGACCTCGCTCGGCGACCCGATCGAGCTGACCGGCCTCACCAACGCCTACCGCTCGGCGGCCGCCGAGCCCGGCCGGTGGCCGATCGGCTCCGTCAAGTCCAACGTCGGGCACCTGGAGTCGGCCGCCGGCATGGCCGGGCTGACCAAGGTGCTGCTCCAGTTCGCCCACCGCACCCTGGTGCCCTCGCTGCACTCCGCCGAGCTCAACCCCAACATCGACTTCGACCGCTCGCCGTTCCGGGTCCAGCGCGAACTGTCCGCCTGGCCCGACGGCGACCGGCCGCGCCGGGCCGGCCTCAGCTCCTTCGGCGCCGGCGGCGCCAACGCCCATCTGGTGCTGGAGGAGTCCCCGAACCCCGACCCGACCGCCCCCCTTCCGGCAGGTGAGCAGCACACCGTGGAACCCGTCCTGTTCCTGCTCTCCGCCCGCGACCAGGAGCGGCTGCGCGCCTACGCCGACCGCGCCGCGTACTTCGTGGCGACCGAGCGCGTCCCGCTCGCCGACCTCTGCTACACCAGTCAGGTCGGCCGTGAGGCGTTCGAGGCGCGGCTCGCCGTCCTCGCCGCCGACGGTGCCGAACTGCTCGCCGTCCTGCGGGCGTTCGCGGACGGTGGAGCGGCGCCCGAGGTCGCCGACGCCGGCCCGCTGGGCGAACACGCCCGCCGCTGGCTGGCCGGCGCCGACGTGGACTGGGCCGCCTGGCACGCCTCCCGCCCCGGCCCGGCACCGCGCCGGGTCCGCGCCCCGCGCTACCCGTTCGCCGAGGAGCGCTACTGGATCCCGCTCGACCCGGACCTCGGCGACGGTGCGCCGCACCCGCTGGTGGACGCCAACGAGTCCACCGTCCGCGAGTCGCGCTTCCGCAAGACCCTGCGCGCCGGCGACCCGCTGCTGCGCGACCACGTCATCGAGGGCCGCCCGCTGCTGGCCGGCGCCGCCACCCTGGCGTTCGTCCTGGCCGCCGCCGGCCTGGCCGAGCCGGGCGTGCGGCACAGTCTGCGCGAGGTGGTCCTCGGCCGGGCGATCGAGCTGCCGGAGGGCGAACTGGCCCTCTACGCGGCCTTCCGCCCGGAGGGCACCGCGCTCGCCTTCGAGGTCTACAGCGAGGGCCCGGACGGCCGGACCACCCACGCCCGGGGCATCGCCGCGCCCGCCGCCGACGGTGGACAGCCCGCCGCCGACCTCGCCGAGCTGCGCGCCGCCCTGCCGGCGGTGCGCGAGCGGGCCGGGGTCTACGCCGACTACCGGGCTGCCGGCTTCGGCTACGGGCCGTCCTTCCAGGTCGTCGAGGAGGTGCGCAGCGGGGTCGGCCAGGCGCTGGTGAAGCTCACCGGCGAGGCCGGGACGGAGCTGCCCCCTGCGTTGCTCGACGGCGCCCTGCGAGCCTGCCACTGGGCCGGACGCGACACCGCACCGACCCCCGGCGAGCTGGCCGTCCCGTTCAGCCTCGGCGCGCTGGAGCTGTACCGGCCGCTGACCGCCGTCTGCTGGGCGCACGCCCGGCTGGTGGGAGAGTCGGGCGGGGTGCGCCGCTTCGACCTCACCGTCCACGACGAGCAGGGGCGGGTGCTGGCGGCACTGAAGGACTTCGCCGGCCGGCTGCCGGGCGCAGCTCCGGCCCCGGTCGCCGCGCTGCCCGCTGCCGGTACCACGCCGGCCACCGTCGCGGCCCCCGCCACGGTGTCGGCGCGGATCGACACGTCGGCGGAAGCCGCCGGAGAGGTCCGCCTCTACGAGCCGTACTGGCGCGCCGCCGCAGAGCCCGAGGCCGGCCCCGTCGCCGGGACGCTCGCCTTGCTGGGCGGCACCCACGAGTTGGCGGACGCGATGCGCGCCACCGGGATGTGGCGCCGGGTGGTCGCCCTCGCCGAGGAGGCCGACGGCCTCGCGGAGTACGCCGACCAGGGCGGCCTGGACCTGCTGCTCCCCGCGGGCCTCACCGGGGTCGGCCCCGCCGACGCCGAGCCCGACCCGGGCACCCTGGAGCGCCTCGGCTTCGTCCTGCTCGACCTGGTCCGGGCGGTGGCCGCCGACGAACTCCCCGGCCGCGTCCGCTGCCTGCTGCTCCACTCGCAGGAGGACGGCGCCGACCGCCCCGAACTCGGCGCCCTGACCGCCTTCGGGCGCTCCACCGCTGCCGTCGTCCCGCGCCTGGAACTGCTCACCCTGGGAGTGCCGGGGAACACTCCCGCCGCCGGACTCGCCGCGGCCGCCGCCGCCGAACTGGCTGCCGCGCCGCGCGCCGGCGGGCTGGAGGTGCGCCGCGCCGCCGACGGCCGGCGCGAGGTCCGCGTCCTGGGCCGGGCCGAGGACGTCGCCCCGGCGAGCGGTCAGGTGCTGCGCGAGGGCGGGGTCTACCTGCTCACCGGCGGCGGCGGCGCCATCGGCCGGGTGCTCGCCGAGCACCTCGCGCGAACCCACCGGGCCCGCCTGGTGCTGGTCGGCCGTTCCGAGCCGGACGCCGGGCAGCTGGCCTGGCACGACAGCCTGACCGCCCTCGGCGCGCAGGTGCTCGCCGTCCGCGCCGACGTGGCCGACGCCGGGAAGCTGGAGGCCGCGCTCGACACGGCGCGGGAGCGCTTCGGCGCCCTGCACGGGGTGTTCCACCTGGCCGGGGTCGCCGACGACGGCCGGGCCACGGACGGCGACCGCGAGCGCTTCGCACGCGTGCTGGCCGCCAAGACCCGCGGCCTGGTCCACCTGGACCGGCTGACCCGCGACGACGCCCTCGACCTTTTCGTGGTCTTCTCCTCGATCTCCTCCCTGGTCGGCGACTTCGGTGCGGCCGCCTACGCCACGGCGAATCGTTTCGCCGACCTCTTCGTCCTGCGGCGCGCGGCCCAGGTGCGCGGCGGCGCCCGCCACGGCCGCAGCCTCTCGCTGGACTGGCCGCTCTGGGCGGTCGGCGGCGTCGACGGGCTGGTCCGGGAGCAGGAGCTGGCCGCCTACGCCCGGCGCACCGGGATGCGCGCCCTCACCGCCGAGCAGGGCCTGGCCGCGTTCGAGCGCGCGCTGGCCCTCGGCTCGCCCTGGCTGCTCCCGGCCTGGGGCGAACCGGCCGTCCTCGACGCTGCCCTGCTGGCGGCCGAACCGGCCCGGACGACGCCCGCCCCGGCCGCGGCACAGCCGGCCGGTGCGACGGCGTTCGGTGCGACGGCGGCCGGTGCGACGGCGGACGGTCGGCGCGCCCGGCTGGTCGAGCACCTGAGCGGCGTGCTCTCCGGAGTGCTCAAGTTGCCCGCCGGGCGCTTGGACAGCCGAGTCGCGCTGGACGACTACGGCCTGGACTCGGTGCTGGTGATGGAGTCCAACGGCCTGCTCGGCAAGGACTTCCCGGGCCTGCGCGGCACGGTGTTCTTCGAATGCCGGACGGTGGACGAACTCGCCGACCACGTGCTCGCCGAGCACCCGGAGGCGGTGGCGCGGCTCTTCCCCGAGGCCCCTGCCCCCGCCGCTGCCCCCGCCCCCGTTCCGGCTGCGGTCGTGCCGCAGCCTGCCCGGCCCGGCACCGGCCCCCAGGCCGAGGTCCGGACACCGGCTCCGGCCCGCAGGGAGCCGGCCGAGGACGAACCGATCGCCGTCATCGGAATCAGCGGCCGCTACCCGCAGGCCCGGAACCTGGACGAGTTCTGGCGCAACCTGGCCGCCGGCCGGGACTGCGTGACCGAGGTGCCCGCCGACCGCTGGGACGCCGAGGCGCTGTTCGACACCGACCCCACCGCGCCGGGCCGCAGCTACAGCCGCTGGGGCGGCTTCCTGTCGGACGTGGACGCCTTCGACTCGCTGTTCTTCCAGATCTCGCCGATGCAGGCCCGCACCATGGACCCGCAGGAGCGGCTGTTCCTGGAGACGGCCTGGTCGGCCCTGGAGAACGCCGGCTACCCGCCGTCCCGCATCCCCGCGCCGCGCTTCGGCGGCCAGGGCCACGACGTGGGCGTGTTCGTCGGCGTCATGTGGGACGACTACGCCGTCCTGGCGGCCACCGAGTCCGCGCGCGGCAACCATCAGGTGGTGCTGGCCAACCGCTCCTCGATCGCCAACCAGGTCTCGTACTTCGGCGACTTCCGCGGCCCCAGCGTGGTGGTCGACACCGCCTGCTCGGCCTCCCTGGTGGCCCTGCACCAGGCCTGCGAGAGCATCCGCCGGGGCGAGTGCTCCTACGCCCTCGCAGGCGGCGTCAACGTCGCCGTCCACCCGGACAAGTACGTCCACCTCAGCCGCAAGACCATGCTCTCCGCCGACGGCCGCTGCCGGGCCTTCGGCGCGGACGGCAGCGGCTACGTACCGGGCGAGGGCGTCGGCGCGGTGCTGCTCAAGCGGCTCTCGGAGGCCGTCCGGGACGGCGACACCGTGCACGCGGTGATCCGCGCGACCGCCGTCAACCACGGCGGTCGCACCAGCGGCTACACCGTCCCCAACCCGCACGCCCAGCAGGCCCTGGTGGAACAGGCGCTGGCCGCCGCCGGAGTGGACGCCCGCACGATCGGCTGCGTCGAGGCGCACGGTACCGGCACCTCGCTGGGCGACCCGATCGAGCACACCGCGCTGGCCCAGGCCTTCCGCAGGCACACCGCGGACACCGGCTTCTGCGCGCTGGGCTCGGTCAAGTCGGCCATCGGCCACCTGGAGGGCGCGGCCGGCATCGCCGGGTTCACCAAGGCCGTGCTCCAGTTGCGGCACGGCACCCTGCTGCCCACCCTGCACGCCGAGACGCTCAACCCGAACATCGACTTCACCAGCTCGCCGTTCACCGTCCAGCGCGAGACCGCGCCCTGGCCGCAGCCGTACGACACCGAGGGCCGCCCGCAGCCGCGCCGCGCCGCCGTCAGCTCCTTCGGCGCCGGCGGGACCAACGCGCACGTGATCCTGGAGGAGTACGTCGCTCCCGGGACGGACGCACAGGTGGCCGGGCCGGAGCTGATCCTGCTCTCCGCCCGCGACGAGGGACGGTTGCGCGCCTACGCGGCCGAGCTGGCGGTGGCGCTGGCCGACCCGGCGGCGCCGCGGCTCGCCGACGTCGCCTACACCCTGCGGGTGGGCCGGGAGCCGATGGCCGAGCGGCTGGCGTTCGTCGCCGCCGACCTCGCCGAGGCCGCCGAGCGGCTGGCCGCCGTCGGCCGCGGCGAGCAGGGTCGGTGGCTGCACCGGGGCAACGTCCGTCAGCACCCGCCGCTGGCCGACCTGTTCACCATGAGCGTCGGCGGGCGGGACTTCCTGACCGCCCAGGTGCTGGCCGGGGACGACGACCTGCTGGCCCGGCTCTGGGTCTCCGGCATCACCCTCGACTGGGACGTGGTGCACAAGGCCCGGGCGAGCGAGCGGCGCCGGGTGCCGCTGCCGACCTACCCGTTCGAGCGGGTACGCCACTGGCTGGACCTCACGGCCGCTCCGGCTCCCGTCACCCCCACCGACCCGCCGCAGGCCGGACCCTGGCGCCGCACGCTGTCGGCGGACGCCCCGGCGCTGCGCGACCACGTGGTGGCCGGCCGCCCGATCCTGCCGGGCGTCGGACACCTGGACCTGGTCGCCGAAGCCCTCGGCGGGCTGACCGGCCGGGCGCTGGCCGACGTGCGCTGGATCGCCCCGCTGGCCGTCGACGGCGCCGAGGCGGCCGTCGCGGTCCGCTTCGACGGCGACCGCTACGAGATCCACGGCGAGGACGGCGGGCTGCGCTCCTGCGGCCGCCTGGACACCGCCCCGGCCGTCCCGCCCGCCGTCGACCTCGCCACGCTGCGCTCCACCCTGGAGGCCGGTCCCGACCGGGCCGCCTTCTACCGCCTGCTGGAAGGCCAGGGCCTGGCGTACGGCCCGTTCTTCCGCCGGGTCGAGCAGGTGTGGACCGGCACCGACCGGGTGCTCGGCCGGATCGGCGCCGCCGACGCCGAGGCCGCCCACCTGCTGCACCCGGGCGTGCTGGACGCCGCCCTGCACACCGTCGCCGCGCTGCTGGTGCGCCGGCGCGGGCCGCTGGCCCGGCCGATGCTGCCGTTCGCGGCGGACCGGGTGGAGGTCTTCGGCCCGGTGCCGGCCACTGGCTGGTCGGACGTCCGCGAGACCGGCGCCGACCGCTGCGACGTCCTGCTGCTCGACGAGGACGGTGCCGTCCGGGTGCGCTTCACCGGCCTGACGTACCGCGAGGCGAAGCCCGCCACGGTGACCGGCTACCGTCCGGTCTGGACCGCGAGCCCCGCCGAGGGTACGGCCGAGCCCGCCCGGCGCGTCCTGCTGGTCGGCGAGCGCCTGGACGCCGAGCCGGCCGTCGGCCTCGCCCTGGCCCACCGGGACGCCCTGCTGCGCCGGCTGCCGATAGGCCCCGGCGGTCTGACGGATGCCGAGCTGGACCGCGCCCTCACCGAGGACGGCGGACCGGACCTGGTGTACTTCCTCGGCACCGGGCCGCAGCAGCAGCCCGCCGACCGGGCCGCCGTGCGCGCCCTGATGGACCGTGGGGTGATCTCGCTCTACCGCCTGGTGCGCGCCCTGGACCGGCACGGCCTGTTGGAGCGGGAACTGCGGCTGAAGGTCGTCACCACCGACGTCCACCCGCTGGAGGCGGGTGACGACTCGGGCCCCTGGCCGGCGAGCCTGGCCGGGCTGGCGACCGTGGTCGGCAAGGAGTACCCGACGCTACGGGTCTCGCTGGTCGACGTGCGCTCCGCCGAGGCCGCCGAGGCGGCCGGCGCGGTGGCGGCCGAGCCCTTCCCGGCCCGCCCGGTCCCGGTCTCGCTGCGTGCGGGCGTGCGCCGGGTGCGGAGCCTGGAGCAGGTCGAACTACCGCTCACCGGCACCCGGTTCCGCCGGGGCGGCGTGTACCTGGTGATCGGCGGCCTGGGGGCCGTCGGCCGCGACACCTGCCGCCACCTGGCCGAGACGTACCGGGCGAAGCTGGTCGTGGTCGGCCGCTCCCCGCTGGACGAGCGGAGCCGGGGGACGCTGGCCGAGCTGACCGCGCTCGGTGCCGAGGTCCGCCACCTCGCGCTGGACGCCACCGACCCGGCCGCGCTGGCCGAAGCGGTCGCCCTGGCCAAGCGGGAGTTCGGCGCCCTGCACGGGGTGGTCAACGCCGCGATGGTGCTGGTCAACAAGGTCGTCCGGGAGCTGCCGGAAGCGGAGCTGCGCGCGGCCCTGGAGTCCAAGACCGACGCCGCCTGGAGCCTGCTGCACGCGGTGCGGCAGGAGCCGCTGGACTTCGTGCTGTTCTACTCCTCAGGGGTCAGCTTCGAGGGCAACCACGGCCAGGCCGGCTACGCGGCCGGCTGTACCTTCGCCGACGCCTACGCCCTGCACGCCGCGCGCACCCTGCCCTTCCCGGTCCGGGTGCTCAACCTCGGCTACTGGCACGCGGGCGGCGACGCCGAACGCGAGCGGGTGCTGCGCCGTTTCGAGGCGGCCGGCATCCGGCCGATGTCCGCCGAGCGGGGGATGGCCGTGGTCGAGCGGATGCTCTCCGGGGACCTCCCGCAGCTGCTGGCCCTGGACGCCGACCGGCACATCCTGGACAACCTGGGCGTCGTGCCGGACCGCACCCTGGCCCTGCTGCCGGGCGCCGCGCCGACTGCGCTGCCCGAGGTCCGCACCCGCCAGGAGCACGGCACCGAACATGAACTGATGCAGCATCAGATCGCCGTGGCCGAGCTTGAGGAGCTTGCGGTCCGGCTGCTGGCGGCGTCCCTGCACCGCCTCGGCGTGTTCGAGCAGCCCGAGCTCCGTCACGACCGCGCCGTCCTGGCCGCCCGCCTCGGCGTGGTGGCCGAGCACGCCGCGCTGTTCCAGGTGCAGCTGGACATCCTGGCCGCCGCAGGACTGCTCAAGGCCGAGGGCGACTGGGTGCAGCCGGTGGGTGTCGCGGTCGAACCGCAGGAGCGGCTCGACCGCGAGACCGACGAGCTCATCAGCCGTCACCCCGGCGTCGCGCCGGTGGCCGCGCTGCTGCGGGACTGCCTGGCGGCGCTGCCCGAGGTGCTCACCGGCCGGCGCGGCGCGATGGAGGTGCTGTTCCCCGACGGTTCCTCCGAGCGCGTGGCCGCCGTCTACCGGGGCGACCCGGTCACCGACCGCTGCAACGCCGAGGTGGCCCGCCTGGTCGTCGAGCAGGTCGAGGCCCGGCTGGCCGCCGAGCCCGGCTGCCGGGTGCGGATCCTGGAGGTCGGCTCCGGCACGGGCGGCACCAGCGCGACGGTCCTCGCGGCGCTCACGCCGTACGCGGACTCGGTCGAGTACGTGTTCACCGACCTCTCCCCGGCCTTCGTCCGCAAGGGCCGCGCCCGGTTCGGCGCGGGCCACCCGTTCGCCCGCTTCGAGGTCCTGGACGTCGAGGCCGACCTGGCGACCCAGGGCGCGGCGATCGGCGGGTACGACGTGGTCCTCGGCACCAACGTCCTGCACGCCACCAGGTCGCTGGCCACCACCCTGGGCCAGGCCAAGCTGCTGCTGCGCCGCGGCGGCGTGCTGCTGGCCGTCGAGGGCACCCGGCCCCGGCACCAGCTGGCGCTGATCTTCGGCCTCACCACCGGCTGGTGGCTGTTCGAGGACGCCGGGCAGCGGATGCCCGGCTCGCCGCTGGCGAGCGAACGGCAGTGGCGCGACGTACTGGCGGGCTGCGGCTTCCGCGACATCAGCGTGGGCTCGCCCACCACGGAGGCCGGGCCGGCCCACCAGAGCGTGATCGCGGCGGTCAGCGACGGCCTCCTGTCGACGCCCGGTGGGGCCACGGCCCCGGCCACGCCCGCGGCCGCCCCGGTCTCCGCCCCCGTCGTCGTATCGGCACCGGCACCGGCACCGTCCGCCCTGCCGGTCGAGGACGACGCGCTGGAGCAGGTGACCGCCGTCTTCGCCCGGGTGCTGGAGATGGCTCCCGGGCAGCTGGACCCCGACCTCACCTTCGAGAACTACGGTGTCGACTCACTCGTGGTGCTCGAACTGACCCGGGGCCTGGAGGCCGTCTACGGACCGCAGCCCGCGACCCTGCTGTTCGAGCGGATCACCATCCGCCGGCTGGCCGAGCACTTCCGTGCTGCCCGGCCCGCAGCGGCCGCGCCGGTGGCACCGGTGGCACCGGTGGCACCGGTACCCCCCGCCCCGGTGGCACCGGTACCCCCCGCCCCGGTGGCACCGGTACCCCCCGCGCCGGCGGCGCGGCGGGCCCCGGGCGGCGAGGCCGAGCGCCTCGTCGCCGGACTGTCCGACGCAGCCGTCGAGGAGCTGCTCGCCGAACTGCTCTCCCAGCGCGGGGAGTCCGAAGGAGGCGCACGATGACCGCCGAGCCGTTCAGCTGCGTGGTGGTGGGCGAGGAGGCCCTGCTGGTCGAGTGCACCCGCGTGCTGCTGGCGCGCGGGCACACGGTGGCCGCCGTGGTGTCCCCGTCCGCCGCGCTGACCGCCTGGGCGCAGGGCGAGGGCCTGACGACCGTTCCGTTCGGGCCCGACCTCGCCGAGCGGCTCGCCTCTCTGCGCTTCGACTACCTGTTCAGCATCGCCAACCTGCGGATGCTGCCCGACAGCGTGCTCGCCCTGCCGAGCCGCCTGCCGGTCAACTTCCACGACGGGCCGCTGCCCCGGCACGCCGGGCTGTTCGCCACCAGCTGGGCCATCCTGGACGGTGACAAGCAGCACGGCGTCACCTGGCACGTGATGACCACCGAAGCCGACGCCGGTGACCTGCTCAAGCAGCGCGAGGTGCCGGTCGACCCGGCCGCCACCGTGCACGACCTGGACGTCGCCTGCTTCGACGCCGGCGTCGAGTCCTTCACCGAGCTGGTCGACGAACTCGCCGCGGGCACCGCCGTGCGCACCCCGCAGGACCTGTCGTTGCGCACCTACCACGGCCGCTTCGACGGCCCGCCGCGCGGCGGCGTCTTCGACCTGCGCCGCCCGGCCGCCGAACTCGACGCGCTGGTGCGGGCCACCGCTTTCGGCCGGCGCCGCAACGACTTCGGCCTTCCGCTGCTGCCGCTCGGCGGACGCCTGCTGGCCGTCCAGGGCGTGGAGATCACCGACCGCGCCTCCACCGCCGACCCCGGCACGGTGGTCGACGCAGCCCCGGCCGCCCTCACCGTCGCCACGGCCGACCGGGACCTGCGGCTGACCGCCCTGGCCGACCCGGCGGGGGAGCCGGTCGACCTGCCGGCCCTGGCCGACACCCTGGCCCGCGAGCACGGTGGCCGCTTCCCCGCACCCTCCGAGGCCGAGGTCGCCGAGCTGGCCGCCGCCGGGCGGGCCGCCCTCCGGCAGGAGGGCCGCTGGCTGCGCGTCCTCGAAACGCTGGAACCCGTCCTGCCGCCGCGCTTCGGCCGTCTCACCGCGCCCGTACGCCCGGCCGGCCCGGTGCCGCTGCCCGCTGCCCTGGTGGGTGCGGGCGACGCGCCGGAGCGCACGGCCCTGGCCGCCGTGCTGGCCTTCCTGGCCCGCCTCACCCGGGACGGCGAGCGGGACGTCGCGCTGCTCGCCGAGCCCTCGCCGGTGCCCGGACTGCTGGCCGCCGAGGTGCCACTGCGCGCCCCGGAAGGCCTGCTGGAGCACACCCTGGCGGAGCTGGCCGAGTCGGTCGGCGCCGAGCTGGCGACCCTGCGTGCCCGCTCCCCGTACCGGCGTGACCTGCTGCTGCGCCACCCCGCGCTGCCCGGCGTCGCCCGCGGCGGCCTTCCGGTGGCCGTCCGGCTGCCCGGCGCCGCGCCCCTGGACACCGGGCGGGCGCTGACGGTCGCGATCGACGAGCACGGCACGGTCTCCTTCGATGGCCTGACGGACGATCAGCTCGCCTGGCTGGCCGGGCACTTCGCCCTGCTGCTCGACGGCGCGGCCGCCGCCCCCGGGCAGCGGCTCGCCGCGCTGCCGCTGCTCACCGCCGAGGAGCGCGAGCTGCTGGACGGTCGCTGGAACGACACCGGCGAGGAGTACCCGCGCGAGCGCACCGTCAGCCGGCTGTTCGCCGACCTCGCCTGCGCCGCCCCGGCCGCGCCCGCGGTCCGGCACCTCGACCGCGAGCTGACCTACGCCGAACTGGACCAGGCCGCCGACCGGTTGGCCCACCGGCTGATCGAGCTGGGCGTCGGCCCCGGCGCCCTGGTGGGCGTCTACCTGGAGCGCTCCGTCGAACTGGTGACCGCCCTGCTGGCCGTCATGAAGAGCGGCGCGGCCTACGTCCCGATCGACCCGATCTACCCGCCCGCGCGGATCGGCCACATGCTGGACGACTCCGGCGCCCGGCTGGTCCTCACCGACGCGACCCTGGGCGCCGCCCTGGCGGACTTCCCGGTCACCCCCGTCCTGGTGGAGCCGGAGGCCCCCGGGGAGCCGGCCGTCGCGCCGATCGACCGTTCCGCCCCGGACGCGCCCGCGTACGTGATCTACACCTCCGGCTCCACCGGCGTCCCCAAGGGCGTCCAGGTGGGCCACCGGGCGCTGGTCAACTTCCTCTGGACGATGGCCCGCAGGCCCGGCTTCGGCTCGCGGGACTCGCTGCTCGCCCTCACCACCGTCTGCTTCGACATCGCCGGGCTGGAGCTCTACCTCCCGCTGGTGCGCGGCGGCACGGTCGAGGTGCTGCCCGCCGCGGTCGCCGCCGACGGCTTCGCCCTGCGCGAGCGGGTCGAGCGGGCCGCCCCGACCGTGCTCCAGGCCACGCCCACCACCTGGCAGATGCTGATCGCCGCCGGCTGGGAGGGTGACCCGAAGCTGCGCGCACTGTGCGGCGGCGAGCCGCTGCCCGCCGAGCTGGCCGATCGGCTCGCGGACCGGGTCGGCGCGTTGTTCAACATGTACGGCCCGACCGAGACCACCATCTGGTCCACCGTGGACCGGGTCCGCCCCGGCGAGCCGGTCACCATCGGCCGCCCGATCGGCAACACCGGCTGCCACGTTCTCGACGAGCGCGGCGAGCCCGTCCCGCCCGGTGTCCCCGGCGAGCTGTACCTGTCCGGTGACGGCGTCGCCGACGGCTACCTCGGCCGGCCCGAGCTGACCGCCGAGCGCTTCGTGGCCGCGCCCGCCGGGCGCGGCCGGGCCTACCGCACCGGCGACCTGGTGCGCCACCTGCCGGACGGACGCCTGGAGTACCTGGAGCGCATCGACGGCCAGATCAAGCTCAACGGCTACCGGATCGAGCTCGGCGAGGTCGAGTCGGCGCTGCGCCGACTGCCCGGGGTGAGTGCCGCGGTCGCGCTCGTCCGCGAGGACCAGCCCGGCGAGCGCCGGATGGTGGCCTACGCGACCGGCACCGCGGAGCTGGCCGGACCGGCCGAGCTGCGCGCGGCGCTGCGCGAGCGCCTGCCGGCGTACATGGTCCCCTCGGCCCTGGTGGTGCTGCCCGCGCTGCCGCTCACCCCGAACGGGAAGATCGACCGCAAGGCGCTGCCGAAGCCGGGCACGGCCCGGATCGCCGGCGGCGCGGCGGCCGTCCGCACCGACCTGGAGCGCGGCATCGCCGAGGTCTGGTGCGCGGTGCTCGGCCTGGAGACCGTCGGCGCCGAGGACAACTTCTTCGACCTGGGCGGCGATTCGCTGCGACTCACCTCGGTGGTCGCCGCGCTGCGCGAGCGGCTGGGCCGCCCGGTCACCCGCCTGGACATGTTCGGAAACCCGACCGTCCGGGCCATGGCGGCGCACCTCACCGAGAACGCCGGGCCCGCCGCCGCCCCGCCGGCCGCGCAGCGGCGCGGGCGGGACGTCACGGCGCTGGCGCAGCGGCGTGGCCGGAGGAGGCGCGGATGACCGCCGCCTCCCGTACCGCAAATCGATCCCAGACGGGTACCACAGGGGGTTCCGTGTCCAGCTGCAAGGTCTGCTCGCTCAAGGCCGACCACCCGGGCGTGGTCCTCGACGACCAGCAGGTGTGCAATCTCTGCAACCTGGACTTCGCCGAGGACCTGCTGAACAACTACCGCTACACCAACGAGGTGTTCACCGAGTTCCAGCAGGCCCCGCCGGCCTCCGGCGAGTTCGACTGCCTGTTCATGTACAGCGGCGGCAAGGACAGCACCTACATGCTGGACAAGTTCGTCAACGAGTACGACAAGCGGGTGCTCGCCTTCACCTTCGACGTGCCGTTCGAGAGCGTGCACGCGGCGCAGAACATCGCGCTGGCGCGGGAGAAGATCCCGGCCACGTTCGTGCTGGACGCCGACGACGACAACATCAAGCTGATGATGCGCGAGGTGTTCAACCGCCGCGCTCCCAAGAAGCCCGGCAAGTACCTGGACGAGAAGCTGCCGTGTGTCTCCTGCCGGACCTTCTTCGTGCTGCGGGCGATCCTGATGGCCTACCGCCAGAAGATCCCGTACATCGCGCTGTGCGCCGACCCGCAGCAGATCCTCACCATGGAGTCCAACGTCCGCGAGATCGTCCGGGGCTTCTACAAGACCTTCGGCGAGCGGCTGACCGACACCCTCTTCGGGGGGCAGCTGGAGGAGCTGCTCTTCGACGAGGACGAGAACCTGCCGAAGATCGTCTTTCCGTTCATCGCGATGCGGCACGAGTACGACCCCGACCGGATCGTCGAGGAACTGCGCGCCAAGGGGCTGTACCAGTCCTCGCCGCTGGAGACCCACTGCACGCTCTTCCCGCTCCTGAACTACTACTCGTTCAAGAACTGGGACTGCATGTTCTACAAGCTCAACGCGGCGAGCCACGTGCGGTCGGTCAAACGCAACGCCGACTACGACCGCAACACCTTCAGCATCAAGTTCCCGCGCTCGCTGGACCTCGCCGACGTGGAGCAGCGCCTCGGCGAGGTCGTGATGGCGATCGCCGCCGACGAGGGCGAGCGGTCGGACCACGAGGCCGTGCTGGTGGACCTGTTCCAGCGGATGGACGCCTCGGAGGAAGCCGCCCGCTTCGTCGCCCATACCTTCCTCGACATGCGTTCGGTCGCCGCCGATCTCGGCATCCGGCTCAGCTGAGACCTCACCAGGGAGAACATCGTGACCGTTTCCGACTCCGATGTCGCGATCATCGGCATCAGCTGCCGCTTCCCGGGCGCTGACTCCGTCGACAAGTTCTGGGAGGTGCTCCGCGAGGGCCGCGAAACGCTGACCCGCTACACCGACGAGGAGCTGCTCGCCGCCGGGGTTCCGGCCGAACGGCTGGCCGACCCCCGCTACGTGAAGGCCGGCCAGACCATCCCGGACGTCGACCTGTTCGACTCCGAGCTGTTCCGGTTCACCCACGACGAGGCCGAGATCCTCGACCCGCAGCACCGGATCTTCCTGGAGTGCGCCCTGGAGGCCCTGGAGCGCGCCGGGTACGACCCCGACCGCCACGAGGGTCACATCGGCGTCTACGCGGGCGCCGGTATGAACACCTACCTGCTGCACAACCTGGGCGACCGCTACCGCTCGGCGTCCTCCGTCGACCACTACCGGCTGATGCTGGCCAACGACAAGGACTTCCTGGCCACCCGGACCTCGTACAAGCTCAACCTGCGCGGCCCCAGCATCAACATCAACACGGCCTGCTCCACCTCGCTGGTCGCGGTGCACACCGCCTGCCTGGCGCTGCTCAGCGGCGAATGCGACATGGCGCTGGTCGGCGCGGTGCACCTGGGCCACCCGGGGCAGGGCTACCAGTACCAGGAAGGCATGATCTTCTCCCCGGACGGCCACTGCCGCGCCTTCGACGCCGAGGCCCAGGGCACCGTGATCGGCAGCGGAGCCGGGGTGGTGGTGCTGAAGCGGCTCAAGGAGGCGCTGGCCGACGGGGACTGGATCCACGCCGTGGTCAAGGGGTCGGCGGTCAACAACGACGGGTCGCTGAAGACCGGCTACACCGCGCCGAGCATCGCGGGACAGGCCGAGGTCATCGCCGACGCCCAGGAGGTCGCCGACGTCGAGCCGGACAGCATCGGCTACGTCGAGGCGCACGGCACCGGCACCCCGCTCGGCGACCCGATCGAGGTCGCCGCGCTCACCCAGGCCTTCCGCCAAGGCACCGAGCGCACCGGCTTCTGCGCCCTCGGCTCGGTGAAGACCAACATCGGCCACCTGGACACCGCCGCCGGCATGGCCGGCCTGGTCAAGACCGCGCTGATGCTGGAGCACGGCACCCTGGTGCCGAGCCTGCACTACACCCGGCCCAACCCGGACATCGACTTCGCGTCCGGTCCGTTCTACGTCAACACCGAGACCACCGCCTGGCCGGCCGCCGACGGGCCGCGTCGGGCCGGCGTCAGCTCCTTCGGCATCGGCGGCACCAACGCCCATGTGGTGCTCCAGGAGCCGCCCGTCCGTACCGAGGCGCCGCGCGGGCGCGACCGCGAGCTGCTGGTGCTCTCCGCCCGTTCCGAGGCCGCCCTCAAGCAGGCCGCCACCGCGCTGGCCCGTCACCTCAAGCAGCACCCGGACCTGGACCTCGGCGCGGTCGCGCAGACGCTCGGCCTCGGCCGGCGCGGCCACGCCCACCGGCTGGCGCTGGTGGCCCGCAGCACCCGGGACGCCGCCATGGCCCTGGCCGTCGGCGACGAGGAGCGGCTGTACCAGGCCGTGGCCGGCCCCGACGGTGCCGGGCCCGTCCTGGTGCTGACCGGGGACGGTGCGGACGAGGCGGACACCGCCGAGCTGTACCGGGCGGTGCCCGCGTACCGCGCCGCCGCCGATGCCTGCGCCGCCGCGCTGGGCCGGGACGGTCAGAGCGAGGCGGTGCTGCGCGAGCACGGCGTCGTCCACGAGTACGCGTCGGCCTCCGCCCTGACCGCCTGGGGCCTGGCCCCGGCCGCCCTGGCGGCGAGTGGCCGGGGCACGGCCGTCGCGGCGGCCCTCGCCGGGGCGCTGCCGCTCGCCGAGGCGCTGGCGCTGGCCGGTGGCGAGGCGCCGGCCAGGCTGGAGGTGCCACGCCGGCCGGTGCTGAACCCGCACACCGGCCGCTGGATGACCGAGGACGAGAGCCGGCTGCCCGGCAGCTGGAGCGGCGCGGTCGCACCGCTGGAGGGCCTGGACGCGCTGCTCGCCGCCGAGGGCCGCCACGCGCTGCGCCTGGCCCCGGCCGAGGACGGGGCGGCGGGCCTGGCCCACCTGCTGGCGCTCGCCGGGCAGGCGTGGGCGCACGGCGCGGAGCTGGACTTCACGGCCGTGCACGAGGGCAGCGACCGCCGCCGGGTACCGCTGCCGACCCATCGCTTCGAGCGGCGCCGGCACTGGGTGGAGCCGGGCGGCCACGCCACCGCCGCCGCCCCGGCCGCCGCGGACCGGCTGCTCGCCCGCTTCGATCCGGAGGACCCGGCGCACAACGTCGAGCTGGTCACCGACTACCTCGTCGAGGAGATCGGCAAGGTGCTCGGCGGCCGTCATCTCGCCGCCCTGGAAACCAACCTGTTCGACCTGGGCCTGGACTCGCTGGTGCTGATCGAGGTCGTCGCGAAGCTGAGCGAGGAACTGGACTTCGCCGTCCCGGCCACCTCCTTCGTCGAGTTCCCGACCATCCGCGCCTTCGTCGACAACCTCGCCGAGCTGATGGAGTTCGGCCCCGCCCAGGGCACCGCCCCGGCCGCCGCCGGCCGTACCTCCCGGCGGGCGCAGCGCGCGGCGGCCCGGCCGTAGTCCCCGTCCGGTGGACCGGCCCCGCCCACGCCGGTCCACCGGACGCCCCCCGGCGTCCTCGCGCCGCCACGGCGCAGCAGCGGTACGCACCCGGCCTCAGCGCCGACCGATGACCTGTGAGAGAGAGA
Organism: Kitasatospora sp. NPDC101108; assembly: GCF_055584725.1. Lineage (NCBI taxonomy): Bacteria > Bacillati > Actinomycetota > Actinomycetes > Kitasatosporales > Streptomycetaceae > Kitasatospora > Kitasatospora sp. NPDC101108. The sequence goes on from NZ_JBVJLM010000005.1 coordinate 73,422, forward strand.
ACTGTGGACGACAAGCGCAAGCTGCTGCTGAGCCTGCTGGCCCAGGCCGGAGCCGGGGCCGGCACCCCCGCCTGCGAGGCCGTGGCCATCGTCGGCGTCGCCGGCCGCTACCCGCTGGCCGACACCGTCGGCGAGCTGTGGGACAACCTGGTCGCCGGCCGCAACTGCATCCGTGAGGTGCCCGCCGACCGCTGGGACGCGGACGCGCACTGGGACCCGTCCGGCGTGTCCGGCGGCTACAGCAAGTGGGCCGGATTCATCGACGACGTCGACAAGTTCGACCCGCTGTTCTTCCAGATCTCTCCGGCCGACGCGGAGGCGATGGATCCGCAGGAGCGGCTGTTCCTGCAGACCGCCGCGCTCACCCTGGACGACGCCGGCTACCCCGCCGCCCGCCTGGCGGCCCAGGGACCGGTCGGCGTGTTCGTCGGCGTGATGAACAGCAACTACGAGTGGATGGGTGGTGAGGCGAGTGCGCTCGGCGTGCAGACCGACGCCCACTCCAACCACTGGTCCATCGCCAACCGGGTCTCGTACACCTTCGACTTCACCGGGCCCAGCCTCGCGGTGGACACCGCCTGCTCGGCCTCGCTGACCGCGATCCACCTGGCCTGCGAGAGCCTGCGCACCGGGGAGTGCGCCGCCGCGATCGCCGGCGGCGTCAACCTGATCCTGCACCCGATGCACCTGCGCACCCTGGCGCAGCGTGGGATGATCTCGCGCGATGACCGGCTGAAGAGCTTCGGCGAGGGCGCGGACGGCTTCGTCGACGGCGAGGGCGTCGGCGCGGTGCTGCTCAGGCCGCTCAAGGCGGCGATCGCGGACGGCGACCGGATCCTCGGCGTGATCCGCGGGTCGGCCATCAACTCCGGTGGCAAGACCGGTGGTTACACCGTCCCGAGCTCGGCGGCCCAGGCCGAGGTGATCCGCGGCGCGCTCGGCCGCGCCGGGGTGGACGCGGACACCGTCGGCTACGTGGAGGCGCACGGCACCGGTACCCCGCTCGGCGACCCGATCGAGATATCGGGCCTTGTCGAGGCCTTCGGCGGACGGATCGACCCGGCCCGCCGCGCAGAGCTGCCGACGGTCGCCGTCGGCTCGGTGAAGTCCAACATCGGCCACCTGGAGTCGGCCGCCGGCATCGCCGGGCTGACCAAGGTGCTGCTCCAGTTCCGGCACGGGCAGCTGGTGCCCTCGCTGAACTCCGCCCGGCTCAACCCGGAGATCGACTTCTCCACCACCCGCTTCGAGGTCCAGCAGACCCTGCGGCCTTGGCCGCGCGTGGAGCGCGCCGGCGCGGACGGCGCCCACGAGCAGCTGCCCCTGCGTGCGGTGGTCAGCTCGTTCGGCGGCGGCGGCGCCAACGCCTGCGTGATCGTCGAGGAGTACCGGCCGACCGGCGTGCCGGAGGCGGCCGAGCCGGGGCAGCCGCAGCTCCTGGTGCTCTCGGCCAAGGCCGAGGACCGGCTGCGGGCGGCCGCCGGCGAGCTGGCGGCCGTGCTGCGCCAGGGCGGCCCGGCGCAGCCGGCCGCCGACGCCGGCGCGCTGGCCGAGGCGCAACGCCGCTGCCTGCGGCTGGCCGCCGAAACGATCGGTGTGGCACCGGAATTCCTCGACCTCGGCACCGAACTCGCCGACTGCGGCTTCGGTGTGGCCGAGCGGGCCCGCTACCACGCCCTGCTGGCCGCCGAGTTGGGCGCCGAGCTGCCGGCCGCCGCGATCGCCGCGGACACCGTCGCCGCGGTCGCCGAGGCCGTCGCCGGCGCCCTCCCGGCCGCCCCCCGCGAGGGCACGGGTCCCAACCTCGCCGATGTCGCCCTCACCCTCCAGTCGGGCCGCACCGCCCACGAGTTCCGGCTGGCCCTGGTGGCGGCCTCAGCCGAGCGGGCCGCCGAGCTGCTGGCGCAGTACGCGGACGGAAGGACGCCCGACGGGGTCGTCCTCGGCCGCTCGACGCGCGCCCGCGTGGAGCTGACCGGCGATCAGGCCGAGTCGCTGGAGCGGGCGCTGGCTCACCGTGACCTGGCCGCGGTGGCCGGGCACTGGGTGGCCGGCGCGGCCGTCGACTGGTCGCGGACGACCCCCGCCGCCGCCCGCCGCGTCGAGCTGCCCGGCTACCCCTTCGCCCGCCGACGCTACTGGATCCCGCAGCCGCCCGCGCCGGTCGCCGCGGCGGCCCCGGCCGCCGTCGAGGCGGAGGAGGACGGGCCCGAGTTCTACCGCCCGCTCTGGGTCCGCGCCCAGGCCCCGGCCGAGCCCGCCGCCCGGGCCGAGCGGATCGTCGCCCTCGTCACCGCCGCTTCCCGCCGGCTGGGCGAGGCGATCGCCGCCGCCCGTCCGTCCGCCCGGGTCGAGCTGGTGGACCTGGACGACGACGACTGGCTCGCCCGTACGGCCGGTGCGGACCTCGTGCTCCACCTCGGCGGCGCCTGGCTGAAGGTGACCGAGGGTGTCGGCGAGCACGAGGCCGCCGAGCACCTGCGCTGCGGCTCGCACGCGCTGTTCCGCCTGCTCGGCGCGGGCCGCGCCAAGCGCGTCGCCGTCGTCACCAGCGACGTGCACCCGGTGGCCGACGGCACCGCGAACGGCGGCGAGGTGGCCAACCCCTTCGCCGCCGGCCTGCACGGCCTGTTGCAGGTCGCCCCCAAGGAGTACCCCGACCTGCGGGTGGTCGGCATCGACTTCGCCTCCGCCGAGGCCGAGGGCGAGGCCGCCCTCCGGGCCCTCGCCGAGGCCGTCCTCGCCGAGCCCCTGGACGGCACCGGCCGCAGCGTCGCCCTGCGCGGCGGGGTGCGCTACCACCGCCGGCTCGGCCGGGTCGACCTGCCCGAGGGCGGACCGGTCTTCCGCGACGGCGGGGTCTACCTGCTGATCGGCGGCACCGGCGGCATCGCCCAGGAGCTGAGCCTGCACCTGGCCCGCCGACACCGCGCCAAGGTCGTCTGGTTCAGCCGGGGCGCGCTCGGCGCCGCGCACGAGGCCGTCGCCGAGCAGGTCCGTGCCCACGGCGGCGACGTCGCCCACCTGCGCGGCGACGCCTGCTCCGTCGAGGACCTCGCGGCGGCCGTCGCCGAGGCGCACCACCGCTTCGGGGCGCTGCACGGCGTCGTGCACGCCGCGATGGCCTTCGACAACCACCTGCTCGCCGACCTCGACGAGGCCGCCTTCACCGCCGCCACCCGGGTGAAGACCGAGGGCGCCGCCGCGCTGGCCGCCGCCGTCGCCGGGCAGCCGCTGGACTTCCTGACGTACTTCTCCTCGGCCGGTTCGTTCGGCAGCTTCGCCGGCAACGGGGCCTACATCTGCGCCTCCGCCACCGAGGACGCCTACGCGCTGTTCCTGCGCGCGCGGCTGGACGTCCCGGTCACCGTGATCAACCAGGGCTACTGGGGCCAGGTCGGTTCCGGCACCCAACCCGGGCTGGAGGACATCTTCGCGGGCCTGGGCATCACCGGCTTCACCGCCGCCCAGGGCATCGCCGCCGTCCGCCGCATCCTCGCGAGCGGCCTGCCGCAGGCCATGCCGATCCGGGCCAACCGCCGCGCGCTGGAGGCCATGGGTCACGACCCGGCTCTCGACGGCGAGGTGCTGTCCGGCGGTCACCCGGCCGCGCTGGCCCGCGCCACCGACCGCCTGGCCGCCGACGTGGACACCGACCCGGCCGCCCACCGGGTGCTGGCCGGCTACGCCGAGCTGGAGACCGTCTCCGCAGCCATGCTGCTCGGCGTCTACCAGCGGATGGGCGTGTTCCGCCGCTCCGGCGAGCGCCACCACGCGGCGGAGCTGCGCGTCGCGCTGGGCATCCTCGGCAAGTTCGACCGGATGAACGAGGCGCTGCTCAACATCCTCACCGCGGCCGGGTTCCTGACCCGCGACGGCGAGCGGCTCACCACCACCGCCGCGGTCGACACCGTCGACCAGGCCGAGCAGACGCCGCGCTGGGAAGCCGAGTTCGACCGCCTGGCCGCCGAGTACCCGGACATCGAGCCCACCGTCACCCTCAACCGCCTGTTCCTGCGGTCCTACCCGCAGATCCTGCGCGGCGAGGTCGGCGCCACCGAGATCATGTTCCCCGGCTCCTCGATGAAGCTGGTGCAGAACTTCTACAAGGGCAACCCGCTCACCGACTCCTTCAACCTGCTGGTGCGCGAGACCGTGCGCCGCTTCCTGGAACTGCGCCTGCCGGAGCTGCCGGCCGGCCGCACCCTCGAGGTGGTCGAGCTGGGCGCCGGCACCGGCGCCACCAGCGAGCGGGTGCTGCCCGCCCTGGCCGACCACCCGGGCCGGGTCGGCTACACCTTCACCGACATCTCCCCGCGCTTCCTGGACCACGGCCGTGAGCGGTTCGCCGACCGCTACCCGTTCACCCGCTACCAGGTGCTCAACCTGGACCGCGGCCTCGCCGAGCAGGGCTTCGCCCCGGCCCAGGCCGACCTGGTGCTCGCCACCAACGTCGTGCACGCCACCCGCAACCTGCGCGCCACCCTGCGCAGGGCCAAGGCGCTGCTGCGGCCCGGCGGCTGGCTGGTGCTCAACGAGCTGACCGAGGTACGGGCGCTGCTGACCATCGGCGGCGGCGTACTGGAGGGCTGGTGGGTCTTCGACGACGGCGAGCTGCGCATGCCCGACTCGCCGCTCGCCTCGCCGGAGGGCTGGACCAGGCTGCTGCAGGAGGAGGGCTTCCGCCCGGTCCGCACGCTCGGCGCGGGCGACCTGGGCCAGACCGTGCTCGTCGCGGAGAGCGACGGCGTGGTGCTGAGCGCCGTCCCGGCGGCCCCCGCGCCCGACCGTACGGCCGCCGACGGGCCGGCGCGAGCCGAGGCTGCCCCGACCGGGCAGGCCGACGCCGCCGGCGCGGTGGGGGAACGGCTGCGCGAACTGGTCGAGCGGGTCCTCAAGCTGGACGAGCGGATCGACCCGGATCGCGCGCTGGCCGACTACGGCTTCGACTCGCTCAGCGGGATGAAGATCGTCACCGCGGTGGACGAGGCCTTCGGCGTCACCGTGCCGCTCGGCGACTTCTTCGAGCGGCCCACCCTGCGGGAGCTGGCCGACCACCTGGTCTCCGGCTGGCTCGCCGGCGCCGTCGCCGCGACGGCGGCCCCGGCCGCTGCCCAACCCGTTCAGGCCACGCCGGTCACGCCGGTCACGCCGGTCACGCCGGTCACGCCGGTCACGCCGGCCGCGCCGGCCGTCTCGCCCGCCGGCGCCGCCGCCGACCTGGTGCTGCGCCCGCGCGGCGACCACGAGCTGACCACGCACCGCCTCTCCGAGGGGCAGCGCGCCCTGTGGGTCATCGAGCAGATCGCGCCCGGCAACTACGCCTACAACCTGCCGCTCGCCCTCTGGCTCGACGCCGACACCGACGTGCTCGCCCTGCGGGTCGTCCTCCAGGACCTGCTCGACCGGCAGGAGGAGCTGCGCGCCACCGTCCGCACCGGCGAGGACGGCCCGTACGTGCGGATCGCGGCCGAACCCGAGCTGCCGTTCCAGCAGGTCTGGCTCACCACCCGCGACGAGGCCGAGTTGCGCGAGCGGATGCGGGCGGACCTGCGGCGCGCCTTCGACCTCGCCGCCGGCCCGCTGCTGCGCGCCACCCTCTACACCCTCGGCGACGGCCGCCAGGCCCTGCTGCTGACCTTCCACCACCTGGTCTTCGACGGGGTCTCCATCGCCGGCCTGCTCAGCGAGCTGGAGCACGGCTACCGCACCGTCCGGGCCGGCCGGCTGCTGCCCGCCGAGCGGCCCGCCCGCAGCTACGCCGCCTTCACCGCCTGGCAGCACGACATGCTGGCCGGCCCCGAGGGCGAGCGGCTGCGCACCTACTGGGTCGAGCGGCTGCGCGGCCGCCGCACCGCCGTACCGCTGCCGCTGGACCGTCCCCGCCCGGCCGTCCCCGGCTTCCGGGGCGCCAGCGTGGACGGGCACATCGCCGCCGACGTCACCGAACGGGCCCGCGCGCTCGCCTCGGCGGAGCAGACGTCGCTCTTCGGTGTGCTGCTGGCCGGCTACTTCGCGCTGCTGCACCGCTACAGCGACCAGGCCGACCTCGCCGTCGGCACCCCCACCGCCGGCCGCCCCGCCGGGTACGAGGACGTGTTCGGCTACTTCATGAACATGGTGGTCCTCGCCGAGCGCATCGACACCGGGGAGGCCTTCCGCGCGCTGGTCCGCCGGGTCCACCGCACCGTCCTGGAGGCCCTGGACCACAGCGCCTACCCGCTGCTCACCCTCGTCGAGGAGCTGCGCCGGGAGGACCCCTCCGCAGCCGTCCAGCCCTTCAACACCGCCTTCTACTTCCAGAACTGGGCCCGGGCCGCGCAGTCGGGCGGCGTGGTCCTCGGTCCGGTCGAAGGAGTCCACCAGGAAGGCGAGTTCGACCTGACCCTGGAGCTCGTCGAGCAGGCCGACGGCTGCCGTTGGACCCTCAAGTACGACCCCGACCTCTTCGACGCCGCCACCGTCGAGCGGATCGGCGAGCACTTCGCCACCCTGCTCGCCGCCGCCGTCGGCGCTCCCGACACCGCCGTCGGCGACCTGGACCTGCTGACCGCCGCCGAGCGGTCCCGGCTCGCCGCCCCGGCCGCCGCCGACTACCCGGCCGACACCCTGGTCTGGGAGCTGGTCCGGCGCCAGGCCGACGCCCGGCCCGAGCAGGTGGCCGTCCGCAGCGGTGGCACCGAACTGACGTACCGGCAGCTGGCGGAGCGGGTCGACGCCCTGGCCGCCCGGCTGCGCACCGCCGGGGTCGGCCGGGGCCGCACCGTCGGCGTGCTGCTGCCGCGCGACGCCGACCTGCCCGTCGCCCTGCTCGCCGTCCAGGCTGCCGGCGGGGCGTACGTGCCGCTCGATCCCGCCTTCCCGCAGAAGCGGCTCGCCTACATGGCCGAGGACGCCGGGCTGCACCTGATGCTCACCCACTCCGCGATCCCCGGGGGCCACGGCACCGTCCCCCGGCTGCTCATCGACGGCGAGGAGCAGCCGCCCCCGGCCCCCTCGCCCGGCCCGGCCGGGCCCGCCGACCCCGCGTACGTCCTCTACACCTCCGGCTCCACCGGCCGGCCCAAGGGCGTCGTCGTTCCGCACCGGGCGCTGGTCAACTTCCTCTGGTCGATGGCCGCCGAGCCCGGGTTCGGCCCCGGCGACACCCTGCTGGCCCTGACCACCGTCTGCTTCGACATCTCCGGCCTGGAGCTGTACCTGCCGCTGATCAGCGGCGGCACGGTCGAGGTGCTCGACACGCAGACGGCCAAGGACGGCCTGCGGCTGCGCGAGGCTCTGGAGCGCTCGAAGGCCACCGTCGTCCAGGCCACCCCGGCGACCTGGGGCATGCTGCTCGCCGCGGGCTGGCAGGGCGACCCCGGCCTGACCGTGCTCTGCGGCGGTGACGCGTTGCCCGCCGAGACCGCCGACGCGCTGCTCGCCGGCAATCGCGCGGTGTGGAACCTCTACGGCCCCACCGAGACCACCATCTGGTCGACGGCCGCCCGGCTGCGCCGGGGCGAGAAGGTCACCGTCGGCCACCCGATCGCCAACACCCTGCTGTACGTGCTCGACAGCAGTCGCAACCCGGTGCCCACCGGCGTCGCCGGCGAGCTGTACATCGGTGGCGACGGCGTCGCCACCGGCTACCTGGGCCGGCCCGAGCTGACCGCCGAACGCTTCCTGGCCGACCCCTTCGCCGGCGACCCCGCCGCCCGGATGTACCGCACCGGCGACCTGGTCCGCCGCCTCGCCGACGGCCGGCTGGAGTACCTCGGCCGGATCGACTCCCAGGTGAAGGTGCGCGGCTTCCGGGTCGAGTTGGAGGAGATCGAGGCGACCCTGCGCCGGCTCGACGGCGTGCGCGACGCCGTCGTGGTGGCCCGGGGCAAGGCCGGCGCCAACCACTCGCTGCTGGCCTGCTACGTGCCCGCCGAGTGCGCCGCCGAGCCGACCCGCGAGCAGCTGGCCGAGTGGCTGCCCGGCCACATGGTCCCGGACCTGCTGATCGCGGTCACCGGCTTCCCGCACACCCTCAACGACAAGGTCGACCGCGCCACCCTGGCCGCCCTGCCGCTCGCCGAGCTGCGTGCCCGGTACGGCGCCGCGCCGGTCGAGGCCGTCGCCGAGACCGCTCCCCCTTCCCCCGCGGGCCGGGTCGAACTGCTGGTCGCCGAACTCGCCGGCGCCGTCGCCCGGATCTCCGGGACGAGCCCCGAGGAGATCGGCCCGCGCACCCCGCTCGGCGAGGTCGGAATGAACTCGGTGAGCTTCACCGAACTCGCCACCGAGCTGCGCAAGCGGTACGGCATCGAGGTCTACCCGACGCTCTTCTACCAGCGCGGCACCCTGCTCGCGCTGGCCGAGCACCTGTGGGAGCACCACGCCGGCGAACTGACGGCCCGCTTCGGTGCCCTCCCGGCGGCCGTCGCGCCGGCGCCCGCCGCTGCGCCGTCCCCGGCCGCCGAGGGGCCGCGCGACGCCGGGATCGCTGTCATCGGCATGGCCGGCCGCCTGCCCGGCTCCACCGACCTCAAGGAGTTCTGGCAGCACCTCGAAGCCGGACACGACCTGGTCGGGGAGATCCCCGCCGACCGCTGGGACTGGCGCGACCAGCCCGGCTCCCGCTCCCGCTGGGGCGGCTTCGCCCCCGACATCGACCGCTTCGACGCCGCCTTCTTCGGGATCTCCCCGCGCGAGGCCGAGCTGATGGACCCGCAGCAGCGGCTGGTCCTGGAGGTCGTCTGGTCGGCGATCGAGGACGCCGGCTACCGGCCGTCCGAGCTCGCGGGCAAGCGCGTCGGCGTCTTCATCGCCGTCACCAACTCCGACTACCTGGAGGTCCAGCGCGCCGCCGGCCGGAGCACCGAGGGCCACACCATCACCGGCGCCGCGCTGTCCATCGTCCCCAACCGGGTCTCCTACCTGCTGGACCTGCGCGGCCCCAGCATCGCGGTGGACACCGCCTGCTCCGGCTCGCTCACCGCGGTCCACCAGGCCTCCGCCGCCCTGCGCGACGGCACCTGCGACCTGGCCATCGCCGGCGGCGTCAGCCTGATCCTCTCGCCGACCGTGTACGAGGCGCTGAGCCGCGGCGAGATGCTCAGCCCCGACGGCCGCTGCAAGGCCTTCGACCGCCGGGCCGACGGCTACGTCCGCGGCGAGGGCGCGGGCGTGGTGCTGCTCAAGCCCGAGGACCGGGCGCGGCGCGACGGCGACGCCGTGCACGCGGTCATCCGATCCGCAGTGATCAACCACGGCGGCCGCACCACCTCGCTCACCGCCCCCAACCCGGACGCCCAGGCCGACCTGCTGGTCGAGGCCTACCGCACCGCCGGCGTGCCGCTGGAGACGGTCGGCTACATCGAGGCGCACGGCACCGGGACGGCCCTCGGCGACCCGATCGAGACCACCGGGCTGAGCACCGCCTTCCGCCGGTTGCGCGCGGAGCAGGGCGGCGGGGCCGCGCCCGGCTGCGCGATCGGCTCGGTCAAGACCAACATCGGCCACCTGGAGGCCGCCGCCGGCATCGCCGGGCTGTTCAAGGTCGTGCTCGCCCTGCGGCACGCCACCATCCCGGCCAGCCTGCACTTCCAGGAGCAGAACCCCTACCTGGAGCTCGACGGCGGCCCGTTCGAGGTGGCCGCCACCGCTCGACCCTGGCCCTCCCCGCGCGATGCCGCCGGGAGCGAACTCCCGCGCCGCGGCGGGGTCAGCTCCTTCGGCTTCGGCGGGGCCAACGCGCACATCGTGCTGGAGGAACCGAACGTGCCGGAAACCCGCGAGGAGAGCACGGCGGAGCAGCTGTACGTGCTCTCCGCCCGCGACGAGGACGCGCTGCGGCTCGCCGCCGAGCGGCTCGCCGACCACCTCGAACGGCAGGACGTCCGTGCCGACGACCTCGCCCACACCCTTCAGGTCGGCCGCGAGGCGATGGCCCACCGGCTCGCCGTGGTCGCCGACGGCCCGGCCGCGCTGCGCGCCGAGCTGACCGCGTACCTGGCCGGCCGGCCGTCGGCCGTTCGCACGGGCCGGGCCGAACGCGGCGTCACCGCCCGTCCGGCCACCGGGGGCACCGATCTGGCGGCCCTGGCGCGGGACTGGCTGTCCGGCGCCGAGGTCGACTGGGCGGCCCTGCGTGGGGGTGCCGCCGGCCGCCGGGTCCACCTGCCGACCTACCCGTTCGCCCGCACCCGGCACTGGGTGCGCCCGGAGGTCTCCCCGGCGGCTTCGGCCCCGGCGCCCTCCGCGGGGGAGGTGGCCGGACGGCTGCACCCGACCCTGCTGGACGCCAACCTCTCCACCTTCGGCGAACAGCTCTTCGCGAAGACGCTGACCGGCGAGGAGTACTTCCTGCGCGACCACGTGGTCGGCGGCGAGCGGGTGCTGCCCGGCGTCGCGTACCTGGAGATGGCGCGGCTGGCCGGCGAACTGGCCGCCGCCGGAACCCCGGTGCGCGGGGTGGACGGCCTGGTCTGGGCCACCCCGGTCCGGCTGCCCGACGGCGCCCGCGAGCACCGGCTGCTGGTCCAGGTGACACCTGACCGTGCTGCCGACACCGTCGAGCGCGCCTCCTTCGAGGTGCGGACCGCCGGGGCCGGGTCCTCGGTGCACGCCCGGGGCACCCTGCTCTTCGGCGCGCCCGGCGACCGTCCGGCCCGGATCGACCTGGCCGCCGTGCGCGAGCGCTGTACCACCGTCCACGACGGCTCGGACTGCTACGCCGCGTTCTCCCGGCTCGGCTTCGACTACGGCCCCGGCTTCCGGGTCATCGACTGCCTCGCCCGGGGCGAGAGCGAGGCGCTGGCCACCCTGCGGTTGCCCGGCGCGCTCGGCGCCGACGCCGGCCGGTTCGTCTTCCACCCCTCGCTGTTCGACGCGGCCCTGCAGACCGCCGGGCGCCTCGCGCCCGGGGCGGGCGGCCCGACGGGCCCGGTGCCGTACCTGCCGTACTCGCTGGGCGCGGTGCGGCTGTACGCCGACCTGCCGGAGCAGGTCCACGCGTACGCCACCCCCTCGGCGCGCCCCGTCCCGGCGGGCACGCTCTGCTTCGACGTCGCCCTGCTGGACGGGACCGGCGAGGTGGTCGCCTCGATCGACGCCTTCACCCTGCGGGCCGTACCCGCCGCCCCTGCCGGCGGGGCCACGAGTGACACCGTCCACGCCTTCGAACCGCTCTGGCGGCCCGCACCGACCGCCGCGCGCGAACCGGCCGGCACCGTGTTGGTGCTGGACGCCGGCACCCGCGGCGAGGCGGTGGCCGCGGCGCTGACCGAATCCGGCGCCGACGCCCGGGTGCTCGCGCTCGGTGCCGGCTTCGACGCCGACGCGACCGTCCGCGCCCTGCCGGCCCGCCCGGTCGACGTGGTCCACCTGGCCGATGAGGACGCCGGCACCGCCAGCGCCGTCGAGCACGGCTTCCACGACGCACTGGCCTTCCTGCAGGCCTGGCAGCGGGACCGGCGCGGCGCCCTGCGCTACGTCTACGCCCACCGCGAGGTCGCCGCCTCGCCGGTCCACGCCGCGATGGCGGCCTTCGCCCGTACCGTGCGCCTGGAGCACCCTTCGGTGGACTTCGGCGTGCTGACCGTCGCCGCCGGGCCGCTCGCCGACGCGGTGGCCGCCGAACTGCGCGCCCAGGGCGAACCCGAGGTGCGCGTCGGGGCGGACGGCCGTACCCGCCGCGCCTGGCGGCAGGCCGAACTGCCCGCCGCCGGGCGGGTGTTCACCGGAACCGGTGCCCACATCATCACCGGCGGCACCGGCGCCCTCGGCCTGCTGCTCGCCGAGCACCTCGCCGCGGCCCGACGTGCCGCCGGCGTCACCGGGGGCGGAATCGTGCTCGCCGCCCGTACCGCCCCCGGTCCGGAGGCGCTCGCCCGGATCGAGGCGGCCGGCGCCCTCGTGGTCCTGGCCGACGCCGCCGACCCGGCCGGCGTGCGCACCCTGATCGCCGAGGCCCGGCGGGCCCACGGCTCGGTCAGCGGAGTCCTGCACGCCGCCGGGGTGCTGCGCGACGGCCTGCTGGGCCGCAAGCAGCGGGCCGACGCCGAGGCCGTCCTGGCCGCCAAGGTGTACGGCACCGTGCTGCTCGACGACGCCACCCGGGACGAGCCGCTGGACTACTTCGTCGCCCTCTCCTCGGCGGCGGCCTCCTTCGGCAACATCGGCCAGGGCGACTACGCCTTCGCCAACGCCTTCCTCGACCACTTCGCCGAGCGCCGCGAACAGCAGCGCCGCCTGGGCACCCGACCGGGCCGCACCCTGGCCGCCGCCTGGCCGGTCTGGGCCGAGGGCGGCATGCGGATCGACGCCGCGGCCGTGGAGTTCATGGACCGGGCGCTCGGCATGCGCCCGGTGCGCACCGCCCCCGGCCTGGCCGCCCTGGAGCGCGCGCTGAGCGGGACCGCGCCGCGGTTGCTGCTCGCCCCGGGCGATCCCGCCCGCATCCTGTCCGCCCTCGACGGCGGGCCGGCCACGGCCGAGCCGTCGGACGTCCCCGCCGACACCGTCGTGCGGGCTCCGGCCAGGGTCACCGGGGCGGAGAGCGGCACGGACGCGCGGTCCCGGGCCGAGGCGCTCGTCCTGCGGCTGCTCGCCGAGGAGCTGATGCTGCCCGAGTCGGACATCGCGGTCACCGAGCCCTTCGAGTACTTCGGCGTGGACTCGCTGATCACCATGAGCCTGGTCCGGCGCCTGGAGGAACGGATCGCGCCGCTGTCCAAGACGCTGCTCTTCGAGTACGTGACGGTCGCCCAGCTGGCGGACCACCTGGCCGACGCCCATCCGGAGGCGTTCGCCGCACCGGCCGAGGACGACGCTTCCGTCGCGCCTGTCGCGCCTGTCGCGCCTGTCGCGCCTGTCGCGCCTGTCGCGCCTGTCGCATCTGTCGCACCCGTCGCCGCCGAGTCGCTGCCCGTCGCACCCGTCGCGGCCGAGTCGCTGCCCGTCGCCGTGGCCGAGCCGGTGCCCGCGGCCGCGCCCGTCGCCTCCGGCGGGGACGACATCGCCATCATCGGCGTGGCCGGCCGCTACCCGCAGGCCGACGACGTGGACGCGTTCTGGCGCAACCTGCGGGCCGGCCTCGACAGCGTCGAGGAGATCCCCGGCGAGCGCTGGGACCACGACCGCTTCTACGACCCCGACAAGTCCGTCTTCGGCAAGACCTACGGCAAGTGGGGCGGCTTCGTGCGCGGCGCCGACCGCTTCGACCCGCTGTTCTTCCGCATGTCGCAGATCGAGGCCGAACACACCGACCCGCAGGAGCGGGTGTTCCTGGAGACCGTCTGGCACCTGCTGGAGGACGCCGGCTACACCCGCGAGCAGCTGCGCGGCACCCGCACCGGCGTGTTCGTCGGCATGATGTACGGCCACTACCAGCTGTACGGCGTCCAGGAGGCGCTGCGCGGCAAGGGCTTCGCCACCTCCTCGTCGTACGCCTCGGTGGCCAACCGCGTCTCGTACTTCTTCGACTTCGCCGGGCCCAGCGTCGCCCTGGACACCATGTGCTCCTCGTCGCTGGTCACCATCCACCAGGCCTGCCTGGCCATCCGCAACGGGGACTGCGAGGTCGCCGTCGCCGGCGGCGTCAACATCTCCAGCCACCCGGTGAAGTTCCTCCAGCTCGCCCAGCGCGGCTTCCTGGCCGCGGACGGCCGCTGCCGCAGCTTCGGCGAGGGGGGCACCGGCTACGTCCCGGCCGAGGGTTCCGGAGCCGTCCTGCTCAAGCGCCTGGATGCGGCACTGGCCGACGGGGACCGCGTGCTGGCGGTCGTCAAGGCCTCCACCGTCAACCACGGCGGCGCGGGCGCCGGCTACAGCGTCCCCAACCCGCAGGCGCAGGGGGACCTGGTGCGCGCCGCGCTGGAGCGCGCCGGACTGCGCCCCGCCGACCTGGACTACCTGGAGGCCCACGGCACCGGCACCGCGCTCGGCGACCCGGTCGAGGTCAACGGCATGCTGCGGGCCTTCGAGGGCGACCTGCCCGAGCGGCTGCCGATCGGCTCGGTGAAGTCCAACATCGGGCACGCCGAGTCGGCCGCCGGCATCGCGGCGATCACCAAGGTGCTGCTCCAGCTGCGGCACGGCGAGCTCGCGCCCTCGCTCCACGCGGACCGGCTCAACCCGAACATCGACTTCGGCGCGACCCCCTTCGAGGTGCAGCGCGAGCGGGCGCCCTGGCCGCGCCGGGTCGGAGCGGACGGCACCGTACGGCCCCGCACCGCGGGCGTCAGCTCCTTCGGCGCCGGCGGCACCAACGCCCACATCATCCTGCAGGAGTACATCGGTGAGCCGCAGGCCCCGGCGGCGCCGGCCGGCCCGCAGCTGGCCGTGCTCTCCGCCCGGGACGCCGAGCGGCTGACCCGTCAGGCCCACCGCCTCGCCGCCCACCTGCGGGCCGGGGCCGCCGAGGGCACCGCCCCGGCCCCGCAGCAGGTCGCCTGGACGCTCCAGTCGGGCCGCGAGGCGATGGCCCACCGGTTCGCCGTGCTCTTCCGGGACCTGGCCGAACTGGCCGACCGTCTGGAGGAGTTCGCGGCCGGCGGCACGCCCGCCGACAGCTGGACCGGCACCGTCGACCCGCGCCGTCCGGCCACCGGCGACGCGCTGCCGGCCGACCCCGCCGCATACGCCGCCGCCTGGACCGGCGGCCGCAGGGTCGACTGGTCGGCCCTGCACCAGGGTGCCCGGCCCGGCCGGGTCGCACTGCCCGGCTACCCCTTCGACGGCGGGCGGGTCTGGCTGGCCGCCGCCGAGGCCGAGCTGGCCGCACTGGACGCCGACCGCGCCCGGCAGGGCCTGCTGCTGACCCGGCAGTGGACCCCTGCCGAGCCGGCCGCCCGCACCGCACCGCCCGCCCGGACCGCCATCCTGGCCGTGCCCGGCACCGAGGCGCCGGCCGCCCGGCTCGCCGCCGCCCTGCCGTCTGCCGAGGTCCTCACCGTCGACGCCCTCACCGCCGAACTCGCCGCCCCCGAAACCCGCTGGGAGCGCTTCGACGCGGTGGTCGACCTGGCCGGCTGCGCCGACCCGGCGCTGCCGCCCGCGCACTCCGTCCTTCCCACCTGGCTGCGCTGGCTCCAGCAACTGGTCGACCGGGGCAGCCGTGAGCTCACTGTCCTGCTGGTCTCCCGGGGCGCGGAGCCCGGCCCCGACGGCGGCCCGGCCGCCCTCGGCGGCGCGGCCCGCGTCGGCCTCTACCGGATGCTCCAGAGCGAGTACCGTCACCTGCGCTCCCGCCACGTCGAACTGGAATGGAACACCTCGGACGAGCAGTTGGTCCACTGGGTGACCGAGGAGCTGAGCAGCGGCGACGAGCCCGCCGAGACCGCCTGGCGCGGAGGGGTGCGGCACCGTGCCGAGCTGCGCGAGCTGCCCGAGGGCCCGAAGCGCGAGCTGCGTTTCCCGGCCGGACACGTCCTGTGGGTCACCGGCGGCACCCGCGGCCTCGGCCTGCTGACGGCCCGCCACTTCGTCGCGGAGCACGGCGTGCGCAAGCTCGTCCTCACCGGCCGCGAGGAGCTGCCGCCGCGCACCGAGTGGGCCGCCCACATCGCGGCCGACGGCCCGCTCGGGCGCAAGCTCCGACCGCTGGCCGAACTCGCCGACCAGGGCGTGGAGCTGGAGGTCGTCGCCGTACCGCTGGAGGAGCGGGAAGCGCTGGCCAAGACGCTCGCGGACGTCAAGCTGCGGCTCGGCCCCGTCGGGGGTGTCGTCCACAGCGCCGGCTTCACCGACTTCGAGAACCCGGCGTTCGTCCGCAAGCCGCAGACCGGCATGGCCCGGGTGATCAGCCCGAAGGTGTTCGGCGTCGATGCCCTGGTGGAGGTCTTCCGGGACGAGCCGCTGAGCCTGTTCGTGCTGTACTCCTCGGTCGCCGCCACCGTCCCCGCGCTCGCGGTCGGCCAGAGCGACTACGCGCTGGCCAATGCCTACCTGGACGCGGTCGCCGAGGCCCGCCCGCACGGGCTGCCGCTGGTCAGCGTGCAGTGGCCGAGCTGGAGGGAGACCGGCATGGGAGAGGCGCGCAGCGCCGCCTACCAGGCCTCGGGTCTGGCCACGCTCACCGACCGGCAGGGGCTCGACCTGCTGGAGCGGGCGCTGGCGAGCGGCGCCCGGGTCGTGCTGCCGGCGATCGCGCGGCCGGACGCCGAGTGGCGTCCGGAGCGGTTGTCGGACCGGAGGCTGGGGGACGCGGCCGCGTCGGCTGCCGCTGTTCGCCCAGCTGCCGCTCCCGCTGAGACGGCTCCGGCTCCGGCTCCGGCTCCGGCTCTTGCCGCGGCCGACGGGTCGGCGGCGGTCGCGGCGGCGGTCGCGGCGGTGTCCTCCTGGCTGCTCGACCGGCTCGCGGAGGAACTGCGTTTCGAGCGGGCCAAGTTGACCGGTGACGTGCCGGTACAGGACTTCGGCATCGACTCGATCATGGTCTCCCAGCTCGTCCAGACCGTTGCCAAGCGGCTCGACATCACGATCGACCCCTCGGCGCTGCTGGAGCACCCCACGACGAACGGTTTCGCGCAGTACCTCGCCGAGGAGCACCGGGAGGAACTGCTCGCCGCGTTCGGCGAAGCCGTGCCGGCCGTGCCGTCTGTGCCGTCCGTGCCGTCCGTGCCGTCCGTGCCGGCGGCGTCCGCGCCGGTTGCCGTCCCCGCTCGGGCCGCTGACCCCGCGCCGCCCGTCGTGACGGCCGCGCCGCCCGTCGGCGCCGACATCGCCGTCGTCGGCCTGTCCTGCCGCTTCCCGGACGCCGCCTCCCCGGACGCGTACTGGGAGCTGCTGCGCCAGGGCCGCTCGGCGCTGCACCCGATCCCCGAGCAGCGCTTCGGCCGCCCGGTCGGCTACCACGCGGGCCTGCTGCCCGAGGTGCTGCGCTTCGACCCGGAGACCTTCCTGCTCTCCGAGCCCGACGTCGCGGCCATGGACCCGCAAGCGCTGCTGCTGCTGGAGGAGGTCCACCAGGCGATCCACCACGCCGGCTACCGCCCGGCCGAGTTGAAGGGCCACCGGGTCGGCGTCTACGTCGGCGGCCGGGCCACCCACACGCCGGACGCCCTGGCGCTGGAGCAGGCCAAGAACCCGGTCGTGGTCACCGGTCAGAACTACCTCTCCGCCAACGTCTCGCAGTTCTTCGACTTCCGCGGCCCCAGCGTGGTGATCGACACGGCCTGCTCCTCCGCCCTGGTGGCGATGGACATGGCCGTCCAGGCCCTGCGGGCCGGCGACCTGGAGGCCGCCGTGGTCGCCGGGGTCAACCTGATCGCCGACGACCGCGCGCACCAGGTCTTCGGCCAGCGTGGACTGCTCAACCCGGGCGCCGAGTTCCACGTGTTCGACCGCCGGGCGGCCGGCCTGGTGCTGGGCGAGGGGATCGGCGTCGTCGTCCTCAAGCCGCTGGCGCGGGCCCAGGCCGACGGCGACCAGGTACTCGCCGTCCTGCGCGGCATCGCCATCAACAACGACGGCCGGACCGCCGGCCCGGCCACGCCCAACCTCCAGGCCCAGAAGGACGTGATGGTCGAGGCGCTGACGCGCAGCGGCCACGGCCCGCAGGACGTCGGCTGGGTGGAGGCCAACGGCTCCGGCTCGACCGTCACCGACCTGCTCGAACTCAAGGCCGTCGAGTCGGTCTACCGCAAGGGGTCGAAGCAGCCGGTCGCGCTCGGCTCGATCAAGCCGAACATCGGCCACCCGCTGGCCGCCGAGGGCATCGCCGCCTTCATCAAGGTGGTCCTGATGCTGCACCACGGCCAGCAGGTGCCGTTCGGCTCCGGGCAGGTGCCGCTGGACCACTTCGACGTGGACGCCTCGCCGTTGTACTTCCCGCGTGAGGCACGTCCGTGGCCCGACTCGGCCCGGCTCGCCGCGCTCAACTGCTTCGCCGACGGCGGCACCAACGCCCACCTGCTGCTCGCCCCCGCCCCGGCCGGGCACCGCGGCACCCGGGCCCCGCTGCCGCAGCCGACGCTGAACCGGCGGGTGGTCATCCGGGGCACCGGGGAGCCGACCGCCGCGGCGGCGCACGCGCCGGAGGCTCCTGCCGTGCCGGCACCCGCCGTGTCGACGCCCGCAGCCCCCGGAGCGGGCCTGTTCTGGGACACCTACCGATGACGGCGCCGACGGCCGGCCAGGCCGCCCGAGGCTCCCTCCCCGTGGTGTTCATGTTCTCCGGCCAGGGCTCGCAGTACTACCAGATGGGCAAGGAGCTCTTCGACGACAACCCGGTGTTCCGTGCGGAACTGAGCCGGCTGGACGCCGAGGCCACCGACGCACTGGGCGAGTCCGTCCTGGACCGGGTCTTCGACCCGGTCAAGCGGAAGGCCGACCTCTTCACCGACACCCGGATCACCCACCCGGCGATCGTCATGATCGAACTCGCCATGGCGGAGACCCTCCGCGCGGCAGGTGTCGAGCCCGATTACCTGCTCGCCTGCAGCCTGGGCGAGTACGCGGCGGCCGTCGTCTCGGGCAGCCTCTCCGCGGGGGACTGCCTGCGGCTCCTGGTCCGCCAGGCCGACGCACTGCGGGCGGGCCCGCGCGGCGGGATGCTCGCCGTGCTGGCCGGGCCCGAGGCGATGGACCGGGTGCCCGAGCTGCGGGCCTGCGAGGTGGCAGCCCGCAACTACCCGGGCCACTTCGTCGTCGCCGGTACGGACGAGCGGCTGGACCGCGCCGAGTCCGCACTGCGCGCCGCCGATGTGATGCACCAGCGGGTCCCGGTCGAGTACGGCTACCACTCCAGCCTGATGGACGAGGTGCTGCAGGCCTGCCGCAGCGCCTTCGACGGGGTGGAGTTCGCCCCGCCGCGTCTGCCCTGGATCTCCGGGGTGGACGGCCGCCAGGTCGAGCGGGCCACCGCCGAGCACTTCTGGCAGGTCGCCCGCCGGCCCATCGAGTTCGAGCGGGCGATGGCCTCGCTGCGGGGGCGCGGCGAGTTCCTCTACCTGGACCTCGGCCCCTCCGGCACCCTCCACAACTTCGCGCGCAACAACCTGCCGGCCGGGAGCCGTTCGATCTCCCTGCCGCTGCTCAGTCCCTTCGGGAACGATCCGGGTCTGCTCGGCAAGGCCCTCGCGGCCGCCGGCCCGAACCGGGCTCCAGCCACCCCGAAGCGGGCTTCGGCCCCCGGGACGGCACCCGTCCCCGACGCACCAGCACCGAGGAAGGCACACGGTATGAAGGTCTACGGCTTCCCTGGCCAGGGATCCCAGCAGCGGGGCATGGGCAAGGGGCTGTTCGAGAGGTTCCCGGAGCAGACCGCGATCGCGGACCGGGTACTCGGCTACTCGATCGAGGAATTGTGCGTTTCCGACCCCGAGCGCCGGCTCGGCCGCACGGAGTACACCCAGCCCGCCCTCTACGTGGTCAGCGCGCTGACCTACCTGGACCGTGTCGCCCAGGACCCGGAGCCCGCGGACTACCTGATCGGCCACAGCCTCGGCGAGTACGTGGCCCTGTTCGCGGCGGGGGTCTTCGACTTCGAGACCGGCCTGCGCCTGGTGCAGCGCCGTGGCGCGCTGATGGCGGCGGCCGGCGGCGGCGGGATGGCCGCGGTGGTCGGCAGTGACGAGGACGCCATCACCCGGACCCTCGCCGACGCCGGCCTCGACGGCCTCGACCTGGCCAACCACAATGCTCTGGACCAGTTCGTCCTCTCTGGCCCGGTCGAGCAGATCGACGCCGCGTGCACCGCCTTCGAGGCCGTCGGCGCCCGCGCCGTCCGCCTCAACGTCAGCGCGCCCTTCCACTCCCGCTACATGCGGGGCACGGCTGAGGAGTTCGCCGGCTTCCTGGGCGGGTTCACGCTGCGCCCGCCGACCGTCCCGGTGCTCGCCAACGTGGACGCCCAGCCGTACCGGGCGGCCGCGATCGCGCAGACGCTGACCGCGCAGATCGCCTCCCCGGTCCGCTGGACGGAGACCGTCCGCAGGCTGATGGGGCACGGCGACTTCGAGTTCGTCGAGCTGGGCCCCGGCCAGGTGCTCACCCGGCTGGTCACCAAGATCCGCGCCGCCGCCGAGCCGCTGCCGGCGCCGGTGGTGGCCGCGCCGTTCGTTCCCGAGCCGGTCGTGGCGGAGCCTGTTGTCCCGGTTCGAGCGGTGTCGGCTCCGGCGGTGTCGGCTTCGGCAGTGTCGGCTCCGGCGGTCCCGGCTCCTGCGGTCCCGGCAGCTCCGGTCGCGTCCGGGATCAGCGCCGACAGCCTCGGCGCGCGCAGCTTCCGTGAGCGGTACGGGCTGAGCCGCGCCTACCTGGCCGGTTCGCTCTACGGCGGCATCTCCGGCCGGGAGATGCTGCGCTCGCTCGCCAAGGCCGGCCTGCTCGGCTTCCTCGGCACCGGCGGGCTCAGCCTGACCGAGGTGGAGCAGCAACTGCGCGGCGTCACCGGCGAGCTGGGTCTCGGCGGCGCCTTCGGCGTGAACCTGCTCTACCGCCACGGCGCGCCGGAGGAGGAGAACGCGCTGGTGGACGTCCTGCTGCGGAACGGCGTGGACCTGATCGAGGCCTCCGGCTTCCCCCTGATCACCCCGGCACTGGTGCGCTTCCGGCTCAAGGGCGGCCGGATTGTCGCGAAGGTCTCCCGTACCGACGTCGCCACCGAGTTCCTCGCCCCGCCGCCCGAGCGCATGGTCGCCCGGCTGCTGGCGGACGGGCAGGTCACCGCGGAGGAGGCCCGCACCGCCTCCGGCCGCCCGATGGCCGACGACCTGTGCGTGGAGGCCGACGCCGGCTGGCTGAGCAGCACCGCGGACCTGCTCACCCTGCTGCCCGCCGTGCTCCGCCTGCGCGACCGGCACGCCATCCCCGGCCACAAGGTGCACGTCGGCTGCGCCGGCGGCATCGGCACCCCGGAGGCGGCCGCCGCGGCCTTCCTGCTCGGCGCCGACTTCATCCTCACCGGCTCGGTCAACCAGTGCTCCGTCGAGGCGGCCACGAGCCCCGAGGTGAAGGACCTCCTCCAGGAGACGCGCGAGTACGACGTCGACACCGCGCCCTGGGGCGACATGTTCGAGCTCGGCGTCCGCGCCCGCTACCTCAAGCGCGGGCTGTTCTTCCCCGCCCGCGCCTCCCGGCTGCACGAGCTGTGGCGCCGCCACGGCTCGCTCGCGGAACTCGACGCGGAGACCAGGAGCCAGGTCTTCGACCGCTACCTCGGAGGCGAGTCCGCGCCCGCCCCGGCCTTCGGCAGCGACCCCAAGGCCGAGCTGGCGGCCGTCTTCCGCCGCTACTTCCAGCGGGGCTTCCGCCTCGCCGTCACCGGCGACCAGCGCTCCCGGGTCGACTACCTGATCCACTGCGGCCCGGCCATGGGGGCCTTCAACCAGGTCGTCGCCGGTACCCACCTGGAGCCCTGGCGCGCCCGTACCGTCGAGGCCATCGCCGACACCCTCCTGGAGGGCGCCGGCGAGCACCTCGCGGAGCGCATGAGGGTCTTCCGTTGATGATCAGCTCCTGCTGACGCTGTTTCGAAGTGGGGTGGCCCGGTCCGTCATGTTCTCCGGGTCGCCCCACGGACAGAGCCCCGCAGCTCGTTCGGGGTGAGCGGTGACGGCGACGCGCCGTCGGGCGCCCGGCACTCCGCCTGTTCGGCGGCGTGTCGGGCGCCTGGCACTCCGCCTGTTCGGCGGCGCGCTTGGCCTCCAGCCACGCGGTCTGGTCTGCCTCGTCGCTGTCTTCGGCCGCACGCCGGCACTCGGTGCGGTCCTACGTGGCGAGCCGGCCGGCGAACCCGGCCCGGCGGTCGGCCGCGGCCTCCGCAGCCAGCAGGGCCCGCAGCGCGCCCGGGGTCAGCCCGACCGACCGGCGCACGGCGTGGGTCATGTGGGCCTGGTCCGCGAAGCCCAGCTCCGCCGCGAGGGCGGCGAGCCCGGTGTCGCCCTGGCTGATCCGGTCGAGCGCCCGGGCGACCTTCAGCCGGGTGCGGTAGCGGGCCAGACCCTCGCCGGTGGCCTCCCGGAAGATCCGGCTGAGGTGGTGCGGGGAGCACCCCACCGTGCGGGCCAGCTCGTCCAGGCTCGCACCGAGGTCCACGGCCAGCGCGGCGCGGGCGGCGTCCACCAGCCGCCGGCGCGCCGACTCCCGGGCGGGGATGCCGGCGGTGACCCGTTCCGGCAGAAGGGCGGAGAGGATCTCCGAGGCGAGCTCCAGGGTCAGCCCGGTGAGTTCGAAGGCGTCCGCGCCGGCCCGCGCCCGCGCCGCCAGCAGGCGCTGTCGCACCGTCATCCCCGGGGTGGTGAACACCAACCCCTGAGGCACGGTCGGGTCCCCTGCCAGCAGTTCGACGAGCCGGGGTTCCGAGAGCACGATCTCGGTGTACGAGTCGCCGCCGCACGGGTGCGCGAACTGGTGCTCGCTGCCGGGGCGTTCGACGTAGACACTGAGGGGGTCCAGCACCTGTTCCACACCGTCCGCCCGGGCCAGGAAGAGGCCCCGGCGGACCATGACCAGGCCGAACACCTGCATCGGGCGGGTCTCCGTCCAACCGTGCGGCGGATGAAGGCAGTCGACCTCCCCGGTGTAGACGTCGTCATCGCGCAGCAGACAGAGGCGTTCGACCGGCATACCCGCCAGCGTAGGGCCGCTCCGGTGCGGCCGGACAGGCTCGGACGGTGCCGGGGCGATGAGGCTCGTCGAAACCCCCACCCCCTGCTCGGGCTTCGGGACGCAGCTGCACATGCCCACCCTGGTTCCCCACCTGCGGGCGGTCGAGGGGAGGGAGCACACCTGGGCCCGGGTGCTTGCCCGCGGCCGGCCGAACGCGCAAGAACGTGCAAGCCGGCACCGGGTCCTCCCCGCCAGCATGGAACCCGCCGACGCCCCGGACGGGGGTCGAGGCGTCGGCCGCCATCACTCCCCCTGGAGGAACACCGATGACCCGCGATCCGGGAACAACCTCGCGCCGCACCCTGCTGCGCGGGGCCGTGGCCGGCGTCGGCGCGGCCGCCCTGGGGCCGCTCACCGAGCCGTCCGCACGGGCCGACACGTCGGCCGAGTCGCGGACGGCCCACGGTAGTTGGGCCGCGGCCCGGCGGCTCGGGCGGTACCAGGTCCTCGCTCTGCTGGACGCCCACGGCACCTTTCCGGCCACCGCCGCGGCCGCCTTCCCGGACGCCACGCCAGAAGCGTGGGAGCGTGCGCGGCAGCTCGACCCGTTCGCCTTCGGGCCGCACGGCGCATGGGAACTGGACTTCCGCTGCTACGCCGTCCGCGGGCCCGGCGGGCGGATCACGCTGGTCGACACCGGCATAGGCCCCGCGGGCAGTCCGGCCTCGAAGTGGGCGCCCGTCCCCGGCCGGCTCCCGCAGTGCCTGTCGGCGGCCGGCATCCGCCCCCAGGACGTCAGCACCGTCGTCCTGAGCCATCTGCACGAGGACCACTACGGCTGGTCGGTCACCCCGGACGGCGTCCCGGCCTTCCCCGACGCGCAGTACGTCGTCCAGCAGGCGGAGATCGCGGGACTCGCCGGGGGCGACTCGGCGCTGCGGTACGTCGTGGACCCGCTGCGCCGGGCCGGCCTGCTGCGCCAGGTCGACGGCCGGTGCCGGCTTCCCGGGCCCGGAGGGGCCGGCACCGGACTCACCCTGTTCGGCACGCCTGGCCACACGCTGGGCCACCAGTCCCTCCTGGTCGAAGGGGGTGGACAACGGCTCCTGATCACCGGAGACGTGCTGGTGCACGCCGTCCAACTCGCAGACCCCGCGACCCGCTACGCCTTCGAGGCCGATCCCGCCCTGGCCCGCCGCACCCGGGAAGCCGTCCTCGCCGAGGCCGGGCGCACCGGCACCGTCCTGGCCACCCCTCACCTCAACCGCCCCTTCCTCCGGCTCCCGGTACCGGACGCCGCACAGCACTGACCTCTTCTCAAGAAGCCGGGGCCCGTGGGATGGACACCATGGCCGTACTGCTCGCGGCTCACCCGGAGCCCGTCCGGTCCGGCGCGCCCCCGCCGGCGTCGGCGCTGCTCCGCGGGCCCGCCGCAGGCGCCTCCGGGCGGGTGCCCGGTGTTCCCGGCTGCTGGAATGTGACCGGTCTGACAGACATGTCCCGGCACGGGCGGGTTACCGGCTGGGGGTGGAGATTGCCGGCGTGGACGTGGTCGCGCGCGGGGCGAGCGTGCGCGGGCCCCGGGGAGCGGTGTTCGAGAATCTGGACGTGGACGTGGACCCCGGCGGGCTGCTGGTGGTCCACGGGCCTGGCGGTTCGGGCCGCACCACGGTGCTGCTCGCGCTCGCGGGGCGGATGCGGCTGGACGGCGGAGCAGTCCGGGTGGGCGGTCACGCCCTGCCCCGGGGCGGCCGTCGCGTCAGGGGACTGGTGGCGGTGGCCCGTGCGGAGCCCGCCGTCGGCCTGGACCCGGACCTGCGGGTGCGCGAACTGGTGGCGGAGCGCCGGTGGTTGAGCCGCCGCCGGGGGGCCGCCGCCCGGCTGGACGAGGCGTTCTCGGTCCTCGGCATCGACGTGGACCCCCGGACGCTGGTGCGGGACCTGCCGCCGGTGGAGGCCCTGGGCGTGGCCCTCGCACTCGCCCTGGCCACGCGTCCCGCCGTGATCGTCGCGGACGACGTCGACCGTGGGTGCCCGGAGGAGGAGCGCACCCGGGCGTGGCAGCTCGTGGGCCTGGTCCTCAAGGTCGGTTGCACCGTTCTGGCGGGTGCGCTCGACCCGCCCGGACCCGAGGTCGGCCTCGACCCCGCGCCGGGGCTGGTGGCCCTGCCCCGACGGAGCCGCCTGCCCGAGCGGCCGGCGCCGGTGGACGAGCCGGATGCCCCGGAGCTGAGCCCCCGGCGGGCGCTCGGACGGCGGGGATCGGAGGACGGGGACGCCCGGGCGTCCCGGGAGGGGGAGGGCACATGACCGCGATCAGGCTCGCCGTGCTGGAGCTGCGCAGCTTCCGGGGCCCGCTGAGGCGGTTCGTCCCGCTCGTGCTGTGTCTGGTCCCCCTGCTGTACGGCGCCATGTACCTGTGGGCGAACTGGGATCCGTACGGGAAGACCGGGCACATCCCCGTGGCGGTGGTCAACGAGGACCACCCGGCCGAGACCCGACAGGGACAGCGGGTGGACGCGGGCGCCCAGGTCGTGACGGAGCTCAAGGCCTCCGGGGAGTTCGACTGGGCGTTCGTCGACGACGCCGCGGCCCGCACCGGTCTGGAGCACGGGCGCTACGCGTTCACGGTCCGGATCCCCGCCGACTTCAGTGCCCGCCTCGCCACCGGCCCCGACGCACAACCGGAACAGGCCCGGATCCACATCCAGCTCAACGACGCGAACAACTACATCGCCGGCGTCATGACCGAGGTCGTCCAGACGAAGCTGCAGGAACAGGTCAACTCCGCCGCGCACGAGGCGTACGTCCGCGGCGCCTACGACCGGCTCGCGGACATCGGCGGAAAGCTGAACACGGCGGCACAGGCGGCGCAGGGGCTCGTGAACGCCACCACCGTTGCGCAGCAGGGGAGTTCCGCCGCAGCGGGCGCCGGTACGACGCTGCAGTCCGGCTCCACCCAGCTCGCCGACGGTGCCCAGAAGCTCAGCCAGGCCACGGCCCAGGTGCACACGGCGGCCGCCGCCCTCACCGAGGCCGCGCCGCAGCTGAGCACGGCCGCCGGCGCCGTGGTCAACGCGGCCGCTGTCGTCTCCCAGGGCGTGGACGCCGTCCACACCGCAACCTCGGCGGTGAAGCAGGGAACCGCCAAGGCGGTGGCCGATCTGGACCGCCTGGCCGAGGCGCACCCGGGACTGGGTGACGATCCCGTGTTCCAGCGCGCCAAACAGGACATGACGGCGGCCGACACCGTCGCCGGCCAGATCGACGGTCACGCCGCCACCGCCAGCGGCAACGCCCATGCGGCGCACCAGCAGGCCGTCGCCCTCCAGAAGGCCGCCGTGGCCGCCCAGCAGTCCGCCCAGAACGCGCAGACCCCGCTGGCCCTGGTCGACTCCGGCGCCCAGAGCATCGCCGCCGGGGCCACCACCGTGTCCACGGGTCTGTCCGCCCTCCAGCAGGGATCCGGGGCGCTGAAGACCGCCGCCGACCAGGCCCACACCGGCGCCACCACGCTGGCCACCCTGATCGACGACGGCAGGAAGCAGGTCCCCGTCCTGGATTCCGGACAGGTGGACCATGCGTCGAAGGTGCTGGGGACGCCCGTCGACATCGACCGGTCGAACCTCCACCCGGCCGGCGTCTACGGCCGCGGGCTGGCCCCGTTCTTCTTCGGCATCGCGCTGTGGGTGTTCGGCCTCTTCGCCTACCTCTTCCTGCGACCGGTGAACACCAGGGCGCTGGCCG
Source organism: Kitasatospora sp. NPDC101108 (assembly GCF_055584725.1). Taxonomy (NCBI): domain Bacteria; kingdom Bacillati; phylum Actinomycetota; class Actinomycetes; order Kitasatosporales; family Streptomycetaceae; genus Kitasatospora; species Kitasatospora sp. NPDC101108. Next base: position 99,690 of record NZ_JBVJLM010000005.1, read on the forward strand.
CGCGCACCCGGGCCTCCACCCTCGCCGTTGCGGGCTGGCTCCCGGCCGCGGGGCTGGGCGTGCTCGGAGCCCTGATCCTCTACGGCGTCGTCAGCGCGGGCCTCGGGCTGCACGCGCAGGCCCCCTGGAAGACCGTCCTGCTCCTCTCGGTCGGTGCCGCCGCGTTCGTCGCCGTCGACCACTGCCTGCGGACCGCGTTCGGTACGGCGGGTGACGTGCTGTCCCTGGTCCTGCTCATCCTGCAACTGACCGCCTCGGGCGGCCTGTACCCGGTGCAGACGACCCCGGCGCCGTTCCAGGCCGTCCACCCCCTCCTGCCGATGACCTACCTGGTCGACGGGCTCCGGGTGACGATCAGCGGTGGCGCGGCCTCCCACCTCACCCGGGACATCGCAGTCCTGGCGGGTTTCGGCGTCCTGTTCCTGGCCCTCACCTCGCTGGCCCTGTGCCGTCGGCGGGTGTGGACGGTCGCCCGCCTCCACCCGGACCTGGAGCTGTGACGGACGGACCGGCCCGGCGTCCCGCCTCCGGGACCCCGGGACGCGCCGTTCACGGGCCTGCGGCGCTCCCACCGGTCGGGGCAGCCGGCTGGGCGCGTCGCGCAGCGCGGCTTGGGCCTGTCCTTGGGGTGCGGACAGGCCCGGTGGCCGGACGACGGCCGGGGTCAGGCGGCTCGGGTGGCGGTGACGAGGTGGTAGTCGAGGAGGCCGTGGCGCCAGGCGTGGAGGAAGTTGCGGGTCCAGTGGTCGGTGGGGACGGTGTCGGCGAGGTAGCGGTCGAGGCCTGGCCAGACGTCGGGGCCGATGGACTCGGTGGTGACGTCGGTGAAGCCGGTGCCGCCGAGGTCGGCGGTGAAGTCGTCGAGGTGGTGGGCGATGTCCAGGCCGTCGGCGAAGCTGGCGAGCAGGATCTTGAGGCGTTCGGTGATCTCCTCCCCGGGGGCGGCGAAGAAGGTGGCGACCACCAGCCTCCCGCCCGGGCGCAGGACGCGGGCCGACTCGCGGACGAACCCGGTGAGTTCGCGGAAGTGCTGGGCGGCCTCGACCGAGTAGACGCCGTCCAGGGAGGCGTCGGCGAAGGGGAGTTCGTCCGCCGATCCGATGGTGTAGCCGAGCCGGTCCGGATAGGTGGCCATGGCACGGGCGTTGACGGCGCGGGCGCGCTCGACCTGGTCCGGGTGGATGTCCACGCCGGTGACCGAGGCGAAGCGGAACTCCCGTAGCGCCAGGGCCGCGCCCAGCCCGCGCCCGCAGCCCACCTCCGCCAGCCGCAGCCGCTCACGCGGCTCCGGGAAGGCGCACAGCACCCGCCGGTACAGCTGCTCCTGGCTGCGCACCCGGTCGTCGGCGGTGGGAGCGGCGAGGTCGATGCCCTGCCAGTCACCGAAGTTGATGAACCCGCCCGCGAACGAGGGGGCGGTACTGAGGTCGTCGGCGCCGTACGTCCGGCGTACCGTCGGGGGGATGTGGTTGTGGTCCATGGGTGGTCGGGTCTCCTGCTCGGTGGGCGCCCGGCGGTCGGGCGCGCCGAGGTACGTACCCAAACCGGTGGCGGTCCGAACACGGTACGTGACGGGGCGCGTTCGGGGTTGACGGCCGGTACGGGTCAGCCCGCGCCGGGGCCCGGAAAGTCGCTGTCGGGCCGGACCCGGCGTTCGCTACAGTCCGCCGGGAACCGCCGATCACGAGGAGAAACGATTCCATGAGCACCGACAACCGGCCCGTACCGTCGCTGACCGGTGGCGAGCGTGAGATGCTGCGCGGCTTCCTGGACTTCCACCGGGCGACCCTCGCCATGAAGTGCGAGGGCCTGACCGACGAACAGCTGCGGGAACGTTCCAGCCCGCCGTCCACGCTGAGCCTGCTCGGGCTCGTCCGGCACATGGCCGAGGTCGAGCGCACCTGGTTCCGCCGGGTGATCGACGGGCAGGACGTCCCGCGGGTCTGGTCCGAGGACGGCGACTACCAGGCGGCCTACGACCCGACCGGGGCCACCCGCGCCGAGGCCTTCGCCGCCTGGCAGACCGAGATCGAGCACTCCCGCCGCATCGAACTCGCCGCCCCCTCGCTCGACGTCACCGGCTACCAGCCCCGCTGGGAGGCCGAGGTGTCGCTGCGGCTGGTGATGCTCCACCTGATCCACGAGTACGCCCGGCACAACGGCCACGCCGACTTCCTGCGCGAGGCCATCGACGGCGTCGTCGGGGCGTAGACCGCGCCCGCCCGCGAGGGGTCACCAGCCGAGGAGGTGGGTGCGGGTGGTGAGGGCGGTGAGGATGGACTTGGTGGTGGTGTCGGGGGTGAGCGGGGTGGTGTCGAGTTCGTGGGTGGTGGTGGGGGCCGCGGTGGTGAGGACGACGTAGTGGAGGGCGGCGCCGGTGGTCCGGCTCTCGCGGCGGAAGGTGTCGAGGGAGACCGGGGTCTCGGGGCACTCGACGACGACCTGGTAGCCGCCGGTGGCGTAGGCGAAGGCGGCCTGGGCGGCGGCGGCCAGGGCGGTGGCGTTCTGACGGGCGGCCTCGGGCAGGTTCGGCGGCAGCTGGCCGTTGCGGATGACCTGGAGGAAGTCGTCCGTCCGCAGGTGGACGCTCGGATGCAGTTCCTGGGCGAGCAGCCCCGCGACCGGGCTGTTCCCGGCCCCGGAGGGGTCGACGAGGACCAGGACGCCCCCGGCCCCCCGGCCGCCCCCGAGCTCCGGCCCACCTACGGTCGTACGGTTCACAGCTGCTGATCCCTTCGCGGGCCGGGGACGGACGGGGTCGGTCGGTTCGGTCGGGTAGCCGGGGCGAGACGGTGGGAGTGCGAAGGAGCCGGTCGGCCCGGATGCGGACAGCCGACCGCCTCGTCCCTACGACTGATGCGTTTCGGGGATCAACCTAGTCCAAACGGGTGCCCCGAGTCGTCCCCCTCCCCGTCCGTGACAGGTCCGCGGGCGGGGAGGGGGTGGTCTCAGCGCTCCTCGGTACGCAGCACGATCGGGTTGGTGAGGGCCGCCATCGGGCCCCAGGGGAGGTCCCCGCCCATCGAGTTGCCCTTGCCCGGCGTGCCGTCGGCCCTCGGGTGGCGGACCTCGGCGCGGACGTACGCGGCGAGCGAGGCGGTGGTGCGCCACACCACGGTGCCGGCGCCGCCGGCGGGCAGCGACTCCTGGTGCATCTGCCCCTCGTCGGTGATCAGGCGGACGGTGCCGCCGGGCACCCCGGAGACGCTGAGCCGGACGTCCACCGGGGCGTCGGCCGGGACGGTCAGCTCCTCGCCGATGCCGGCCTGACGGCCGTGCCCGGTGGCGGTGAGGTCGAGCGTGACGGCGGCGGATTCGGCCAGCCAGCTGCGCCCGGCGCGCAGCCCGTCCAGGACCGCGTCCCGGGTGAGGTCCTCGGCCAGGACGACGTTGTGCGGCAGGCCGATGACCTGCGGGTCGCTGTGGGCGTCGCTGTTGCCCATGGCGGGCAGCCAGGAGCGGGCGCCGTTCCGGCCGCCGCCGTTCCCGCCGCCGCTGCGCAGGGCGACGGCGAGTCCGGCGTCCCAGGTGTCGACGGCCGACTCGTCGTCGTACGTCCAGGGCCCGTTCCACACCTCGACGGCGTCGGCCTGCTCGTAGCCGAACTTCCACTGGCAGGCGACGTACGGGCAGTACGGGTGCGCGGGCACCACCAGGCCGCCGTCGCGGTGGACCTGGCGGACGAAGCGCGGGTACTCCTCGTCGCGGGAGCGGTAGCGCCAGTCGACGAACCGGCCGGGCTCCAGGCCCAGGGCCAGCCAGTGGCCGTTGCGGGTGGTGACCTCCTCGCCGGTGACGATCAGCAGGTCGGGGCCGGCCAGCGGGCCCCAGACGGCGTGCGAGGAACTGGTGTTGTGGTCGGTCGAGACGATGAAGTCCAGGCCGGCCGCGCGGGCTCCGGCGGCCACCTCCTCGGGCAGGCGGCGCCCGTCGGAGTGCACGGTGTGCAGGTGGCAGTCGCCCCGGTACCAGGCCCGGCCGCGGCCGCGGGCCCGCTCCGGCGGGTAGCGCGGGGTGAACTCCGGCCCCGGCTCGCCGAACCGGAGGGTGACCTGGACGCGGTAGTCCAGGCCCTGCGGCGCGATCTGGTACGGGCCCAGCACGACGTGCCAGGTGCCGGGATTGATCGGGCCGGGGAGGTAGCCGGGCGTGGCGGCGCCCCGGGAGAGGGCGAACTCGGTGCGGAAGCCACCGGACCAGCCGCGGAAGCCGTCCCCGCCGAGGTCGGTGCCGCGTTCGTCGAAGATGCCGATGTCGCAGGAGTTGCCGGGGGTGCCGGCGGGGACCTGCGGCTTGTCGTAGCCGTAGGAGACGGCGATCTCGCGGACGCCGTCGGGGATCTCGACCGGGAGGAGGACGAAGTCGGGAGCGCCGGTGGGGAGGTGGCCGGTGAGGGTGAGGGTGCGGTCGCCGTTGGCCGCGCCGTGGGCGGGGGCTGCTGAGGCGGGGCCGGCGGTGGTGGCGGTGGCGGTGGTGGCGGCGAGGCCGAGGCCGGTGCGGAGCAGGTCGCGACGGGCGGGGTGCGGCGGGGTGGTCGGGCGGGCCGGGGTCGGGGAGCGGGCCGGGTCGAACGGGTCGGCCGGGTCGGCCGGGTCGAACGGGTCGACCGGGTCGAACGGGTCGACCGGGGAGGTGGGCATCGGGGCCTCCGGGCTGGGGCGGGCGGGTCCGCCGGCTTGCCTACCCCGGGGGATGAACCGGGGGTGAGGCGGGGCCCACCGGGGTGGGGCGGCTCGGTGAAGGAGGGCCGGGCGGGGGTGGGGGGCGAGTTGCGGGGAGTGACGAATGGTCGGTTCATAGTCATGTGGTCGGGTCGTATGACAAATGGCGATGAGTCGGTCGGGAGGCTGGTGTGGCACTGAGTCGGCGAACGCTGCTGGCGGCGGTGGTGGCCGGGGGCACGCTGGCGGGGTGTCGGGCGAGGCGGGGCGCGGACGGCGGTGGGGCGGCCTCGCCGACGGTGTCCGCCGCGGGGGCGGCGCCCGCCTCGGGGTCGGGCACGCCGTCGGGCGGCGGGTCCGCCGGTCCGTCCGCCGGCCCGTCAGCGAGTGGGTCGGCCACTTCGTCGGTCAGCCCGTCGGCCGCTCCGTCGGCGACGGCCTCCGCCGCCGCGCCCTCGGCGGTACGGGAGCCGAGCCGGGCCGAGATGGTCCAGCGCTACGGGGCGCTGGCGCCGAGCGAGTGGGGGCTGCGGGTCTCCGGGGTGATCACCGAGCTGCCGGAGGGCGAGAGCGCGATGGCGCTGACCTTCGACGCCTGCGGCGGCCCCGGCGGGAACGGCTACGACGCCGACCTGATCGACTTCCTGCGGGAGCGGAAGGTCCCGGCCACGCTGTTCCTGAACGCCCGTTGGATCGACGCCAACCCGGACGTCTTCGAGCAGCTCGCCGCCGACGGGCTGTTCGAGATCGGCAACCACGGCACCGTGCACCGCCCGCTCTCGGTGACCGGCCGTTCGGCGTACGGGATCGCCGGGACCGGCGGGGTCGGCGAGGTGTACGACGAGGTGGTGGGCAACGCCCACAAGCTCACCGGGCTGCTCGGACACCCGCCGCGGTTCTTCCGCTCCGGCACCGCGCACTACGACGACGTCGCCGCCCGGGTGGTCGCCGACCTGGGCGAACGCGTGGTGGGGTTCACCGTGAACGGGGACGGCGGGGCGACGCTGCCCGCCTCCGAGGTGCGGCAGGAGGTGGCGTCGGCACCGCCCGGTGCGGTCGTGATCGGGCACATGAACCACCCGGGCGGCGGCACCGCCCCCGGGATGGCGGCGGCGGTGCCGGGGCTGCTGGCGGCGGGGCGGCGGTTCGTCCGGCTGTCGGACGTGATGTGAGCCGCCGGGGTGTCAGGCCAGCCGGAGGCCGCCCGGGTGGCGCTCCTCGATGACGTCGACCAGCCAGTCGAAGACCGTCGGGCCCTTGCCGGCCCGGGCGTCGGCCAGCTCGGCCGCGACCTGCCCGCGGTTGGTGGGGTGGGCCCTGGCGAGCCGGCGCTCCAGCTGCCGGACCGTCTCCGGGTAGCCGAGCCTGCGGCGGGACAGCTCGTGGTCGCGCCACTCGATCAGGTAGTCGCCGTCGTCGGGCGTGCCGTAGCCGCCGCCCAGGCAGTCGGCGAAGGCGTCCAGGTTGCGGCCGAAGTAGCCGTCCACGCCCATCGTCCGCCCGACCACGTCCCAGAAGTCCTCCAGGGTGCCGATCTCGTTGCCGTCGATCACATAGGTCACCGTCACGCGGTCGAGGATATGCCCGGGCGGCGAACGGCCGGGTGATGGAGGGTTACGGCTGCGGCCACGCCGCCCGGCGAGCGGCTACGGGTTCCCGATCAACGGCTACGGCTCCCCGAGCAACACCTACGGCTCCCCGAGCAACACCTACGGCTACGGCTCGACGGCGATCGCGGTGGCGAGCAGCCCGTCGCGCACCGCCCAGCGGCCGTCGAAGCCGTCGAGGCGGCGGCCGCCGACCACCGGGCCGGGGACCAGCAGGCGGGCGGAGAAGGTGCCGTCGGGGGAGAAGTCGAGTTCGGCCTCGTGGAAGTCCAGCCACAGCTCGGTCAGCGGGAACCAGGCCTTGTAGACCGACTCCTTGGCGCTGAACAGGATGCGGTCCCACGGCAGGCCCGGGCGCTCGGTGGCGAGCGTGGCCAGCCGCTGCTGCTCGACGGGCAGCGCGACGGCCTCCAGGACGCCGTCCGGGAGCGGCAGCGCGGGCTCGGCGTCGATGCCGACCGAGGCCAGGGGACCGCCGGTGCGGGCGACGGCGGCGGCGCGGAAGCCGTCGCAGTGGGTGAGGCTGCCGATCACGCCGTCCGGCCAGCTCGGCGCGCCGCGCAGGCCGGGGACGAGCGGGCGGTACGGGACGCCGAGGCGGCCCAGGGCGGTGCGGGCGCAGTGCCGGACGGTGGTGAACTCGCGGCGGCGCTTGTCCACGGCGCGGGCGATCACCTCCTCCTCGGCGGGCTCCAGCCGCGCCTCGGGCGGGTCGTCGTAGGCCACTTCGGTCACCACGACGTCCGGCAGCAGGTCCCCGATCACGCGTTCCCCCTCGGTCGGCAGCGCGGGCGGCGCGCCGCGCGGGTCGAGCGTAACCCGGGTGGGCGGTGGCGGTCCGTGATCTTCGGGAATCGGCGGGACCGGCCGCTGTGCGGGCGTGGTCGCGGGGTGGGCGGGGTCGGTCGGTGGACGGCCCGTCGGTGGCCGGTCCGACGGTGGCCGGCCCGGCGGTGGTCGGTCGGGCCGGGAGGGCTACTGGCCGAGCAGGCGGGCGAAGTCCATGCCGAGGCCGCCGAGGACGGGGAGCGCGCCGAGGTCCGTGATGCCGCCGACCGGGATGCTGTAGCCCTGGTTCACCACGCGCGGGGCCGCCGCTGCCGCCTGGTGCGCGGCGGCCGGGGAGGCGGTGAGGACCGGGGTCAGGGCGGTGCCGAGGAGCAGGGCGGCAGCGGGTGCGGTGCGCATGCGCATGGGAGGGCCTCCGGGGCGGGGTGCTGGTGACGATCCGTCAACACCCTGCGTGGCGGTGCGGTCACGCATCTTCGCCCCTTCGGCCGCATTGGTAAAGATCCTTGCCTTGTGTTCATGGCGACACCGTGAAGGTCTGGACCATACCGGGGTGGCGCGCATACGTTCCCACCACCGGGCGGGCATCGGGTGTCCGGCCGCCGAACTGCGGCGCAGCTTCGGCGAGTTGTGCCTGTCATGCCCATGACTTGGACCCGGGACCGTTGAACCGGAGGGAACGAACCATGCGCGCCATCGGCAAGAACCTCAGGATCCTCGCAGGCGCCCCGATCGCGGCCGCCGCCCTCATCGCCCTGACCGCCGGCTCCGCCGGCGCCGCGATACCGGTCAACAAGCCCATGACCGGGAAGGCCACCTACTACAACGACGCCGGGTACGGCGCCTGCGGTACCCAGATCAACGCCTCCAACCAGATGCTGGTCGCCGTCTCGCACACCTGGTGGACCTCCGCCAACCCCAACAACGACCCGCTCTGCAAGGGCATTTCGGTCAAGGTCACGTACCAGGGCAAGACCGTCACCGTCCCGGTGAAGGACCAGTGCCCGTCCTGCGACTCCACCCACATCGACCTCAGCCAGCCCGCCTTCGCCAAGCTGGCCCCGCTGGGCACGGGCGTGATCAACGGCCTCACCTGGCAGTTCGTCAAGAGCGGGGCGAACGGCAAGACCGTCGCGCTGTCCGAGCCGGTCACCGGCTCGACCATCGGCTGACGCTTCCGGCAGCCGCCGTGCCCGCCCCCGGCCGTACGTGGGGGCGGGCACCAGGGCGTTCGCGGTGCGGCCAGGGCGACGGTTCGACGCACGGGAGGAAGCAGGAGGAAGCGCGAGGTGGCCCGACGAGTTCGGGCGGTGGTTCCCGGAGGCATCCGCGCTCCGAGGCGCGGCCGCCCCCGTCCGTGGTGGCGCAGCGGCGGTCGGCACACTGGGTGGACGGGCGGGTGTTCCGCCGGTGGTGAGAGGGGTGTTCGGGAGATGGCCGAGGCGGGGAAGCCGGTGCTGTACGTCGTGGTGTGTGCGGCGGGAGTCGCCGGTGGGGTGGGGGAGTTGATCGCGGCGGCGCAGGGGCGGGGCTGGGAGGTGGGGGTGGTGGCGACGCCGCTCGCCGCGGGGTTCATCGACGTCCCGGCGGTCGAGGAGCAGACGGGGTACCCGATCCGCTCGGCCTGGCGGAAGCCCGGGGAGCCCCGGCCGTTGCCGGATCCGGACGCGCTCGTGGTGGCTCCGGCGACGTTCAACACGATCAACAAGTGGGCCGCCGGGATCTCGGACACCCTCGCGCTCGGGATCCTCTGCGAGTCGTACGGGTGGGGGATTCCGGTGGCGGTCCAACCGTGCCTCAGTGCGGCCCAGGCCGCGCATCCGGCGTACGGGGAGAGCCTGACCAGGCTGCGCGGGATGGGCGTGCGGATCGCGGAGTTCGTGCCGGGGGCGTACAGCTGGACGCGGGTGCTGGAGCTCCTTGAGGACTGACAGGGTGGCTGCTCCGGGGGCCGGCTGTACAAGGGCTTCGCGGGGCGGGGCGCCTTCGCGCGGAAGTGCGGGCGCGGACGCGCCGCCGCGATGCAGCGGGTGATGGACGGGGCCGTCGGGGAGGTGGCCGACACGGCGGCCGCCGAGGGGATCGAGGCGGACGTCGTTCGCGGCGGTGTGGTCGGTGGAGACCGTGTCGGGGAGCGGACGGCGTGGGGTCGTGCTGAGGAGGACGCCCACCTGTACGAGGCGCGGTGGCGGGGAGGCCGGTAGCAGATTTGTGCCCGACCGTAGTTGATCTTGCTCGGCGAGTCGGCGATGCCACCCGTTCTGCTTACCGCGTTCGGCTGACGGGGCATATTGTGTACCCCCGCAAACTACTCCGATGGAAGTCAGTTTCCCGTCACCGTCCGAAAACCTTCTGCGGACCCGCGTCGACTGGGATAGCGTCGATGGCGTCGGGGGGTCGACACCGATGACGGTGTATTCGAACGTCAGTTACCGGGCCGTAATGGCCCGAATTGGTCCTGGAGAAAAGAATGCGGAATTCACCGCAGGAGAGCCGGTCGGACGCCATCGACGATCTGCAGCTCGCAGTCGAATCGCTGGCGGCCTTTCCGGCCCGTAACGCGGCCGGTGCGGCCGATGTCACCGAACGCCTCGCCGCGGTCGCCGAACTCTGCCGGTCGGTCGACGTGGTGCTGGACAGCCTGGTCGTCCAGGCGGCCGCGGAGGCCGCCGAGGAGGGCTGGACCGCCGCCCGGATGGCGGCCGAACACTCCGGTTACTACGCCAGGTTGCGGCGCGCGCTGCTCCCCACCGGCGCCGGCGCGGGGCTGACGCAGCAGTGAGCGCGCTGTTCCCGGGTGTGCACGTGCTGTCCTGCCCCACCCGGTGGAGCGACGTCGACGAGAACGGGCACATCAACAACGCCAGGCTGGTCGGCTACATCCAGGAGGGGATTTACGACCTGTTCTGCCACCACGCGACCGCCGTGCGGGAATCGCTGTTCCCGTCCGGATTCATTATCGCCCGGCACGAGATCGATTACCTGGAGCAGTTGCACCACCGCCCCGAGCCATTGTCGGTGCGGTTGACCGTGCAGCACATCGGGCGGAGTTCCGCCCATGTCGAGGTGAATGTCTGCCGCGATCCGCGCACCTTTATGCGGGCGCGGACCGTGGTCGTCGCGCGGGACCGGGAATCCGGTCGCTCGCGCAAACTCAGCCAGAACGAGCGGCGCTTTCTGTCGGCGTTTATGTCGGAGTCGGTCGTGGACCGGGTCCCGGACACGGCGCGTGGCGACACCGTGGTCCCCGTCGGGCAGCCGATGGCGCCGGCCCAGCGGACGGCGGTGCGCTCCGGTGCGGGCGTCGGTGCGCCGCGTGGCTCGCGCAGAAGGGTGCGCGCCTCGGCGGGCTGATCCGGGCTGATCCGGGCTGATCCGGGCGTTCCCGTGCCGGTGGCGGCGCGGGCCGGTGGCGTGATCGACAACGGCGTCGATCCGCCAGGCCGGTCCCGGCCACGGCTCCGGTCGCACCCCCACGCCACGGTTCCGCTTCCGGCTCCGGCTCCGGCGTCAAGGTTCCGTCCGGCCTCCGCGCTCGCGCGGATCGACGGCCCCCGCCCCGGCCCGACCGCAGTACGCTGAGCAGCACGGGAACCGGTACGTCTCCCGGCGGTCACGGGCTGCGATGAGGCAGGCCCCCGGCCCTCGGCCGCCGCTCGCCCGGCCGGTCCCGCGGACCGGAAGGAGGACGCGATGACCATCTCCTGGGAGGACTTCCTCGCCCGCGTCGTGGAGCGCGGTGAGTACCGGGGCGAGGCCGAGGCGGACCATGCCACCCGGGTCGTGCTCGCCCTGCTGGGCGAGCACCTGGTGGGCGCGGAGCGGCTGGACCTCGCCGACGCGCTGCCCGGGACGTACGCCTCGCTGCTCCGGGACGCCCAGCCGGCCGCCGAGCCGCTGACCGCCGAGCGCTTCGTGGAGGCCGTGGTCGGCTGGATCGACGGGGCGACGCCGGCGACGGCGCAGTGGGACATCGGGGCGGTGCTCAGCACCCTGGCCGACCTCGTCCCCGGGCAACTGATCGACCGGGTGATCGAGCAACTGCCGGACGGCTACGACCTGTTGTTCGGACATCCGCTCCCGGCCTGAGCCGGGCGGACGCGGGCGCTGACGCCGACGTGGGCGGACGCCGCCGCCGACGCGGACGCCCGGCGCCGGCTCCGGACCGGACCGCCGCCGCGGGGCGAGGCCAACTCATCGCAGGGGCCTGCCGGTTGGCCCGCCTCCGGGGCGCCGCCCCGCAGCACCCCGGGAGCCCGGCCCGTCGCGGCGAGGACCGGACGGCGAGGACCGGACGGCGAGGTACCGGAGCGGCTCAGCGGCAGAGCGCGGCCGCGCCGATCAGCCCGGCATCGGTGCCGAGTTCGGCCCGGCGCACATCCAGCCCGCGGACGTACGAGAGGGCGGCGTAGCGGTCCAGGTGGCGGGCGAGCGGGGCGAACAGCACCTCCCCGGCGGTGGCGACGCCGCCGCCGACCACCACCCGGTGGAGGTCGACCAGGGCGGCCGTGGCGGCGATCCCGGCGGCCAGCGCCTGGGCGGCCCGGTCGAAGGAGGCCAGCGCGACCGGGTCCCCCGCGGCGGCCGCCACGGCCACGGCGCGGGCGGTGCGGTCCTCGCCCGGCGGCCGCCAGCCGTCGGCGAGTGCCCGGCGGGCGATCGCGGTGCCGCTGGCCAGGCCCTCCAGGCAGCCGCGGGAGCCGCACGGGCAGGGTTCGCCGTCCAGGTCGACGGTGATGTGGCCGAGGTGCCCGGCGTTGCCGCTGGGGCCGGGCCGCACGGCGCCGTCCAGCACCAGCCCGGCACCGACGCCGGTGGACACCACCAGGCAGAGCGCGTTGCCGGCGCCCTGGGCCGCGCCCTGCCAGTGCTCGGCGGCGGCCATCGCCACGCCGTCCCCGGCGAGCCGGACGGGCAGGCTCCGGGCGGCCACCGCCGGGTGGGCGGCGACCTCGGCGACCAGCGGGAAGCCGCGCCAGCCGGGGATGTTGACCGGGCTGACGGTGCCGTCGGCCAGGTCGACCGGGCCGGCGCTGCCGATGCCGACGGCCGTCACGGCGGCCCAGTCGGCCGTACCGGCGAGCTGGTCGAGCACCTGGTGCACGACGGCGAGCACGGCCGGGCCGGGTCCGTCGGCCGGGGTGGGCAGTTGGAGCCGGTGCCGCAGCCGTCCGTCGCCGTCGACCAGCGCCCCGGCGATCTTGGTGCCGCCGATGTCGACGGCGGCGAACAGGGGGGTGAGCGGCATGGCGGGCTCCAGGAGGGTCGCAGGGGCGGCGCCCCGGCCGCGCGGGGCCGGGGCGCCTTCACGGTACGTCGGTCAGCCGGCCGCGCTGAGCCGCAGGGTGACCAGCTCGAACGGTCGCAGCGCCAGCCGCACCGCGCCGTCCTCCACCGTCACCTCGCCGCGGGTGCCGTCCCAGGGCCGTTCCAGCAGGTCGCAGGGCACGGCGCCGGCCAGCGGGAAGGAGGTGGTGAGCCGGCCGCGGGCCCGGCCACCGCCCGCCTCGTAGACCCGGACGACCAGGTCGCCGCTGCGGTCGTCGGCGAGCTTGACGGCGCTGACCACCAGGGCGTCGTCGTCCAGCTCGACCAGCGGCGCGACCCGCTCGGCGCTGCCGGTGACCCGCCGCTCGGGCAGGCCGATCCGGTAGCCCTCGCGGACGGCGTCGGCGATCGCCGCGCCCGGGACGAGCGCGTGCCGGAAGCGGTGCACTCCCTGGTCGGTCTTCGGGTCGGGGAAGCGCGGGGCGCGCAGCAGGGAGAAGCGCACGGTCGTGGTGGTGCCGCCGTCGGTCGCGCGCACGGTGCGGGTGACGTCGTGGCCGTAGGTGGAGGCGGTCACCAGGGCCACGCCCCAGCCGGGCTCCTCCAGGTGGACGAAGCGGTGGTTGCAGGCCTCGAACTTGGCGGCGTCCCAGCTGGTGTTGGTGTGGGTGGGCCGGTAGAGGTGGCCGAACTGGGTCTCGGCGGCGTAGCGCTCGGTGTGGACGTCCAGCGGGAAGGCCGCCTTGAGGAACTTCTCGGTCTCGTGCCAGTCGACCTCGGTGTCGATGTCCAGGCGCTGCTCGCCGGCCCGCAGGGTGAGGACCTGGACGACGGTGGAGGAGCCGAAGGAGCGGGTGATGCGGACGGCGGCCCGGTCGGCGGAGGCGGTGGCGGTGAGCGAGTCCACGCCGGTCAGGTCGGTGACGGTGTTGCGGTAGAACCGGTCGACGTCCCAGGCGTCCCACATGTTGGGGAAGTCCGGGTGCAGCTGCAGCAGGTTGGCCCGGCTGCCGGGGGCGACGCTCTCGCGGCCGCTGGACAGTTCGACCACCGAGGCGATCAGGCCGTCCCCGTCGACGGTGACCTCCAGCAGGCCGTTGCGCAGGGTGAACCCGCCCTCGGGCCGCTCGTCGGCCGTGCAGCCCTCTCCCGCCGGGGCCACCACGGCCGCCCCGCCCGCCGGGACGGCCGAGCGGGCGTGCGGCGCGGCGTTGAACACCAGCTCGCGCCCGCCCGCGGCCTCCCCGGCCAGCGCCTGCTGGGCGGCGCCGATCAGCCCCTCCAGCTCCTCCGCCAGGGCCGCGTACGTCGCCTCCGCCTCGCGGTGCACCCAGGCGATCGAGGAACCGGGCAGGATGTCGTGGAACTGGTGCAGCAGCACGGTCTTCCAGATCCGGTCCAGCTGCTCGTACGGGTATGCCGCGCTGGTGCGCAACGCCGCGGTGGCGCACCAGAGTTCGGCCTCGCGCAGCAGGTTCTCGCTGCGCCGGTTGCCCTGCTTGGTCCTCGCCTGGCTGGTCAGGGTGGCCCGGTGGAGTTCGAGGTAGAGCTCGCCGACCCAGACCGGCGGGTCCGGGTACTCGGCCTCGGCCTTGGCGAAGAACTCGGCGGGCTTCTCCCAGCGGACGGTGGCCGAGCCCTCCAGGTCGCGCAGCCGGGCCGCCTTGGCGACCATCTCGCGGGTCGTCCCGCCGCCGCCGTCGCCCCAGCCGGTCGGGGCGAGCGAGTGCCGGGCCACCCCCTTGTCCTTGAAGTTCCTTTCCGCGTGGGCGATTTCGCTGCCCTTCATGGAGCAGTTGTAGGTGTCCACGGGCGGGAAGTGGGTGAAGATGCGCGTCCCGTCGATGCCCTCCCAGAGGAAGGTGTGGTGCGGGAACCTGTTCACCTGGCTCCACGAGATCTTCTGGGTCAGCAGCCACTTGGAGCCCGCGTTGCGGATGATCTGCGGCAGGCCGCCGGTGAAGCCGAAGGTGTCCGGCAGCCAGGCCTCGCGGTTCTCGATCCCGAACTCCTCCAGGAAAAACCGCTTCCCGTAGACGAACTGACGGGCCATCGCCTCCGAGCTCGGCATGTTGGTGTCGGACTCGACCCACATGCCGCCGGCCGGCACGAACCGGCCCTCGGCCACCGCCTTGCGGACCCGCGCGTACACCTCGGGGCGGTGCTCCTTGATCCACGCGTACTGCTGTGCCTGGGACATGGTGTAGAGGAAGTCCGGCTCGTCCTCCAGCAGCGCGGTCATGTTGGCGGTGGTGCGGGCCACCTTGCGCACCGTCTCGCGCAGCGGCCACAGCCAGGCCGAGTCGATGTGGGCGTGGCCGATCGCGCTGATCCGGTGCGCGGACGGGGCCGCGGGTGCGGCCAGTACGGCCGTGAGCTCCGAACGGGCGGCCGCGGCCGTGCCGTTGACGTCCTGGAGGTCGATCGCGTCCAGGGCCCGTTCGACCGCGCGCAGCACCTCCCAGCGGCGGGCGCCGTCCACCGGGAGTTCGGCCATCAGCTCGCCGAGCACCTCCAGGTCGATGGAGAGCTGCCAGACCGTCTCGTCGAAGACCGCGAGGTCCGTCCGGGCCAGCTGGTACTGCGGCTGGTCGCCGGCCGTCTCCCTGTCGCCCAGCTCGGTGGGCAGGAAGGGGTGGTAGTCCAGGATGACCGGGTTGGCGGCGGCCTCGACGTGCAGCAGCACCTGCTCCCCGCCGGCCGCCGGGGCGGCGATCCGCACCCACTGGTTGCGCGGGTTGAGGCCCTTCACCGGGCTGCCGTCCGGGCGGTAGACCAGGCCCTCGCACTGGAAGCCGGGCATGTTGGCGTCGAAGCCGAGGTCGATCAGCGCCTCGACCGTCCGGCCGGCCCAGGCCTCGGGCACGGTGCCGGAGACGGTCAGCCAGCTGGTGCCCCAGGGCGCGCCCCAGGCGTCGCCGACCGCGATCGGGGTGCGCGGCGCGGCCAGGCCCTCGGCGACCGGGACGGGCTCGCCGGGGGCGGTCCAGATGCCGACCTCCAGCGGGACGGACTCCGGGTGGATCGCCGGGAGGATGCGCTCCTCCAGGACGCGCTTGAGGCGGGACTCGACGAGGGTGCGGTCATCGTGCATGTCGGCAGGCTCCGTTGCGTGACGAGGGACAGCGCTGACTAGAGAGAACGTACGTCGAAGGGGTGGACCACCTCGGTGATGCCGCGCGCGGCCAGGTGCGCCCGGTCCCCGGCGCGTTCGGCGAGCACGGTGGTCGGGCGGGCGCCGGCCTCGGCGAGGCGCATGAAGGCCTCGTACACCGCCCCGCCGGGTCCGCAGACCGCGCGGTGCGGCGAGGTGACCTCGTCCCCGGTGGCGACCACCACGGCGGTGCTGCGCGGCTTGGCCGGCTGCCAGTCGCGGCGGGCCTCGGCGGCGGCCTCGGCGAGCCGGGCACCGGCCGGTTTGACGGCCCGTTCGGTGGTCAACAGGCCGAGGTCGTATTCCAGTTCGGGGAAGTCGGCGAGCGAGCGGTCCACGTCGTGGGAGCACCACCAGGTGACGCCCCAGAGGTCGGGGCAGTCCAGTACGGCCTCGACGGTGGCGCCGGTGAACCGGGCCGCGTCCTCGGCGCCGATGTGCGGGGCGGGCGCGCCGACCTCCTGGAGCCAGACCGGGCGGGCCGGGTCGTCGGCCCAGGCCTTGGAGAGCTCGACCAGGTAGGCGGCGTGCTGGGCGGTGGCGGTGGAGTGGGCGCCGTAGCGCTGGGCCGTGCCGTTGAACACCCAGGAGTGCACGGCGGTGGCGGCGCCCAGGCGGGCCGAGTGCCAGGGCGTGAACGGGTGCCCGTCCCGGTACCAGGCCGCGTCGTACGAGGCGTGCAGGTGCAGCCGTCCGGGCGCGCCGCGCTCGCAGGCGGCGAGCATCCGGCGCAGCCAGGCCTCGGCCTCGGCGGGGGTGACCTCGTCCGGGTCGGGGTGCGGGCCGCCGGAGAACTGGTTGATCTCGTTGCCGAGCGTCAGGCCGAGGAAGTTCGGCCGCTCGCGCAGTGCCCCGGCGAGGGTGTGCAGGTAGGCGGCCTGGGCGTCGATGACCTCGGGGTCGGTGAAGATGTTGCGGCGGTGCCAGGTCCGGGTCCAGGACGGCAGGAAGTCGAAGCTGGACAGGTGGCCCTGGAGGCCGTCCACCGCGACGTCCAGGCCGCGTTCGCCGGCCGCGTCCACCAGGGCCGTCAGCTGTTCGACGGCGCGCGGGCGGATCAGGGTGCGGTTGGGCTGGAACAGCGGCCAGAGCGGGAAGACCCGGACGTGGTCGAGGCCGAGGGCGGCGATGGAGTCGAGGTCGGCGCGCACGGCGTCGAGGTCGAAGTCGAGCCAGTGGTGGAACCAGCCGGCGCTCGGGGTGTAGTTGACGCCGAAACGCGGGGCCTGCGGGGTCGTGGTCACGGGGGCATCCTCAACTGAGCTGGGACCTGCGGGAGATGGGCTCATCCCTTGACGGCTCCCTCCTCGACGCCCTGGAAGAAGAAGCGCTGGCAGACGGCGAACACCACGACGATCGGCAGGAAGGCGATCATGGTGCCGGCCGCGATCAGCCGGGGGTTGGCGGAGAAGGTGCCGTTGAGGTACTGGAGCCCGACGGTGAGGGTGTACTTCTGCGGGTCGTTGAGCACGATCAGCGGCCAGAGGAAGTCGTCCCAGGCGCCGATGAAGGTGAAGATGACGATCACGCTGAGCATGCCGCGCACGTTCGGCAGGCCGATGTGCCACAGCCGCTGCCGGACGTTGGCGCCGTCGACCAGCGCGGCCTGGTCCAGCTCGGCGGGTACGGCGGCGAAGGCGGTGCGCATCAGCAGCACGTTGAGCATGGCGATCGCCCCGGGCAGCGCGACGCCGAGCAGGCTGTCGGCCAGGCCGAGGCCGCGCACCAGCACGTACTGGGAGACGATGGTGACCTCGCCGGGCAGCACCAGGGTGGCCAGGAACAGGCCGAGGAGCAGCTTGGCGCCGCGGAAGCGCAGCCGGGCCAGGGCGAAGCCGGCCAGGGTGCAGCCGACCACGTTGCCGGTGATGCAGACGGCGGCGACGATCACCGAGTTGAGGGCGTAGGTCCACACCGGGACGGTGTCGGCGACCTTGCCGTAGTTGCCGAGGGTGGGCCGGTCGGGCAGGAAGCCCGGGGTGCGCGAGTAGACGTCCTCGCCGGCGCCCTTGAGGGAGGTGGACAGCTGCCACAGGAAGGGGCCGATCACCAGGAGCAGGACGAGCAGGAGCAACAGGTAACGGGCCGCGGTCCGGGCGGGGGAGGGGGTGTTGAAGCCGCGCGCCGCCCTCCTGCGGACGGGCGCGGTGCGGACGGTGGTGCCGGGTTCGCGGACGGTGGTCACGGGTCAGGCCGCCTTCCGGTTCAGCCGCATCAGGAACAGCATCGGGCCGAGGGTGATGACGAACAGCATCAGGCTGAGCGCGGAGGCGTAGCCGAGGTGGCCGTTGAAGCCGCGGCTGTACATCTGGATCAGCATCACCACCGACATGTCGCGGCCGCCGGGGCCGCCCAGCCCGTTGGAGAGCACGTACAGCTCGGAGAAGACGCGCAGCGAACTCACCGAGATGAGGGCGGAGACCAGCACCATGGTCGGGCGCACCCCGGGCAGGGTGACGTGCCGGAAGCGGCTCAGCGGGCCGGCGCCGTCCACGGCCGCTGCCTCGTGCAGCTCGCGCGGGACGTTGGCGAGCGCGGAGAGGTAGATGACCATGTAGTAGCCCAGGCCCTTCCAGACGGTCAGGGCGATAGCGCTGAACAGCAGCAGCCAGCGGTCGGTGAGGAAGGGGACCGGGGAGTCGCTGAGGCCGGTCTGCCGGAGCAGGCCGTTGACCAGGCCCCGGTCGTCCAGCACCCAGCCCCAGATCAGCGCCACCACGACGGCGGAGGCGATCACCGGGGTGTAGAAGGCGGTGCGGAAGAAGGTGATGCCGGGGATGCGGCGCTGGACGAGCAGGGCGAGCAGCAGCGGGAGGACCGTGAGCAGGGGGAGGCAGACCAGCATGAAGACGATGCTGTTGAGCAGGGCGTCGGCGAGCTGGGCGTCGTCGAACAGGCGGCCGTAGTTCTCCAGGCCGGTGAACCGGCCGCCGCCGATCGGCTTGGCGTTGGTGAAGGAGAGGATCACCGTGTTGACGGCCGGCCAGAGGTTGAAGACGGCCAGCCAGAGGATCGCGGGGCCGGCGAGCAGCCAGGGGGTGAACCAACGCCGGTGGGTCATGCTGTCGCCTTCCTGGGGCGGGGCCTTCCTGGGGTGGGCGTTCTGGGGGTGGGCGTTCTGGGGGCGTTCCGGGGGCGGGCGTTCCGGGGTCGGCGGGCGTGGGGGAGGCCCGCCGCCTCGCCGGTACGGGGTTCCGGGCGTGGTGGGGTCAGCCCTTGAGCAGCTTGTCGCACTGCTCGACGGCGGTGTCCAGGGCCTGCTTGGAGCTGGTCCGGCCGCTGATGGCGAGGGCGAACTGCTGCTTGACGACGGTGCCCATCGCGTCGTCCACCTCGACCGGCTGGATCAGCTCGGCCTTGGCGAGCGAGTCGAAGGCGATCACCTTGGCGTCGCCCGCGTTGGTGCCGTCGCTCCTGCTGAAGAACGGGTCGTTCGCGGAGGCCTTGGTGGAGGGGAAGACGCTGGTCAGGTGGGCGAAGGCGGCCTGGTTCTCGGGGCTGGTGACCCAGCGGGCGAGGGCGACCGCGGCGGCCGGGTTCTTGGTGCTCCTGGGGATGGACAGGCCCTGGACGTACAGCGGCGGGGTGCCCATCGCGGGGGAGGCGACGACCTTCGGTGCGAGGGTCGGGTTGTCGGTGGCGAGGCTGGTGATGTAGTTGCCGCCGCCGGTGGTCCAGGCCACGGTGCCGGAGCTGAACAGCTTGGAGTTGCCGGCGTAGGTGTCGGTGAGCACCCCGTTCGGCATCAGCCCCTCCTGGAAGGCGTCGCGGTACTTGTCCAGCAGTGCGGCGGCCTCGGGGGTGTTGAAGGTGAAGGACTTGCCGTCGTCGGCCATGATCTTCACACCGATGTTGTGGAGGTCGCCGAGGCCCGGTTTGCGGCTCATCAGGTAGTCCTGGCCGCCGGACTTCTGCTTCATCACCCGGGCCTGGGCGATGAGTTCGTCCAGGGTGGCCGGGGGCTTCCCCGGGTCCAGGCCGTCCTTTCGGAGGAGGTCCGAACTCCAGTAGTTCACATCGGTGTTGAGATACCAGGGGTAGCCGAAGGTGCCCTGGTAGCCGTGGTAGCGGTAGGCCTCCACGCCGCCGGCCACGTACTCGTCGGCGAGCTTGGGGTCGGCCTTGGCCACGTCCAGCAGGACGTCCTTCCTGGCGAGCGGGAAGGCGAAGTCCGGCGGGAGGTTGACCACGTCGGGCAGGGTGCCGGCGGCGGCCTGGCTGAGCACCTTGTCGGAGTAGCCCTCGCCGGGCTGGTCGAGCCAGTCGACCTCGACGCCGGGGTACTTCTTCCTGAAGCCGTCGATCACGCCCTGCATGTAGTCGGTGAACTTCGGCTTGAGCGCCCAGGTCTGGATCGAGACCTTGCCCTTGACCTCGCCGGCGGCGGCCGCACTCGCCACGCTGTCGCTGTTCTTGCTGTCGCCGGAGCCGAGTCCGCAGCCGGTGAGGGCCGCGGCGGTGAGGGCCGTCGTCGTCAGTGCCGCCCAGATTCTTCGCATGAGGGTCTCCCGGTCCTGGGGTGGGTGGGGGATCGCGCCGAGCTCGGGGGTGGGTGGGGTCTTCGGTCGGGTGATGTTCCGGACAACGACCTACTAAACCGGTCTAGCTCTGGCAGGGACTATGCTCCGGCCTAAACTTGGCTGTCAAGAGAAGGAGTCGGGTTCCGTGGGCAGACCGACGATCGCCGACATCGCGCGCCGGGCCGGCGTCTCCAAGGGCGCGGTCTCCTTCGCGCTCAACGGCCGACCGGGCGTCAGCGAGGCGACCCGGGACCGGATCCTGCGGGTCGCCGAGGAGATGAACTGGCGGCCCCACCACGCCGCGCGCGCCCTCGGCGGGGCCCGGTCCGACGCCGTCGGCCTGGTGATCGCCCGCCCCGCCCGCACCATCGGCGTCGAACCGTTCTTCAGCCACCTGCTCTCCGGCCTGCAGGCGGTGCTCTCGGCCAGCTCGGTGGCGCTGCACCTGATGGTCGTGGAGGACACCGCCGCCGAGATCGAGGTCTACCGGCGCTGGGCCTCCGAGCACCGGGTCGACGGCTTCGTGGTGGTGGACCTCCAGGTCAGGGACCCGCGGCTGCCGGTGCTGGACGAACTCGGGCTGCCCGCCGTCGTCCTCGGCGGCCCGGGCAAGGGCGGCCACCAGCTGCGGATCTGGGCCGACGACCGGGAGGCGATGCTCTCCATCGTCGACTACCTGGCCGCCATCGGACACCGCCGGATCGCCCACCTCGCCGGACTGCCGCACTTCCAGCACACCCAGCGGCGGATCCGCGCGCTGCGCGACGCCTCGCGCCGGCTCGGGCTGGAGGAGGCGGTGTCGGTGCCCACCGACTTCAGCGACGCCGAGGGAGCGGCGGCCACCCGCACGCTGCTCTCCCGGGCCCGGCGGCCCACCGCGATCGTCTACGACAGCGACGTGATGGCCGTCGCCGGGCTCGGCGTCGCGGGGGAGATGGGCGTCGCGGTGCCCGGCGAGCTGTCCATCGTCTCCTTCGACGACTCGGTGCTCGCCCGGATCGTCCATCCGCCGCTGACCGCGCTCAGCCGGGACACCTTCGCGCTCGGCGAGCAGGTCGCACGCAGCCTGCTGGAGGCGGTGGACGGCACCGGACCCGGGCGGGACCTCCGGATGCCCACGCCCCGGCTGACCGTACGGGAGTCCACCTCGCCGCCGCCACCGGTGGGTGTGGCTGCTGCGCGACTCGTTGACACCGGTTCTGAACCGGTTTAGCCTCGCTGCGCCGAGGGGGTCCGGCCTGCGCACCGCTTGCTGTCATGACCGCCGCATTCCCCTCGATGAGCACCGCCGCGCCCGCATGCACCCGGGCCTGCCGCTGCCGGTGGGCCCGGCCCCACCCACTCCGCTCGATCGGAGCCACCGCATGTCCAGACGTCTCCCCCTGCTGTTCGGCGCCGCACTCGCGACGGCCGCGCTGGGCGTCGTGCCGCCCGCCCAGGCCGCCCCCGCCGCCGCCCCCGCCCCTGTCGCCGCCCTTTCGGCCCCGCCGGCCACGGCCGCCGCCGGGAACCAGCCCTACGCCTCGTACTGGTACCCCAGCACCATCCTCAACTGGGACCCGGCCACCGACCCGGACGCCCGGTTCAACCGCTCCCGCGTCCCGCTCCAGCCGCGCACCAGCGACCCGGCCCTGGCCGCGAACCCCAACGCCCGGGCGGGCGAAGGGAAGATCGCCTCGCTGGTGTCCTTCGCCCCCACCTCGAACAACCCCTCCCAGGGCTCCGCCGACCCCAACTACTACGCCTTCGGCTACTGGCAGTACGTCGACAAGCTGGTGTTCTGGGGCGGATCCGCCGGTGAGGGCCTGATCCTCGCGCCGAACCCGACCGTGATCGACGCCGCCCACCGCAACGGCGTCAAGGTCTACGGCACCGTCTTCTTCCCGCCCGCCGCGTACGGCGGCCGGCTCCCGTGGGTGCGCGACTTCGTCCGGAAGGCCGGCGACCACTACCCCGTGGCCGACAAGCTGGTGCAGGCCGCCCAGTACTACGGCTTCGACGGCTGGTTCATCAACCAGGAGACGGGCGGCGGCGATGCGGGCCTCGCGTCCGAGGTCCGCAACCTGATGCAGTACACCGGGACGAAGAGCGGCACCGAGTTCATGTGGTACGACGCGATGACCACCTCGGGCGCCGTCGACTGGCAGAACGCCCTCACCTCGGCCAACTCGCCCTTCCTCCAGGAAGGTCCGAAGCGCACCTCGGACTCGATGTTCCTCAACTTCGGCTGGACGTCCGACGGCCTGGACTCCTCCCGCACCCTGGCCCACCGGCTCGGCCGCAGCGAGTACGACCTGTACTCCGGCATCGACACCGAGGCGAACGGCTACAACACCTCCGTCGACTGGAACACCCTCTTCCCGGCCGGTCGGCCGCACACCACCTCACTCGGCCTCTACCGCCCCGAGTGGACCTGGAAGTCCGCCACCGACCGGGCCGACTTCTACACCAAGGACGCCCGCTACTGGGTCGGCGCCAACGGCGACCCGTCGAACACCGACCTCTCCGGCAGCTGGCCGGGCCTGGCGGGCTACGTCGCCGAGTCCTCGCCGATCACCGCCAAGCCCTTCGTCACCACCTTCGACACCGGCCAGGGCGACTTCTACAACGCGGCCGGCACCCGGGTCGCCACCGGCGGCTGGAACAACCTCTCGCTGCAGGACGTCCCGCCGACCTACCGCTGGGTGGTCAACTCCGGTGGCAGCAAGCTCAGTCCGTCGATCGACTTCACCGACTCCTACCAGGGCGGCTCCTCGCTGCGACTGACCGGCACCCTGGACTCCACCAACACCGTGCGGCTCTACCAGACCAGCCTGCCGGTCGCCGCCGACACCAAGCTCGACCTGGTGGTGAAGACCCCGGCCGCCGGTCCGACCAGGCTCAAGGCGGCGGTTTCCTTCACCGACACCCCGGACAGCTTCACCACCGTGGACGTCGGGGGAAACGCCGGGACGGGCTGGGAGCGGCACACCCTCGACCTCTCCCCCTACGCGGGCCGGACCATCTCCCAGCTCGCACTGCAGGTGGACGGCTCCTCCGGCGCGGACCCGGCGTACGACCTGCGCGTCGGCCAAGTCGCCCTCTACGACGGTTCGGTGGAGCAGCCGGCGGCACCGGGCGGGCTGACCGTGCTCGGCGCGAGCGACGTGACCGCGGGCGCCAGCCAGTCACTGCGGCTCTCCTGGACGGCCGCGCCCGGCGGCAACGTCCACCACTACGAGGTGTACCGGCGCAACGCGGACGGCAGCCGCACCTTCCTGGGGGCCACCCCCAACGACGCCTACTTCGTCGGGCGGCTCGACCGGGCCGGCGGGGAGACCGGCACCACGCTGGACGTCGAGGCGGTGTCCACCACCTACGGGCACTCCGGCGTCGCCTCCACGGTGGTGGGTTGGAACGGAACGCCGCCCTCGACCTCGACCGACCTGGCCCTGAACCGCCCGGCCACCGCCTCCGGCCGGTGCAACGCCGACGAGGGCCCGGCCAAGGCCGTCAACGGCAGCGTCGGCGGCGGGACCGGCGACAAGTGGTGCACCCTCACCTCCGCCAAGTGGCTGGAGGTGGACCTCGGTTCGGCGAAGAAGCTGGACAGGTTCGTGGTCGAGCACGCCCAGGCGGGCGGTGAGAGCGCCTCCTACAACACCCGGGACTTCTCCGTCCAGGTCCGCTCGAAGACCACCGACCCGTGGACGACGGTCGCCACCGTGACCGGCAACACCGCGGGCACCACCAGCCATCCGGTGAACACCACCGCCCGCTACGTGCGGCTGGTCGTCACCAAGCCGACCCAGAGCACCGATCCGGCAGCCCGCATCTACGAGTTCGAGGCCTGGGGGCAGTAGGACCCGCCTGGCGGGCCGGGGAGGGCGACGATCCCGATGCGCTCACGGTCGACGAAGGCGGGGGGCTTCTCGGCGGTTCCGGCACGCGACACGGGTGGGCCGGGGGTGGCGTTGCGACTTCGGAGAGTGATGGCCGCGATACGGTTCGTCTACGGTCCATTCGGTTCGTCCGGCCTCCCTCAGGGGGCGGGCGAGGTGTGGGCCGGGTCCGTAGGCGACGGTGCGATCCGTCGGTTCCCGCACCTCCGACAAGGAGTTCCCCATGACGTTCCCCGCCATCCGCGGCATCCGCGGGCGATTCCGCCGAGGTCTGCTGCTCGGCCTCACCGCGGCGGTGGCCACCGCTCTGCTGGGCGTGAGTGCCGCCGGGGCGCCGGCTGCCGACGGCCGGCGTGCGGGCGGCGGCGCTCGGCACACCCGGATCATCGGCGGTACCCAAGTCGCCGATGACGCCTACCCGTTCATGGCGGCGCTGCTCTACCAGCGCCCTGACCTGACCACGTACGAGAACCAGTACTGCGGCGGCAGCCTGATCGCCCCGCAGTGGGTGCTGACCGCCGCCCACTGCGTGGACAAGTGGCCGACCACGGGGTTCGACGTCCTCGTCGGCCGGGCCCAGCTGTCCGACTCCGGCAAGGGCCAGCTGCGCCACGTCGAGACGGTGAAGATCCACCCGCGCTACGGGAGCGTGGGAGGCTACGACATCGCGGCGGTGAAGCTCACGGAGGCGGTGAGTGGCATCACCCCCGTCAAGCTGCCGACCAAGGGCACCGATGCGATGCTGCGGCCGGGGCAGGAGGCCACGGTCATCGGCTGGGGCAACACCGATGAAGTCCTGTACCACGGGCCGGACCGGCTGCGGCAGGTGAACGTGCCGATCCTCGCCACCGCCGAGTGCATGATCTCGGGCGGCTTCAACCCGGACACCGACGTCTGTGCCGGCCGAGAGGGCCGGGACGCCTGCCAGGGGGACAGCGGAGGACCGCTGTTCCGCACCGTTCCGGGCCGTGAGGTCTTCTACCAGATCGGTGTGGTGTCGGGCGGTTTCGGCTGCGGTCAGCAGGGCGGCCCCGGCATCTACACGTCAACGGCCTCGGCCACCCTGCTGGACTCCTGGCCGGGGTTCCCGTCGTTCGACGACAGGGACCCGGCCGGTGCCGGGCCGGTGGGGACACCGGCCGGGTGACGTGAGTCGGTCGCGGCCCTCCGCCCGGTGGGGCGGGGGGCCGCGGGGCGGGGGGCCGTGGGCTGGAGGGCCGTGGGCTGGAGGGCCTTGGCGCGGACGGCTGTTGGGAGGTTCGCGGAGGCGGAAGACAAATGGGTGGCAGGGCCGGTGATCGAGCTGATAGCTTCTCGGTCGACCGTGACACCGCCCGAGGAGGTGAGACCCGTGAACGCTGTACCGATATGGGTGCTCCCCCTTGCCGTCACGAGTGGCGATTGACGTAGGTCTCGCCGGGAGCGCCTCCTTGCAAGGCACTCTCGAAGGGCAACTGCCATGAACGCTCTCCTTTTCACCGCTGAATCCACCACCGACGGCATCGTCGAACGCGAGTTCACCGTCAACGGCGTACCCGGTGTCCTCTGGTCTCCCGCGTCCGGTGCGGACGGTGCGCCGCTGGTCCTCCAGGCCCACGGGGGCGGCAACCACAAGAAGCACCCGGCGATGTCCGGCCGGGCCGGGCGCCTGGTGCGCGCCTGCGGGTACCACGTGGCCGTCCTCGATGCGCCCGGTCATGGTGACCGCCCGCGCAGCGAGCACGACGAGCGGGAGATCTCCGCCCTGTTCGCGGCCCGGGCGGCCGGCGAGCCGGAGGGGCCGATCGTGGTCCGCTACAACGACCACCTGGCCAGGCTCGCCGTGCCGGAGTACCACGCGCTGCTGGACGCCCTCCAGCAGCTGCCGGAGATCGGGACCGAGGGGCCGGTCGGCTTCTGGGGCATCAACATGGGCACCGCGATCGGCGTTCCGTTCGTCGCCGCCGAGCCCCGGATCACCGCCGCGGTGTTCGGCCAGCACTGGCCCCAGGCGCTGGCCGAGTACGCCGAGCGGATCACCGTCCCGGTCGAGTTCGACCTCCAGTGGGACGACGAGCACATATCCCGCGAGGAGGGCCTCGCGCTCTTCGACGCCTTCGCCTCGGCGGAGAAGTCCCTGCACGTGAACTCGGGCAAGCACAAGGAACTGCCCCGCTTCGAGGTCGACAGCGCGGTCCGCTTCTTCGCCCGGCACCTCGGCCGGGCGGTGAACACGGCAGCCTGACGCCTCGATCGGCTGTCCGTTGTCCGTCGCGCCACTATGGTGGCCCGATGGCAACGATCAGGCAGTTCCAGGTCACCTTCGACTGTGCGGAACCCGAGCGCGTCGGCCGCTTCTGGTGCGAGCTGCTCGGGTATGTCCCGCCGGAGCCGCCGAACGGGTTCGCCACCTGGGAGGAGTACGAGAACTCCCGTTCTCCCGAGGAACGGGGCTCGTGGTTCGCCTGCACTGATCCGACGGGGGTCGGCCCGCGGCTGTACTTCCAGCGCGTTCCCGAGGGAAAGGTCGTCAAGAACCGGGTGCACCTCGACGTGCGGGTCGGTACGGGGCTCGTGGGCGAGGAGCGCCTGGCCGTGCTTGAGGCCGAGTGCGAGCGGGTGCTCGCGCTGGGCGCGGTGCGGGTGCAGCTGCTGTACGACGGCCACGACTCCTGCATCTCGATGCAGGACATCGAGGGCAACGAGTTCTGCCTGGACTGAGGTTGTGCAGGGCGGCCGAGGTTGTACAGGGCGGTGTGCAGGTCGCGCCTCACCGGCGACAACTCCACCCGGCGGCTGGTGCGGTGGAACAGCGGGACAACGATCCGGCGCTCCAGCTCGGCGATCGTCTGGCTGATCCTGGCCGTGGAGACGTGCAGTCGTTCGGCGGTGCGCCCGAAGTGCAGTTCCTCGGCGAGCGTGAGGAAGGCCTCCAGCTCGTGCCGCTCCAGCATCCGGCGCCTTCCCCCGTCCACTTCCATCGTCAACTGTGGCTTAACGATCGTGGCACAGAAGCGCATTGATGATCCACACAGCCCGCAGCATGATCGGAGCTGTCGGAAACACAGCCCCCTGGAGGAGTCCGTCATGTACGTCACCCGCGACCGCGCCCTGACCGCCCCGGCCCACGACACCGCCGCGGTCGTCGCGGAACTCCGGGACCGCGCCGAGATCGTCGACGCCCTCTACCGCTTCGGCCTCGGCCAGGACCTCAAGGACAAGGAGCTCTTCGCCTCCGCCTTCGCCGCCGACGCCGAGCTGGACTTCCGCCCGGCCGCGGCGAAGTGGGGCGGCGAGCCGCCGGTGATGTCCGGACGGGACACCATCGTCAGCACCATCCTGGCCATGTTCACCGGCCGGATCGACACCACCCACCAGGTCGCCAACCCCCGGATCACGATCGACGGCGACACCGCCCGCCTCACCGCCCTCGTGGAGGCGCAGCACCTGCTCATCGCCGACCCCGCCACCCACGCCCTGCTGAAGAACCCCTACGACGTCGAACTCGTCCGCGACGGCGACCGCTGGGTCATCCGGCGGATGAGCATCGACAACACCTGGTTCACCGGTGACCCCGGCGCCATCTTCGGCTGACCGGATCGTTCCGCATCCGGCCCCGATGGTGCCTTCAGCCGAGGGCCCCGGGCCCGCCAGGATCGGGGGCATGAACAGAGCGCTCCTCGTCATCGACGTCCAGGAATCCTTCCGCCGGCTGGAGAAGTGGGCGGCCGTCTCCAACCCCGATATCGTCACCCAGGTGAACAAGCTGGTGGCACACGCCCGCGCCGAGGGGGACCTGGTCGTCTGGTTCCTGCACGCCGAAGCGGGCAGCGGGACGGTCTTCGACCCCGCTCTCGGGTACGTGCGGATGATCGACGGGCTGGTGCCCGCCGAGGGCGAGCCCGTCCTCACCAAGACCTCCCACAACGCCTTCACCACCACCAACCTCCAGCAGCAGCTGACCGAGCGCGGCATCCGCGAACTGACCGTCAGCGGCATCCGCACCGAGCAGTGCTGCGAGACCACCACCCGGGTCGCCGCCGACCTCGGCTACGACGTCACCTTCGTCACCGACGCCACCGCGACCCAGCCGATCGAGCACCGGGACGCGCCGCCCGGGCGCAGCCTCGCCGAGATCCTCGCGGACCCGCGCACGCTCTCCACGGAGGAGATCACGACCCGCACCGAGTACGCCCTCTCGGGCCGCTTCGCCCGGGTCGCGACCGTCCAGGAGCTGACCGGATCGTGACCCGCGTCGTCTTCCTGCTCGTCCCGCAGCTGCACCTGCTGGACCTCGCCGGGCCCGCCCAGGTGTTCTCGACCGCGGCCGACCTGGGCCTCGGGTACCAGATCGGCTACGTGGCCGAGCAGGAGGACGTCCCGACGGCGCAGGGCCTGCCGCTGCGGGCCGCCACCGAGTGGCCGCCGCTGTCGGCAGGGGACCTGGTCGTCGTCCCCGGCTGGCGCGAGCCCCGCTCGCCGGGCGGTGGCGGTACCGGTGGCGGCCCCGGTGGCGCTTCCCACGGACCGTCCCCGGCGTCGTTGGAGCGGCTGGCCGCCCACCACGCGGCGGGCGGGACGGTCGCCAGCATCTGCACCGGCGCGGACGCCCTCGGCCGGGCCGGACTGCTGGACGGCCGCCGCTGCACCACCCACCACGACGCCCAGGACGGACTCGCCCGCCGCCACCCGTCGGCGTGCGTGGTCCGCGACGTGCTGTACGTGGTGGACGGCCGGGTGGTCACCTCGGCGGGCATCGCCAGCGGCATCGACCTCGCGCTGCACCTGGTCGCCGGCCGCCACGGGCCCGCGGCCGCCGCCCGGATCGCCCGCGAGATGGTCGTCTACGCCCGGCGCAACGGGGACGAGCAGCAGACCAGCGCGATGCTCAGGCACCGGGCCCACCTCGTCGACGCCGTCCACCACGTCCAGGACCTGATCGACGCCGGGTACACCACCCGGCTGCGCCTCGCGGAGCTCGCCGCCGCGTCCGGCGTCAGCGAACGCACCCTCACCCGCCACTTCACCGAGGCCACCGGCCGCACCCCGCTGCGCTACCAGCAGGAACTGCGGCTCGAACGGGCCGAACACCTCATCTCCCACGGCGCCACCGTCGAGGCCGCGGCGCGGGCGGTGGGCTTCCAGGACGCCCGGATGCTGCGCCGCCTGCGCGGGCGCGGCCGGGCGTCGACCTGATCGCCACATTGCCGTGAGCCCTTACTCGGCCGCGGTGTTCACCCCCGGGCGCCTGACCGTACGCCCCTGGGAACGGGCCGACCGGGAGCGGGAGTTCGGCCTGTACTCCCGCTGGGAGGCCGCCCGTCGGCGGGGCAGCAGCCCGGTTGATGAGGGCGTTGCGCGTTCGAGGCGTGAGCTGCGCCACAGTGCGGGGGTTCGGCATGCACCTGACACAAGCGTTCATATGATCGTAACGCTTCGCACAGCTTCGATTGATTGTGTGGCGCACGCAGCTGCCCGGAAACACCAGATCCGGGCAACGTAGAGGAAAGGCATCACGAATGCGACGCATCACCATGACGGTCGCCGGTCTGCTCGCGACCGGCGCGGCCTCGGCGATCCTGATGGCCGGCACCGCCCAGGCCGCTACCACGGGCACCACCCTGCTCGGCTCGGTTCACCTGACCAAGACCGATGCGACGGGCACCACGACCTCGGCCGACCTGTCCTGTTCGGCCGTCCAGGACGGCTCCGGCTTAACCTCCGTGGTCGGCACGGGCACCGTCACCAACCCCGACGCGGCCTGCAGCGAACTGGCCCACGTCAACGGCGACTTCAGCAAGCTGCTGGTGCACCCCACCTGGATGGTCATGGCCCTCCAGGCGCCGGTCACCGCCACGGCTCATGGCAACTGGGGTGCGACCGACGTCAACTGGTCGCACACCTACGTCAACGGCAGCGAGCTGACCAAGTACACGGGTGACGTCTTCGGCTTCTGAGTTCCGGGTTCCGGGGTCTGAGTTCCGGGGTCTGAGTTCTGAGTTCTGAGTTCGCCGGCGTCCCTGCACTGACGGCGTGGCCGCTCCCGGTCCGGGAGCGGCCACGCTCGTTTCGGCGCCCTCCGCGCGTCACGCGGTCGTCTTGCCGCAGAACTCCGCTTCCAGCTCCTTGGTGAAGACCGAGACCGGACCCCACTGCTCGCCGTCGGCCCAGTCGCCGTTGACCTCGGTGGAGAGCAGGTGGCGGCCGTCGCGGGCGCCGAAGGTGTAGGACCACGAGCCGTTGATCGCGCCGCCCATACCCCACACCTGGCCGCACGAGAGGGTGAGGGAGGCGACGCCCAGGCCGTAGTGGGAATTCGGGATCCACGCGTTGCCCGGATCCTGCACGGTGAACATCTCGGCGGTCTGGGCGGGCGGCAGCAGGCGGCCCGCCAGCAGCGCCCGGAAGAAGGTGCTCAGGTCGCCCGTGGTGGAGATGAGGTCGCCGGAGCCGTATCCCCAGGACGGGTTGAGCTCGGTGACGTCGTACTCGGGGAGGGCGGGGGCGTTCATCGGGCCGAGCTTGGAGTAGAAGCGGCCGTGCGGGCCGTGGACGGCGGTGTCGTCGCCGGTCGGCTCGTAGGTGCTCTTCAGGTGCAGCGGCTTCACGAAGCGGTCGGTGATCTCCTGGGCGAGGTGGTGCCCGGTGGCCTGCTCGATGACCAGGCCGGCCAGCACGTAGTTGGTGTCGGAGTACCGCCAGCCGGTGCCGGGGGCGAAGTCGGGCTTCACGCTGATCCCGAGCCGGACCAGCTGGCGTGGGGTGAAGCTGTCGAAGCGGTGCTGGAGGAAGGGCTCCCCCTGGAAGTCCTTGCTGACCTGGTCGGCCACCGCGAAGTTGGCGATTCCGCTGGTGTGGTTGAGCAACTGGCGGAGGGTGATCCTCGACCCGTCGTAGCCGTTGCCGTCCACCAGGCCGGGCAGCCACTGCTCGACGCTGTCGTCCAGGCTCAGCCGGTGCTCGGCCTCCAGCTGGAGCAGCAGGGTGGCCACGAAGGTTTTGGTGGTGCTGCCGATCCGGAACCGGTCCTGCGGGCGCAGCGGTCGGCCGGTGTTCAGGTCGGCGGTGCCCGCCTGCCCGAACCAGGTCGAGTCGCCGTCGTGCACCTCGGCCATCGCGCCCGGCAGGCCGGCCGTGGTGACCGCCTGGTCGAGGACGGTCTGCAGGCCCCGGTGGCCGCCGGCGGAGGCTGAGGGGGAGACGGCGGCGGAGGAGGCGGCCGGGGCGGCGGTCAGCAGGGTGCAGGCCGCAACGGTGGCGGCGGTGGCGCGGGCGATGTTCTTCATGGCGGGTCCCCCTGGGTCTGTCGGGCTTTCGTCGTCGGTGAAGAACGTACGGCCGGATTCGGGATCCCCTCAACATGTGATCGCACCAATTCGTTTAAAGCTGCAGGTCAGTGACGGTCAATCATTGCAATGGGGCTGTCGACGAATGCAATCGTGGTTGCAACCGCCCTCTGCGCCCGGATACTCGTCTGCAGGCCCGAGGCCCGAGGCCCGAGGCCCGAGGCCCGAGATCCGGGGTCCGAGGCCCGAGGCCCGACGAAAGGAGCCACCCGTGCCAGGTGCCAGGCTGAGCCAGCAGGACCGTGTCGCGATCGCCACCGGCCTCGCCGAAGGGCTCGACTACGCCGCGATCGCCCGGCTGATCGCCCGCCCCACCTCCACGGTGACCCGGGAGATCGCCCGCAACGGCGGCCCCGGCCGCTACCACGCGCACGCCGCCCACCGCGCCACCGCCCGCCGGGCCCGCCGCCGACCGGGCGCGGCCCGGCCCGTCGGGGGCACCGCGACGGTGCCGGACGGCCGCGACCCGGCCGCCGTCGCCGAGTTCGCCGACCGCTTCGCCGCGCTGCTGGTGCAACTCGGCCTGCCGCGCATGGTGGCCCGGGTCCTCGGCTGCCTGTACGTCACCGACAGCGGCACCCTGAGCGCCGCCGAACTGGTGCAGCGGCTCGGCGTCAGCCCGGCCTCGGTCTCCAAGGCGGTCGGCTACCTGGAGGACCAGGAGCTGATCCGCCGCGAACGGGACGGCCCCGGCCGCCGCGAGCAGTACACGATCGACTCCGACGTCTGGTACCGCTCGATGCTCGCCAGTGCCCAACGCAACGCCCTGCTGGCCGAGTTCGCCCGAGACGGGGCCGACCTCCTCGGCGCGGCCACGCCCGCCGGACAGCGGCTCGACACGGCCGCGTCCTTCCTCGCGGAGATCGGCACCGACCTGGTCCGGGCGGTCGAGCGGCGCCGGTCCGGCAACGGCATGCCCTGACCGATCGGCCTCAGGGGCGTCCTCCGGGGAAACCCCGAGGGGATCTGCGGGGCGGAACGGGATCTTCCCCGATGGTGGGGGCCGAAGCGATGATCGTCGGGAAGGTCACCGGCCACGGCTTCGCCCACGAGGTGGACCACCGGATCATCCGGCCGCTGGGCCTGCGTCGGACCTCGGTACCCGACGCCGACGACCCGGAGCTCCCGCACCCGGCCGCGCACGGCTACCTGACCGTCCCCAGCCGGGACGGCGGCGGCAGCACCATTGCCGACGTCACCGAGCAGAGCCCCTGGCCGTGGGCCGAGGGCGGCATGGTCTCCAGCGCCGCCGACCTGGACCGCTTCATCACCGCGCTGTACCAGGGGCGGCTGCTGCCCGCCGCCGTGCAGGACAACCTGTTCGCCGTCCCCGACGTGCCGAACTTCCACACCAACGACTGCGGCAACGGCCCCTCCTCCCGCGCCTGTCTGAGCATGGGCCTGCAGCGGGTCGAGCAGGACGGTGTGGTCGCCTGGGGCAAGACCGGCTCCCGTCCGGGCTGCACCAGCGGGGTGTTCGCCACCCCCGACCTGAGCCGCCGGGTGGTGTACTCGGTCAATCCGACCGGCGTGGTCGGCGCGGAGACCCCGTACGTCAGCCGGCTGCTCGTCACCTCCTTCGGGTTCACCCGGTAGCGCGGGGGTTTACTCGGCCCCGGTCACCTCCACAGCCGGTCGAAGGCGTGGATCGCCTGCTGGGCGGCGGGCGCGAGGGCGTCGGCGTTGACGGGGGAGCCGGCCGGCTGGAGCAGGTGGTTGACGTCCTGGAGGGTGAGCAGGCCGGGGCCGCCGGTGCCGGCGGCTTTGAGGGCGTCGACCAGCGGGCCGGTGGTGGAGCAGGGCACCTGGGTGTCGGCCGTGCCGCAGGTGACCATGACCTCGGTGGCGGACGGCACCTTGGCCGCGAGGGCGGCCGGGTCGACCGCGTCCTCGGTCCGGGTGAACGTCAGGTAGGTGTTGAGGGACCGGAAGAGGGACGCGATCGGGCCGGTCATGCCACCGGTGTCGGCGGGGCGGCCGGCGCGGATGGCGGCCACCCCCTCGGTGACGGCGGCTCTGGTGGTCGCGGCCCGGTCGGGGGCGAGCTGCCCGGCGGCGAGGGCGGCGTCCAGCTGCTCCTTCGCCTGGAGGGTGACCAGGTCGAGCAGGCGGAGGTCCTGCGGCTCCAGCAGCGCCAGCCCGGCGGGGGCCGGGGCCGGCTTCGGGTCCTGGTCGACCTCCAGCGCCATCAGCGCGCCCTCGCTGTGGCCCGCGACGACGAGCTTTCGCGGATCGGACCTGGGCTGGGCTGCGAGGAACTGGTAGGCAGCGACGGCCTGTTGGACGAACGAACCGAGATCGAGGCCGCCGGGGTTCCCGGAGTAGGTGCCCAGACCGGTCCGGCCGGTGCCGTACTTGTCGTACCGCAGGGTCATGATCCCGTCCCCGCCCATGAGCCGGGCGAGGTCGGCGAGGGTGTCGGGCACGAGCTGCGGCGGCTGGTTGCCGTTGCGGTCGGTCGGCCCGCTGCCGGGCAGCAGCAGCGCGGCCGGCAGCTTCGCGTCGGCGGGGCCCTGCGGGAGGTGCAGGGTGCCGTAGGTGGTGGTGCCGTTGACCACGAAGGACACCTCGTGGTCGCCCGGGCCGGTGGGCGGACTCGCCTGCGTCAGCGCCGTCGCGCCGGCGGACGTCGGGGCGCTGACGGACGCCGTCGTGGCCGGGCCCGGGCCGCGATCGGCGGCAGGCCCGCCGCAGCCCGCCGCGGACCCCAGCACGGCGATCAGGGCGAGCGCCGCACCCGCGGCGGCCACCGGACGGGGCGAGGATGAACGCAGGGGCACGGCTGACTCCGGCGGGTCGGGGGGAACGGGCCGCCCACCAGTCGAGCCGACCCCGCCCCGCCGCCGCCCGCAACAGGCCGCACAACGCCCTGGAACCCGCCGTTCGGGCGAGTCGCCGCTTCGACTCTCATGGTCGCCGGTGTGCCCAGCCCGGGCCGGTGCTCACTCGAACAGGCCGAACAGGTCCTTGGTCAGTTTGGTCGGCCGTCCGGCGGGGACCGCGGGAGCGTTGTGGTCGGGCCTGGCGGCGACGGCGACGCCGACGTAGCGCCCGGGTGTCAGGGCGTACCCGTGCTCGCGAACCGTGTTCAGTTCAGCCGAGAAGCAGAAACCCGGCTTGTCCCGGTAGGCATCCCCGCGACTGCGGGAGGAGGATGTGCCACGCCATGACTGGTACGCGCCGGCGATCCCGGCAATGTCTCCGTCGCTCAGCATGCGTGAGGAGCGGTCGACGCTGACACCCGTGCCCCGCGCGTCGATGAAGAGGATCTGCCCCCTGCGGTCGTTCCGGCCCGCCGACCCGCGAGGGGACTTGTCCTTCGCCAGTACCCAGATGCAGGCGGGGATCGAGGTGGAGGAGAAGAGCTGCCCGGGAAGGGCCACCATGGCGGCTACCAGGTCGGCTTCGACCAGCGCTCGTCGGATGTCGCTCTCGGCACTGACGTGGGCGGACATCGACCCGTTCGCCAGGACGACGCAGGCCGTGCCCTGATCGCTGAGCTTGGAGAGCACATGCTGAAGCCAGGCGTAGTTGGCGTTGCCGGCCGGCGGAACACCGAACTCCCAACGATCGTCATCCGCGTTCCGACCCCAATCGCTCATGTTGAAGGGCGGGTGCGTCATGATGAGGTCTGCTTTGAGGCCCGGATGCCGATCATCGGTGAACGTGTTGCCCGGACGATCGCCCAGATCGCCGTCAATACCGAGGATGGCGAGGTTCATCTTCGCCAGTTGCCAGGTGCGCTGGTTGATGTCCTGCCCGAAGAAGGTGAGGTCGGCCTGGTGAGCTGTCCCTCGGTGCTTCTGGACGTATTGGCTCGCGTCGACCAGCATGCCGCCGACGCCGCACGCCGGGTCGTACAACCGGCCCTGCAGGGGCTCCAGGAGTTCCGTGATCAACCGGACGACCGACTGCGGGGTGTAGAACTCCCCACCGCGTTTGCCTTCGACGCGCGCGAACCGATCGAGCGCGTTCGAGTACAGGTCGGGAAGTGGGTTGTGCGTGGACTCGCCGGCTGTTCCGCTGAACTGAACCTCGCCCATGATGCTGACGAGATCAGCCAGGCGGTTCTCGTCGATGCTCGGATGAGAGAAGATCCTCGGCAGAGCGTCGGTCAATGAGGGGTGCTCACGGCTGATTGCGTCCATTGCGTCGTAAAGACGCAGGCCGAGACGGCGATCCGTCGAATGGGTGGCGATCAATGACCAACGGGCGGCGGGTGGGAGCCAGAGCGTACCGGCGGTGGTGTACGCGTCGCGGTCCTCCAGAAGGTCATCGATGCGGTGCTCGTCGATCCCCCGGCCGAGTGCCTCCCGCACCAGTTCTGCACGGCGTTCTTCGAATACAACGGTCAGGTGCCTCAGGAAGATCAGACCGAGGACGATCTCCTTCCACTGCGAAACGTCGGTGGAGCCGCGGAGCTTGTCCATCGCCCGCCAGATGACGTCCGAGAGCGCCACGGCGGACTTCGCCTCGGACTCCTGCGACTCGTCGGTGACGTCCCTCTGACGCGGTGGCATGGGCGGGCGGTCTCCGTGGTCCTGCTTGGCGGCGTGTCCTTACGAGGCTGTACCGTGACCCAGTATGACCGGTGGTCGGTGCACCGTGGGGCGCAGGGGGAGTTGGAGATGTCGAGCATCGGGCTGGCAGCGGCCATCGAGGAACTGAGGCAGGAGCTCTACCGGGCGCAGGACTTGGGCGCGGACGAGCAGTTCGCGTTCGGCGTCGAGGAGGCTCAGCTCGAACTGCTCCTGGAACTGCGCGACAGCGGCAAGGGCGACGGCAAGCTGAACTTCGGCGTGGCCATCGTCGGCGCGGGAGGCGAGCACACGACTGTCCGGACCCACAGGCTCACGCTGAAGCTTTCGGTCCGCGATCGTGCTGTCGGTGCGACCACGGCCGAGATCAGCGACGACGAAACCGGGTCCTGGGACGAGGAGTGAGATGGATCCGCGCAGACTGGCGCTGATCCGCAGTGGGACCACGAAGGATCGAAAGAGCACAGGGTCGGGTTATCTGATCGGACCGCGGCTGGTGCTGACCGCTCGCCATGTCGTGGTGCGGGCGGACACCGGAGCGGCCTGGCCGGAGATCCAGGTACGAGTGGGGCATCCCGGTGCGGGTGGGGACACCCTGTGGATGGCCGGGGTCGACCAGGTCTGGCAGCATCCGGACGGCTTGGACGTGGCGCTGCTGCTCCTCGGCGGCGAGGCGGCCGTACCGGAGCCGGAGCCGGAACCGGTGCTGTGGGGTCGGCCAGTCGGTAGGGCCGTGTTGGGCTACCAGGGGCTCGGCTTCCCCAGGGCCAGTGCGCAGGAGGTTCGCGAGGTCGAGCACCTCCGGGGCGAACTCTCCCCGCTGTCCTCCGGCGCCAGCGGTCACTACGTGCTCGACCAGCAGCTCGCGCCCGATCAGCCGTCCGACGGCAAGAAGGCCTGGTCGGGGGCGTCCGGGAGTGCGGTCTTCTGCGAGGGCCGGCTCGTCGGTGTGGTCATCCGGGACGATCAGGCCTACGGCAATCGCCGTCTACGGGCCTGCCCGGCACACGCCTTCGTGCGCAACGGCGTCTTCGACGAGGTCCTCGGGAAGTACGCCGACGGTACGCCGGAGCTGGTGAGCATCGGCGTGTCCGTGCCGGCGGAGCGGCCGTCGGCCGCCTGGACCTCGTTCGACGTGGAGCTGAAGCAGTCGCTCTGGCAACTGGTCGGCGGGGACGGCTGTTCTGCGCATGCGCGGGCGCTCGCCGAGCAGTTGGGCTACTCGGTGCCGGCTGACTATTCGCCGACCATCCGCGGCCTGGTCGACCTGGTCGCGGCGGATCGACGCGCGCTGGCGTCCCTGAGCAGCACGCTGGCGGCGACCCTCGGCGATCAGGCCGGACGGGACGAGCTGACCAGGCTGTTGACCATGGCCCGAACCCTCGGTGTCGGTTCTCTGCTCTCGCTGGAGGAGTACGAGCGGCTGCTGGAGCTCCTGCGCGCCGTCTGCACGGAACACCCTGCCCTGCTTCCCCGGGCAGCGCGCGAGGCCTTGCGGTACGCCGTGCTCCCGGAGTGCCTCTCCCGCCCCGGCCTGTCGGTCGATGACCTCGATGACGTCGTCAAGGCGCTGGAGGAGGTCTCCGACAGCGAACGGGTCCCGCCGGGGACGCCGCCGGTTCCGGCCCTGTTGCGGGTGGTCGAGTACCTGGCCGCGGCGGTCGGGGCGGAACGTGGCGAGGAGCTCCACGGCTGGTCCAGTGGTGTTGCCGCCCGGACCGGCATCCACCCGAGGGCGCTCTACGAGCGGCGTGAGGACGCCAGGCAGTGGGGAGCCCGGAAGGCGTCGCCGATGACACGGGTGGTCCTGGAGCTGACCACTGATCCTGGCGCCACGGACCGGCGGTACGTCTGCCGGACCTTCCTCGCCCGGAAGGACGGCACGCACACCCTGCTCCACGAGCCGACGACGGTGTGCAAGACGCCGGAGGAAGTCGCCCGGTACCTGCGTGAGGCGGTCGAGTTCGCCGCGGACGAGTCGGATCACGACGTGCCGTGGGTGAAGGTCCTGGTGGACCGGGACGGGCTCGACCTCGCCGTCGATGAGTGGAATCCGGGTGCACCGAACATCTTCGTCCCCGGCCGACCGATCGGGGCCCAGTACCGGCTCACCCTGAGCTGTCCGGAGATGAGCGAAATGGTCCCCGACCGGGACGCTGCCCAGCAGCGTCGATGGGAGCGAGGTCCGGCGGAGTCCCTGGTCGTGGACAAGGGTGCCGCGACCAGGGAGAAGCTTTACGACCTCCTGGAGACGAGCCATCGGGACACCAGCCGCGTCGTCCTGCACGGGCCCCGGGACAAACGGCCGGGTCTGCTCGCTCTCTGCCTCGCACTCGGCGTCCCCGTCGTTCTGTGGGACCGTGCAGCCGGTGGCTTCGAGGATGCCGAGAACCTGCGGCCGCTCGATCCGCTCGGACGGCTGGCCGAACTTCCGGAGCGCTTGCGGGTCTTCCGGGGCCACGCATCCACCGATCCCGAGGCCAACACCGCCCGTCCCGCCCTGGTGTGGGAGGACGGAAGCACGGGCCCGGAGTCCTCCTCGCTGAAACTGATGGACCCCCGGAAGGGAGCAAACTTCTCATGACCACCACAGGCCCCGGCGTCGACAGCGGATCCCAAGGACCCGAGGGGGACTGGAGGTTGTTCCGTGGTGACGGGGCCGAGCGGGTCGTTGACTTCCCTCCGCCCCCGCCCTGGCGCCGGTTCTCCGCCGAGGTGTCGCAGCCGGGAGGCGGCACCGGCGCCCCGCGGCC
Source organism: Kitasatospora sp. NPDC101108 (assembly GCF_055584725.1). Classification (NCBI taxonomy): domain Bacteria; kingdom Bacillati; phylum Actinomycetota; class Actinomycetes; order Kitasatosporales; family Streptomycetaceae; genus Kitasatospora; species Kitasatospora sp. NPDC101108. The sequence continues at coordinate 138,186 of NZ_JBVJLM010000005.1, forward strand.
GTACCTGATCGGGGACGACGAGGCCGATGTCGTCAATGCCGCCCTGCACCTGCGCCGGCCGCTGCTGGTGACCGGCCACCCCGGGACCGGCAAGTCCTCCCTGGCGTACGCCATCGCGCACGAGCTCTCGTTGGGGCGGGTCCTGCACTGGCCCGTGAACTCCCGCTCCACCCTCCAGGACGCCCTGTACCAGTACGACGCCGTGGGCCGGCTGCGCGAGGCCAACCTCCGCCGTGACACCGGTGAGAAGGAGCCCGAGATCGGTGACTTCATCCGGCTGGGCCCGTTGGGCAACGCCATGGCCCGGCGGGACCGTCCGAGGGTGTTGTTGGTCGACGAGTTGGACAAGGGGGACGTGGACCTTCCCAACGACCTCCTCACGGTCTTCGAGGAAGGCGAGTTCGCGATTCCGGAACTCGCTCGACTGGCCGAGGCCCACGCCGAGGTCCGGATCCAGACCGATGAGCCGGATCAGCGGGTGGCCGTCGAGCGCGGTCGGATCCGGTGCCAGGAATTCCCCGTCGTGGTGATCACCAGCAACGGGGAACGCGAGTTCCCTCCCGCCTTCCTGCGGCGTTGTGTCCGGCTCGACCTGCCCGAGCCCGACGAGCAGCGGCTGCGGGACATCGTCGCCGCTCACCTGGGCCCGGACGCGCTGGCCGGTGTCGACGACCTGCTGGAGCAGTTCCTCGGCCGCCGGGCCCCCGGCGAGCTGGCGACCGACCAGCTCCTGAACGCGGTCTTCCTGCGGAAGAGCGGGGTGGACCTGGAGGCCGGCCGACTCCTGGAGGCCGTTCTGCACCAACTCGGCGGAGCGGTGTGACGGCATGCTCGGGAGGCTGACGGAGGTCCTGGCCAGGAGCGGCGTGGAGCTGTCCGAGGAGGAGCTCCTGGATGCCCTGTGGCTGGCCGGCGCGATCCCGAAGGGCGCCGGGCCCTTGGCCCGGAGAGGCGCTGCCGTTGAACCCCGGCGGCCGTCCGACCGACCTCCCGAGCGCTCGGCAGCCGAGACGCACGACACCGCGGAAGCCGCCGGTCATCCGGATCAGGAGCCGTCGGAGCAGGGTGCGCTCGAACGGCCGCTGCAAGCGGCCTCCCGGGTCGACGACGAGCAGGAGCCGGGGGCGGAGCAATCCCGCGTCCATGGCATTCGGATCCCGGTTCGACCTCAACTTCCCGCGAGTGCACTCCGGTTGGGGAAGGCGCTCCGCCCCCTGCGGCAGCGCTTCGCCGACCGTCGCCGCCAGGAGCTCGACCTGGCCCGGACGGTGGCGGCGATGGCCGACTCGGGGTTGCCGGAAACGGTCACCCGGCCGGCCAGGACGAGGTGGCTGTCGTTGGCCCTGGTCGTCGACGACGGCGTCTCCATGGTGCTTTGGCAGGGTCTCGCCGCCGAGGTGCGCAGACTGATGGAGCGCGCCGGCGCCTTCCGCGACGCGCGGGTCTACGGCCTCGACACCCGAAGCGCCGGTGCGCCCCTGATCAGCGCCCGCCCGTACCGCACCGAAGGGCCCTTCCAGCCGCCCGCGAGCCTGGCCGACCCCAGCGGTGACACCCTCGTCCTGATCATCAGCGACGGCGTCGGGGAAGCCTGGTGGGACGGCCGGATGCGCGGCGCGATCGACCTCTGGGCGCGCCGTGGCCCCACCGCGATCGTTCACGCGCTGCCCACCCGCCTGTGGGCGAACTCCGGGATCCCCGCACGGCGGTGGCGAGTGACGACGGGCCGCCGCGGGGGTGCGACCGCCGCGTGGCAGGTGGCCGACCCGGTGCTGCCTCCGGATCTGGTCAGGTTCGACGGCCTGCCGGTTCCGGTGCTTGAGCCCTCGCCCGCTGCCGTCGCGGACTGGGCAGGGCTGATCGTGGCGCCCGGCGCGACCGCGCTGCTGCCGCTCTGGACGGACCAGCGGAACAGCCCGGGCCGGCACTTCGCTGACACCAGGCATGAGGACGAGGCGGAGGCGGTACTCCGATTCCGCTCCGTCGCTTCTCCCGAGGCCTACCGGCTGGCGGCACATCTGGCGGCGGTGGCTCCTGTCACGGTGCCGGTGATGCGGCTGGTCCAGGGCGCGCTGGGCCTGCCGATGGACAGCGGCCACCTCGTGGAAGTCTTCCTCGGCGGCCTGATGCATCAAGCTCCCCACGACAGACCTGGGTTGCTGCCCCAACACCGACGCTACGAATTCGCGCCGGAGACCAGCCGCATCCTGCTGGGCGCCCTCGCCCCGAAGGAGCTGCTGCGCACCACGAGCGCTGTCGCCGGACTGCTGGAGGCCGGCCTCGGCCGCTCCCCGGACTTCGCGGCCTGGGTGGAACATCCCGACGGAACGGCCGCGATCGGGAACGAGCAGCGGTCCTTCGGCGGGCTGACGGACCGGTTGCTGGCCCGGCTGGGAGTGTCGGCCGGGGGACCGGGCGGGGCTGGGTGGGGAGCGGCCGGGGGGCGGGTATCAGGGCTTGTCGAAACGGCTGACGGTCCGGGCGCCGAGCCTCCGCACATTCCGAGGGGCTGGTCGCCGTTGTCCCTCTTCGACCCTCAGAGCCTCGGACCGTACGCGCTGTACGCCCGATATGACCATGGCTGGATCGACATGCCCATGTACCTGGCGCTCGACGAGAACGGTGGAACGGTGTCGCTGCGGACGCCGACTTCACTGGGTGACCTCGACCAAGAGCAGGCGCGCGATCTGATCCGGACGGAGGCCGAATGCCTCGATCGCATGCAGGGTGTCTTCGCCCCGAGGCTGCTCGGCGCACGGTACGACCAGGGGCAGGAGCCCCCCTGGGTGGCAGCTTCCTGCGTCTGGCAAAGTGCCCACCCACGGGCGGAGCTTGCCCCGAACATCCGGGCCCTCCTGGGGAAGACTCGGGGGCCGGTGGACATCGTCCTCTTCCACCGGATCGGATACGACCTCGCCCGCGCGGTCCGCCACGCACACGGACTGGGCCTGGTTCACGGATCTCTGACGCCCGAGACCGTGCTGGTCACCGACCGCGATGTGCAGCTGGTCGGGTGGATGACCTCATCGCTCGACGGGGTCCACAGTCCGCACCGAGCTGATTTCCCAAGGGATCATGCCTACCGGCAAATGGAGTTCGAGCTCCCCGGTACGACCGTGGACGGCGAACCCCTGGGCCCGACGGCTTCGGAAGACATGTTTGCGGTGGGCGCCATGCTCATCGCCGCTGCCACGGGTCGGTGGAGTCACATCGGGGCAACGCACGAGGTGCGGACGATTCTGCAGGCAACGGGAATCGCGGATACGGTCGCCGATGCCCTGTGGGACTGCCTGGACCACGACCCGGCGCATCGGCCGACCGCCGCAGACCTGGCCGAGGTCTTCGAGGGGGTTCTGCTCGCTGCCTACGATCCACTACCGAAGGGGCGGCGCGCGGACCTCACGGCCGCGCGCGAGGCGGTCAGCCACTACCGGTTGATGTGGGACCGGGCGCCGGAGGCCGCCGGCCCCGGGCTCGCCAGAGTCTTGACCGCCTTCTCCAACCTCCTGGGCAGGGCAGGGCAGCGGGAGGAGGCGTGGCTCGCCGCCGCCGAGGCCGCGCAGCTGTACCGGGTGTTGTCGTACCAGCAGCCGGATCGCTTCCGTCCCGAGCTCGCCAAGGGTTTGAACAACCTGTCCGTCCGGCTGGGCGAGCTGGGCCGGTCGGCAGAGGCGTTCACGGCGATCGAGGAAGCCACCAGCCTGTGCCGAGCGCTGTTCCGGGAAGAAGCCTCCGTCTCGGTCCGGGCCGACCTCGCGCTGACGCTGAACAACCTGGCGAACCGATGGGCTGAAATCGGCCGGGACGAGCAGGCGCTGGCCGCGATCGAGGAGTCCGTGGACCTGTACCGGAGGTTGGCCCATGACGACCCCCGGACCTTCGAACCCGGTCTCGCGCAGGCGCTGAACAACCTGTCGAATCGATGGGGTGAGGCGGGCCGGGACGAGGATGCGCTGGCGGCGATCGAGGATGCCGCGCTGCTGTACCGCCGCCTGGCGGTCCCCGGCTCCGATGACGTCCGTTCCGAGCTCGCCTCGTGTCTCAGCAACCTCGCCGTCCGCCTGGGCAGCCTGAACCGATGGGAGGAAGCCCGTGCGGCCCTGGGTGAGAGCGCCGAGATCCGGTTGGAACTGAACCTGACGAACCCCGAGGTGTATGAGGCGGATCTCGCACAGTCGAACGCGATCGCCGCCTGGTTGGAGGCGATGAGCCCGGATCCCTAGCGCAGCACCGCCGGGGTGGGGCCGTTGGGGCGGACGGTGATGCTGAAGGCTTCGCCGGTGGGGCGGGAGAGGAACTCCAAGGAGCCGAGGGGGAGGAGGAGTTCGAGCAGTGCGGTGGTCTCGCGGAGGGCGAACTGGGTGCCGAGGCAGGCGCGGGCGCCCAGGCCGAAGGGGAGGTAGGCGCCGAGCTGGGCGGGGCGGGTGGCGCCGGGCGTGGAGCGGGTGGGGTCGAAGCGTTCCGGGTCGGGCCACAGGGCCGGGTCGCGGTGGGTGAGGTACGGGCAGACCAGCACGTCGGTGCCGGCGGCGATGCGGTGGCCGGCGATCACGTCGTCCTCGACGGCGTGCCGGGGGAGCATCCAGGCGGAGGGGTAGAGCCGGAGGGTCTCGCTGACCAGGGCGTGCGGGTCCGCCTCGCGCGCGCCGGGGTTGCGGTCGAGCAGCAGGAACAGCCAGGTGAGGGTGGTGGCGGTGGTCTCGTGGCCGGCGACCAGCAGGGTGACCAGCTCGTCGCGGATCAACTGGTCGGTGTATTCGGGGTGTTGGTCGGCGGCGTCGATCAGGACGCGGAGCACCCCGGGTTCCGCGGTGTCCGCGGTGCGCGCCGCCTCGATCGCGGCTCGGGCGACGGCGTCGATCCGGGCGAGGTCCTCGGCGACGGCGTCCCGGGCGTCGGCCGCGTTGGTCGGCAGGGTCGGCATCGCGGCCACCACCCGTTCCACCGACCGCAGTTCGGTGTCCGTCCGGTCGTCCAGCTCCAGTCCGGTGAGCGCCCGCCAGACGGTGTCCAGGGCGAAGCCGCGCATCTCCTCGCCGACGTCGAAGGTCTCCCCGCTGCGCCGGTACCCCTCCCAGCGCTGCGCCGTCCGGCGCGCGGCGGCGGCGATCCGCTGCTCGTAGCGGCGCATGCCCGGGCCGGTGAACTGGGACTGCAGCAGGCGCCGTTGGCGCTTCCAGGCGTCCCCGGTGGCGGACAGCACGCCGTCGCCGACCAGCATCCGGGCCCGGTGGGAGCGCTTGACGTACCGGTCGGGGTGGCGGCCCAGCACGTGCTGCACCGCGGCCGGGTCGGTGACCAGCACGGTCGGCGTCGGGCCGAGCCGGAAGGCGGCGATGCCGCCGATCCCGCGCTGCGCCCGAGCGAGCAGCTGGACCAGCTCGGCCTCCTCGGCGCGCCACTGCTCGACGGCCTCGGGGGCCAGTTCCGGTACCGGGATGGCGTCCGTGGTCACGGTGCTTCTTCCTCTCGAAGACTGACGTGGCGTCCGCTCCGACTCTAGAGCGGGGCGGCCCGGGCGTGCACCGAACGGGTGGCGGGGCCGGCCGGGGTCCGCGCGGCATCCCGCCGGGCCGTGTGCGAACGGGTACCGTGCGGCGGGGCCGACAGGCCCTGCTCGCTGCGCGGATGGGAGGACGGATGCCCGGTACCCGGCACATCGGATGCGACAGGACTGGCCGAGCGGCCCGGTGGCTGGTGGCCGCCCTGCTCGTTCCCGCCCTGACGGCCTGCGGCGGGGGCGGGGGCGGAGGCGGAGGCGGTGGTGGGAGCGGGGCCGGCACGGTCGGTGTCAACCCGGGTGGCACGGAGCAGACCTCCGGCAACCAGAGCGACAACGGGCACAGCAGCAACGGTCAGCAGCCCGCGGAGCCCCGGACGAAGCCGGGCGAGGACAAGGGCGGGTTCAAGAACGCCGGTGAGGTGTCCGCCAACGCGACCGGTGCCGGGCAGGCCGCCCTCATCACCTTGAAGAGCACGTCGACGGCGACCTTCACCGCCACCATCAGCGAGGTCACCGACTGCACGAAGGGCGCGACGCCGGCGAGTCCGCCCGAGATCACGACCACCGTGACCAACGGAACCGGTGAACAGGCGGTGTTCACCCTCCCGGCGGAGAGCACGGAGACCCAGCAGGTCTGCTTCACGGTGACCATCGACGGAGAGAGCCGGCAACTCCGGGCCTCCCGAACGGTCAGCGGTTCGGGACCGAGCGGCAACGGTACGAACGGGGGGTCGAACGGCTCCAAGAGCGGCGGACCGGCGAGCCCCGGCGGGGGCGGAACCCCGGGCGGCGGTGGACAGGGCAACAGCACGGGGCCGGGCACCGGGAACGGGAGCACCCCCTGAGCCCTGCCGGGGAGGAGCGGCCGGGCCCGTGGAGCGACTGGGTCACCCGGCTGGCGAGCTGGATCGCCCCCACCACCTTCGTCACCGCACTGCTCTTCTTCTTCGGCTACGCCTACACCAACGCCTTCTACAGCCACTTCGGCATCGACGCCGCGTCCATCGGCTTCTCCACCCAGAACCTGCTGCTGCGCAGTTCCTCCGCGCTCTACCTCCCCGCCGGGGCGGCGCTCAGCGGAGCGCTGCTGGTGGTGCTGGCGTTCCGGTTCGGGTCCGGCGTCGCCGGGCGCGGCGCGGCGGGTGTCCGGACGCTGCGCGTGGCGTGCCTCGCCGCCGCCCTGCCGGTGGCCGCGCTGCTGGTGCTCGGCCTGCTGGCGGGCATCGAGGTGATCGACGCCGGTCCGATGGGCACCCCGTTGCTGCTGGGCGGCGCGCTGCTGCTCGCCGTCCTGGCGCGGCTGCTCTTCGTACGGGTCACGGGCGCGCCCTTCCCGGCGACGGGCGAGCGGGCGGGGCTGGGCGTCTCGGTGGCGATCATCGCGCTGTGCGCGTACTGGGCGGTCGGAGGGTACGCCCTGGAGAAGGGGGAGGCCGACGCGGTCTGGATCTCCCGCCACCTGTACCTTCGGCCCGCCGTCCTGCTCGACGCTCCGGAGCGGCTGTCCGTGGACTGGGCCGGGGTGCGGGAGACGGCGCTGCCGAACGCGTCGGCGGGGGCGCGCTACCGGTACCGCTACGAGGGCCTGCGGCTGCTGGCGCAGTCCGGCGACCGGATGTTCCTGATCCCGCAGTCCTGGACGTGGGGCACCGGCTACGTGCTGGTCGTCCCGGTCGGCGTCGACGTCCGGGTGATCTTCCACCCCGGGTGAGCCTCCCGCCCGCACACGGCTGCGCCGCGGTCCGTCCCCCTCGACGGGCCGCGGCGCAGCGGTTCAGCGGGTGTCGGTCAGTCGGTCAGTCGGTCACACCGCCTCCCAGAGGGCCGGGACGATCGGCGGCTCCCAGCCGACCTGGGCGGTGTGGCCCTGGACGCAGCGGTAGCTGACGCCGTTGTAGGTGACGACGTCGCCCGCCTGGTAGGTGGTGCCCGGGGTCCAGGCGTTGCCGGGGTTGGGGTTCCCGCTGCCCACGACCAGGGTGAAGCTGGTGGTGTGGGTGGCGGAGCCGGTGCCGGTGACGGTGATGCCGTAGGTGCCCGGGGCGGTGGACGCCGCGGTGGCGACGGTCATCGTGGCCGAGGCGCCGGACTGCACCGAGGACGGGCTGAAGGAGACCGTCACCCCGGCCGGGGCGCCGGTGGCGGTCAGGTTGACCGTCTGGGCCGAGCCGGAGGTGGTGGCGGTGCCGACGGTCGCGGTGGTGGAGGCTCCGGGCTTGACGGTGGCGGTGGCCGGGTTCACCGAGAGGGAGAAGTCGTTGGCGGGGGTGGTGCCGCCGACCGAGGTCTTCCAGATGGTGTAGGCCACGCCGTTGGCGTTGCGCTTGAGCACGGTGGCGTCGACGTTGCTCGTGGTGTCGCAGGACTGGTGGTAGCAGGAGTCGTACGACCGGCCTGCCGTGCCGCCCCACTTGGCGGCCTGCGCCGAGGTCTTGACGGCACTGGCGCCGGCCGCGTAGCCCGAGGTCGGGACGCCGGCCTGCTGGAAGGAGTAGTCGTCGGAGCGGCCCTGGCCCTCGACGTTCTCCTCCGGCTGGAGGTTGAGCGAGTCCCAGTAGGCCTTCATCGGCGCGGAGGCCGCGGAGGTGAGGTTGTTGATGAAGTAGCCGGCGTTGGGCGAGCCGACCATGTCGAAGTTGTAGTAGGCCTTGACCGCCGAGCGCTGGGTGGAGCTCAGCTGGCCGACGTAGTACTGGGAGCCCTGGAGGCCCTGCTCCTCACCGGTCCACCAGGCGAACCGGATGTGCCGGGTCAGGGTGGGGTTCTGCTGGGCGAGCGCGAGGGCGTTCTCCAGCAGGACGGCGGAGCCGGAGCCGTTGTCGTTGATGCCGGGTCCGGCCGAGACGCTGTCCAGGTGGGCGCCGAGCATGGTGACCTGGTCGGACGGGCCGCCGGGCCAGTCGGCGATCAGGTTGTTGGACTGGTAGGTGCAGGAGGCGCAGGTCTGCTCGCTGACGTTGAAGCCGGCCGCCTGGAGCTTGCCCTTGATGTACGCCACGGACTGGCTGTGCCCGGCGCTGCCGGCCCGGCGGTTGCCGCCGTTCTGGTTGGCGATGGTGTTCAGCTGGGCCAGGTCGGCCTGGATCTTGGCGACGTCGATGTCGGGGGCGGGCCCGCCGGGCGTGCCGCCGCCGACGGTCAGGGTGTACTGGGCGGTGTGGGTGGCCGCGCCGGCGGTGCCGGTCACGGTGATCACGTAGGTGCCGGCCGGGGCGCCGGAGGACGCGGACAGGGTCAGCGTCGCGGACGAACCCGCCTGCACGGAGGAGGGGTTGACCGTCGCGGTGACCCCGGTGGGGGCGCCGGTGGCGGTCAGGTTGACGGTCTGCGCGGTGCCGGAGGTGACGGCGGTGGAGACGGTCGCGGTGGTCGACGAGCCGGGCTGGACGGAGCCGGAGGCCGGGCCGAGCGTCAGCGAGAAGTCGTTGTTGCCGGACGGCGTGCAGCTCGGGTCGCCGCTCTGCGCGGGCACGCTGACGGCGTCCCAGGCGGCCTTGGTCCGGTTGTAGAGGGTGCAGCTCGGGTCGAGGTTCTTGGCCGCGGTCAGGGTGGTGGTGCGGTACCGCTTGTACGTCATGCCGCTGGTCTTGAGCAGCATGCCGCCGTACCAGACCTGGCCGGCCTGCTTGGCGCCTATGCCGGTGACGGTGGAGCCGTTGCAGGTCGGGCTGGTGGGCTTGCCGTTGCCCGGGTTGGAGCCGTTGGACAGCAGGTAGAACCAGTGGTTCAGCGGACCGGCGGCCGCGTGCACCTCGGTGCTCGGGATCGACGAGGAGTAGCAGTCCGGGTCGTTGTTGACCAGCGAGGGCTGGTAGAGGTTGCGGATCGGGCCCTGGCCGACCAGGTTGATCTGGCGGCCGACCTGGTAGTCGGGGTAGTCGTAGGGCGCGGGCTCGTTGTTGTACTCCTTGGTGAGCGAGCCGAAGATGTCGCCGGTGCCCTCGCCGAGGCCGTTCTCGTTGTTGGCGCCGCCGGGGGTGTACTGGTCGATGCCGTGGCCGAACTCGTGGCCGACGACGTCCTGGGCGCCGATCCACTGGCCGGCCTGGTTGTGGCCGATGGAGACCGAGCTGCCGTCCCAGTAGGCGTTGACGTCGTTGAGGCCCATCTTGATCGGCCAGCTGCCGCCGTTGCCGTCGTGGCCGTTGCGGCCGAGCCAGTCGCGAAGCATGTCCCATTCCTTCTGGGCCGCCCACATGGCGTCGCCGCAGCCGGTCTCCCGGCTGGAGGGGTTGCCGTTGCCCCAGGAGTCCGAGGACTTGGTGAACACCTGGCCGGTGTCGTTGTCGGAGCAGGACAGCCCGGGCCGGCTCGGGTCGCGCAGCGAGTACGAGCCGCCGGAGCCGGTGGTGCTGATGGTGAGCGGACCGGGGCCGTTCCACTTGCTGTTGACGGTGCCGGCCTCGACGTCGTCGTAGCTGTCGACCACCTCGCCGGTGGCGGCGTCGACGAAGACGTGCAGGTGGCTGGGCGCGGTCGTGGTGCGGCCGGTCAGCACGGTCTCCCAGGCGAGTCGGCCGGCGCCGTCCTTGACCCGGACGACCAGCCGGCGGGAGTCCGCCTTGTCGACGGTCGGCAGCTCGGTGCGCGCGGTCCTCTCCGCGTCGGCCGCGCTGATCTGCGGGGTCGTGGATCCGCCGACCGGGCCGGTGGCCGCCGACTGCAGGCCGTGGACCTTGCCCTGCCCGTCGGCGAGCACCACGGCGTCGCCGCCGACCACCGGCAGGCCTCGGTAGCTGCGTTCGTAGGAGACGGAGTAGAGGCCGTTCAGCCAGGGCGTGACGGTGCGGCGCTCGTAGGTCTCGCCGGGGCCCTTGGCCAGTGCGTCGGTGCCGGCCGCGGCGGCCGCGTCGGCGGCGTTGACGGCGGCGGCCAGGGCGCTGGGTGGCGCGGGGGAGGGGGTGGGGGCGGCGGTGGCCGTCCCCGCGGTGGCGCCGACCAGGCCGGTCAGCACGGTCAGGGTGGTCGCCGTGGTCAGCAACCGTCCTGGGGAAACTCTGCGTTGCATCGAGGCTCCTCGCATGTGGGGGTCCTCGACCGCGGACGGCAAGGCTGGTGGCGCACCGCAGGCCGCGTACGGGGGACGGCCGGGCGGGCCGTCCGCGCTCGGGTGCCCGAACACTCACATGGCGTCATGCTCGGGTCAATGGTTGGTGCGGGCTCGGCACAGGGTTGGCAAATTCCGTCAAGGTGCGGGTGCCGTTTCGCGTCAAGCTGGGCTTTTGCCTCAGTGGTTGAGACCACGTCATGTACGGGGCGGACACCATCGAGTACCGTCCTCCTCGTCGGACTCGTCGCAGGGCCCCCGCGTCGGGGCCGGTTTCCGGGGAGGCAGCCGTGTACCGGAACCGTTCGGCCGCGGCCTCGGCGGCGGCACGGGAGCCGCGGGGGCCGTCCGGGCGCGCGGGCCAGGGACCGGGCGCCTGGCGGGAGTTCGGTGCCCGGCTGCGGCACTGGCGGCGCCGGGTCGGGCTCACCCAGGCGCAGCTCGGCGCCGGGATCGGCTACGACCACACCGCGGTCAGCAAGATCGAGCACGGCGCCCGCCGGGTCACCCCGAGGATCGCCGAGCGGATCGACGAACTCCTCGGAGCCGGAGGCGAGTTGCTCGCGGCGTGCCTGCGGGCCGAGACCGCCGAGCTGCCGCTGCCCGACCCCTTCGTCCCGTTCGCCACCGTACTGCTCCGGCCGCCGCTGCCCGGCGGGGCGGAGACCGCCCGGGCCCGGGCGGACGCGGTCCCGGGGGTGGAGGTGCCTCCCGCGCCGGCCCGGCTGCCGGACTACGGACTGCTCTGTCCGCTGCACGACGCCGAGGGCTGCGCCGTCCCGCCTCCCGCCGAACTCGCCGCACTGTACGCGGAGTTCTGCGCCGCCGACCCGGCCGCCGCACCGCCGCTGGACGCCGCCACCGCGCACGCCCTCGCCGGGCTGCTCGCCGCCCAGCTGCGGGCCGGCGAGACCGGCATCCCGCCGGGGCTGGTCGCCGCCGTGGAGCGTACCCTGCACGTCGTGCTGGCCCGGCTGGCCGCCGCCCCCGCCGGCCGGCGCGGCCCGCTCGCCCGGCTGGCCGCCGAACACGCCCACGCCGCCGGGGCGCTGCGGATGCAGGACGGCCGCAACGCCACCGCGACGGCCTGCTTCGACCGCGCGCTGACCTGGGCCGAACTCGCCGGGGACCGGGCCACCCTGGTCGGCACGCTCAGCGACCTGAGCATCCTGGCCCGGCTGGACGGCGATCCGGCGGCCGCGCTCGGCTACGCCCGGGAGATCGACCGGGTCGCCCCCGGGCGGCCCTGGGCCGGGGCGATGGGCCGGATCAGCCGGGCCCGCGCGCGTGCCCTGACCGGCGACGTGCGCGGCACCGTCCGGGAGATCGGCCTGGCCCGGACGCACGTGGAGCGCATCGACGACCGGGACGAGGCGGACGTGCCGTGGCTGTCCATCGCCTCGATGCGGCTGCGGGTGGAGTCCGCCGCGGCCGCCGCCCTGCGCGACCTCGCCGCCGCCGTAGACGACCCCCGGTTGGCCCGGCGGGCGCTGGCCGCCACCGAGACCGCGCTCGGCCTGCTCGGGCCGACCCGGCTGCCGTCCACCCGGCTGCTGTTCACCGTCCGGGCGGCCGACTGCCATGCCTGCGCGCACGACCCCCGGGCGGCCGTCGAGCTGCTGGGGCCCGCGCTGGAGTCGGCCCCGGCGGCCACGCTGCCCGCGCTGGTCGGGCACGAGCTGCGCGGCCTGCGGGGAAGGCTGGCGCGGTACGAGCCGCAGGCGGCGCGGCGGTTGGCGGAGCCGACCGGGTCCTGACCCCTGGTGCCCCGGCCGGGTCCTGACCCCTGGTGCCCCGGCCGGGGGCGTGGACCGGCGGACCGCCCGGGCACCGCGCGCGCCGTGCTCCGTGCCCGGCGAACCCGGCCGGGAATGCGCCCCGTTCGCGCCGCCCGGGTGTCAACTTCGTGTGCGGATCTTCCGTCGATCGGGTTATTCGTGGCGTTAACACGTCGAATGACCGACCCTGCCGTCGGCTCCCGCTAGAGTCTCAGACGTTTCCGTTCGTTGGTCCGCGAATAACTAGGGGGAGCGTGCTGTCCGCCATCGCACGCCGGCTCGCCCATCCGCTCCTGCTCCTGGGGGTGCTGTGCACGGCCGTCGCGACACTGCGCTTCCACTGGGCACCCGACACGGTCTCCCCGCTCGCGCTGATCGCCGTCATCGGCTACCTGGCGCTGCTGGAGCGAGTGATCCCGTACCGGACCGACTGGCACCCCAGTGGCCGTGAACTCCGCTGGTACAGCGTGTACTTCGTGCTGAGCATGGTGGGCGGCGGACTGGCCCAGGGGCTGGTGACCTCGCTGGTGGAGCTGGTCGGCCCGGCCCGTCCGGCGCTGCCGTTCGCGCTGGAGATCCCGCTCGCGCTGCTCTTCGGCTCGCTCGGCGACTACCTGGTGCACCGCTGGTCGCACCGCAACCGGTGGCTCTGGCGGCTGCACGGCGTGCACCACGTGCCGGACAAGGTGAACGTCGCCAACAACGGCGTGAACCATTTCCTGGACGTCCTGTTCGCGCAGTCCTTGGTCCAACTCCTGCTGGCGCTGATCGGGTTCTCGGTGAATTCGGTGTTCGTGGTCGGAATATTCGTCATGGCGCAGGGGTATTTTGTCCACGCCAACATCGACGTCCGCATCGGCCTCCTCGGCCACGTGCTGGCCGGCCCGGAGCTCCACCGCCTGCACCACAGCACCGACCTCGCCGAAGCCGGCCACTACGCCTCCGACCTGTCGCTGTGGGACCACGTGTTCGGGAGCTTCACCTGGCGGCCCGGACGGACCCCGCAGACCGTCGGCCTCACCGACCCGGCCGCGTTCCCGACCACCGACGAGCTCGGCGCCACCCTGCTGCACCCGTGGCGCCGGATGAAGACCACCGAGCAGTCCGTCTGACACCCCGGCCCCGACGAACACCCTCCGTGAGCTCCGCGAGGCCGCCCCCTCGCCCCCGCCCGCGCCACCACCCCTCGGATTGGACCATGACCACCTCGCCCTTCGCCGTGCCCTGCGAACGGATCGCGATCACCGGCATCGGCTGCCGCCTGCCCGGCCACGCCAACGACCACCGCACCTACTGGCGAAACCTGATCGAGGGCCGGGACTGTCTCACCGACACCCCCGCCGACCGGTACGACACCGGCACCCTGGGCAGCCGGGACCGTGCCAAGCCGGGGCGGCTGATCGGCGGCCGGGGCGGCTACATCGACGGCTTCGACACCTTCGATCCGGACTTCTTCGGGATCAGCCCGCGCGAGGCCGCCCACATGGACCCCCAGCAGCGCAAGCTCCTGGAGGTGAGCTGGGAGGCGCTGGAGGACGGCGGGCTGCGCCCCGGCGAACTGGCCGGGCGGGACGTCGGCGTCTACATGGGCGCCTTCACCCTGGACTGGAAGATCCTCCAGTTCGCCGACCTCGACTTCACCACCATCGCCGCGCACACCGCCACCGGCACCATGATGACGATGGTCTCGAACCGGATCTCGCACTGCTTCGACTTCCGCGGCCCCAGCGTCTCGATCGACACCGCCTGCAGTTCCTCCCTGGTGGCCGTCCACCTCGCCTGCCAGAGCCTGCTCCGCGGCGAGACCGAACTCGCCCTGGCCGGCGGTGCCCTGCTGCACATGGCACCGCAGTACACGATCGCCGAGACCAAGGGCGGCTTCCTCTCCGCCGACGGCTGCTCGCGCGCCTTCGACGCCTCCGCCGACGGCTACGTGCGGGCCGAGGGGGTCGGCGTGGTGGTGCTCAAGCGGCTCTCCGACGCGCTGCGCGACGGCGATCCGGTGCACGCCGTGATCCTCGGCAGCGGCGTCAACCAGGACGGCCGCACCAACGGCATCACCGTCCCCAGCGCCGACGCCCAGGCGGCCCTGATCGAGCGGGTCTGCGCCGAGGCCGGGGTGCTGCCCGGCAGCCTCCAGTACGTCGAGGCGCACGGCACCTCCACCCCGGTCGGCGACCCGATCGAGGCCGCCGCCCTCGGCCGGGTGCTGGGCATCGGACGCCGGGACGGGGAGCGCTGCTACGTCGGATCGGTGAAGACCAACATCGGGCACACCGAGGCCGCCGCCGGGGTCGCCGGGCTGATCAAGGCCGCACTGGCCCTCAAGCACCGCCGCATCCCCCCGCACCTCAACCTGGAGCGGCCCAACCCCGCCATCGACCTGGCCGCACTGCCCTTCGACCTCCCCACCGCCCCCGTCGACTGGCCCGAGCACCGGGGCCCGGCCCGCGCGGGCGTCAACTCCTTCGGCTTCGGCGGCACCAACGCCCACGTCCTGCTGGAGGAGCCGCCGCCACCCGCACCCGTGGCGCCCACGCCGCAGCCGGCCGTCACCGTGCTGCCGCTGAGCACCCGGGACGCCGCCGCCCTGCCCGAACTCGCCGCCGCCGTACGGAGGGAGCTGGCCGCCGGGGCCTCGCCGGCCGATCTCGGCCACACCCTGGCGCACCGCCGCCAGCACCTGCCCGAGCGGCTCGCCGTGGTCCACTCCGGGCCGGCCGAGCTGGACGAGGCCCTGGCCGCCTGTGAGCGCGGCGAGGCCCACCCGAGGGTCGTCCAGGGCCGCGCCCGCGACCGCCAGGACCGCCGCCTGGCCTGGGTGTTCACCGGCATGGGCCCCCAGTGGTGGGGGATGGGCCGGGGCCTGTACGAGGCCGAACCGGTCTACCGCGAGGCCGTACGGGCCGTGGACGCGGAGATCCGCGCCCAGGCCGGCTGGTCGCTGCTGGAGGAACTCGGACGCGACGAGGCCGACTCCCGGATGGCCGGGACCTGGCTCGCCCAGCCCGCCAACTTCGCCGTCCAGATGGGTCTTTCGGCGCTCTGGCGGAGCCACGGACTGCGGCCCGACGCGGTGGTCGGCCACAGCACCGGCGAGGTCGCCGCCTTCCACCAGGCCGGGGTCTACGACCTGGCCGACGCCGTCCGGGTGGTGCTCGCCCGCAGCGGGCTCCAGCAGCGGCTGGCCGGGACCGGCTCGATGCTCGCCGTCGGCCTGCCGGAGGCCGAGGCCGAGCGGCGGATCCGCCCGTACCGCGGCCGGGTCTCGCTCGGCGCCGTCAACAGCCCCTCGGCGGTCACCCTCGCCGGGGACACCGAAGCGCTGCGCGAACTCGCCGCGGAACTCGAACAGGAGGGCGTCTTCGCCCGCCAGCTGGACGTCGAAGTCCCGTACCACAGCGCGCGGATGGACCCGATCCGCGGCGATCTGACCGCCGCGCTGGCCGGGATCGAGCCGCGGCCGGCACAGCTGCCGCTCTACCTGACCGCCCGCGAGGGGCTGGCCCGGGGGCCCGAGCTGGACGGCGAGTACTGGTGGCACAACGTCCGCCGCCCGGTGCGCTTCCGGGCCGCCGTCGAGCGGATGGCCGAGGACGGGCACCGGCTGTTCCTGGAGGTCGGCCCCCACCCGGTGCTCGGCCACGCGATCCGCGAGTGCGCCGAGCGGGCCCACACCCTGCCCTCGATCCGCCGCGGGCAGGACGAGCCCGAGCGTGTCGCCCGCACCCTCGCCGAACTCCACACCCTGGGCGTCGAGTTCGACTGGACGGCGCTGCACCCGGGCGGGCGCCCGGTGCCGCTGCCGGGCTACCCCTGGCGGCGCGAGCGGTACTGGGCGGAGCCCGAGCCGGTCGCGCGGGTCCGGCTCGGGCGGGTCGACCACCCGCTGCTCGGCCGCCGCACCGCCGCCGCCCAGCCCACCTGGACCACCGCGCTCGACCCCGAGCGGCTGCCCTACCTGGACGACCACCGGATCGAGGGCCGGGTGGTCTTCCCCGCCGCCGGGTACGTCGAGATGGCCGCCCAGGCCGTCCGGGCACTGACCGGCGGCACCGAGGTGGTGCTCGCCGACATCGAGCTCAACCGGGCGCTGTTCCTCTCCGACACCGAGCCCGTCCCCGTGCAGCTCGGCTACGCCCCCGAGGACGGCCGCTTCACCATCGCCTCCACCCCGCCCGGCGCCGAGCCCGCCGTCCACGCCGGCGGCCGGGTCCGCACCGGCCAGCGCCGCTCCCACGGGCCCGCCGCCGACCTGGCCGCCCTGCGCGCCCGCGGCCGGCACCTCGACGGGCCCGACTGCTACCGGCGCCTGGCCGAACGCGGCTACGACTACGGCCCGGCCTTCCGCGCCGTCGCCGAGGTGTGGACCGGGCCCGGCGAGGCACTCGCCCGGATCCGCCCCACCGAGCAGCTCGGCCCCGACGCGGCCGGCCACCACCTGCACCCGGTGCTGCTCGACGCCTGCTTCCAGACCCTGCTCACCACCCGGCTGGACGCCCCCGAGGGCGGCGGCGTCCGGCTGCCGGTCTCCATCGGGGAGCTCCGGCTCGACGCGATCGGCGCCCGCCCGCTGTGGGTGCACGCCACCGTCACCCGGGACGACGGCGAGGAACTCCTCGGCGACCTCGCCCTGTACGCCGAGGACGGCACCCCGCTCGGCCGGATCACCGGCTTCCGGGCCACCGACGTCGCCCGGGCGGCCGCCACCGTCAGCCTGGCCACCATCGACGGCTGGCTCACCGAACTCGCCTGGCGGGACGCCCCGGCACCCCCGCGCGAGCGGCCCACCGGCGACCTGCTGCTCTTCGCGGACGACGGCGGCCTCGCCGAACGGCTCGCCGAACTGGCCGCCGACCGCGGCGCCCGCTGCCACCTGGTCCGGCCCGGCGGCGCCTACGCCCTCGCGGACGGGACGGCGACCGTACGGCCCGACTCCGCCGAGGACCTCCGCCGACTGTTCGCCGACCTCGACCCGGCCCCCCGGACCGTCGTCCACCTGTGGAACCTCGACCTGCCCACCCTGGACACCACCGACCCCGGGCAGCTCCACCGGCTCGCCACCCACGGCGCCTACTCGCTGATCACCCTCGCCCAGGTGCTGCCCGCCGCCCACCCGGACGGGCGGCTGCACATCGTCACCCGGGGCACCCAGGCCACCGGGCCGCAGGACCGGGTCGAACCGCTCGGCGCGCCCGCCTGGGGCATCGGGCGGGTGCTGTGGCAGCAGGAACTCGTCGCCCAGCGCGGCAGGCTGATCGACCTCGATCCGGCGGTGCCGGCCGGCGACCAGGCCGCGTCGCTGCTCGCCGAGCTGACGGCCGACCCCGCCGCCGACGACGACGAGCAGGAACTCGCCCTGCGGGCCGGCCGCCGGCTCACCGGCCGACTGTGCCCCGCCGAGGGCTTCACCCGGCCGCTGCCGCCCGTGCTGCGCCCCGACGGCAGCTACCTGGTCACCGGCGGCTTCGGCGCGCTCGGCCGACTGCTCTGCCGCGCCCTGGTGCGGCGCGGCGCCCGCCGGCTGATCCTGGTCGGCCGCACCGCCCTGCCCCCACGAGCCGAGTGGCACACCGTCGACCCCGCCACGCCCGCCGGGGAGCGGATCGCCTTCCTGCGCGAACTGGAGGCGCTCGGCGCCGAACCCCTGCTCGCCCCGGTGGACGTCACCGACGAGACCGCCCTCGGAGCCTGGCTCGCCGGGTACCGCGAGCGCGAACTCCCGCCGATCCGCGGCGCGTTCCACCTCGCCGGGCAGGTCAGGGACACCCTGCTGCCCCAGATGGACCGCCCGGCCTTCGACGCCGGATACGCCCCCAAGGTGATCGGCGCCCACCTGCTGCACCGGCTGCTGCACGCCGAACCGCTCGACCACTTCGTGCTGTTCGCCTCCGTCGCCTCGCTGCTCACCACCGCCGGACAGACCAACTACGCGGCCGGGAACGCCTTCCTGGACGCCCTCGCCCACCACCGCCGGGCCGCCGGCCTGCCCGCGCTCAGCCTGGACTGGGGGCCCTGGGCCACCGGCATGATCGAGGAACTGGGACTGGTCGCCCACTACCGCGACGCCCGCGGCATGAGCTCCCTGCCGCCGGAGGCCGGCACCGCCGTACTGGAACGCGTCCTCGGGCAGGACCGCGCCCAGCTGCTGGTCGCCACCGTGGTCGACTGGCCGACCTTCCTCGCCTGGTACCCCGCCCCGCCGCCGCTGGTCGCCGAGCTGGCGGCGAGCGCCGCCGAGCAGGCCCCGGCCGGGACCGGCGGCTTCCTGGACGACTACCGCACCGCCGACCCGGACACCCGCCGCCGGCTCGCCACCGAGCGGTTCACCGCCGCCGCCGCGGCCGTGCTGCGCACCGGCACCGACCGGATCACCCCGGACACCAGGCTCGGCGCGCACGGCCTGGACTCGCTGCTCGCCATGGAGCTGCGCGCCCGGGTGCACGGCGAACTCGGCGTCGCCCTGCCGGTGGTCGCGCTGCTCAGCAACGGCAGCGTCGCCGACCTGGTCGACCTGCTCGCCGAGGGCCTGGACGCGCTGCTCGCCGCCGAGGGCGGCCCCGAGCGGGCCGAGGTCGAGGTGCACACGGACGAGACCCGCTACCCGCTCACCCACAACCAGCAGGCGCTGTGGTTCCTGCGCCAGCTGCACCCGGACGGCTTCGCGTACAACATCGGCGGCGCGGTCGAGGTGCGCGCCGAACTCGACCCGGAGCTGGTGTTCGCCGCCTTCGCCTTCCTGGTCGCCCGGCACCCCGGGCTGCGCGCCGCCTTCACCGCCGAGGAGGGGAGACCCGTCCAGCGGATCCGGGCCGAAGTGGCCCCCGACACCGGGTTGTTCGACGTCGAGGGCCGCCCGTGGGAGGAGATCCACGAGCTGATCGTCCGCGAGTACCGGCGGCCGTACGACCTGGCGGAGGACCCGCTGGTCCGGCTGCGGCTGTTCCGGCGCGGGCCGGACCGCTGGGTGCTGATGAAGGCCGTCCACCACATCGTCTCGGACGCGATCTCCACCTTCACCTTCATCGAGGAGCTGTTCGAGGTCTACCAGGCGCTGAGCCGGGGCCGCACCCCCGAACTGCCCCCGGTGGCCGCCCGCTACCTGGACTTCCTCAACCACCAGAACCGCTTCCTGGCCGGGCCGCAGGCCCAGCGGATGCTGGACTACTGGCGCGGCCACCTGCCCGCCGGGATGCCGGTGCTGGAACTGCCCACCGACCGGCCGCGCCCGGCGGTGCAGACCCACAACGGGGCCTCCGAGTTCTTCCAGCTGGACGCCGAACTCACCGCGAGGGTCCACGCGCTGGCCCGGGCGCACAACGCCACCCCGTTCATGGTGCTGCTCGGCGCCTACTACCTGCTGCTGCACCGCTGGTCCGGACAGCAGGACATCGTGGTCGGCAGCCCCGTGACCGGCCGCACCGAGGAGGAGTTCGCCTCGGTCTACGGCTACTTCGTCAACCCGCTGCCGCTGCACGTCAGCCTGGCCGGGGAGCCGACGGTGACCGAGCTGCTGGCCCGGGTACGGGAGAGCGTGCTCGGCGGGCTGGACCACCAGGAGTACCCGTTCCCGCTGCTGGTCGAGCAGTTGGGCCTCCAGCACGACCCGAGCCGCTCCGCGGTGTTCCAGGCGATGTTCATCCTGCTCACCCACAAGGTCGCCGTGGAACGCTTCGGCTACCGGTTGGAGTACATCGAACTACCGGAGGAGGAAGGTCAGTTCGACCTCACGCTGTCCGCCTACGAGGACCGCTCGGACGGCCGCTTCCACTGCGTCCTCAAGTACAACTCGGACCTCTTCGAGCCCGCCACCGTACGGCGCCTCGCCGCGCACTACCGCAACCTGCTGGACGCCATGACCCGGGCCGACGAGGCCGAACCGGTCGGCCGGCTGCGGATGCTGGACGCGGCCGAGCGGCAGCGCCTCCTCACCGCCTTCAGCGGCGCCGAGCGGCGGATCGACCACGACGTGCCGCTGCCCGAGCTGATCGCCAAGGCCGCCGCCGAACACCCGGAGGCGATCGCGGTGGTCGCCCCCGGCCGGGACGCCGTGCGGCGGCTCGGCTACGGCGAGCTGGACCGCCGCTCCCAGCGCGCCGCCGCCCGCCTGCGCGAACTGGGCGTCGCCGAGGGGTCGGTGGTCGCCGTCTGCCTGGACAAGTCGCCCGAACTGATCACCACCCTGCTGGCCGTCTGGCGGGCCGGCGCCGCCTACCTGCCGCTCGACCCGGGGCACCCGGCCGACCGGCTCGCGTACCAGGTGGCCGACGCGGGGGCGGCCCTGGTCGTGGTGGACGAGCGGCGACCCGCCCCGGCCGAACTCCCGGCCCGGCCGGTCACGCTGGAGGAGCTGGACCGGCCGGCCGCCGGGACCGGAGCGCTGCCCGCCGCCGACCCCGACCGGGCCGCCTATGTGATCCACACCTCCGGCTCCACCGGCCGCCCCAAGGGCGTACGGGTCTCCCACCGCAACCTGGCCGCCGTGACGGCCGGCTGGCGGGCCGAGTACCGGCTGGACACCGAGGCCCGGGTGCACCTGCAGATGGCCGGGACGGCCTTCGACGTGTTCACCGGCGACCTCGCCCGGGCGCTCGGCACCGGCGGCACGCTCGTCCTGGTCGACCGCGAACTGCTCTTCGACACCGCCCGGCTGTACCGGGTCATGCGCGAGGAGGCCGTGGACTGCGGCGAGTTCGTGCCCGCAGTGGCCCGTGCCCTGCTGGCCCACTGCGAACGCGAGGGACTGCGGCTGGACTTCCTGCGGCTGCTGGTCGTCGGCTCCGACTCCTGGAGGGCCGCCGAGCACCAGCGGCTGCGCGCCCTCTGCGGCCCGGCGACCAGGCTGGTCAACTCCTACGGCCTGACCGAGGCCACCGTGGACAGCTGCTACTACGAGGGCGCCGCCGAGGCGCTGGAGCCCGGCCGGATGGTCCCGATCGGGCGGCCCTTCCCGAACAGCGCGCTGTACGTCCTCGACCGCTACGGCGAGCCCGTCCCCGCCGGGGTGCCCGGCGAGCTGTGGATCGGCGGCGCGGGCGTGGCGGACGGTTACCCGAACGACCCGGAGCAGACCGGACTTCGCTTCCGTACGCTCGACCTGGACGGCACCCCCGTCCGGCTCTACCGCACCGGCGACCTCGGCCACTGGGACGCCGACGGCACCGCGCACCTGCTCGGCCGGATCGACAACCAGGTCAAGGTGCGCGGCCACCGGATCGAACCGGGCGAGATCGAGGCCCACCTCACCGCCCGTCCCGGCATCGCCGAAGCCTGTGTGACGGTACGTCAGGACGCGTCGGGTGAGGCGGTGCTGGCCGCCTACCTGGTGCCCGCCGACGGCGTCCGGCTGGACCGCCGCGAACTGCGCCGCCACCTCGCCGAGCACCTGCCCACCGTGATGATCCCCTCCCACCTCGCCGAACTGCCCGCCCTGCCGCTCACCCCGAACGGCAAGGTCGACCTGGCCGCGCTGCCCGAGCCCGCGGCCGACACCGGCGGCGAGCCGCCCGAACCGCCCGTCACCCTCTACGAGAAGCGGGTCGCCGAGCACTGGTGCACGCTCCTCGGCCTGGCCGAGGTCGGCCTCCAGCACGACTTCTTCGAGCTCGGCGGCAGCTCCATCCGGCTGATCGAACTGATCCACCACCTGCAGACCGAGTTCGCGATCAGCATCCCGGTCGGCCAGCTGTTCAAGGTCACCACGCTGCACGGAATGGCCCGCACCGTCGAGCAGATCGTCACCGGCGAACTGGCCGGCGGCCAGCCCCACCTGTGGTTCAACCCCGCCGCGCCCGAGAACCGCACGGTGTTCTGCTTCCCGCCGGCCGGCGGGCACGGCCTGGTCTACCGGCAGCTCGCCGCCCACCTGCCCGAGCACCGGATCGCCGCCTTCAACTACCTGACCGGGGACGACAAGACCGCCCGCTACGCCGACCAGGTCGAGGCACTGCACCCGGTCGGCCCGTACCGGCTGCTCGGCTACTCGCTCGGCGGCAACCTGGCCTTCGAGGTGGCCAAGGAGCTGGAACGGCGCGGCCGCACCGTCACCTCGGTGCTGCTGCTCGACGCCTACCGGTCGACGGAGGCCTTCGACCTCGGCGAGGAGCATGTGGCCGTGTTCGAGCGCGAACTCCAGGAGCACCTGCACCGCCACACCGGCTCGCGGATCGTCGCCCGC
This sequence comes from Kitasatospora sp. NPDC101108, assembly GCF_055584725.1. Taxonomy (NCBI): domain Bacteria; kingdom Bacillati; phylum Actinomycetota; class Actinomycetes; order Kitasatosporales; family Streptomycetaceae; genus Kitasatospora; species Kitasatospora sp. NPDC101108. The sequence goes on from NZ_JBVJLM010000005.1 coordinate 160,691, forward strand.
GAGACGCTCGAACAGGCCCGTGACTACCTGGAGTTCTGCAGCCGCACCCCCAACACCGGCACCGTACGGGCCCAGCTGGACGTGGTCTGCGAACAGGAGCGCCTCGCCGTGCACGTCGGCGACGAGCCGGGCTCCTGGCACGGCGCCTCCACCACCGGCACCGCCGTGTACGCCGGCCACGGCGGCCACGCCGAGATGCTCGACGGCGAGTTCGCCGCCCGCAACGCCGAACTGGCGGTCGCGATCCTGGCCGGAGGCACCGTCGATGGCCGGGGCTGACCGCGGGCCGGACTGGTCCGCCCGTCAGCGGCCGGCCGGCGGCCCGCCCAGGGTGATCGTGATCGGGGCCGGCCTGGCCGGCCTCGCCACCGGCTGCTACGCCCAGATGAGCGGCCTGGAGACCCGGATCTTCGAGAAGCACGTGCTGCCCGGCGGCTGCTGCACCGCCTGGTCCCGGCACGGCTACCTGTTCGACTACTGCATCGACTGGCTGATCGGCACCGCCGAGGGCACCGGAGCCCACCAGGTCTGGCGCGAACTCGGAGCCCTGGACGGCAAGTCGGTGACCCACTTCGACACCTTCAACCGGGTCGTCGACGAACACGGCCGGTCCGTCACCTTCCACACCGACCCGGACCGGCTGGAGGCCCACCTGCTGGCCCTCGCCCCCGGCGACGCCAGGCCGATCCGGGCCTTCTGCCGGGACCTGCGCCGCTTCGCCGCGATCGACCTGCCCTGGGACCTCACCCCGCCACCGCTGCGGACCACCCGCGAACGGCTGCGTACCCTGCGCGCCGTACTCCCCGCCTTCCGGCTGTTCTGGCGCACCGCGACCACCCCGATGAGCGGCTTCGCCGAGCGCTTCCAGGACCCGCTGCTGCGCCGGGCCTTCCCGACCATGTTCCTCCAGGAGCCGGCCGGCTTCCCGCTGCTGCCGTACCTGTACACCCTGGCCGCCGCCCACACCGGCAACGCAGGCTTCCCGCAGGGCGGTTCGCTCGGACTGGCCCGCTCGGTGGAGGCGCGGTACACCTCGCTGGGCGGGGTGATCGGCTACCGCTGCCGGGTCGACCGGATCCTGGTCGAGGACGGACGCGCCGTCGGCGTCGAACTGCGGGACGGCACCCGCCACTTCGCCGACCACGTGGTGGCCGCCTGCGACGGACCGACGGTGCTCGACCGGCTGCTGCGGGGCCGCTACTCCAGCCCCGCCACCGACCGGCTGTACGGCGAACTGCTGGAGAAGCCCGGCAACCTCTACCCGGCCGTGGTCTCCGCCTTCGTCGGGGTGGACGGCCCGCTCCCGCCGGGCGAACCGCACTGCACCACCTACCTGCTGGCGCCCGAGGACGCCGGGCGGCTGCCCGGCTCGCTCCAGCACAGCCTGGTGGTGCAGCTGCGCTCCGCCTACGCGGAGGGCTTCGCCCCGCCCGGCAAGTCGGTGCTGCACTGCACCTACTTCAGCGACTACCGCACCTGGAAGGAGCTGCGGGTCCGCGACCGCCGGGCCTACCGGGCCCGAAAGCAGGAAGTCGCCTCCTTCGTACGGGAGTTCCTGGACCGGATCCACCCCGGGCTCGGCGCGCGGATCGAACTGGTCGACGTCGCCTCCCCGGTGACCACCGAGCGGTTCACCGGCAACACCCGCGGCAGCATCCTCGCCTGGCAGGCCTTCTCCGAGGCCGAGGACACCGCCAACCGGCTGGTCAACCGGGACCGGATGCGGCTGCCCGGGCTCGGCGGCTTCTCGATGGCCGGGCAGTGGGCCTCCCTCGGCGGGCTGATCCGGGCCGCCACCAGCGGCCGGTACGCGGCCCAGTACCTCTGCCGGGAACTCGGCCGGCCGTTCCGGGCCTGGCCCAGCGACAACCGGGAGCCCTGGCACCCGGGCAAGTGGGGCCGGCTGCCGCAACTCGACCGGGTCACCGTCGGGGCACCGGAGTCGACGGGAGTGAGCGAATGAACCCCAGGCAGAGCATGGTCATCATCGGCGGCGGGCTCGGCGGCCTGTCCACCGGCTGCTACGCGCGGATGAACGGCTACCGCACCCGGATCCTGGAGATGCACGAGCTGCCCGGCGGCTGCTGCACCGCCTGGGACCGCGGCGAGTTCACCTTCGACTGCTGCATCAGCTGGCTGCTGGGCAGCGGGCCGGGCAACGAGATGCACCGGATCTGGCTCGAACTCGGCGCACTGCAGGGAAAGCGGATGCGCAACTTCGACGTCTTCAACGTGGTGCGCACCCGGGACGGCCGGGCGGTCTACTTCTACTCCGACCCGGACCGGCTGGAGGCCCACCTGCTGGACCTCGCCCCGGAGGACGCCCGGCGGATCCGCCAGTTCTGCGACGGCCTGCGCAAGTTCCGTCTGGCGCTGGCCCGTTACCCGTTCCTCAAGCCGGTCGGGCTGATGGGCCGCTGGGAGCGCTGGCGGATGCTCGCCTCCTTCCTGCCGTACTTCAACGTGATCCGGCGCTCGATCTCGGTGCTGATGAGCGACTACTCGGCGCGGTTCCGCAGCCCGCTGCTGCGCGAGGCGTTCAACTTCGTGCTGTACGAGAAGCACCCCAACTTCCCGGTGCTGCCCACCTACTTCCAACTCGCCTCGCACGCCGGGCAGTCGGCCGGAGTGCCGGAGGGCGGCTCGCTCGGCCTGGCCCGTTCGATCGAGCAGCGCTACCGGCGGCTCGGCGGGGAGATCACCTACAACGCCAGGGTGACCGAGATCCTGGTCGAGCGGGACACCGCCGTCGGGGTGCGGCTGAGCGACGGGCGGGAGGTGCGCGCCGACATCGTGGTGGCCGCCTGCGACGGCCGCACCACGATGATGGACCTGCTCAAGGGCCGCTACCTGAACGACACCTACCGCCGGCTCTACACCAGGACGCTGACCGAGCCGGGCATGGTCTTCCCCGGCTACCTGACCGTCTTCCTCGGGCTGCGCCGCCCCTTCCCGGCGGGTGACCCGTGCACCACCTACCTGCTGGAGGAGGAGTTCGCGGCGCGGCTCACCGGCATCCGCCACCCCAGCATCAACATCCAGTTCCGCAGCCGCCACTACCCGGAGCTTTCGCCGGCCGCGACCACCGTGGTCTACGCCAGCTACTTCTGCGACATCGCCCCCTGGCGGCAGCTGAGCACCGGCCCCGAGCAGGCCCCCCGGCTGCGGCGCGGCGAGGAGCTGCACACCCTGCCGGTCGGCCGGGGCCGGGAGTACCAGCGGGAGAAGCGCCGGGTGCGCGACGCCGTCATCGAGTTCCTGGACGGCCACCACCCCGGGCTGCGGGAGGCGGTGGCCGTCCGGGACGTCTCCACCCCGCTGACCCAGGTCCGCTACACCGGCAACTACGACGGCACGGTGCTCGGCTGGCAGCCCTTCGTGGAGGGCGGGGAGACCCTGGAGGAGGAGATCAAGCGCAACGGCCCGGGACTGCCGGGCCTGGCGAACTTCTACCTCTCCGGCGTCTGGGCGACCACCGGCGGACTGATCCGCGCGGCCGCCGCCGGCCGGCACGTCGTCCAGTTCATCTGCCGCGACGACGGCCGCCCGTTCACCGCCGAGGTGGACGACTCGGCCCCGCCGCCCACCCTGATCACCGAACCGGTCGGCCCCGACGACCGGCAGTTTGGAGTCACCTCGTGAGTGATGTGGTTCGGATCGAGAAGTGGATCGTCAGCGAGCACGCGGACGGCGTCCCCGACGTGGACCGGATGTACCGCAAGGTCGTGGAGGAGGTGCCCGTCCGGCTCGCCGAGGACGAGATGCTGCTGCGCACCCGGTGGGTGTCGGTGGACCCGTACCTCCAGGGGATCGCGCTGGACACCCCGGTCGGCGACCACATGGGCGCCGACTCGATCATGGAGGTGGTGCGGGCCGGTCCCGCCGCGCGGTTCGCGGTCGGTGACCTGGTGCAGGGCTTCGGCGGCTGGCGCAGCCACGTGATCGGCAACGGAGAGTCCTGGCTCTGGCAGACCGGCACCTTCCCGATGGTCTTCCCGGCCTACCGGCGGCTGGACCGCGCGGACTACGACGACGCGCTGCCGGTCACCACGGCGCTCGGGTTGCTGGGCGGCCCGGGGATGACGGCCTGGGGCACGGTGGAGAAGTTCCTGGACGTCCGGCCCGGCCAGACGGTGCTGGTGAGCGGGGCCAGCGGGGCGGTCGGCTCGGTGGTCGGCCAGCTCGCCAAGCTGAGGGGTGCCAGGGTCATCGGCACCACGGCGACGCCGGCGAAGGCCGGGTGGCTGGAGGAGCTGGGCTTCGACGCGGTGCTGAACTACCGCGACGGCGACGACCCGGAGCGGCTGGCGAAGGAGCTGGCCGGCCTCGCTCCGGACGGCGTCGACCGCTACTTCGACAGTCTGGGCGGCACGCTCACCGACGCGGTGTTCGGGATGCTCGCGGTGGACAGCCGGGTGGCGGTCTGCTGGCAGTGGGCGAGCCAGGTGGGCGGCGAGTGGACGGGCCCCCGGCTGCTGCCGATGATCATGTTCCCGCGCACCCTGATCCGAGGGATCTTCGCGCTGGAGTGGTTCACCGAGGAGAACTGGTCCGCGCTGCGGCGGGACCTCGGCGCCCTGGTGCGCAGCGGGAGCCTGCGCTACCGGCAGACCGTCCACCACGGATTCGACAGCATTCCGGCGGCCTACCGCAGTCTCTACACCGACCGGTCGGCGAGCCGGGGGAAGGTGCTGGTCGAGCTGTGAGCGGCCGCCGGGGCGCAGCCTGTCGGAGGGGACGCTGTTCCGGGGTCAGCCCAGGGTGAACCAGGTGCTGCGGGACTTCTTCCACTCCGGGTGGGTGAGGTCCTTGGCGGCGGTGCCGTCGCCGTACAGGTCGGCGGAGCCGTTGTCGGTGATCAGCTGGGCGCGGGCGCCGGGGGCGTCCAGGTCCGGCACGTCCGGGACGGCCTCCCAGGCGCCGGCGTCGCCGGTCGGCAGGTCGAGCAGCTTGACCGGCGCGGAGGTCGGGCGGCCGTCCCAGCGGTAGAGCGCGTACGGGGCGGAGTTGTCCTCGGCCGCCCAGGAACCGGCCACGATCAGGTACTGGCCGAGCGCGTTGCGCCGCAGGTCGCGGACGGAGAGGCCGCCGAGGTCCAGCTCGATCGGCTCGCCGATGGTCGCGTGCGCGGCCGAACCGTCCAGCAGGGACGGGAAGTTGGTCACCGGCACCAGCAGCGCCCGGCCGCCGGGCACCGCCGGGGCGAGCGGTGCGCGGAAGCCGATGTAGGCGGTGGTGTCGCTGCCCGGGGCGAACTCCAGGCCCTCGACGTTGAATCCGTCGATCTGCTTGGGCGCCTGCCCGTCCGCGGCGCCGGCCGCGAAGCCGTAGCGGTCGCCGTGGGCGGAGTCCCAGGCGATCAGGTCGTCGCGCAGCCCGTGGTACGAACCCACCAGCGTCACCTGGGTGTTGGCGCCCGAGCCGGTCACCTTGGTGGCGAACTGGGTCTGCCGGTCGGGCTTGACCTTGCCGTCCTTGTTGTTGCCGAGCGAACCGGTCCAGTAGATCGTGTCGCCGACCCGGGCGGCGGCCTCGATGTCGATCTCCCTGTCGACGCCCAGGGCGCCGCTGAAGTCCCAGGTGCGCACCGGAGCACCGGAGTTGTTGCGGTCGTACAGCCGCAGGGTGTTGGTCTCGTCGTCGCCGACCACGATGTAGCCGCCGCCCGCGTCCACCGCCGCCGAGGCGTCGCTGGAGCCGGTCAGGTACCGGCTCGCGGCGGAGTCCCGGACGGCGGCGGAGGCCGCGTAGTGCAGCGTCCGGGTGGCGGTCCTGCCGCCCAGGCCGGTGACCTTGACGGTCAGGTCGGTGTAGCCGACGCCCTGGGCGGCGACCGCCAGGGTGCGGCTGCCGCCGCTGCCGGTCACCGTGACGTCGCCGGTGCGCGCCACGCTGCCGCGGGTGCTGGCCGAGGCGGAGACGGTCAACGACGAGGCGGGCGCGCCGCTCTGAGCGACCGTGACTCCGACCGTCGGGTCGCCGACGGCGCCGACCGCGCCGGACAGGTAGCCCGCCGAGAGGGTGATCGTCGGGGTGCCGTACGAGGCCGCGGCGGACGGCACCGCCGGGAGCGCGAGCACGGGCACCGCCGCGACGGCGACGGCCAGCGGCAGCAGACGACGGGAGGAACGGATCACGGTGAGAGCCCTTCGGCACGGGGGAGTTGGGGCGGAGCCAGCCTGCTGTGCGTGAGCGAACACCGACCCTATGTCAGCGGACGGCACGACGAACAGCAGGCTGCCGGAAGCGGCCTCCCCTCGCCGCGCGGCCGGGTCAGCCGGTGATCCCCGCCGCGCGCAGCCGGCGCTCGACCTCCTCCCAGGTCGGGGCGGCCGGGGTGGTTCGGTGGGAGCCCACGCCCTTGTCCTTGAAGCCGCTGGAGGTGGAGACGCACACCACCGGGCCGTCGTCCGGCGCCTGGGCGCCGAGGCTGCGCAGCCCGGCCAGACCGGCCGCCGCGGACAGCTCGGCCCACAGCCCGGCGCGGGCCAGCTCGCCCTGGGCGTCGGAGAGTTGACGGTCGTCCACGGTCAGCGCCCGGCCGCCGCTCTCGCGCACCGCCAGGACGCCCCGGTAGCCGCTCACCGGCGAGGCGATCGAGTACGCCTCGCTCGGGCCGACCGTCACGTGCGCGGCCGGCGCACCCTCGGCGAACGCCCGGTGCAGCGCGCCGGAGGCCGCGGACTCGCAGGCGTACACCCGCGGCACCCGGTCGGCCAGCCCCAGCCGGCGCAGTTCCTCGAAGCCCTTCCAGACCCCGAAGAGCAGCTCCCCGTACCCGGTCGGGACGAACACCGCGCTCGGTACGCCGACGTCCTGGAAGATCTCGTACGCCACGGTCTTGTAGCCCTCGGGGCCGTAGGCATGGCCGGTGTGGGTGGTGGTCAGGTTGCTGACCGGGTGCAGCCCGAGCCGCTCCACCACCTGGCGCAGCAGCGGCCAGCGGGCCTCCCACGGCACGGGCAGGACGACGGCGCCGTAGGCGTTGAGGAAGGCGTCCACGGCGGGCGGCGCGTCCGGGCCGGTGAACACCACGCAGGGGAGCCCGGCCCGGGCGGCGTAGGCGGCCGCCGAGGCGCCGTGGTTGCCGGAGGACGCCACCGCGATGCCGGGTGCGCCGGCGCCGACGGCGGCGCTGGTGGTGCAGCGGTTCAGCCGGTCCTTGTGGCTCCAGGTCGGGTTGCGGGACTCGTCCTTGACGTACACGCCCGACTCGATCTCGACCAGCGGGGTGGCGCCCTCGCCGAGGCCGGGCGCGTGCAGCGGCGGCAGCAGCGGCGCCCAGCGCTCCAAGCCGCCGCGGGCCCGTACCGGGGCGAACAGGGCGGCCGGGTCGACCTTGTCGTAGGCGTAGCCGACCTCGACGGGGTAGGAGACGTCCTCCGTGCTGGTGCGCGGGCAGCCCGCGGTCAGCGGGGGCCAGAGGGGGTAGTCGAGGGCGGGGTCGCCGAGTGAGCGCTGTCCGGTCGCGAGGGAGTCGTCGGTTGCCATGTAAGCAGCCTAAGGGGGTTTCAGGTGCTACAGGGCGGATTTCCGAATCCTCGGTTCCGGTCGGCGGCACGGAGCAGTGGACTGCTACTGGGGCTGCCCGCCCTGGCGGACGGCGGAGACGTCGAACTCCAGGACGACCTTCTCGCCGACCAGGACGCCGCCGCCCTCCAGCGCCGCGTTCCAGGTCACCCCGAAGTCCTTGCGGTTGATCGTGACCGAGCCCTCCAGCCCGACGCGCAGGTTGCCCTGGGGGTCGACGGCGTGGCCGGTGTACTCGACGTCGATGGAGACCGGGCGGGTGATCCCCTTGATGGTGAGGTCCCCGGTGACCCGGTACTCGCCCTCCCCGCGCGGCTCGACCGCCGTGGCGGTGAAGGTGATGGTCGGGAAGGTGGGGACGTCCAGGAAGTCGTTGGTGCGAAGGTGCTGGTCGCGCTGGGCGACGCCGGTGTCGATGCTCCCGGCCTGGATCGTGACCCGGGCGGAGCAGCGGCTCGGGTCTTCGCCGTCCAGGTGGGCGGTTCCCTCGAACTCGGTGAAGGAGCCGCGGACCTTGGTCACCATGGCGTGCCGGGCGACGAAGCCGATCCGGGTGTGGGCGGGGTCGAGGACGTAGTCCCCGGTGAGGTCGGAGAGGTCGGCGGTCATGGTCGGAGTTCCTCCTGATGTGGGTCGCGGGACTCGGCCCGGGCGCGTCCGGGCGGTCCCCGACCCCCACGCTAGGGGCTGCCGCGTGCCGGGGCCCGTCGGATTGCGCCGTCCGTCGGGTGTGGCGGGGGCGGCCGGGTGGGAAGGCTGGCCGGAACACCTGGGGGTCGGGCCGGATCGTCGGGCCGGCTTGTCGGGTCGGCTTGTCGGGTCGGCTTGTCGGATGGGAGTGGAGGCGTGATGGACAGCGGAATGAGGGCGATGGTCGACGCGGTCGAGGAGGCGCGGCGGCAGCTGCGGGAGAACGCGCTGCCCAAGTCGAAGGAGGGCTGGCGGGACAGGGTCCCGGCCGCGGAGGAGGGCGTGATGCTGGGCGTGCTCGCCGATCTGGTGGAGGTCACCGCCGAGCTGGCGACGGCCCTCTCGGACCGGATGGCCACGATCGAGAGCCCGCAGTTCTACAAGGGGGCGGGCAGCCGGCTCGGGGACCAGGCCCGCTATCTGCGGGAGGCCGAGCAGAAGGTCGCCAAGCGGCTGGGCTGAGCGTCCGGCGGTCGCCGTGCGCTTGCCGTGCGGTGGCCGCCGTGCCGCGGTCGCCGACGTCTCCGGGGGCGCCGGCGACCGCTTCGCCGCTCAGCGGTGGCCGGAGAACTGCACCACCTGCTGGTAGGTCGGGCGGTTCTGCCAGGTGGTCCTGTCGTCCGTGACCCCGCCCAGCGGGCGCTGGATGACGGTGTCGGCGCACCACTGGTCGCCCGCCGCGCAGTCCGCGTCGCCCGGGTAGACCTGGGCGGGGGTCTGGGCGGCGGCCTGGCTCAGGGTGGTGAGCAGGACGTTCCGGCAGGCCGTGAGGTCGCCCCCACCGCAGAAGGGGCGGGCCGGCCGTCCGGCGACCGGGTCGCCGAGGACGGACCGCAGGTCCTTGTCGAGATAGCTCCACCAGCCGTACTGGAAGGCCGAACCCTTGTGCGGGATCGACTCGTTGGCGCTGACCGGACCGCCGGCGGAGGCACCGGTCTGCCCGCCGGAGGGCGACTCGTTGATCTGCAGCGCGCCGGTCAGGGCGGTGAACAGCTGGTCGCCGAGCCCGGGCCGCATCACGCCGTCGGCGAGCAGCGGCCACCAGGCGTCCAGCACCCGGATCGCGGTCGCGTCCGCGTACGTGTGGCTGCCGGCCGAGGTCTCCTTCCGCCGGGCGCCGTCGGCGAGCCAGGCCTCCAGCTGCTGGAGCGCGGTGGCGGCCGTCGGGTCGGTGACCGGTGCGCTGCGCAGCACCCGGATCAGGTCGGGCAGCACGTCCTCGGCCCGCAGGTCGGCCAGTGCGGCGCTCTCCATGGCCTGGGTGAGCGAGACCCTGCTCGCGCTGCCGCCGTTCTTCAGCAGCGCCTTGACCCGGTCGTCGAGCAGGTTGGCGCGGTGCACCGAGCCGTTGCCGAAGCCCGCGGCGGTGTAGCCGTCCGCCTGCTTGTTGTTCCAGGAGACGTAGTAGTCCTGGTTCACGGACTGCGGGTGCTCGGCCGGCGGGGTGTACCGGGCGGTGTTGGTGGCGGGGTCGAAGTCGGCCCACTCGTAGGCGGGTCGGGCGAGGACGGGGAGTCCCGGGTCGACGCCGGGGGCGCGGACCGGGTTGCTGCCGGAGTTGTAGTACGCGATGTCGCGGGAGTCGGCGTAGAACCAGTTGAAGGTGTAGTTGATGTCCTGCGCCGCCCGCTGGAAGCTCGCTGCGTCGTGCACCGCGCCGGGGTCGTTCAACTCCTGGAAGCCGATGATGGAATCGGCCTCGTGGCGGTATGTGGAGCGCAGCGAGGTGAAGGCGACGGGGGCGCCGCCGACGGTGCCGCGGGCCGTCACCAGGCCGTAGTCGGAGCGGTACATCACCAGGGTGTACGAGCCGGCCGGGGTGGAGTCGGCGGTGGTCGGGCTCCACGCGTCCTTGCGTTCCAGCCGGTCGAAGGGCACGCAACTCCCGTGCCAGAGGTAGGAGTTCGAAGCGGTGGTGACCGGCGAGCCGTCGGTGGTGCAGAGCGGGACGGCATAGGTGTCGGTGATGTCCTGGCCGGCCGAGGTGGCGCTCCAGGCGTAGTCCTGGCCGCGGCCGAGCTGCACGTAGAAGCTGAGGCCCGCGAAGGCCGCGCCGCGGGCGCTGATCCCCGGACCCTGGAGCTCCTCCAGCATCAGCAACTGCGGGGCGAAGTACCCGGTCTGCGGGCCGAAGACGGCGACGGGGTGGCCGTCGTCGGTGTGCGCGCCGGAGACCAGCAGGGCGTTGGACATGCCGTGCTTGGCGGTCAGCAGATTGCCGGGCAGCACACCGTCCGCCTTCGTGGCCGCGGTGTTCGCCGAGCCGGTGGCGTCGTAGACCATCCGCTCGGGCACCACCGAGCCGGGGTCCGGCAGCGCCTGGCCCTGCGGGTCGTCGGGCACGGTCGCGTACGGGAAGCGCTGCCCGTCGTGCAGGGTCCGTACGGCCTCCGGGTCGTCCGCCTCGCGCAGCGACCGCCACACCGCGTCCCCGGCGTCCTTGCCGTAGCGGGCCTCGGCGGCCGACTTGACCTGCGCGGAGGCGAGTTCACCGCCGCCGCCGGATCCGAACAGCGCGCCGACCACCGAGGCCAGGGCGACCAGGTCGGTGAGCTTGAAGGGCGCGATCGAACCGGCGTTGGTGATCGGGTCGATGTGCCCGGTCAGGTCGTACTCGCCGGGGAAGGTGCGGCCGTTGTACGCCTCCGTGACGTACCGGTTGATGCCGTCCAGGTAGGCGTTGGCGTCGGCGAGCGCCTGGGTGGCCCGGCCGCCGCGGGCCGCGAGCGCGTCGATCTGCTGCTGCAACTCGGGCTCGGCGTACGGCGCGGCCTGCCAGAAGCTCTGCTCCAGCTGCCGGTTGGCGGCCGCACCGCCCGCGAAGCCGGACAGCTCGCCGCGGCCGACGTGCCGGAACAGGTCCATCACCCAGAGCCGGTCCTGCGCGGCGGCGTAGCCCGCGCCGAACTCGGTCCCGTACCGGGTGGTGCCGGTGATGTGCGGCACGCCGGTGGCCTTGTCGCGCACGATCGTCACGTCCGGACGCGGACTGGCGGTGCTGGCCACCTGGTCGGCGGGCACCCCGAAGGACGCGTCGTTGAAGAAGTTCCGCAACCCGGCCTCGGTGAGCCCCGGGTACCCGGAGGCGAGGGCGGCGTACGGCCCGAGCTGGTCGTCGGTGTGCGCGGGGCGGCTGCCGAACAGCCGGTTCAGCAGGATCTCGGCGAGGGTGGCGTTGCCGTTCTCGCCCGCCGGGAGGATGTCGGTGCAGCGGCCGCCGCAGTAGTCGGGGGCGGCGGTGGTGGTGGCGGTCGCGGCCGCCGGAGCGGTCAGGGCGGCGGTGACGAACAGGGCCGACGCGAGGGCGACGGCGGCGGACCGGAGGCGGTGGGGGCGTGAGCGTGGGCGCAATGCGAGCTCCTCCGTCGAAGCCACGGGGAGTCGACGGTAGGGGCGCTACTGGACGGTTGGCTAGTGGCGTGCATGCCATTTCGGTGGCGCAGCCACAGCGAGCTGACGGTTCGTGGACCCGGAGACTGGGGCCGGTTGTCAGTGGAGTCGGTTATGGTCGCTCGCGTCGGTGGAAGATCGTCCGTCGTGGATCGGCGGGGCAGGGGGGCGTGCGGTGACGGGGACTGGTGTGGAGGCCGGGCGGCTTCGGGTGGTGCCCGAGGGGGTCACCCACGGGCCGAGCCGGGAGCTGCTCGCGGCCGGGGAGCTGTGCTGGTCGTACGCGTACCTGGACCTGGAGGCCTCGGGGGACGAGCCGCTGCAGTCCGCGACCTCCTGGTACGAGCGGCAGGGCGTCCGGGGCACCGAGGGACTGTACGTGCTGGGAGAGGCGCGGTACGAGGCCTTCGAGGGGCCGGTCACCGTGCTGCTGGACGGCGCGAGCGGTGAGGTCTTCCTGGCCCGGCCGGACGATGACGACGTGCTCCAGCGGGATCTGCTGGCCAGCAGCCCGCAGTGCCTGATCGCGCTGGCCGCGGAGATCGAGGCCGTCAGCGCGGCCGCCGCAGGCGAGCACGGCCTGGCGGCGGGCGAGGTGCGGCCGTACGGCCCGGCGGCCGTCGCCGAAGTGGAGCAGCTGGTACGGCTGTTGCTGCGGGAGGCCGACCCGGAGCTGTTCCGGCGGACGGGCGACCGGCCCGCGCACTGGGAGACGGCGCTGACGATCCGTGCCCTCGCCTGGGGCGCCGAGGCGGGCGGGCCGGGCGAGCAGGCGTACGCGGTCTCCGCGGCCCTGGTCGAGGACCTCGCGACGCTGGAGGGCGAGGGCGGTGTCCGGCGGTTCGAGGAGGCCGAACTGCCCGCGAGCGTCAGCCACGGACCGACCCGTCGGCTGCTGACCGAGACCGGCCTGCCGGTCTCCGACCGGTGCTTGCTGGACGTTGACGCCGAGCGGCCGCTGCGCACCCTGGCGGAGTCGTACCCGGCGAACTTCGAGCCCGGGCCCGAGGGCGACGACGCGGACGAGGACGAGCCGTCGACCCGCCCGCAGCAGGGCGGGCACCTGGTCGTCGGCGGCTGGATGTACGACTTCGTGGTCCTGCTGGACGGGGCGACGGGCCGGGTCGAGCTCCCCGACTTCTGGGACGACGGCGAACCGGCCGCCTACCTGCACCGGGACCTGTCCACGCTGCTGTACGTCCTGTGGACCTTCGAGCGCCTCCGGGCGGTGCGCCGCGAGACGGAACACCCGTGGAGGCCCGGCCCCTGGTCGGTGTTCGAGCCGTCCGAACTCCTCGACGGCGCGGCCGAGTCGGTGCTGCGGGCCCTCGACCCGGAGGCGTTCGAGAGCGAAAGCCACTTCTGGCCGATACGGATCGATGACGGGCACATGGGCAGCCTGCTGGAGTAGCAGCGGGGTCGCCGCGCCGGCTGGAGCCGAAGGGGGGCGGCGGCCGCGGAGCCGGCGGGGCGGGTGCTGCACGTGTCGCCGGTGGAGTAGCGGTGGAGCAGGTCGAGGGAGCCCAGGTGCTCGCGCGCCTAGTTGTAGTTGCCGCTGCAGGAGCTGACGGTCGTTTCGTCGTCGACGCAGACCTGGTCCGTGAGGATGGCGCCGTTCGAGGCGTAGCCGTGCCACCAGGTGGGCGTGTTGGCGGGCGAGGTCGACCACGCGGTGGACCAGCTGCTGGTCCAGTGATGGCCGCCGTCCTCGCTCTGGTAGATGGTGACCATGCACGTGGCGCCGTTGTGGGGCACGACGTAGCCGGTCACCTGGTTGGCGTTGAAGAGGGTGTATCCGAAACAGTTCCCGGACCAGCCCTGCCAGTCGGCGCCGGAGGCGGACGCGGTGCCGCCGGTCGCGACGGTGGCGCCGGCGGCGAGGGCGAAGACGCTTGCGGCGAGGGCGACGGTGCGCCGGGTCGCGCGGAGTCTGAACATGGGAGTGCTCCCCTGGTGAGCGGGACGGCGGCCCCTTCGTGGGGTCGCTCGACGTTCCCGATTGTTCGTTCGGATCGCAGTCTGCCCCTGTCGGGTCGGAGCGGGAAGGACGTTGGGCGGACGTTCCCTCGACGCTTCGTCCGCGTGGCGGCGGTGGCCTGCGCCGAGGCGACCGAGCCGGTAGGGACCAGGGGTTCGGGGGTGCGGCGGTGCCGCGGGCCAGGGGCACACTCGGGTCGGCAGCCGAGCAGTCGGCTGCCGACCCCCGGTGCCGTGCCCGGCTCAGACGGGCAGGTGCGGGGCAGGGTCCGCGGGCTCTGGGTGTGGCGGGTGAAGCGGACCTGGAGGCCGGCGCGGCGCGGCGGTGGGCCCGGTCAGGGCTTGAGGATCAGGCGGATCGGGTTGCCCTCCTTGCGCTCCAGTGCCTCGACGGCGCGGGCGGCCTCGGCCAGCGGGAAGGTGCCGCTCACCGAGCGGGCGAAGTCGAGGCGGCCGCCGTGGACCAGGGCGACCAGGTCGATGACGTCCTGGCCGTCGGAGCCGTAGTGGCCAAGGATCTGCTGGCGCAGGTAGCTGACCCGGGTGCCGTTGGTGACGGTCAGCGGCTTGTCGGTGAGGCCGACGAGCACCAGGCGGCCGCGCTCGCCGAGGGTGGCCATGGCCTGCTCGCGCACCGGGGCGACGCCCGCGAAGTCGAAGGCGGCGGCGAGCGGCCGGCCGCCGGTGGCCGCGCGCAGGTGGGCGGCGAACTGCGGGTCGGCCGGGTCCAGGGCGGCGTCGGCACCGAAGGCGAGGGCGCGTTCGCGGGCGGCCGGGAGGGGGTCGACGGCGACGATCGGGAAGGCGCCGACGGCGCGCAGCAGCTGGACGCCGTGGGCGCCGAGCCCGCCGACGCCCCAGACGCCGACGGCCTCGGCCGGGCGGACCGCGCCGGTGGTGGTGATGGCGGCCCAGGGGGTGGAGACCGCGTCGGGGAGGAAGCAGGCCTGCTCGAAGGGGAGTTCGTCCGGGATCGGGACCAGGGTGGTGGCCGTGGCGAGCGTGTACTCGGCCCAGCCGCCGTCGTAGTCCACGCCGCGGGTGAACACCCGGCCGTCGCGGGTCTCGCCGGCCTGCAGCAGGACCCGGTCGCCGACGGCGGCGCCGGTCACGCCCGGGCCGAGGGTGTGGACGGTGCCCGCCACCTCGTGGCCGAGGGTGACCTTGTCGCCCTTGAGGAGGGACGGCCTGAGCGTACCGTCGATCAGGTGGACGTCGGAGAGGCAGACGCCGGCGGCCTCGACCTTGATCAGCACCTCACCCGGACCGGGCACCGGGACGGGCACCTCCTCGACGGCGAACGCACCCTTGGTGACGTCGAGGCGGCCCGCGAGCATGGTGGCGGTCATCGGGGTGTCCCTTCTGCCGGGGCGGCGGGGCCGGGGGAGCGCTGGGAGTGCCTCGTCGCCACAAACTTGCTTGTTGGCCAACAAGCAAGTTCGACCCTAGCATGGGGCCATGCCCACGCACGATGAAACGGCCGCCGGTCCCGGCGCACCTCCGCAGGAGGCACCGTCCCGCCGCACCCAGGCCGAGCGCCGTGCCCACGCGGAGCGCGCTCTGCTCGCCGCCGCCGCCCGGCTGATCGCCGAGCACGGCAGCACCGGGGTCACATTGGCGAGGGTGGGGGAGGAAGCGGGCTTCAGCCGTGGCCTGGCCAGCCACTACTTCGGCTCCAAGGCCGCGCTGCTCGCCCGGCTCCAGGAGGAGGCGCTGGCCGAGGCGATGGCGGCGGCCGCGCCCGAGCGCAGTGGCGCCGGGGCCGCGGAGGAGCTGTGCCGCTTCGCCCGGGGCTGCCTGGAGGGCGTGCGGAACCCGACGGACCTGGGTCGGGCGTTCGTGGTGCTGGGTGCCGAGGCGCTCGCCGGTGCCTCCGAACTGACGCCGGGGGTGGCCGAGTTGGACGAGCGGACGCGCGGCTGGGCGGCGGAGGTGGTGGGCCAGGGGCTGGCCGAGGGGCAGGCGCGGGCCGGGGTGGACCCGCGGGCCTTCGCGTTCGCCTTCGTGGGGCTGCTCAAGGGGCTGGTGGTGCAGGCGGCGGCCGCACCGGAGGCCTTCGACGTGGCGGTGGCCACGGCGGAGGCGGAGCGCTGGATCCGGCTGGCGCTCGTCGCGGACTGATCGGCGAACCGATCAAGGGCCGACCGATGCCCGGGCGGCGGCCCGGAAACGCCCCGCCCCGCGCCGGAGGCCGGCGCGGGGCGGGACGGAGTGCATGGCGAGTGCGCGGCAAGGTCAGGCTGTGGGCTCCAGTCGGGCCGCGAGGGCATCGGTGTCCGCGAGGAACCAGATGTGGGAGCCCCGGTTCGACTCGACGACGAGCGAGCGCAGCGCCGAACTGGCCTCCAGGTGGCGGGAGATGTCACCGAGGATGACCAGCCGGACGTGGTAGTTGACGAACTTCTGCATCACCTCGCCGGCGAACCCGGTGCTCAGGGCGAAGAAGGTGTCGTCCAGCCGCTCGGCGGGCACGGCGACCAGCTCGGCGCCCTCGTACGTCGCGCCGATGAGATCCAGTGCGTCCTGCACGGTGGTGATCGCGGGCCCGGCGGGGTCGCACACGAGCACCTTCACCCCGCTCAGTTCCTGCACTGTGTCTGTCATGGCGCGCTTCTCCTGTCGGTCGGGCGTGATCGATGGCTCACGACCATCTGGGTACCGAGCCTCAACGTAGGTGACGGACCCCGGTCTCAGGTACCGAATTAATGGCTCGCCGGCCCAGGAGGGACCGGGTGTGCGGACGCCGAGGAAGGCCTCAGGGGCGAACATGTACGGCCGCAGGTAGAGGCTGTCCTCGCCGTCGGCGGTCGGCACCCAGGCCTCGTCCGCGCGCACCAACCCCTCGACGCCGGTGAGGGAGTCCTCCCCGGACACGGGCAGACCGACGAACGCGTGGACGGCGGGACGGCGGGACGGACGGGCGCGGCCGGTGCTCGGCGCCGTCTCGGCTTGCTGAGGCCCGTTCGCGTCGCCGGCGCCGGTTCGGGCGGGTCGTGGACGGACCGAGCCCGGCCGTCCCGGCCCCCGTACGGGTGGGCCGCACCCGTACGGGGGCGCCGCGCGAGGTGTGGCCGGATAAGCCAATGCGACTTCCCGGTGAGTTGCGCCCCCGATTCCCCGCGGGGGTGGGCCGGTTGTCGAATCGGCCCATTCAGGAGGGGGTGCTGCCGTGCGGTTGGCCGACTATCGCCAACTATTGAGCGTGCTCACTCAGCTGAGGTACAGTCATCAGCGGTTGATCGGCACACTATTCATCATCCTCGATGGCAGAACCGACCAGGCGGCACAACCGGCCTCCGCAGAGCGGCGATCCAGTGACGGGTCGAATGAGTTCTGGCATCTTTTCCAGAAAGGCCGCTTCGGAGACCATGGACTTTCCGGACGACCTCGGGCCAAAAGCCGGACTTCCTGGACGGTGCCCGTGAACGGCCAGATACTCCCCGACAAATGGTTCGTTTCCCGAGAATTGCGTCCGGAGGCGCCGGTCAGGCTCGTCTGCTTCCCCTATGCCGGTGGCGCCACGTCGATCTACACCCGTTGGCCCGCCGCGCTCGGTCCCGAGGTCGAGGTCGCCGCACTGGCCCTGCCGGGCCGGGAGCGCCGCATCGGTGAGCCCGCGGCCGTGGAGGTGGAGCTGATCGCGGAGGCCGTGGCGGCTTCCGCCGACCGGCCGTACGCGCTCTTCGGGCACTCGATGGGGGCCCTCCTCGCGTTCGAGGTGGTCCGCCGACTGCGCCGGCACGGGGCCGAACTGCCCGTCCACCTCTTCGTGTCGGGGTGCCCGCGGCCGGACCAGCCGCGTGGCGGCGACATCTTCGACGGCCTGTCGGCACTGCCCGACGCCGAGATGCTGGAGCGGCTGGTCCGCGGCGGCGGCCTGCCCGCCTTCGTGCTGGACGAGCCGGAGCTGCTGGAACTCGTCCTGCCGGTCTGCCGGGCCGACTTCGGCTGGCTGGACGCGTACGACTGCGGCGACGAACCGCCGGTGCCGGTGCCGATCACCGCCTTCGTCGGCACCGAGGACGCCTCGGCCCGGCCCGAGGACGCGGCCGGCTGGGCCGCGCACACGACCGGGCCGTTCACCCAACACCTGCTCCCGGGCGGCCACTTCTTCCTCGACGACAACCTGGACGCCATCAGCCGGGCGATTCGCACCGGGCTCGGGAGCCGGGTGGCATGACCGCCGGCTCGGTCCACCGGGTCCGGTCCACCCCGCAGGGCGGGCCCGGTTCGCGACGGGCTGGAACGACGAGGTCGGGAGCCTTCCGCAGGCGTTCGGCCTGTCCGCCCGTCCGGCGGCCAGGATGTTACGAGAGGCGTTGAGATCACGGTCATGGAGTGCGCCGCATGCCTCGCACGTCCACTCGCGTACGGCGAGGGGCTTCGGCCCGTCCAGGACGCCACGCGCGGAGCAGACCTGGGAGGTCGGCTCGTACCGGCCGATGACGCCGGCGTGGCGGCCGTAGCGGGCGGCTCTCTCCTCGGGCAGGCGCCGGAACGCGGACCGTCCGGCGTCGTGGACGGACGTGGCCGCCGTGATCACCGGCTTCTGGAGATCGGCGCTCCTCGGGTACGGCAGGCCACCCTGCCAGGCGGCCTGCCGCGCCGCCAGGGCATCGTGGCGCACCACCCGGGCGCACCCGAACGTCCGGGCCGACGCGGCGCCCTGACCGCCCCTTGTCCCCAGGCCAGGGCCGTCCTGGGAGAACTCCGGTGACGGCGGACGGAACCACGGGGCCGGCCGCGTCCGGCGCGGGCGGGGAGCGCGTCGCCCGCGCGACCCACGGCCAGGAGCTGGTCTGGCTGACCGGCCGCCGCTCCCGGGGCCTGCTGCTCCAGCACGTGGCCGACACCTTCCGGATCGGCGCGGCGATCGACGAGCCCCGGCTGCGCGCCGCCCTCGGCGAACTGGCCGACCGGCACGCCGCCCTGCGCACCTCGCTGCGGGTACTGGACGGTGAGCTGCGGCAGGTCGTGCACCCGCGGATCGACCTCCCGGTCGAGTTCACCGACCTCGGCGGGCCGGACGGCGGCAAGCGGGCCGAGCGGCTGGCCGAACTCGCCGACCGGGCGGCGGCGCAGCCCTTCGACCCGGGCCGGGCGCCGCTGTGGCGGGCGGTCGCGGTCCGGCTCGGTGAGGCGGACTGGGCGGTGGTGCTGGTCGCCCACCAACTGGTCTGCGACCAGGCCTCGTTGTTCCTGCTCAACGCCGAACTCGTCGAGCTGTGCGCCGCGTCCGAACAGGGCCGCGCGCCCGTGCTGCCGGAGCCGCCGGCGGACCTCGGCGACCACGCCGACGGCCGGAGGGGCCACCCAGCCGCCGAGTCCCGGCGCGAGCAGCCGACCGGCCTGCCGGCCGGCCACGGCATCCGGCTGGACCGGCCGCGCCCGGCCGTACCGGCCTTCGCGGGCGCCGAGGTGCGCGCCGCGCTCCCGCCCGGCCTCCCGGCCGCGCTGCGGGAGTTCGCCGACCGGCTGGGCGCGGCGCCCGCCGTGGTGCTGCTGGCCGCCTGCGCGGCGCTGCTGCACGGCCGGTCCGGCCGGACGGATCACGGGATCGGTGTACCCGTCTCCGGGCGGCGCCGGCCGGAGACCTTCACGCTGGTCGGCGCCCTGGCCGGCACGGCGGTGCTGCGCCTGGACACCTCCGGCGACCCGGCCTTCGCCGAACTGGTCGACCGGGTGCGAGGCGTCGCCTCGGCCGCCCGGGAGCACCAGGAGCTGTCGGACCCGCACCCGGGGCGGCTCGCCTTCGCCCTGGCGGAGGGCCCGGACCCCGGCCCCCCGTGCGGCTTCGCCGAGGACGACCTGCTGCTCGAAGTCGCCGGCCGCGCCGCCCGGTTGGTGTACGACAGCGAGCTGTTCGCCCCCGCCACCGCCCGCGGCCTGCTCGACGACTACCTGGCGCTGCTCGGCGCCGCCCTCGCCGAGCCGGCCACGCCGCTGTCCACGCTGTTGTCCCTGCTGCCCGGAGCCGCCGGAACCCGGCCGCCCCGACCGGCCCACGACGAGCGGACCGCCGGTTCTCCCGCCGGCGCCCGCGGACCGTCCGGACCGGACGCCCCCCGCGGGGGCCGGGCCGCCCCATCGGTTCTTCTGAGGAGCACGACATGACGGTGACCGGTCGGATCGTCGGCATACCGAGCGAGGTGTGGCACGAGGAGGTGCTGGCACCGCAGTTCGCGTACGAGGCCGAGCACCTGCTGCGGCACTACGTGGCGATCGAGAAGGTGTTGCTGCTGGAGTACCGGCGGATGGAGCTGGTCGACGACGCGGGGACCGCCGCGATCGCGGACCGGCTGGACGGCGTGTCCCCGGAGACCGTCCGGGCGAACCCGCGGGAGAACATGTCGGACATCTCCTTCGCCCTGGAGCGGCACGTGGCGGCCGGCCCGGTCGCGCCCTTCGCGGCCTGGCACGTCGACCGCAGCCGCAACGACCTCCAGGTCTGCGCCCAACTGCTGTCCGCCCGCGAGCAGGTGCGGGCGCTGGCCGCCGACCTGCTCGCCTTCGACGCGGCGGTCCGCGAGCTGGCGGCGGGGGCCGTCGAGGTGCCGATGCCCGGCTACACCCACGCCCAGGCCGCCCAGGTCGTCAGCCCCGGCTTCTACCTGGCCGCGCTGTCCAGCGAGACGCTCACCGCGGTGCGCCGGCTGCTGGCGGCGTACGACGAGATCGACGCCTCGCCGCTGGGCGCGGGCAGCATGGCCGGCCAGGAACTCGCCTGGGACCGCACCAGGATGGCCGAGTTGCTCGGCTTCGCCCGCCCCCAGCCGCACGCCCTGGTGGCCGTCGCCTCGCGCGGCTGGGCGCTGGCGATCGCGGCCGAGGCGGCGAACTTCGCCGTCGCGCTCAGCCGCTTCACCACCGACCTGATGGCCTGGGGCGGCAGCGCCCACGGCTTCCTGGACCTCCCGGACGAGCTCTCCGGGATCTCCGCCGCGATGCCGCAGAAGAAGAACTTCCCCGTGCTGGAGCGGATCCGCGGCCGCTGCGCGCTGGTGGCGGGCAGCGCGGCCGAACTGGCGGCGGCGCAGCGCAACACCCCGTACACCAACACCGTGGAGGTCTCCAAGGAGGCCGGCGCGCACCTGCGGGTGCAGACCGAGGCGCTGCGCTCGACGCTGCGGCTGACGCACGCGGTGGTGACCGGGCTGGAGTTCCGCACCGACCGGATGCGCGCGGCCTGCGAGGGGGAGTTCCTCGGCGGCTTCACCCTCGCCAACCGGCTGACCCTGGACGAGGGCGTGCCCTGGCGCACGGCGCAGATCATCGCGGGCCGCTACGTCAAGGCCGCGCTGGACAAGGGCCTGGCCCCGGCCGACGGGGACGCCGCGCTGCTCGCGGGGATCGCGGAGGAGGCCGGGCACCGGCTGGCCGGGCCCGAGGCGCTGTTGGCCGCGTCGTTGAGCGTCGAGGCGGGGCTGCGCGCCAAGACCTCGGTCGGCTCGACCCACCCGGACCAGGTCCGCGCGACCCTCGCGGAACTCCTCGGCGAGCACCGGCGGTTGACCGGGCGGTGGGCGGAGCGGGACGCCGCCGTACGGGCGGCGGCGGAGCGGGTCGCGGCGCTGCTCGCGTCGTCGTCGGCGGCGGACACCCTGGCGGAACGGCCTTGACCCCGCCGCCCCGGTTCGTACCTGCGGCCGCGACCGGGACCGCGACGCAGACCCCGACCGAGACCGCCGCGCCGACCCCGGCCGAGGCCCCGCGCCGCCCGTCCCTCGCCGCCGCCCGCCCCGGCGTCGACCTGCGCACCGGTTCGGCCCGCGCCTTCGGCACCTTCGGCGAACTCCTCCAGGGCGCACTGCCCGGCGGCCCGGAGTTCCTGGTGACGCTGCCGGTCGACCGCTGGGCCCGGGCCCGCTTCCGCCTCGACCCGGACGGCCCGCTGCGGGTGTTCCCCTCGCACAAGACCAAGACCCGCCGGGTGGCCGAGGCGATGCTCGCCTCCTGCGGCCGGCCGGCCGGCGGGGTGCTGCTGCTGGACGGCGACCTGCCGGTCGGCAAGGGGATGGCCAGTTCCTCGGCCGACCTGGTCGCCACCGTACGGGCGGTCGGTGCCGCGGTGGGCCTGGACACCTCCCCGGCCGCGGTGGAGCGCTGGCTGCGCCCGATCGAGCCGACCGACGGGGTGATGCACCCCGGTGTGGTGGCCTTCGAGCACCGCGAGGTGCGGCTGCGCGAGCGCCTCGGCGGCCTCCCGGCGGCGACCGTGGTCGCGGTGGACGAGGGCGGGCTGCTGGACACGGTGGCCTTCAACCGGGTGCCCAAGGTGTTCTCCCCGGCGCACTGCGCCGAGTACGCGGACCTGCTGGCGGAACTCGCCGCGGCGGTACGGGCCGGCGACCTGGCCCGGGTGGGGGCGGTGACGACCCGCAGCGCGGTGCTGAACCAGCGCCTGGCGCCCAAGCGCAACCTCGACGCGATGCTCGCGATCGCCGAACGGATCGGTGCGCAGGGGGTGGTGTGCGCGCACAGCGGCACTCTGCTGGGCCTCCTGCTGGACGACAACGACTCCGACCACGGGCCCCGCCTGGCCGCCGCCGTGGCGGCCTGTTCGACCCTGCCCGGCACCACCACCACGGTCCGGGCCCTCAACCTTCAGGACATGGAGCTGGCTCATGCGGCATGAATCGATCGTCGAGGCCATCGGTCACACCCCGCTGGTCCGGTTACGGGTGCCCGCGCCGGAGGGCGTCGAGGTCTACGCGAAGCTGGAGCTGGCGAACACCTTCGCGATGAAGGACCGGGTGGCCCGGCAGGTCGTCACCGAGGCCCGCCGCTCCGGGGCGCTGAAGCCGGGCGCGCCGATCGTGGAGAGTTCCTCCGGGACGATGGCGCTCGGCCTGGCGCTGGTGGGCACCCACCTGGGTCATCCGGTGCACATCGTCACCGATCCGCGGATCGACCCGATCACCCTGGCCAAGCTGCGCACCCTGGGCTGCGAGGTGCATGTGGTGTCGGCGATGGGCGACCAGGGCTGGCAGTCGGCCCGGCTGGACCTGCTGGCCGAGCTGATGACCGGTCTGCCGGACGCCTTCTGGCCCCAGCAGTACTCCAACCCGCAGAACCCGGCGGCCTACCGCGGGCTGGCCGAGGAGCTGGTCGCCGACCTCGGGACGGTGGACGTGGTGGTGGGCTCGGTGGGCAGTGGCGGTTCGCTGTGCGGGACGTCCCGGGCCCTGCTGGAACGTTTCCCCGAGCTGAAGGTGGTCGGCGTCGACGCGGTCGGCAGCGTGCTGTTCGGCCAGCCCGACGTACCGACCCGCCGCCAGTCCGGCCTCGGCAACAGCCTCTACCCGGACAACATCGACTACCGGCTGATCGACGAGGTGCACTGGCTCTCCGACGACGAGGCCTTCGCCGCGACCAGGGCGCTGGCCCGGGAGCAGAAGATCTTCGCCGGGAACACCTCCGGCTCGGTCTACCGGGTGCTGACCCACCTGGCGGCGAACGCCGCGCCCGGCACCCGGCTGGTCGGCATCATGCCGGACCGCGGCGACCGCTACGTCGACACCGTGTACGCCGCCGACGCCTCCGTCACCGCCAGCGCCTCCGTCACCCCCGCGGCCGTCGAGCCCGAGGTGGCGACCGAGCCGGCCCTCGTCCGCTACGGCGAACCGGTGCACAGCTGGTCGTACGCCGAGATCTCCCGCCGGGAGCGCCCGTTGCTGCTGTTCGTGGAGTCCAACACCACCGGCACCGGCATGCTGGCGCTCACCACGGCCGTTCGGCTCGGCCTGGAGCCGGTGCTGTTCGTGGTGGACCCGGCCCGCTACCAGGGGCTGGCGGAGACCGGCTGCCGGGTGGTGGTCTGCGACACCGACGACCCGCAGGCGCTGCGCAAGGCCGCCGAGGAGGCGGCCGGCGGTCGCGAGGTGGCGGGGGTGACCACGACCAGCGAGTACTACCTGGTCCAGGCGGCCGCGTTGGCCGAGGGGCTGGGCGTGGCGGCCAACCCGGCGTCGGCGCTGGCGGCCTGCCGGGACAAGTCGGCGACCCGCCGCACCCTGCTCGCGCACGGGGTGCGCCAGCCCCGGTTCGCCGAGGTCCGCGACCCGGCCGAGGTCGAGGCGGCGGTCGCCGCGGTGGGCCTGCCCTGCGTGGTCAAGCCGGTCGACGAGTCCGGCTCGCACGAGGTGCTGTGGTGCGGGGACGTGGCTGCCGCCACCGAGCAGGCCCGCAAGCTGCTGGCGGTCACCCGCAACGTGCGCGGCCAGGCCAGCGCCGGGACGGTGCTGGTGGAGGAGTTCCTGACCGGGCCGGAGTTCAGCGCGGAGATGTTCTGGTCGGACGGCGAGGCGGTCTGCGTCGGCATCACCCAGCGCACCGTCAGCGAGCTCCCGTACTTCGTGGAGACCGGGCACCTGTTCCCGGCGGTGATCCCCCACGGGACCGCAGCGGCGATGGCCGACACCGCCCGGCGCAGCCTGGAGGCCGTCGGGCTGAACCGCGGCCCGGCGCACGTCGAACTGCGGCTGACCGCCGACGGGCCGGCCGTCATCGAGATCAACGCCCGGCTGGCCGGCGGCATGATTCCGGAGCTGATCCGGCCCGCGACCGGCATCGACTTGCTGGACCAGCAGATCCGCGCCGCCGCCGGGCTGCCGCTGAATCTCACTCCGGAGCGGGAGCGCTCCGCCGGTATCCGCTTCCTGATCGCCGACGGGGCGGGCCGGCTGGCCGCAGTCGAGGGCGTCGAGCGGGCGGCCGCGGTCGCCGGGGTGGAGCGGGTCACCGTGACGGCGGCGGTGGGCCGTTCGGTGCGGCCGGTCCGGGAGGCGTACGACCGGCTGGGCCATGTGATCGCGGTCGGGGACGGCCCCGAGCAGGTGGGCGCGGCCCTGGACGCCGCGCTGGCCGAACTCTCCGTCGTGGTCGGGCCCGAGCAGCAGTAGCCGGGGCGGGAGGAGGGAGCGCCGGCAGCCCGCCGGCGTTCCCTCCTCCGTGCTCAGGACCCCTGTGCGGGTCGGCGCCGGCGCACCACGGCCGGCTCCGCCGCGTCCGACCGGGGCGTCCGGTCGATCAGGGCCGCCAGCGCCGCGACGGTCGGGTGCTCGAAGCAGGCGCTCAACGGCAGTTCGACGCCGAGGTCCTGGTGGATCTCGGCGAGCATCCGGACCGCCGCCAGCGAGTGGCCGCCGAGGACGAAGAAGTCGTCGTCGATGCCGATCCGCCCGGTCCCGAACAGCCGCTGCCAGATCCCGGTCAGCACCCGCTCGGTGGCGGTGCGCGGCGGGGTGCGGAAGCCCTCGGCGCCCTCCTCCGGCGGGACCCGCAGCGCCTTGCGGTCGGTCTTGCCCGACGGCAGGGTCGGCATCGCGCCGAGCACCACGAACCGCGCGGGTGTCATGGCCCGGGGCAGCGAGCGGGCGCAGTGCGCCCGCAGCTCGGCCGGGGTCGGCCGGGCGGCCTGATCGGCCGGGTCCACCGGGGTGACGAAGGCGACCAGTCGCGGCCCGGCCTGCGCCGAACCGTCCACCACCACCGCCGAGTCGGCGACCTTGCGGTGCGCGCCGAGGACGGCCTCGATCTCGCCGAGCTCGATCCGCACCCCGTGGATCTTCACCTGCCCGTCGCCCCGCCCCAGGTACCGCAGCTCGCCGTCGGCCGTCCACCGGGCCAGGTCGCCGGTGCGGTACATCCGCTCACCGGGCGCGCCGTACGGGCAGGGCAGGAAGCGGTCCGCGGTCAGGTCGGGCCGGCCCAGGTAGCCGCGGGCCAGAGCGGCCCCGGCGAGGTAGAGCTCGCCGGTGACACCGGGCGGGACGGGCCGCAGGGCCTCGTCCAGGACGAACAGCCGGGAGCCGGTGACCGGCGCGCCGAGCGGCGGGCTCACCGCGCCGTCCAGCGGGCCGGACAGGGTGCCGAGCACGGTCGTCTCGGTCGGGCCGTAGGCGTTGTGCAGCCGCCGCCCGCGCCCCCACCGGGCCGCCAGGTCGGTGCCCATCGCCTCGCCGCCGCTGACCACCGCCCGCAACTCCGGGAACGCGCGGGCGGGCAGCGCGGCCAGGGTGGTCGGGGTGAGCACGGCGTGGCTGATCCGTCGCTGTTCGAGCAGGACGGCCAGCTCCTCGCCCAGCACCGGGTGCGCGGGCGCCACCACCAGGGTGCCCCGGGAGCGGAAGGCCATCAGGAGTTCCAAGACGTACATGTCGAAGGTGGGGGACACCTGCTGGAGCACCCGGGGCTGCTCGCCGTGGCCGTCCGCCATGACCACCTCGTGCAGCCGTTCGCTGAGCGGCGCCAGTCCGGTGTGGGTGACCACGACGCCCTTGGGCCGCCCGGTCGAGCCGGAGGTGTACAGCACGTAGGCGGCGTTCGCCGGGTCGACCGGGGCGGTGGCCGGGCGTTCGCCGGAGTGGTCGAAGAGCGTGTCCAGCAGGTCCGGGTCGTCCAGCAGCAGCGTCGTCGGGGCGCCGACGGGCAGGGCGGAGGCACCGGCCGAGTCGGTCAGCACCAGCGCGGGCCGCGCGTCGGACAGGATGAACGACAGCCGCTCGACCGGGAACTGGACGTCCAGCGGCAGGAACGCGCCGCCGGCCTTGGCGACCGCCAGCACCGCGAGCACCAGCTCGCCGCTGCGCGGCAGGGCCAGCGCGACCGTGCGCTCCGGGCCGATCCCGCGGGCGACCAGTTCGGCGGCGAGCCGGTTCGCCTGTTCGTCCAGTTCGGCGTAGCTGAGGATGATGTCGCCCGCCTCCAGGGCCGGCGCGTCCGGTGCCGCCGCCACCGCCCGCTCGAACTGCTCGGCCAGGGTGGCCGGTCCGGGCGCGGCCGCACCGGCGCTCCACGCGCCGAGGACGGCCTCGCGCTCGCCCGGGAGCAGCAGCTCCCAGCGGGAGATCGGCAGGTCGGGCTGCTCGGTCGCGACGGTCAGTGCGAGCAGCAGCCGCTGGGCCAGGGCCTGCCCGGCCGCCTCGTCGAACAGGTCGGCGCTGACCGTCAGGACGCCGCTGATGGTCGCGCGGGCCCGGTCCTCGGTCAGCTCGAAGGTCAGGTCGAAGGGGGTCGCGGGGGTGCCCAGGTCGAAGGGCTCGGTGGGCAGGCCGCCGAGCGCGGGCACCGGCTCGGGCTCGCCGTTGAGGCTCGCCATCACCTGGAACAGCGGGTTGCGGCCGTGCCGGCGGGGCGGGTTGAGGGCGGTGACGATCTCGTCGAAGGGCAGCTCCAGGTGGTCGTGCGCGGCGAGGTTGGTCTCCCGCACCCGGGCGATCAGGGTGCGGAAGCTCGGGTCGCCGGAGGTGTCGGCGCGCAGCACGGCGGTGTTGATGAAGCAGCCGATCAGGTCGTCCAGGGCCTGGTCGGAGCGGCCCGCGGTGGGGGTGCCCAGCGGGATGTCGGTGCCGGCGCCCAGGCGGGTGAGCATCGCGGCGATCGCGGCCTGCAGCACGATGAAGACGCTGGCGCCGTGCTCGTGGGCCGCGGCGGTGATCCGCCGGTACAGCTCGGGGCCGGCCTCCACCCGGGTGGGCAGGCCGCGGAAGGTCGGCGTCGCGGGGCGGGGCCGGGCGCCCGGCAGGGTGAGCTCCTCGGGCAGTCCGGCCAGCGCCTCGGCCCAGAACCGCAGGCTGCGTCCGAACGGGCTGGCCGGATCTTCGGCGCGGCCCAGCTGCTGGGCCTGCCAGAGCGCGAAGTCGGCGTACTGGATGGGCAGTTCGTGCCAGGCGGGGGCCCGCCCGGCGGCCCGGGCGGCGTAGGCGGTGGCCAGGTCGCGGCAGAGTGGGGCCAGTGAGAGGCCGTCGCAGGCGATGTGGTGGACGTCCACCAGCAGGACGTGGGAGCGCGGGCCGGTGCTGAACACGTGGAGCCGCAGCGGGACTTCGACGGTCAGGTCGAACGGGGTCTCCAGCGCGTCCCGCAAGGCCTGCTGGAGGCCGTTGGGGTGGATGGCGCTCGCCCGGACGACCTGGGCGACGGCCTCCGGCGGCTGCACCGCCTGGCGCGGCACCCCGGCGTCGGCGGGGAACACCGTGCGCAGGATCTCGTGCCGCCGGCCGAGGTCGGACGCGGCCGCGGTGAGCGCGGCGAGGTCCAGCTCGCCGTCGATCCGCACCGCCAACGGCATGTGGTAGAAGGCCTGTTGCTGCCCGAGCCGGTTGACGATCCAGATCCCGCGCTGGGCCATGGACAGGGGGAGCACCTCGGGCCGGGGGCCGGAGGCGGCCGGGATCGCGCTGCGGGCGGGCGCCTGGGCCGGGGTCGCGGCGGCCTCGTCCAGCAGCTTGGCCAGGTCGGCGAGCACCGGGGCCTTGAGGATGTGTCGGACGGAGAGCTTGACCGACCACTGCCGCCGGATCCGGGCGACCAGCCGGGTGGCCAGCAGCGAGTCCCCGCCGTCGCGCAGGAAGTCGGTGTGCCGGCTGACCGTCTCGGTGCCCAGCAGCCGGGACCAGATCGCGGCGAGGGCCCGTTCGGTCGCGGTCGCGGGGGCGTCGGAGCCGTCGTCCGTCTCCGCGGCGGGGCGGGGGAGCGGGATCCGCGGGTCGGCGGCGTACTCGACGGTGCCGTCGGCCAGCACCCGGGCCCGGCGGCCGCTGGGCGCGCCGGCCAGCAGCAGGTCGCCGTACACCCCGGTGGGTGCCCGGTTGCCGTACCGGTCGCGGACCTCGGCCTCGGCGCCGTCGACCTCGGCCGGTCCGTGCACGCCCAGCGGGACGCCGCCGACGCTCGCCGTGCCCTCGCCGCCGACGCTCGGCGCGCCCTCGGCCAGGAAGGCCTCCAGCAGGGCCAGGTAGTCGGCGGCGAGCCGTTCGACGGTCGCTCGCTCGAACAGGTCGGTGGCGTAGTCGAAGGTGAAGCCGACCTCGTCCGCCGTGTAGCTGACCGCGAGCTCCAGGTCGAACTTGGCGGAGTCGTTGCGCATCTCCACGATCTCGACCGCCAGCCCGGGCAGTTCCGGTGGTGGAACGACCTGGTTGACGCTGCACATCACCTGGAACACCGGGTTGCGGGACGGGTCCCGGACCACGCCGAGCGCCTCGACCACCCGGTCGAACGGCACGTTCTGGTGCGACAGCGCCTCCGCGGTCACCGTCCGCACCTGGCCGAGCAGTTGGCGCAGGGTCGGGTCGCCGGCCAGGTCGACCGGCACGGCCAGGGTGTTGGCGAAGTAGCCGATGACCGGCTCCCACTCGGCGCGCGGCCGGTTGGCCACCGGCACGCCGACGACCACCCGCTCCTCGCCGTTGTACCGGTGCAGCAGGGCGGCCAGCACCGTCACCGCGGTGGCGAACAGCGAGGCCTCGTGCCCCGAGCCCCAGGCGGCCAGCCGCCGCTGGAGGTCGGCCGGGACCGGCACGGTGACGCTGGCGCCCTCGCCGCTGAGCAGGACCGGCCGCGGCAGGTCGGCCGGGATCCCGGCCTCCTGCGGCAGCCGGGCCAACTGCTCGCGCCAGAAGGCGAGCTGGCCCCGGTAGAGCTCCACCGTGGCGGGCTCGGCCTCCCACGCCGAGTAGTCGGCGTAGCGCATCGTGAGCGGGGCCAGGCCGGCGGGCGCGCCGCCGACCCGCGCGGTGTAGCAGGCTCCCAGCTCCCGGAAGAACAGGCCCTCCGACCAGCCGTCGGTGATCGCGTGGTGCATGGTGACGGCGAGGTGGTGCACCGCTGCCCCGGCCCGGATCAGCTTGGCCCGGAACAGCGGGCGGCCGGCCAGCTGGAACGGGATCCGGCTCTCCTCCTCGATCAGCCGGGTCACCGCGGCCTCGCCGAGGGTGGTCAGGTCCACCTCCTCCCAGGGCAGTCGGTCCGGGTCGAGCAGCAGCTGGAAGACCTCGTCCTCGTCCCCGGCGAAGGTGGTGCGCAGACCCTCGTGCCGGGCCACCAGGTCACCGACCGCGAGCCGCAGGGCCTCGGTGTCGAGCTCGCCCGCCAGCCGGAGCCGGAACGGGACGTTGTAGGTGCTGTTGGGGCCGTTCAGCTGCTCCAGGAACCAGAGCCGCTTCTGCGCCAGCGACGCGGGCGCCCGCCCGTCGCCAGGGCGGGCGGCCGGCACGGCGGCGGACGCGGGGGCGGCGGTCGAGGCGGTGGCCTCCTCCGCCAGGGCGCGGGCGAAGACGGCGTCCAGTGTGGCGCGGCCGACCGCATCGGTGTCGTTCACGACGTTCCTGGCCTTCCTGGGTCGTGGGGGTGTCCGACGGCGGGTCAGACGGTGGCGGGGGCGGGGAGTTCGGTGGGGATGCCGGCCACCTTGCGGACCGGGGAGAGGGCGAGCAGCAGCGCGGCCAGTCCGATGCCGCCGGCGCAGACCACGATCGCCAGCTGGGTGCCCAGCCAGGAGCCGAGCGCGCCGCCGGCCATGGCGCCGAACGGGGTGCCGGCCATGACGACCATGCGGGTGGAGGCGTTCATCCGGCCCTGCATGTCGTCCGGGGTGATCGCGGACCGGTAGCTGCGGATGTTGACGGCGCTGGCGATCACCAGGACGGCGTAGGCGACCTGGACGAACATCAGCATCGCGAAGGCGACGCCCTTGGGCATCACCGTCGCGGCGGGGATGACGAGTTCGACGGCGGTCATCGCCACTGTGGTCCAGACCACCATCCGGCCGAAGGGCAGCGCCCGGCCCAGCCGGGCCGCGATCAGGGCGCCCATCAGCGAGCCGACGCCGGTACCGGCCAGCAGCGCGCCGACCAGGATGCCGGGCAGGTCCAGGGTGCGGGTGATGAAGACCAGGAACACCGGGTCGATCGCGATGGCGGAGAAGTTCACCAGGAAGGTGACCAGGACCAGGGTGCGCAGCGTCGGGTCGCCGAAGATGAAGCCCAGGCCCTCGCCGATCTCCTTCCACATCGAGGACGGGTCTCCGGTGGCGGGCTTCTCCGGCACCGGCTCGCGCTTGCGGATGCGCAGGGTGCAGGCGGCCGCCAGTCCGAAGGCGAAGACGTTGACCATGATGACGACGGGGCCGGTGAGCAGCTGCACCAGCAGGCCGCCGAAGGTCCGGCCGCCGATGTTGGAGACCGAACTGCTCATCTCCAGCTTGCTGTTGCCCTCGACGAGGTCGTCGCGCTCGACCAGGGCGGGCAGGATCGAGGCGTTGCCGATGTCGGAGACGGTGCTGCACGCGCCGGTGCCGAACACCACCGCGAGCAGGATGGGGACGTTCAGCAGGTGTGCCCAGGACAGCAGCGGCACGGAGAGCAGGATCAGCGAGCGCACGGCGTCCGCCGCCACGATGATCATCTTCTTCGGCCGCCGGTCCAGCCAGACCCCGACGAACAGGCTGATCAGGAGGTAGGGCAGGAACTCGGTGGCGAGCAGCAGGCCCATCTGGAACACGGAGGCGCCCAGGCTGACCGAGGCGATCAGCGGGACGGCCACCGCGACCATGTTGGTGCCCAGCATGGACAGGGTCTGGCCGGCCCAGAGTCTGCGGAAGTCCGCGTGGTCCCACAGTCCGGCGAGCTTCACGACGCCGCTCCTTCCCGGGTCATGGCGCGGCCCATCAGGTCGAGCAGCGGCTGCGGCGCGGCGAGGAAGGCGTGGTGGCCGCCGTCCAGCAGGTGCTCGTGGTGGCGGGCCGGCGGGACGTACCGCGTCCAGCCGCCCAACTGCTCGGGGCGGATCTCCACGTCGTCCCTCCAGCCGACCGCGTGCACGGCGCAGGCCAGCGGCTCGGGGGCATCGAGCCGGTAGCGGCGCTGGGCGGCGAGGTCCTCCTCCAGCACGTCCAGGGCGACGTCGAGGAAGTCCGGGTCCATCCGGGTTCCGGCCGCCTCGGCGAGGACGTTCAGCTCGACCGCGAGGTCGTCCCGCTCCAGCCACAGCCAGCGGCCGAACGGGTCCTCGTCGGGGGCGAGTTGGGAGGAGACGAAGAGCGCGGTCAGCTCCCTGCCGTGCACCCGCTCCAGTTCCAGCGCGGTGGCGAAGGCCGAGAGGGCGCCGCCGCAGTGCCCGAAGAACCCGGTCGGCCGGTCCACCAGCGGCGCCAGCGCCGCCGCGGCCGCCGTGGCCAGGTTCTGGTAGGTGACCGGGTGCGGCTCGCGCAGGCGGTTCTCCCGCGCGGGCAGCTGCACCAGGCACACCTCGACCTCACCGATCCGCTCGGGCCAGGCGCGGTACATCGACGCGCCCGTGCCCGAGTACGGGAAGAGGAAGATCCGGGCCGGGGCGTCCTCGGATGGTTGGCGGAACAGCCATTTGCCCGCGTCGGTCTGCATGGCGCCGTGAACTCCTTGTTCCCACCGTTGCGGTGTCGGGGTGGTCGGTGATGGGGGCGGTCGGGCGGCGGGGCCGTGGCGGCCGGTCAGCCGCCGAGCGCGGCGGCGCCGAGGACGCCGCCGACGGCCCGCACGTGCGGCTGCCGGACCAGGCCGTAGTGGTCGGTGTCGAAGCGGTGGACCGCGAAGTCGCCGGCCACCACCGCCCGCCAGGCCCCGGCGCTGCCCAGCTCCCGGCCGTCCCGGCTCTCCAGGTAGACCGCGTCGCCGGGGTGGCGGCGCGGCCGGTAGGCGTGGTGGGCGCGCAGGTGGGCGGCGAAGACGCGGTGGCGCGCGGCCCAGGCCTCGCTGCCGGCCTCGGCGGGCGGGGCGCCGGTCAGCGCCAGGGCGTCCCGCAGGAGCGCCTCGGTGGTGCGGGTGTCGTCCAGCCCGGCGAGCTGCCCGGGGTCGGGGAACGCGGCGTCGACCATGGCGAGGGTCACCTCCCGGCCGGCCGCCGTCAGCAGGCCCGCGGCCTCGAAGGCCAGCACCGCGCCGAAGGACCAGCCGGCCAGGTGGACCGGCCCGGCCGGATGGTCCCGCCCGATCCGGGCCACGGCGGCCGCGGCCATCTCCTCGACGGTGGAGCCGACCGGCTCGGCGCAGTCCAGCCCGTGGACGGCCAGCCGCGGGTCGAGGGCGGCCGTCAGGGCCAGGTAGCCCAGGGCACTGCCGCCGACCGGCGGGAAGAGCCACAGCGGCGCGGCGCCCGAGGGGCGCAGGGGCAGGACGTCCCAGCCGTTCGGCACCTCCGGCGAGGGCGCCTCCAGCAGGGCGGCGAGGCGCTCGACCGTGTCGTGGGCGAACAGCTCGGCGACGCTCAGCCGGCGCTCGAAGTCCCGGCGCAGCCGCCCGATCAGCCGGACGGCGGCCAGCGAGTGCCCGCCGACCCGGAAGAAGCCCTCGTCGAGGCCGAAGTCCGCGGTGCCCAGCACATCCGTCCAGGCGGCGGCGACCAGGCGCTCGGCCTCGGTCGGCGGCCGGGCGGGCGCGGTGGGGCACGCGGTGTCGGCGGGCGCCGGGAGCCGCTTGCGGTCCACCTTGCCGCTGCCGGTCAGCGGCAGCTCGGGCAGCGGCTGCCAGACGGCGGGCACCATGTGCCGGGGCAGCAGCGCCTCGGCGTGCCGGCGCAGCTCCTCGACCGGCAGCGAGCCGCCGGGCCGGACGGTGAAGTACCCGATCAGCCGTTCGCCGTCGAAGGTCACGGCGGCCGAACCGCAGTCCGGGTGCGCGGACAGGACGGCCTCGACCTCGCCCGGCTCGACCCGCATGCCGCGGATCTTCAGCTGGGCGTCGGTCCGGCCCAGGTACTCGATCGCGCCGTCCGGGCGGCGCCGGGCGAGGTCCCCGGTGCGGTAGAGGCGCTCGGTGCCGTCCGGGAGGGTGTGCTCGCGGAAGCGCTCGGCGGTCAGCTCGGGGCGGCCGTGGTAGCCGTCGGCCAGGCAGACGCCGCCGATGAACAGTTCGCCGGCGGTGCCGACCGGGACGGGCCGGCCGGACGGGTCCAGCAGGTGGATCCGGGTGTTGGCGATCGGACGGCCGATCGGCACGGTGTCGGCGCCCCGGGCACCCTCGGGGGTGCAGTGCCAGTACGTCACGTCCACGGCGGCCTCGGTGGGGCCGTACAGGTTGGCCAGCGCGGCCTCGGAGCGGTCCAGGAAGTCGCGCTGGAGGTCGGCCGGGAGCGCCTCGCCGCTGCACACCACCTGCCGCAGCGCGGTGGCGGCGGACACGTCGGCGGCGTCCAGGAAGGCCCGCAGCATCGAGGGGACGAAGTGCGCCACGGTGACGGACCGCTGCGCCAGCACCTGTTCCAGGTAGCCCGGGTCCCAGTGGCCGCCGGGCTCGGCTACGACCAGCCGGGCGCCCTCACGCAGCGGCCAGAAGAACTCCCACACCGAGACGTCGAAGGTGTACGGCGTCTTCTGCAGGACCCGGTCCTCGGCGGTCAGCCGGAACTCCTCCGTCATCCAGTCCAGCCGGTTGGCGATCGCCCGGTGGGACACCACCACCGCCTTCGGACGGCCGGTGGAGCCGGAGGTGTGGATGACGTACGCGGGGTCGCCCGGGCCGGTCCCGGCCTCGGGGCCCCGCTCGCTGCGTGCCGGACCGTCCGGCACGAACTCGACCGGCACGCCCGCCGGTCGGCAGTCCTCCGTACCGGCGGCGGTCAGCACCACCCGGCAGCCGGACTCGGCGAGCAGACCGGCCGTGCGCTCCGCCGGGTCCGCCGGATCCAGCGGGACGTACGCGCCGCCCGCCTTGAGCACGGCGAGCAGCGACACCACCAGCTCCGCCGAGCGGTGCTGGACGATCCCGACGTGGTCGCCGGGCCGCACGCCGAGCGCGACCAGCCGGTGCGCCAGGGCGTTGGCCCGGCCGTCCAGTTCGGCGTAGCTCAGGACGCGGTCGCGGAACAGCACGGCGGGCGCCTGCGGGGTGCGGGCGGCCTGCCGCTCGATCGCCCGGTGCAGCAGCCGCGGGCCGGGGTACTCCCGTTCCGTCCGGTTCCACTCCCGCAGCTCGGCCAGCTCCGCCCGGGACAGCAGCGGGACGGCGGTGGGCGCGGCCGCCGGATCGGCCAGTACGGCCCGGATCACGGCCACGTGGTAGCCGAAGTAGCGGTCGGCGTCGGCGGCGGTGATCCGGTCGGCGTCGTAGCGCAGTCCGAGCCCGATCAGGTCGGTCGCGGTGTCGCGGGAGAACTCCGAGCCCAGCAGGAAGTCGGTGGGGGTGTGGCTGCGCTCCTCCAGGACCTCCAGGTCACCGGTCGGGACGGCCGCCTCGTTGCGGAAGTGGGTGTAGTTGAAGAAGGTCTCGAAGGCGGCGGCACCGGCCACCCGGCCGCGCAGCTCGGCCATCGGGAAGCGCCGGTGCGCCTGGACGGCGAGGTCGGTCGCGGCGACCTGCCGGATCAGCTCGGACCAGCTGTCGACCGCCGTCCGGCAGCGCACCGGCAGGGTGTTCAGGAACAGGCCGACCACCCGGTCCCCGTCGGGCTCGGCGATCCGGCCGTTGTAGACCGCGCCCGAGACCACGTCCTCCGAACCGGTCAGCAGCGCGATCACCCGCAGGTGCACGGTGAGCAGCACGATCCGCACCGGGACCTGCAGCCGGGCCGCCAACGCGACCAGTCCGGCGGACAGTTCGGCCGGCAGCTCGTGCGGCACCACGGCCATGTCCGGTACCCCGGTGCCCGGGGCGGCCGGTACGGACCCGAGCGCGACCCCGTCGAGCTGCGCCTGCCAGAAGGCGAGCTGCTCCCGGTCCCGCACGGCGGCGCGCTCCAGGGCGACGAAGGAGCGGTAGTGGGCGCCGGGCGCGGGCGGCAGGGCGGGGGCGCCGCCCCCGAGGGCGGCGAGGTAGAGGGAGAGCAGCTCGCCGAACAGGATCCGCTCGCTCCAGCCGTCGATCACGGCGTGGTGGACCACCGTCCACAGCTGGACCTCGTCCTCGGCGAGCCGGGCGAGGTGGTAGCGGATCAGCGGCGGCCGCTCCCAGTCGAAGAGGTTGCGGCCCTCCCAGTCGGTGCGCTGGTCGATCAGTGCCCGCTGCTCCCGCTCCGGCAGGCCGCGCAGGTCCTCGAAGCTCACCGGCGCCTCGGCGACCCGCCGGTGGACGATCTGCAGCGGTTCGCGGTAGCCGCCCGGGGCGAAGGAGGTGCGCAGCAGCTCGTGGCGCTCCAGCAGCCGGGCCACGGCGGTACGCCAGGCCTCGGCCGAGAACCCGACCCGCAGCCGGGTCAGCAGCACGTCGTGGTACATCGCGGTGTGGGCCCGCTGGCCGCTGCGGTAGAGCATGCCGGACTGGAGGGCGGTCAGCGGGTAGGCGGCGACGGCGTCGGCGGGCAGCCGCGGCCGGTCCTCGGGGTGCACCAGCTCGAACGGCCCGGTGGGCGCGGGGCCGGCGGCGGGTTCGGCGGTGCGCACCCGCGGGGCGAGCTCGCGGACGGTCTGGTTGCGCAGCAGGTCGCGGACCCGGAAGGCGAGGCCGCGGGCGCCGGCCCGGGCGACGATCTGCACGCTGCTGATGGAGTCGCCGCCGAGCTCGAAGAAGTTGTCGTCGATGCCGACGGCCGGACGCCCCAGCACCTCGGCCCACACCTCGGTGAGCACCCGCTCCGTCGCGTCGCGTGGCGCGGAGTCCTCGGCGGGGGTGGGCGGTCGGGACCGCTCGGGTTCCGGGGCCACGGCCGTGGAGCCGGCGGGCCGTGGCGGCCGGTCGGAGCCGAGGAGGTCCGTCAGCGGCCGGTCCGGCTGTTCGGCGGCCAGTTCCAGCACCCGGGCGTAGCGCGCGGCGAAGTCGGCGACCCACGCGGGGGAGAACCGGTCGGCGCGGTACTCGAACTCGGCCACCGGCCCGTCCGCCGTCCGGTTGACCTGGAGGGACAGCTGGTACTTGGCGGTGACCGACGGGACCTCGACCGGGCTGAACTCCAACTCCCCGGCGCGCACGGGATGGAAGAAGTCCTCGCCGACGGTGAAGGCGACCTGGAACACCGGCGGGTGCCCCGGGTGCCGGGGCGGCCGGACCTCCTGCACCACCGTCTCGAACGGCACGGCCTGGAGGTCCTGGGCCCGCAGGACGGCGGTGCGCACCCGCTCGACCAGCTCCCGGAAGGTCCGCGGCCCGGTGAGGTCGGTGCGGACGGTGACCATGTTGACGAAGCAGCCGACCGTCGACTGGAACTCGGTCCGGCTGCGGTTGACCGCCGGGGTGCCCACCAGGATGTCCCGCAGCCCGGTGCGGTCGGCCAGCAGCAGGTCGTACGCCGCCAGCAGCACGGTGAACGGCGTGGTGTGCAACTCGGCCGCCAGTGCGTCGAGTTGCTCGACGGCCGCGGCGGGCAGCGGGACGTCGGCGGTGCCGCCGGGGGCGGCGGTGGAGTCCGGGGCGGGCGGTGGGAGGTCCCCGGGCAGCTCCAGTACGGGGAGGTCCCCGGCGAGCAGTTCGGCCCACTCGCGCCGCGCCCGTTCGCCGGCCGGGCCCGTCAGCCACTCCTCGTGCCAGAGCGAGTAGTCGCCGTACTGGTAGCCCACCTCGGGCAGACCGGGTTCCGTTCCGGTGGTGAACGCCCGGTAGTGGGCGGCGAGTTCGTCGAGCACCAGCTTCGCCGACCAGCCGTCGAAGACCGCGTGGTGGGCGCAGAACATGACCACGTGGCGGTCGTCGGCGCACTGCAGCAGCCCGGCCCGGACCAGTGGCCCGTGGTCGAGGTCGAAGGGGGCACGGGCGTGCTCCGCCATCCGCCGTTCGCGTTCCCCGTCGTCCCGGCAGGTGGCGAGACGCCATTCCCACCGCGGTTGCGGATGGACGACCTGGAGGAGTCCCTGTTCGTGAATGCGGAAAGTGGTGCGCAGCGCCTCGTGCCGGGAGAGCACGGCGTGGAACGCATTGCGCAGCGCCGGGATGTCGACCGTTCCCCGGACTTCCCAGAAGCACGGGATGTGAAAGGTCGGTGCGTCACCGACGGTCTGCTGCGCGAGGAAGAGTTGCTCCTGAACCTTCGACGCCGGGAACGGATCCTCGTCCGCGGCGTCCGATCGGGCGGGGAACTCGCTGTCCACGGCTCGTAGACGCCCTTTCCTCCTGGGTGTGGAGACACGGATCGGCGTCCCCCAGGAACGTCAGCATACAGGCGGGAATTGGCTCGGCAAGGGGTGAGATCTTGCCTTGCCCACAAGGGATTTGACCTCTGTCATGATCGCATCGAGTAGGGTAGTCTCGCCGCGTCTTGCAGTGATGAGAGCGGGGGACCAACCCATGCCCGACCGTGTCGTTCCCATCTCGCCGCAGCAGCGCAGGCTGTGGCTCCTGCACAGCCTGCATCCGCGACTCCCGCTCTACAACGGGCCCGTCGCGCACGAGATCCGGGGCGAACTCGATGTCCCGGCACTGGAACAGTCAATCCGTGCACTGATATCCCGTCATGCCGCACTGCGCACCGGCTTTTCCGTGGTGGACGACCAACCCGTACAAGTGGTGGTCGACCGCCTGGAGTTCAGCCTTCCCGTGCACGACCTGAGGGGGGATCCGGATTCCCTCCGGGCCCGGGTGTGCGAGGCCGCCGCCGAGCCGTTCGACCTGGAACGCCCCGGAGTGTTCGACTTCCGGCTCTTCCGTTCGGCGGACGAGGAGTGGACGCTGCTGCTGAACCTGCACCACATCGTCACCGACGGCTGGTCCAACGCGGTGATCGCCGAGGAGATCGGCCGGGGCTACGCGGACGCGCTGGCCGGGCGCCCGACCGCCGCCGAGGAGGCCGGTCACGGGTACGCCGAGTACGGCGTCGCGCTGGCCGAGCGGCTGGCCGGCGGCCTGGCGGAACGTCAACTCGCCTACTGGTCCGAACACCTCTCCGGCGCCCCCGACCTGCTGCGACTCCCGTTGGACCGGCCCCGGCCGGCCCGGCAGCGGTTCCGCGGCGAACTGCTGGACTTCGCGCTGGACGCCGGACTGGCCGAGCGGGTGCGGCGGACCGCGGCCCGCCACCGGACCACGGACTACGTGGTGCTGCTGGCCGCCTTCACCCTGCTGATGCACACCTGCACCGGCGAGCAGGACGTGGTGGTGGGCGCACCGGTGTCCACCCGGGACGACGAGGCCCTGGACCGCACCGTCGGCTTCTTCGTCAACATCCTTCCGCTGCGCAGCCGGAGCCGGCGCGGTGAGAGCTTCTCGGACCATCTCCAGCGCTGCCGCGCGGCGTTCATCGGCGGATTCCGCAACCAGGCGGTGCCTTTCGACGAAATCGTCAAGGTGACGGACAGTCAGGGCTCGCTCGGCCACTCGCCGCTGGTTCAGGCGGTATTCGGATACCACCAGGAGAGCGCTCCGACGCTTCCGCTGGACGGCCTGCGGACGAGCCGCTGGAACGTGCCGACCGGATTCGTCCAGACGGACCTGGAGTTCGACCTCGCACGAGCCGCGGACGGTTCCGTGGCCGGAATCATCGCCTATGACAGCGACCTGTTCGACGAGGCGACGATCGCCCGGCTCGGCGAGAATTACCGCGCCCTGCTGGAGGGGGCGTTGGCCGATCCGCAGGCCCCGCTGGCCCGGCTCGAACTGCGTTCCGCCGCGGAAATTCGCCTGGACCGCGAGGTGAACGGAACCGCGGCCGACTTTCCGGCGGACGCCTGTCTGCACGAGCTGTTCGAGGCGCAGGTCGGGCGCACCCCGGACGACGTCGCCGTGGTCTCGGAATCCGCCCGGCTCAGTTACCGCGAACTCGACGACCGGGCCGAGGCGTTGGCGCGACAGCTGCGGGCGCGGGGGGTCGGCCCCGAGCGGGCGGTGGGCATCTGTCTGGAGCGCTCGGCGGAGATGGTGGTGGGGCTGCTCGGCATCCTCAAGGCCGGTGGCGCCTACCTGCCGCTGGATCCGGCCAGCCCGCCGGCCCGGATCCGGCAGATCCTGGCCGACGCGGCCGCGCCGGTGCTGCTGGTGGACCGGGCGCTGGGGGAGGAGATCGACCCGGCCTCGGTCGGTGCCCAGGCCCTGGACCCGGCGGTCCTGGACCTGACGGCCCTGGATCCGGCGGCCCCGTCCGAGGACGCCGTGAACCGCCCCCATCCCGAGAACCTGGTCTCCGTCTACTACACCTCCGGCTCCACCGGCATGCCCAAGGGCGTGGCCAGCCGCCACCGCGGCTGGGTGAACCGGATGGTCTGGATGCAGCGCCGGCACCGACTGGCCCGCGGCGAGACCGTCCTGCACAAGACCACCCTGACCTTCGACGACTCCGCCCTGGAGATCTTCTGGCCGCTGTCGGTCGGCGGCCGGGTGGCCGTGCTCGAACCCGGCCGCCACCGGGACCCGGTGGCGGTGCTGGAGGCCGCCACCCGCTACGAGTCGGTCTACCTCCAGGTCGTCCCGAGCATGCTGGGCGCGGTGCTCGACCTGGTGGAGCAGGCGCCCGACCGGGTGCCGCCCCGGCTGCGCAACACCACCTCCAGCGGCGAGGCGCTCACCGCGGCGACGGTCGAGCGCTTCCACCGGCTGATGCCGGGCGCGCTGCACAACACCTGGGGCGCCACCGAGGTGTCGATCGACTCGACCTGCCACACCTGCGGCCCGGCCGACGAGACCGCCGCCGGACCGGTGAGCCTGGGCCGGCCGTTCGACAACAACACCGTGCACGTGCTGGACCGCGAGCTTCGGCCGGTGCCGGTCGGCGTGGTCGGCGACCTGTACATCGGCGGCCTCGGGCTGGCCCGCGGCTACCTCAACGACCCGGCCCGTACGGCGGGTGCGTTCCTGCCTGACCCGTTCCGCCCCGGAGAGCGCCTCTACCGCACCGGCGACCAGGGCTTCCTGCACCCCGACGGCGGCTTCCGCTTCGGCGGGCGCAGCGACCACCAGGTGAAGATCCGCGGCATGCGGGTCGAACTCGGTGAGATCGAGACGGTGCTGCTGCGCCACCCGCAGGTGCGGGACGCCGTGGTGGTGGTCGCCGCGGAGGGTCCGGTGCAGCGGCTGGTGGCCTTCGTCACCGCCGTCGACCCGGCCGACCCGCCGGGCTTCGACGCCGTGCGGGAGCACGCCAAGGAGTGGCTGCCGCACTACATGATCCCGGCCCAGCTGGTGGTCGAGGACTCCTTCCCGCTCAACGCCAACGGCAAGGTCGACCGGCGGGCGCTGAAGGTGCCCGAGCCGCCGGCCGGCTCGCAGGCCTCCGGGGGCGAGGCGCCGCGGACGCCGTCCGAGCAGTTCGTCGCCGGGGTGTGGCGGGAACTGCTCGGGGTCGAGCGGATCGGCGCCGAGGACGGCTTCTTCATGCTGGGCGGCCACTCGCTGGTCGCCACCCGGTTCACCGCGCGGGTGCGCCAGCGACTCGGCGTCGAGTTCCCGCTGGTCACGCTGTACTCGGAGCCGACCGTACGGGCGACGGCGAGGACGCTGGAGGAGCTCGTCGCGCGGAAGCTCGCCGAGGCCGAGGCCGAGCGGTGAGCGGCGGCTGGGACGCCGTGGTGGTGGGCGCCCGGGTCGCGGGCGCCGCCACCGCGCTGCTGCTCGCCCGGCGCGGTCACCGGGTGCTGCTGATCGACCGGGCCGCGTTCCCCTCGGACACCATGTCCACCCTCTACATCCACCAGCCCGGCGTGGCCAAGCTCTCGGAGTGGGGCCTGCTCCCGGCGCTGCTGGAGTCCGGCTGCCCGGTGCTGGACACCATCAGCCACGACGTCGGCGGGGTCCGGCTGGCCGGCCCGGCCCCGGCGATGCCGGGCGCCCCGGCCGCCTTCGCGCCGCGCCGCCTGGTGCTGGACCAGCTGCTGGTGGAGGCCGCCGTCAAGGCGGGCGTCGAGTTCGTGGACCGGGCCAACCTCCAGGAGCTGGTCCACTCCGAGGGCCGGGTCACCGGCGTGCGCTTCCGCACCGCGAGCGGCGTGCGCACCGAGCACGCCCGGCTGGTGGTCGGGGCCGACGGGATGCGCTCCCGGGTGGCCCAACTGGTCGACGCACCGACGGAATTGAGCGACCCGCGGGCCAGCTGCGTGTACTACACCGGCTGGGCCGGGCTCAGCACCGGCTTCGGCTTCCACGAGAGCCCCGGCCACTGGATCGTCCGGATCCCCACCCACGACGACGTGACCCTGATCTCCACCTACTTCCCGCAGGACCGGTTCGCCGAGATCAAGCAGGACCCGTTCCGCCACCACCTGGCGGCGGTGCGCACCACCGCGCCCGAGCTGTACGAGCAGCTCGCGGAGGCCGAGCAGGTCGAGCAGATCATCGGCACCGGCGACCAGCAGAACTACTTCCGCCGCGGGCACGGCCCCGGCTGGGTGCTGGTCGGGGACGCCGGCCACCACCTGGACACCATCAGCGCCCGCGGCATCACCAACGCGCTGCTCCAGGCCTCCTTCCTGGCCGAGGAGTTGACGGGCGGGCCGGACGACCCGGCCGCCCTGGCCCGGTTCACCCGGCGCCGCGACGAGGAGCTGACCGAGCCGTACCAGAGCACGCTGGAGCTCGCCAGGCTGACCGTCACGCCGTCGCGGCTGGAGCTGCTGCGCGGCATCGCCGGGTCGCCCGAGCTGACCGGCCGCTACTTCGCGGTCGTCGCCGGGATGCTCGGCATCGACGAGCTCTTCGACGGCTTCGACGACGGCTTCGATGACGCCTTCGACGACGCCTTCGATGACGACGACCAGTTCTGATCCACCCCTGGAGGAACCGCCATGAGTCCCGCTCCACTCTCGCTCTGGGGCGGCGAGTCCCGACCGCCGTGCCTGCTGGCCGCGTTCCGCGACCAGGCCGTCGCGCGGGGGCCGCAGACCGCCGTCGTCGACGGCGGCCGCGGCGTCACCTACCGCGAGCTGCTGTCGTGGGTCCAGGGCATCGCCGAGGGCCTGGCCGCGGCCGGGATCGGCCCGGGCGACCGGGTCGCGGTCACCGGGCGGCGCAGCGCCCCGGTGGTGGCGGCGATGCTCGGCACCCTGTGGGCGGGCGCCACCTACCTCCCGCTGGACAGCGAGTACCCGGCGGCCCGGCTGGCCCACATGCTCAAGGACAGCGGGGCCGGCCTCCTGCTGTACGCCGACGAGGAGCCGGAGTTCGAGGTGCCGGTGCCCGCTCTGCCGATCTCCGGCCTGCCGACGGAGGGCGCGGCCGATCCGGTGGCCTGCCGGCCCGAGCTGTGGACGTACATCATCTACACCTCGGGCTCCACCGGCCTGCCCAAGGGCGTGGCCGTCCCGCACAGCTGCCTGGACACCATGGTCGACTGGCAGCGCAACCACTCCGTCCGGCCGCACCTGCGCACCGCCCAGTTCGCCCCGCTCAACTTCGACGTCTCCTTCCAGGAGGTGCTGGGCACCCTGTGCGGCGGCGGCACGCTCGTCGTGGTGCCGGAGGAGCTGCGCCAGGACCCGTTCGAGCTGCTGGAGTGGCTGGGCGAGAACCGGATCGAGCGGCTCTTCCTCCCGTACGTGGCGCTGCAGATGCTCGCGGTGGCGGCCGCCGAGGAGGACTCGCTGGACCACCTGGCGCTGGCCGAGGTCAACGCGGCCGGGGAGCAGCTGGTCTGCACGCCGGACATCCGCGAGCTGTTCGCCCGGCTGCCGCGGTGCCGGCTGAACAACCACTACGGGCAGAGCGAGTCCGCGATGGTCACGGCGCACACCCTGACCGGCCCCAGCGGCTCCTGGCCGGCGCTGCCGCCGATCGGCGCGCCGCTGCCGGGCTGCGAGCTGCTGATCGACCCGCTGGACGCGGCCGAGCCGACCGTCGGCGAACTGCTGGTGGCCGGTGCGCCGTTGTCGCCCGGCTACCTCAACCAGCCGGAGCTGAACGCCAAGCGCTTCGTCACCGTCGACCCGACCCCGCAGGGCCACACCGCCGCCTTCCGCACCGGCGACCTGGTGCGGCTGGAGGACGGCGTGGTGACCTTCCTGGCCCGCCGGGACAAGGACGTGAAGATCCGGGGCTACCGGGTCAACCTGCTGGAGGTCGAGGTGCGGCTGCTGGAGCTGCCGACCGTCTCCGCCGCGGTCTGCGTGGCCCTGGACGACGGGCAGGGCTCGCGCTCGCTGCACTGCGCGGTGACGGTCGACGCCGGAGCCGAGCCGCTGGACGGCGCCCGGGCGGCGGCCGAGCTGCGCCGCACCCTGCCGGACCCGTACATCCCGCGCACCTTCACCACGGTGGCCGCGCTGCCGCGCACCCACAGCGGC
Source organism: Kitasatospora sp. NPDC101108 (assembly GCF_055584725.1). Lineage (NCBI taxonomy): Bacteria > Bacillati > Actinomycetota > Actinomycetes > Kitasatosporales > Streptomycetaceae > Kitasatospora > Kitasatospora sp. NPDC101108. The sequence goes on from NZ_JBVJLM010000005.1 coordinate 204,159, forward strand.
AAGGTGGACCGGGACGCGGTGGCCCGTACGCTCGCCGAGCGCTGACCCCGCCCGCCCACACGCCGAAGGGCCGGTCTCCCGTGCGGAGGCCGGCCCTTTCGCGCGTCGTACCGGCGGTCAGCGCAGCGACGGCCGGGTGCTGGTGCCGCGCCGCTCGGTGACGACGGCGGCGACCTTGGCGACGGTGTCGGCGGCGATCAGGTCGGCCACCTTCAGCGCGGTGCCGAAGCGCCGGTTCAGCCGGCCGACGACCTGGATCGCGGCCAGCGAGTTGCCGCCGAGGTCGATGAAGGAGGCCGTGGCGCCCGGGACTTCGGCCAGGCCCAGCACCTCGTGCCAGGTCTCGCCCACGGCGGTGCGGACGGCCGGGTCGGAGGCGTCCTCCGTCGTGGCGGCGGGGGCGGCGGCGGGGACGGCGGCGGCCTCGGCGGCGAGGCGTTCGAGTTCCGGCCGGGCGATCTTGCCGTTCTGGTTGACCGGAAGCTCGGCGAGCACGAAGACCCGGGCCGGGACCATGCTCTCCGGCAGCCGCTCGCGCAGGTGCGCCCGGAGGACGTCCGCCGAGGCCCCGGCCGCCCCGGCCGGTGACACGTAGGCGGCCAGCGACTGGGCGATGCCGGCCGGGTCGCGCACCGGCACCACGACGGCGTCCGCCACCGCCGGGTGCTCGCGCAGGCAGGACTGGATCTCGCCGAGCTCGATCCGCACGCCGCCGATCTTCACCTGGTGGTCGACCCGGCCGATCAGCTCCAGCTCGCCGTCCGCCCGCAGCCGGGCCAGGTCGCCGGTGCGGTACAGCCGGGCGCCGGGGACGGCCGAGAACGGGTCGGGCAGGAAGCGCTCGGCGGTGAAGGCCGGGCGGTCCTGGTAGCCCCAGCCGACGCCCAGGCCGCCGAGGAACAGCTCGCCGAGCTGGTCCACCCCGGCCGGCGTGCCGAAGGGGTCCAGCACGTAGGCGCTCTGGTTGGTCATCGGCTTCCCGTACGGGATCGAGCGCCAGCGCGGGTCGACGGCGGCCACGTCGTAGTAGGTGCTGTCCACCGAGACCTCGGTGGCGCCGCCGAGGCTGATGAAGCGGGCCTGCGGGAACGCCCTGCGGGTCGCCTCCGGCTGGGCCAGCGGGATCCAGTCCCCGCCCAGCAGGAAGGCCCGCAGCGCGCCGGTGCGGCCGGTGCCCCAGGTACGCAGGAACTGCGCCAGCGAGGACGGGACGGAGTGCCAGACGGTGATCCCGGCCCGCTCGACCAGCTCCACCCAGTGCTCGACGTCGTTCTCCCGCCCGCGCTCCGGCAGCACCAGGGTGGCGCCGGTCATCAGCGCGGCGAACACGTCGTAGACCGTCATGTCGAAGCTCGGTGAGGAGACGCCGAGGATCCGGTCGCCCGGGCCGAGGCCGTAGCGGGAGCTGAGGTCGAGGATCATGCTGGTCCGGCCGACGTGGTCGAGCAGCGCGCCCTTCGGCTCGCCGGAGGAGCCGGAGGTGAAGATCACGTAGGCGAGGTCCCGGCCGGTCACGTCGACCTCGGGCAGGGCCGCCCGGTCGGCGGTCGGCAGCTCCGCGACCGGGCCGAGTGGGATCACCGGCACCCCGGTCGTCGAGTCCGCGCCGTCGGCGGCGCCCAGGGCGTCGGCGACCACCACGTCCACCCGGCCCAGCCGGTGCAGCACCTCGCGGCGGTGGGCGGGCAGCATCGGGTCGAGCGGGACGAAGGCCGCACCGGTCTTCAGCGCCGCGTACGCCGCCACCACCAGCTCGGCGCTGCGGGTCGCCGCCACGCCGACCCGCCCGCCGGGCCCCACCCCGTGCCCGGCGATCCGGACGGCCAGCGCGTTGGCCCGGGCGTCGAGTTCCCCGTAGGTGAGGCTCAGCGGGCCCTGGACCACGGCGATCCGCTCCGGGGCCGCGGCCACCTGCCGCTCCACCCGGTGGTGCAGGCAGACCGGCTCGGCCAGCGGCGGCCGCGGGCGGTTCACCTCCGCGACCAGCTCGCGCTCGGCGGCGGTGAGGTGCTCGACCTGGTCGATCCGCAGCTCGTCGGGAGCGGCGAGGTAGGCGGCGAGGTGCGCGGTGATCCGGGCGGGCGCGTGCTCGTCGTCGGGGCGGGCGGCGGCCCGCAGCCGCAGCGTCCAGGTGCCGTCGTCGGCGGGGGAGAGGGCGAACACGGCCGGCGAGGACTGCGGGTCCACCGACAGCTCCAGCCCCTTCGCGAAGGCCGCCCCGCGCCGGGCGAGGGCGGCCCGGCAGGCCCCCAGGGTGGGTGTGGAGGATCCGGTTCCGGCCAGTTCGGCGGGCTCGATCCGCCACTCGGTCCAGGCCGCACGCTCGTCGGCGCGGCCCCACAGGGTGACCGGCCGCACGCCGCCGTAGCGCAGCACCAGCGCGCACAGCCCGGCGGCGAGGTCCGAGGGCGCTCCGGCCCGCAGGCCGCCGAGCGGCTCTGACTCGACGGTCCCGGTGCGGTCGCTCCACAGCACCGGGAGGACGGGATCGGCGTGCTCGGTCATGACGTGGCTCCCTGGTGGGGTTCGTGAGGGGTGGGCGGGACCGACGCCAGCAGCCGGGAGACCCGGGAGCCGGGGCGGTCCACGGCCGTCTGGAGGAGCTCCCGCAACTGGTCGGCCAGGCCGGCGGCCCACGGCGCGTCGAACGCCTCGGTCGAGTACTCGATGCTGAGCAGGAAGTCCGGGCCGTCCTCGATGAAGGTCACCGTGGCGTCGAAGGCGTGTTGCCCGGGGTAGAGGTCGACGTCCTCGCAGCGCACTCCCGGCAGCTCCGGGCGGCCCGGGGCGCTGCCGCCGGTGCGCAGCTGGAGGGTGATCTGGGCCAGGGGGTTGCGCCCGGGCCGGCGGGCGGGGGCGAGGTGGCGCACCACGCTGCCGAACGGCACCTCGTGGTCGATGGCCCGTACGGTGGCGGCGTTCAGCCGGGCGGCCAGCTCGCAGAAGGCCGGGTCGTCCGAGAGGTCGGCGCGCAGCACCACCATGTTGACGAAGTAGCCGATCAGCGGTTCGAGTTCCGGCTCGCCGCGGCCCGCGAACAGGGTGGCGAAGGCGGTGTCGGGGCGGCCGGTGCGTTCGGTCAGGGCGAGCGAGAAGGCCGCGCCGAGCCACGAGAACAGCGACCCCCGGGCGGCCCGGGCCAGCTCGGTGAGCCCGCGGTGCAGTGCCGGGTCGAGCCGTACGACGAGGCGGTCGGCGGCGAACGACGGCCGCCGGGGACGCGGCCGCCCGGCGGCCAGGTCGACGGCCGGGACACCGCGCAGCTCCTCCTCCCAGTGGGCGAGCAGCGCCTCCAGCTCCGGGCCCCGGAAGCACTCCCGCTGCCACCGGGCGTAGCGCCGGTACGGCACCGGCAGCGGCGGCAGCACCGCTTCGGCGTCCTGGCCGGCCAGCAGCGCGGCGTAGCCGGCGGACAGTTCGTCGGTGAGCAGGCGCAACGACCAGCCGTCCGTGGCGATGTGATGCATCACCAGGCTGAGCACGTGCTCCTGCGGTCCGAGCCGGAACAGCCGCAGCCGGAACGGCCGGCCGGCGGCCAGGTCGAAGGGCTCGCGGGCCTCCCGGTGCAGTGCGTCGGCGAGTTCGGGCCCGTCGGCGACCTCGCACAGCGGCAACTCGGCCCCGGTGGGCGGGAGCACCAGTTGGTACGGCTCGCCGTCCTCCTCGCGGAACGCGGTGCGCAGCACCTCCTGGCGGCGCACCACCAGGGTCAGCGCGGCCTCCAGCAGGTCCGTCCGCAGTGGGCCGCGCAGCCGGAAGGCGAGCGGGACGTGGTAGGCCGCGGTGCCGGGCACCAGCTGCTCGAACATCCACAAGGCCTCCTGGCCGGAGGACAGTTCGTACCGCTCGGCCGGGTCGATCCCGTCGACGGAACCGGGCATCGTGCTCCCATCGGTGAAGAGTGCGGAGGGACGTCTGTCGGAAGCCGGGAGGAAGCCGCTCCCCGGGGAATCCCCGCCCGGGCCGCGCCGGGACCGAGTGCGCCGGCGGGCGATCACCGTCCAGTCTGTCAGCCGTACGCACTCTGCGGAAGATCCTCCCGAGGGGCGGGCTGAAAACTCCAGCAGGAAAGGCAGTTGGTTGTCATACCCCGGCGTCTGCGGTATCCCTTGATCTCGAACCTGTCCGGTGCATGCTCACTTTCGGGAGTCGCGAATGACCGGCACACACTTCGCCGGCGGCCTCGTCACGACGGCGGCCGTGGGCATGGTGCGGTTGCCGTGCGATCGGTGGCTCGCCAATCGGCCGATCCACCGGAGCAGTTCGCGTACGCTCCTGCTCCCGGCGCCGGTTCCGGCGCGATTCCTGAACCTCGCGGAGGAACCGACCGGCAGCCCGGACGCGGGGCTCGCGGCCGTACTCGCGGTGCTGCTGCACCATTACACGGGCCAGCAGGACGTCCGGCTGGATCTCGACCGGGCGGAGGTGCGGATCGGCCTCGCGGAGAACGCCGGGCTGCGCCGGATCTGGCGCGAGGTGGACGGCCAACTGGCCGGTCGGCGTGCCGAAACGGCCGAAACCGACGTGCCTGAAACCGACGTGGCCGAAGCCGACGTGGCCGGAACCGAGGCCCCGCTCACCGTCCGGCTGCGGGCGGCCGAGAACAGCCCGGACGCCGTCCTGGAAGCCGCCTACGATCCGGCGCTGCTCGACGAGCCGACCGTCGCCCGGGTCCTGGAGCACGCCGCCCGACTGCTGGAGGCGCTGGTCACCGACCCCGACGGACCGGCCCGGCGCGCCCGGTTCGGCTCGGCGGAGGAGCGTGAGCGGATCCTCACCGACTGGAACGGGACGCGCACGCCCTACCCGGACTCGACCGTGGTGGCCGCCTTCGAGGAGCAGGTGCGGGCGACGCCGTCCGCGCCCGCCGTCGAGTTCGAGGGCGCCGTGCTCAGCTACGCCGAACTCGACCGGCGGGCGGGCCTGGTGAGCCGCCGGCTGCGGTCCGGCCAGGACTCCGGCTTCGTCGGCATCCACCTGGAGCGCTCGCTCGATCTGGTGGTGGCGATCCTCGGAGTGCTCAAGGCGGGGCTGGCCTACGTGCCGCTCGACCCCGAACTGCCCGCCGACCGGGTGCGCTACATGGTCGAGGACTCCGGCGCCCGCACCGTGCTGTGCCGCCCCGAGGACGTCGAGGCGCTCCGCGGCCACGGCGCCGACGCGATCACCGTCCAGCAGGCCGTCGAGGAGCCGGGGGAGGAGCCGGGGGAGGAGCCCGGGACCCGCCCGGAGATCACCGGCGACACCCCGATCTACCTGATCTACACCTCCGGCTCCACCGGCCGCCCCAAGGGCGTGCTGAACCGCCACGCGGGGGTGTTCAACACCGTCCACTGGCGCCGACAGCGCTTCGAACTCGGGCCGGACGACCGGGTGCTGCAGAAGACGCCGTTCGGATTCGACGTCTCCGCCTGGGAGTTCCTCTGGCCGCTGGTCTCCGGCGCCTGCCTGGTGGTCGCCCGTCCGGGCGGCCACCGGGACACCCGCTACCTCAAGCGGACCGTCCGGGACCGGCGCATCACCGTCCTCCACTTCGTGCCGTCCATGCTCGACGCCTTCCTGGAGGAGGACGAACTGGCCGCGCACTGCGCGAGCCTGCGCCTGGTGTTCGCCAGCGGCGAGGCGCTCGCCCCGCCGACGGTCCGGGCCTTCTTCGAGCGGCTGGACTGCGAGCTCCACAACCTCTACGGCCCCACCGAGGCGTCCATCGAGGTCTCGCACTGGCAGGCCGGGCCCGGGTTCGCCGGGCGCGACGTGCCGATCGGCCGCCCCATCGCCAACACCGCCCTGTACGTCGTCGACGAGCGGCTCGAACCGGTGCCGGTCGGCGCGGTGGGTGAGCTGTGCATCGGCGGCGTCCAGGTCGCGCTGGGCTACCACCGGCAGCCGGAACTGACCCGCGAACGGTTCGTCGCCGACCCCTTCACCCCCGGGGCCCGGCTGTACCGCACCGGCGACCTCGCCCGGTACCGCACCGACGGGCAGATCGAGTACCTCGGGCGGCTCGACGACCAGGTCAAGATCAGCGGCTTCCGGATCGAACCGGGCGAGATCGAGACCGTGCTGCGCGGGCTGCCGGGCGTCGGACAGGCCGCGGTGCTCCCGGTGGGGGAGGACGGCGCCCTACGGCTGGCGGCCTTCGTGGTGCCCGCGGACAACTCGTCCTTCGACCCCGAACCCCTCCGGTCCGCGCTCGCCCGGGCGCTGCCCGCCTCCATGGTGCCGAAGCAGTTCATCGCCCTCGCGGCGCTGCCCACCTCGACGAACGGCAAGCTCGACCGCCGTGCCCTGGCCGGGCTCGCCCGGCCGGCCGATCCGGGTCCGGTCCCCGCCGACGAAGCCGGGAACACCGGGAACGCCGAGGACGCCGAGGACGCCGGGAGCACCGAGGACGCCGGGTCCGAGGTGGAGACGACGCTGCGCGCGCTGTTCGCCCAGTCGCTGGGCGTCGCCGAGGTCGGCCTCCACGAGGACTACTTCGAACTGGGTGGCCACTCGCTGGCCGCCGTGAAGCTGGCGACCCGGATCCGGGCCGCGCTCGGAGTGGACCTCGACGTCTGGACCCTGTTCGACTTTCCCACCGTGGCCGAGCTGGCGCGCGAACTCGCCCGGCCGCTCTGACGAAGGACGCTCCCCATGACAGCATTACCCGCCCCCGGCCACGCCGCGGAGGACACCGACGACGCCGAGGATCCGGTGCGCGACCTGCTGGCCGCGGGCGCCGAGCGGCTCGCCCTCGACGACCCGGTGCTCCACCGCGTACTGGCCCGCGAGCAGGCCCGGCAGAACGCCACCCTGTCGTTGGTCGCCTCCTCCAGCGTGGTCGACCCCTCGGTGCTGGCCGCCCAGGCCTCCACCGCGGTGAACGTGACCGCGGAGGGCTACCCCGGCCGCCGCTACCACGCCGGCTGCGGCGTCATCGACGACATCGAGAGCCTGGCGATCGAGCGGGCCCTCAGCGTCTTCGGCGCCCGCTACGCCAACGTCCAGGCGCACTCGGCGACCACCGCCAACTACGCGGTGCTCTCCGCCCTGCTCGACCCGGGCGACACCCTGCTCGGGATGAACCTGGCCGAGGGCGGCCACCTGACCCACGGCAGCCCCGCCGCGTACGCCGGGCAGTACTTCGACGCCGTCGGCTACGGGCTGGACGCGAACGGGCTGATCGACTACGGCCAGGTCGCCGAACTGGCCCGGGAACACCGCCCCAAGGTGATCATCTGCGGGGCGACGGCCTACAGCCGGATCGTCGACTTCGCCCGCTTCCGGGCGGTCGCCGACGAGGTCGGCGCCTACCTGATGGCCGACATCTCGCACGTCGCCGGTCTGGTCGCGACCGGCCTGCACCCGAGCCCGGTCGACCACGCCCACATCACCACCGCCTGCACCCACAAGCAGCTGTTCGGCCCGCGCGGCGGCCTGATCCTGGTCGGCCGGGACCACGACGCCCCGGCGCCGAAGGGCAGCGGCGACCTCACCGCCTTCCTCCAGCGCGCGATCTTCCCGTACTACCAGGGCGCCCCGGCGCTCAACAGCATCGCGGCGAAGGCCCGCGCCCTGGCGATCGTGGCCACCCCGGCCTTCGCGGCCACCACCGAGCGGATCGTCGCCTTCTCCCGCGGCATGGCCGCCGAACTCGCCGAGCGCGGCTACCCGATCGTCTCCGGCGGGACGGACAACCACACCGTCCTGGTGGACCTGCGCGCCCGCGGCCTCAGCGGCCTGGTGGCCGAGGAGGCGCTGGAGGAGTGCGGGATCGTGGTCAACAAGAACCGGGTGCCGGGCGACACCACCCCGCCGCTGGTCGGCGGCGGCGTCCGGCTCGGCTCCAACAGCGCGGCCCACCGCGGGATGTCCGGGGCCGAGGCGGCGCGCTGCGCCGAGCTGATCGACACCGTGCTGTCCGCCGTCACCCCGCTCGGCCCGCGCGGCTACCAACTGCCCGACGACGTCCGCTACTCGGTCTCCTCCCAGGTCGCCGAACTGGCGGCCAAGTTCCCCCTGCCCGGATACACCACCACCTAGGCCGCCCGAAAAGCGCCCAGGTTCCTGGAAGGACACGCACATGAGCGAACTCGACGACGACCGCCGGCACCTGGTGGTCCTCAACGACGAGGAGCAGTACTCCGTCTGGCCGGCCGAGCGGGACGTCCCGGCCGGCTGGCGGGCGGAGGGCTTCGAGGGAACCCGCCAGGAGTGCCTGGACCACGTGTCCCGGGTGTGGACCGACATGCGGCCGCTGAGCCTGCGGCGGGCCATGGAGACCGCCCGGGGCTGACCGGCCCGGCGGACGACGCCGGAGGCCCGGGGCGGTGGGAACCGCCCCGGGCCTCCTGGTGCGCCGGACCTCGGCTCACTCGGCGCCGCTGCCCAGCCTCAGGGCGCGCATGGTGTCGGCCACCTCGCGGTGCAGCCCCGAGCCGCTGGCGGCGAACCGGTCCAGCACCCGCTGCTGGACCTCGGGGTCCTTCTCCTGGCTCAGCTTGAACATCACGTCGACCTTGGTCACCGTGAAGAAGAGGCCGCCGACCGCGCCGACGATCTGCCGGTGGTACTCCAGCGAGGGCGCGAGCGCCATTCTGTCGCCGAACCGGTTCTCCAGCGTCTGCGCGGTGGTGTGGACGATCGCCAGGGTCTCGTCGCCGTCGGCCAGTTCGACCGTGCCCTCCAGGTGGACCGCCACGTAGTTCCAGGTCGGCGCGACCATGTCGGCCGAGTACAGGGTCGGCGTGACGTAGCCGTTCGGGCCGTGGAAGACGAGCTTGGCCGGGCCGCCGCCGTCGGCGGCCAGCTGCTGCCAGTGCGGGTTGGCCCGGGTCAGGTGGGTCCACAGCCGCATGCCCGGCAGGGCGCCCCCGGGTTCGGCGTCCGGCGGCGCGATCACCGGGACGTGGGTGGCGTTCGGCACCGGCTCCCCGTTGCTGACGAGCACCGCGAGCGGATGCCGCTCGATGATCCGCAGCGGCCAGTCGTCCCCGTCCACCTGGTAGAGCTTCGGCGTGAACACTCGTCCTCCTCAATGTCAGCGGGTCAGCGGGTCAGCGGGATCAGCGGATGGGCGGCGCCGGGGGTCAGCCGGACAGCGCCTTGACGAGCATGTCGCCGATCTCGCCGGCCCGGACCGCGGACAGGGACAGCAGGGTCTCGGAGAGCCCGTGGCTGTGCTCGCCGAAGCCCTGGACGTAGATCCCGCAGCGCACGCTCTCGTCGGTCACCACCCGGTGCTCCCGGTCGAGCCGCAGCCGGCCCTCCTCGTCCAGCCCGCAGTGCGGCAGCAGACCGTCCAGGAAGACGACCGGATCGGTGCGGGTGTACCCGGTCGCGCACACCAGCGCCTGCGCCTCGATGACGGTGCTGGTGCCCGAGGACATCGATTCGACGTCGATCCGCAGGCCGTCCGGAGTTTCCGACACTTCGCGTACCCGGGAGACGTTGTGGAAATTCAGCCGGGGATTTCCGGCCACCTTTTCCAGATACGCCTGCCGGAACAGCGAGTGCAGGAGATCGGCGTCCACCACCGAGTAGTTGGTGGACGCGTGATAATCGATGAGGCGCTGCCGGACGCCGTCGGGCGCGGTGTGGAAGCGGTCCACCGCCTCGGGGTTGAACACCTGGTTCGCGAACGGGCTGTCGTCGGCGACGCTGAAGCCGTACCGGCCGTGCACCGAGTGGACCTGCGCCCGCGGGAAGCGCGCGTGCAGGTGCTCGATCGCCTCGGCGGCGCTCTGGCCCGAGCCCAGCACCACGAAGGAGCGCGGGTCCTGCGGGGCGATCCGCTCCACCTCGGGCAGGAACTCGGCGGTGTGCCAGATCCGCGGTGAGGCGGGCAGGTCGGCGGGCAGCCGCGGCTCGATGCCGGCGGCTATCACCAGGTTGCGGGCGCGCTGGACCTGCCGGGTGCCGTCGGGGGCGACGAAGAACAGGTCGAGGAACTCGACCCCCTGCTCGCCGGTGACCGGCTCGACCGACACCACCCGCGACCCGTACGAGACGAGGTCCGCGAAGCTCTCCGCGACCCACTCCAGGTAGTCGTGGAACTCCACGCGCAGCGGGTAGAAGGACTTGGTGTTGATGAAGTCCGCGAGCCGGCCCCTGGCCTGCAGGTAGCACAGGAACGAGTACGGACTGGTCGGGTTGCGCATGGTCACCAGGTCCTTGAGGTACGAGACCTGCATGGTCGCGCCCTCGATCAGCATGCCCCGGTGCCAGCCGAACCGCGGCTGGGCCTCGAAGAAGCGCGCGCTCACCGGTGCCTCGCCGGCGATCTCCGAGATGGCGGCCGCGAGGGCCAGGTTCGAGGGGCCGAAGCCGATTCCGGCCACGTCGACGATGCCGGTTCCGGCGACCACGCCGGAACGTTGCCGCTCACCCACGGACTTCCCTGCTCTCTCCCTTTTGGGGATGGCCTGTCTGCGTCGACGATCGGTCCGGTCGACCGATGGCGGTGGTCAGGGCAGCACGTTGCCGCGGTTCCTGATCACTACATGACAGTAGGAGCTGCCCCACCGGCAGTGCAAGCAATTGGGGGAAATCCCGATCGTGGGTGGGGAGTTGGCCTTCCTGCCGGACACCGATCCGGTTCACTCTTGACGGCGCATCGTCACGCTCAATAGCATCCGAAGCGTTCGAAGGTGGGCATAGACGTACCCCAAGTCGACGACTCGGCAAAAGAGTTCGTTACCGGCAATACGAACTCCATTCACTGACTTCTCGTCAAGGACCGACAAGGCCAAGGTTTCGCGCGAAGGGATCCGCGACCGCACCATGGTGGAATCACCGAGCACGACCGAGTCGGATCCCCCGCGGGGATGGACCCTCGCGAGCCGCTTCTCCGCCGTCGCGGCGGCCTCCCCGGAGGCGACCGCCGTCCGCAGCGAGGCCGGAGACCTCCGCTACGGCGAACTGGACGCGGCGGCCGACGCCCTCGCCGCTCGGCTGCGCGGGCGCGGTGTGCGGCGCGGCGACCGGGTCGGCGTGCTGCTGGAGCGCTCGCCCCGGCTGGTCGTCGCCCTGCTCGGCATCCTCAGGGCGGGCGCCGCGTACGTCGCCGTCGACCCGGGCGACCCGGTCGCCCGGCTGCGCACCGTCCTGGGCGACGCCGAGGTCGCGCTGGTGGTCACCGACGCGGCGCGACGCCCCGCGGTGGAGGGGGAGTTCCCGTACCTGGACGTCCAGGAGGACCCGGGCGCCGAGGCCTCGGCGCCCCCGGTCGAGCAGACCCCCGAGGACCTCGCCTACGTCGCCTACACCTCCGGCTCCACCGGCCGCCCCAAGGGCGTCTGCGTGCCGCACCGGGCCGTGCTGCGCCTGGTGCTGGACGCCGCGTTCCTGGGCGCCCGGGCCGACGACGTCTTCCTCCAGCTGGCCCCCGTCGCCTTCGACGCCTCCACCCTGGAGATCTGGGGCGCCCTGCTGAACGGCGGCTGCCTGGCCCTCGCCCCGGCCGGCCGGCTCGGCCCGGCGGAGATCGTCAAGACCGTCCGCGACACCGGCACCACCGTGCTGTTCCTCACCACGGCCCTGTTCCACCAGGCGGTGGAGGTCGGCCTGACCGAGCTGCCCGCCCTGCGCGCGCTGTACACCGGCGGCGAGGTGCTCTCCGCCGAACTGGTCGACCGCGCCGCCGCCGCCCTGCCCGGCACCCTGCTCTCGGCGGCCTACGGCCCCACCGAGAACACCACCTTCACCAGCACCCACCCCGTCCGCGAACCCCTCGGCGCCCGCGGCGTCCCGATCGGCCGGCCGATCGACGGCACCGGCATGGTCGTCCTCGACGAGCGGCTGGAGCCGGTGCCCGACGGCACCGTCGGCCGGCTCTTCGTCAACGGCGCCGGCCTCGCCCACGGCTACCTCGGACTGCCCGGTCTGACCGCCGACCGCTTCCTCCCCGACCCGTACGCGAGCACCCCCGGGGCCAGGATGTACGACACCGGGGACCTCGCCCTGCGGGCCGCCGACGGCGTCTTCGAGTTCGCCGGGCGCGCCGACGGCCAGCTCAAGGTCAACGGCGTCCGGATCGAGTCCGAGGACATCGAGGACCGGCTGCGCCGCCACCCGGACGTCCGGGACGCCGCCGTCGTCCTCCAGGACCACGGCCCCGGCGACCGCCGGCTGGTCGCCTTCTACAGCGGCCCGTACGCCGTCTCCTCGGTGGAGCTGCGCCGGGGGCTGGCCGAGGACCTCCCGGCCACGATGATCCCCTCCGCCCTGGTCTGGGTCGACCGGCTGCCGCTCAAGGCCAACGGCAAGGTCGACCGGGCCGCCCTCGCCGCCCGGCGCGGCCGCAGCCGCCCGGACGGCGAGGTGCCCTACCGCGAGCCCGGCGACGAGATCGAGCGCCGGCTCGCCGTGCTCTGGCAGGAGATCCTGGACGTCGAACCGGTCGGCGTCGACGACGACTTCTTCGACCTCGGCGGGCACTCGCTGACCGCCAGCCGGATCACCCGGGAGATCGCCGCCGAGTTCGGGGCGGTGATCCGGGCCCGGGCCTTCTACCGCAATCCCACCGTGGCCGGCCTGGCGGAACACATCAGGGCCCAGCGGCCGGAGCCGGCCGCCGATGCCCGGTCGGCCCCGGCCGCTGCACCGGTGCCGAGCCCTGCAACGGCACCGTCCGCCACCGAGGCCGCGCAGTGAGGATCACCGCCCCCGGCGACACGCGGGAGCACGGCACCGACCGGGTCGACCCCGAGCACGTCGACCTGAGCGACCCCCACTTCTACGCCACCGGGGACCCGCACGCCGTCTGGCGGCACTACCGGCACAGGGCCCCGGTGACCAGGCTCGCGGTGCCCAGCGGCCGCACCTACGTCTCCGTCACCACGCACGCCGAGACCAGCACCGTCCTGCGCGACCACGCGCGGTACACCTCCCGGCGCGGCAACATGCTGTCCGTCCTCGGCGAGCAGGACCCGGCGGCCGACCGGATGATGGTCGCCAGCGACCCGCCCGTCCACGGCTACCTGCGCCGGCCCGTCGCCCAGGCGCTCTCCGCGCGCGAACTCGCCGCCCGCCGCCCGGCCGTCCGCCGGATGGCCCGGCTGCTGCTGGAACCCCTGACGGGCGGTGAACCCTGGGACCTCGCGGCGGCGGTGACCGCCTTCCCGATGATGTTCACCGGCGCCCTGATGGGCCTGCCCGAGGCCGACTGGCCCGAACTGGCCAGGCTCACCACGGTCGCGATCGCCCCCGCCGACCCGTCCTCCCGGGACGACCCGGGCGGCCACCAGCTGGTCTCCGCCCACCACGAACTCTTCGACTACTTCGCCGAGGTGGCGGCCGCGCGCACCCCGCGCGAGGACCTGATCGGCCTGCTCCAGCAGCTCACCGTCGGGGACCGGACGATCCGGCTCGACGAGGTCATCTACAACTGCTACAACCTGCTGCTCGGCGCCAACGTCACCGCCCCGCACGTCATCGCGACCACGGTGAACGCTTTCCTGGAGCACCCGGAGCAGTACCGGAAGGTGCTCGACGGCGGGGCCACCGTCGCCTCCGCCGTCGAGGAGGGCCTGCGCTGGGCCTCCCCGGCCACCCACGCCATGCGCTACGCCACCGAGGACACCCGGCTCGGCGGCGAACCGGTGCGGGCCGGGGAAGCGGTGGTCGCCTGGCTGGGATCGGCGAACCGGGACGAGAGCGTCTTCGACGAGCCGTACCGCTTCGACGTCGCCCGGACCCCCAACCGGCACGTCGCCTTCGGGTTCGGGCCGCACTACTGCGTCGGCGCCCCGCTCGCCCGGATCGCCCTGGCCGAGTTCTTCACCGAGGTCACCGAACTGGTGGAGCGGTTCGAACCGGCCGGCCCGGTCGAGCACCTGGCCTCCAACTTCATCGCCGGGATCAAGCACCTGCCGGTGACCGCCCGGCTGCGCTGACCGCCCGCCCGGACCCGGGCACCCGAGAAACGACGCACCACGCAACGAGAGGACCCTCCCGCCGTGATCGAGATGCGCAGTGACACCTTCACACTGCCGACGCCCGAGATGCTCACCGCGATGACCGAGGCGGAGCTCGGCGACGACGTCTACGGCGAGGACCCGACGGTCAACGAGCTCGAACGCCGCTCCGCCGAACTGACCGGCAAGGAGGCGGCCTGCTTCTTCCCCAGCGGCACCATGGCCAACCTGGCCTCGATCATGGCCCACGCGCCGCGCGGCACCAAGGCCGTGGTCGGCAGCGAGAGCGACATCTGGCTGTACGAAGCGGGCGGCGCCTCGGTCTGCGGCGGGGTCGTCTACGAGCCGGTGCCGAACCAGCCGGACGGCACGATCGCGCCGGCCGACCTCGCCGCCGCCTTCCCCGCCGACCCGGACGACCCGCAGTTCGCGCTGCCCTCGCTGATCTGCCTGGAGAACACCCACAACCGCTGCGGCGGCGTGGTGCTGCCGCTCGACTACCTGGCCGAGGTGCGCCGCTTCGCGGACGAGCGCGGGGTCGCGGTGCACCTGGACGGCGCCCGGGTGGTCAACGCGGCGATCGCCGCCGGGGTCGAGGTTTCGGAGATCACCGCGCACGTCGACTCGGTGCAGTTCTGCCTCTCCAAGGGCCTGGGCGCGCCGGTCGGCTCGATGGTGGCCGGCAGCGCGGAGTTCGTCGGGAAGGTCCGCCGGCTGCGCAAGATGCTCGGTGGCGGGATGCGCCAGGTCGGGCTGCTGGCGGCCGCCGCCCTGGTCGCCCTGGACACCCGGGACCGGCTCGCCGAGGACCACGCCAACGCCCGGCGGCTGGCCGAGGGGCTGGCGCTGATCCCCGGCGTGGAGATGGACCTCGACACGGTCAAGACCAACATCGTGATCTTCAAGGTCACCGACGAGCGCTTCACCTGGCGCACCTTCCTGGCCTCGGTGGAGCAACACGGCCTGGCGGTCACCGAGTTCGGCCACGGCCGGATCCGCGCGGTGGTCCACAACGGGGTGGGCGCCGAGGACGTGGACGCCGCCGTCGGCATCGTGGCCAGGGTGCTCAAGGAGGGCCCGACGGCCGGCTGAACGGCCGCCGGGGCGCCGCGGGCGGCGGGTCACGCCGTCCGCAGCACCTGCTCCACGAACGCGTCCAGGTTGGCGACCGTACGGGAGACCTGCTCCTCCAGCGTCAGGGACTCCTCCGGCCGGCTCACCGAGGCCGACCGGCGCTTGCCGCGCACGTACAGCGAGCAGCCGAGGTCCGCGCAGATGTAGGTGCCGACGGTGTTCCCCTCGCGCCCGGCCGCACCGGCCCGCCGGGCGGAGAGCAGTGCCACCCCGCTGCCGCCGTGGATGGTGATGCACAGCGAGCAGACGTTGGTCTTGGTCAGGCTGCGCCGGACGTTCGGCGCGCGCAGCGTGATCCCCACCAGGCCGTCGCCCCGGAGGGCGACCAGGTAGCCGCGGTCGGGCGCGCCCGGATCCCGCCAGCCCAGGAAGTCCAGGTCGTCCCAGGGGAGTTCGGGCAGGTTGCGGGGACTGCTGAGCCTGCGCGCCTCCCCCTTCGAGCAGTTGACGAAGGACTCACGAATCTCGTTCTCGGCAAGTGGACGCATCCGTCAGAGCCTAGTTGACCTCCGGGCGGGAGACCCCCGCCCTCCCCGAAATCCACCGGCGCAGAGGAGACCTCTGTGTCCGTAGGCGGCAGTCAGCCCGAGCCGGCCTGCAGCTCGGGCGGTTGCGGTTCGTTGACCGACCGCGGACCGGCGTCGTACGGTGAACGGGGCCGCCGTTCCGATCCGTCCGACCGAACTCGTAGCGGTCGCCGGAGGAGAGAGCAGCAGCCGTGAAGCGCCAGGAGTCCGCAGCGCCGATGCGCGCCGACGCGCGCCGCAACCGGGCCCGGGTGCTGGAGGCCGCGCAGGCCGCCTTCGCCACCGACGGCCTGCTGGTCCCGCTGGACGAGATCGCCCGCCGGGCCGGGGTCGGCGCCGGGACGGTGTACCGGCACTTCCCCACCAAGGAGGCGCTGTTCGACGCCGTCATCCTGAACCGGATGGAGGGCCTGGTGCGGCTGGGCCGCGAACTGGCCGGCGCCGGGCGGGACGACGAGGCGCTCTTCGAGTTCATCACCCACCTGACGCGGGAGAGCGCGGCCAAGAAGGACCTGATCGACGCGCTCGCGGGCGCCGGCGTCGACGTCTCGGCGAACCTGGCCGAGGTCAACCGCGAGCTGCGGTCGGCGATCGAGGACCTGCTGGCGCGGGGTCAGCTGGTCGGCGCCGTCCGCTCGGACATCGACATCGACGCGCTGATGGCGCTGCTGCGCGGCGTCGTCCTGGCGGGGAACCGGGAGCCGGGCGACCGACCGCTGATGGAGCGCGTGCTGACCGTCCTGTGCGACGGACTGCGGGCAGGCTCGGCCCGCTGACCCGCTGACCCGCTGACCCGCGGCCGCGCCGCGGGCGGATCCCGTCATTGCCCAACCCCACCTGCCGTTCCGGCACTTGGGGCGCTTCGTGCTGCCCGGACCGCACCGTGGACAACCGGGGCGGGCGTTCCGTATATTCGAAACGGGGCGGTCGTTCCGGTTGATCGGGCATTCCCGGCGGCGCCCCCTGCCTTCCCCCACTTTCTCCGATCAGTACGGGAGTTCCGATGTCCGAGCAGCAACAGCAGTCCGCCGTCGAGGTCTTCCAGCGCTTCCTGGAGGCCTCGGTGAACAACGACTGGGACGCGGTGGCCGACAGCTACGCCGAGGACGTCGTCGTGGAGATGCCGTTCGCCCCGCCGGGCGTTCCGGCCGCCACCCGGGGCCGCGAGGCGCTGCGCGCCGGCTTCCACCGCGCCGCCGGGCTCCGCCGGTTCACCGGCTCCTCGGACGTCGTCATCACCCGCAGCGACGACCCCGAGGTGATCTTCGCCGAGTACCGGCTCCTGGGCACCGCGACGGCGACCGGCAGGGACTTCGCCTCCCGCTACGTCATGCGGATCACCGTCCGCGACGGCCTGATCGTGCACTCCCGCGACTACGGCAACCCGATCGCCGGTGCCGCGGCGCTGGGCCGGATCCCCGAACTGATCGCCGCACTGACGGGCGGCCAGGACGGCTGAGCGCCTGCGCCGGCCGCCGTCGGCGCCCGGTAGGGCGCGAACCGGGCGGGCGTGCGCCGGGCGTGACGTTCACGAATCAATGACAGCGGGTAGTCGACAGGGTGCGAGAGGTAGCCGAGTGGGGGGTGATGCAGGGAGCGACGATGCCGGAACACGAGGAGCGGGGCGCGCGGGCCGAGGCGGAGGGCCCGGCCGGTCGGCGGGTGCCGCCGCAGGGCGGACGCGGCGAGGCCGCCGACGCCGAGGAGGGCGGTTCCTGGAGACCACCCGGGCCGCCGGAGCCAGGGGGGGACGTCGATCCGGCGGTGCGCTGGCCCGACCTCATGCTGCCGCTGCTGCGCACCCCGACCTCCGCCCGCCCGCTGGTCGGTGGCGGCCACCGCGACGCCGACGGTCTGCCGGGCCCGGCCGAGGTGGCCGCGGCGGTGGATCTGGCGCTGCTGGTGGGTGAGTTGATGCTGGCCTGCGGAGAGGCGGCGGAGGGGGTCGAGGCGGCGATGCTCGCCGTGGCGCGGACGTACCGGGCCGGGCCCTGCGATCCCCAGGTCACCTTCACCCGGGTCGCGATCTCCTACCAGCAGGGCCCCGGGGAGCCGCCGGTGACGGCCGAGCGGACGGTGCACCACCCCGCCGGCGACTACGCGGGGCTCGCCGCGCTGTTCCGGCTGGTCACCCAGATCACCGCGGGCGGCCTCGCGGTGGACGCCGCCCACCGGAGGCTGCGGGCCGTGCGCCGGCACTCCCGCCACTACCCGGCCTGGGCGATGGTGCTGTCCGCCGGCCTGCTGGCCGGGGTCGCGACGCTGTTGATCGGCGGCCGGTCCGACGCCCGGGCCTGGCTGGTGTTCGTCAGCGCGGTGGTGGCGGCGATGGCCGGGCACCGGCTGGCGGCGCTGGTGGGGCGGCACGACCTGCCGGAGTTCTACCGGATCGCGGCGGCCGCGACCCCGGCCGCGGTGGTCGGCATCCTGATGTCCTTCAACCAGCTGCACCTGCGCGGCTCCGTGGTGATCACCGGCGGGCTGTACGCCCTGCTGCCCGGCTGGCCGATGGTGGCGGCGGTGCAGGACGGCCTCGCGGGCTTCTACCTCACCGCCGCCGCCCGGCTGCTGGAAGTCGTGTACCTGCTGGCGGGCGTGGTCGTCGGGGTGATGACGGTGCTCTACTTCGGCGTCAACAACGGCGCCGACCTCGCCGCCCAGAGCGTGCCGACCTCGCTGTCCAACCCGCCGCTCCAGCTGGCCGCGGCGATCCTGCTCGCCCTGACCTTCGCGGTGCTGCTCAACACCGAGGCGGCCACGCTGCCGGCCGTCCTGATCAACAGCACGGCCGGCTGGACGACGTACGCCGTGCTGGTCGACGCCGGCGGGGAGCCGATCATGGCGACCGGGCTGGCCGCCGTGCTGGTGGGCCTGTCCGGCCAGCTGATGGCCCGCTACCGGGGCAGTTCCGCACTGCCGTTCGTCACCGCCGCCCTGGGACCGCTGCTGCCCGGTTCGCTGCTGTACTTCGGGCTGCTGGCCTTCGTCCGGGGCGAACCGGAGACCGGGCTCAGCGGCCTGGGGCGGGCCACGGCCACCGCGATGGCCCTCGCGATCGGCGTGAACCTGGGCCGCGAGGCGGCCCGGCTGTTCCTCCCGGCCACCGGGGCGCCCCCGCCCGCCCGCCGACGCGGGGGCCGCCACCGCCGCTGAGCTCCGCCCGGCGCGCGGCCGGCCCGCCGACGGGATCCGTACGCCCGGAGCGCGCATGAACGCGCGGGACGCGGTTAGAGGAGTGGGGCAACGACCCCGATCGGAAGGATCCGCCGTGGCCGACCTCTCCCGCCCGCTGCCCGCCGCCCCCGCGCGCCACCGGAGCCCCCAGCCAGGAGGTGCCTGCCACACCTCCGAGGGCGCGGCCCCCTTCCTCCCGGCCCCCGCGCGCCGCATCACGGCGAAGGACGCCAAGGAACGGGAGGAGGCGGCGAAGGCCGTCTGCGCGGGCTGCGCGGTCCGGGTGGAGTGCCGCCGGCACGCGCTCGCGGTGCGGGAGCCGTACGGCGTCCGGGGTGGGCTGACCGCGGCGGAGCGCCGCGCCCTGTTCACCGCCGATGCCACCCCGACGGCCGCCTGACGAGCGCGCTGAGCGTCGCCGACCCAGGTCGGAGGCCGGTCGCGGGTTTGGTTGTCCCGTGCGGCGGTAGACGCGGCTCATGGGCACGGTCGGAGAAGTGACGGCTCCGCCGCCCAGGGGCGGCTCCGACGCCGTGCGCCGCAGCCGGCCTTCCCGACCTCCGTCCCCACGACCCTCAGGGAGGACATCGTGATCATCCTCGGCGTCATCCTGCTCATCGTCGGCTTCCTGCTCGGGATTTCGATTCTGTGGACGATCGGCATCGTCCTGGTCGTCATCGGCCTGATCCTGTGGATCCTGGGGGCGGTCGGACACGCGGTCGGCGGCCGCCGCCACTACTACTGACCGGCTGGAACGCACTCGCGCCGGTACGGACCTGCCGTCCGTACCGGCGCGAGCGCGTTCACGTCCTCCCGAGGACGGCCCCGACTCAGGGCGCCACGGCGTCCGCCGCGGGCGGTTCCGGTTCCTCGTCGTCACCGTCCGTGCCGCCCTTGCGGCGGACGTCGGCCGGGGTGGGGGCCGTGATCGAGCGTTCCTCGGCGGACCGCTCCCGGTCCCCGACCTGCCCCCGCGCCTTCTCCCGGACATCCGCCGGGGTGGGGGCAGTGATCGAACGTTCCTCGGCGGACCGTTCCTGGGCCGGTTCGTCCGGCTGGGTCCCGTTCTCGTCGCGCGTGGTCATGGGTTCCTCCCTTTCGAGGCTGTCCGGGCCTGTCCGGGCCTGCCCGGGTCCGTCCGGGTCGTCGGCGAACGGACGACCAGACGGGTGCCCCGAAACCCGGTCCCGAACCGGGCGCCCGGTGACCACGCGCCGGAATCCACCCGGTCAGGCGACGGCGTCCGGCTCCAGGCCGTCCACCGCCGACCCGGGCCTCGGCTGGAGATCGGCCGCGGTGCCGGTGCGGACGAGTGCCTCCTGCAGCCGTCGTACGGCGCCCTCGGCGTCGGCGAGCTCCTCGGGGCCCGGCACCACGGTGCCGAAGGCCTGCCGCCGCTCGGCGGGCAGGGAACGCCAGGACAGCACGGGCGCCAGCACGGTGCTGGCCCGGGCGAGGAACCAGGCCAGCTGCCCGTGGGTACGGGCGATGCCGAGGGCGAGGACGGCGAGCGCCTCGCGCAGGTGCTCCAGGCGGTCCATGACGGGCAGCGGCTCCGCCCCGGCCTCGGCCCCGAGCGCCTGCGCGAGGCCCTCGGCGGTCTTCCGGGCCAGCGCGGCGTCATGCGCGGCGAGATCCCACAGGCCGTCCCGGAACTGTCGTTCGGCCTCCGCGGCGAGCGCCGCGACCTGCGCACCCATGCCCGGACCCGGGCGGGGGTGGCGGGCGGACGGCGTGTTGCGCGGGGTCATGGCGGCCCTCTCGGTGGGGAACGGCGCCAGGGCAGGCGCTGCTCCCACCGTGGTGCACCGTCGTGAGCGCCCGCAGCTCCGGGAACGAAGTGACCCGCCCGGAAGGCCGCCCGAACGAAGCCGGTCCGGCCCGGAACCGGTGACCGGCTTTCGGTCGCGTCGAGGGGCGCGTAGCCTCGGCACGTTCACGCAGGCCGGCATGGATGCAGACGGACGGGTGGCGATGACGGTGGAGGAGCTGTCCTTCGACAGTACGAGCGCGGAGGCCACGGAGGAGTTCCTGTCCACCGCCTACACGCCGATGCGGATCGGCAAGTCGGTGGCGGACGCCAGGACCCGGATCAGCCGCAGGTCGGCGGGCTCGCTCAGCGTGGACCGGCTGTCCTTCGGCTACGACATGGCCTACGACGCCGGGAGCCTCGGCCGGGTGTGCCTGCTCAGCATCCACTCCGGCACGGTCGCCGACCTGAGCGGGGCGGACGGGACGGACCGGGAGCAGGTCTTCGGCCCCGGCGAGACCTTCCTGGTCGCCCCGCCGGACGCCCCGTACCGCGGTGAGGTCCGATCGGCCCGCTACACCATCGCCATGTTCGACACCGCGCTGCTGGACGCCGTGGCGCCGGCCGGCGGCGACGGGAACGCCCCGGTGCGGCTGACCGGGCTCCGGCCCGTGAGCGAGGCGGCGAACCGGCAGCTGGGCGCCGCGGTCGCCTACGTGCGCGACCACGTGCTGGCCGACCCGGCCGCCTGCGAGAGCGAGCTGCTGGTCTCCACCGCCGCCCAGCACCTGGCGGCGGCGGCCCTGGTGGCCCTGCCCCACACCGGGCGCACCGACCCCGTCCCCGCCGACCGGACCGACGCCACACCCGGCGCCCTGCGCCGGGCGATCGCCTTCATCGAGGCGAACGCCGACCGGGAGGTGTCCCTCGCGGACATCGCCACGGCCGCCTTCGTCACCCCGAGGGCCCTGCAGTACGCCTTCCGCCGGCACCTGGACACCACCCCGCTCGGCTACCTGCGCCGGGTGCGGCTGGACGCGGCCCACCGGGACCTGCTGGCCGCGGACCCGGCGACCGCCACGGTGACCGGGATCGCGATGCACTGGGGCTTCGCCCACCCCGGCCACTTCGCCGGCCTGTACCGCGCCGCGTACCGGCGGACGCCGGGGGAGACCCTGCGCCGGCGGGACTGAGTGCCGCACGTGCGGGACCGGGCGCCGCCCGCGGACCGTGCGCGATCAGGCCGCGTCATCGGCCGGGAGGATCTCGAAGACGGTGTCGCTCCCGGCGGCGCGCAGCAGCCGGGACGTCTGGGCCCGCGGCGCAGCGACGGGAACGAAGCCGCGGGTCACCACGACGAAACCGGACGTGCCGACCGGTCCGGCCGGTCGGCACGTCCGGGGCCTCACCCCTCGTGCAGCGCCCACCGGCTGCCGTCGACCCGCGCCGTTCCCGGCAGGGCGATCAGCTCGGGCTTGAACAGCGGCGGCGCGCCCATGGCGGGCTCCCAGGTGGCCAGCGACTCGTCCTGGGGGACCTCGATCCGCCGGTCCGCGGCGAGGTCGTTGACCACCTTCACCAGCAGCCGCACGCCGAGCGGCGCCAGGTGGTCGCGCCACAGGCTCCGGGCCGTCGAGCCCGGGGGCACGAACAGGTGCTCCTGGGCGGCGATCGGGCCGCCGTCGGTGCGCTCGGTGAGGTGGTAGACGCTCCCGCCGGTCACCTTGTCGCCGTCGCGGATCGTCCACCGGACCGCGTCCCGGCCGCGGTGCAGCGGCAGCAGGCTGGGGTGGTAGCCGATGGCCGCCACGGCGGCCCGGGCGCGGGTCTGGCGGCCGAGGAAGGCGTGCGAGTGCGCGGCGAGGATGATGTCCACCCCGTCCGGGACGTGCCGGGCGCGCAGTTCCTCCGAATCCGTCCAGGGGATGTCCCGGGGGTACGCCCAGGAGCGCAGGCGGTCCCAGCACATCGCGTTGCCCTCGTCGGACTGCCCCTTGCGCAGCCGGGGCGCGGCCGCACCGACGATCTTGTGCCCCTCGTCCAGCAGCGCCTCCGCGACCTGCACCGCGAACGCGCCCTGCCCTGACAGGTAGATGTGCATCCTCACTCCTTCAACCCGGCGGGGTCGGGTTCGAACCGCACCGGCAGCGTGGAGAAGCCGGTCAGGAAGTTGGACCTGATCGGCAGCGCCTCGCCGGTCTGCTCGAACCCGGTGGTGAAGTCCCGCAGTGCGGTGAGCAGTTCGGCGATCTCCACCTTGGCCAGGTACGAGCCGACGCAGAAGTGCGGGCCGTAGCCGAAGGCCAGGTGCCGGTTGGGGGTACGGCCGAGGTCGAACACCCCGGGCCGGTCGAAGACCCGCTCGTCCCGGTTGCCGGAGGCGTGCCACAGGGTGACGATCTCGCCGGGCCGCAGCCGTACGCCGTGCAGTTCGGTCTCCCGGACGACGCTGCGCCCGAAGTGCATGGTGGGCGAAGCCCAGCGCAGCACCTCGTCCACGGCGGTGTCGACGGCGACGTCGTGCCGCTTGAGGCGCCGCCACTCCCCGGGCCGGGCGGCCAGGGTGCGGACGCAGTCGATCATCGTCAGCCGGCTGGTCTCGTCGCCCCCGATGATCAGGCTGTAGCAGTTGAGCACCACGTCCTCGTCGGTCAGCGGCACGCCGTCGATCGCACTGGCGATCAGCATGCTGATCACGTCGTCGCCGGGGGCCTCGCGCCGCTCCTCGACGAGGTCCATGAAGTACATCAGGATCTCGTTGCGGGCCATCTCGGAGTCGACCTCGTCGACGTCCTCGTCGTCCGCGGACAGCGCCGCCTTCGTCAGTCCGAGCAGGTGGTCCTGGTCCTGTTCGGGTACGCCGAGCAGGCTGGAGACGGTGGTCATCGGGATCCGGGCGGCGATCTGCTGCGCGAAGTCGCAGCCGCCGGACTCGACGGCCTCGCGGATCCACCGCCGGGTGTTGGCCCGGACGGTCCGGGCGACCTCGTCCAGCACGCGTGGGGAGAGCACCCGTTGGAGGATCTTGCGCAGCTCGTGGTGGCGGTGCCCGTCGGTGACGGCGAGCATCCGGCCGGCCCCGGCGTCGCCGCCGCCCAGCAGGGTGACCAGGACGTTGCCGCGCTCGGAGGTGAAGTTCCGGTTGTCCCGGTAGGTGGTCAGGATGTCTTCGTGGCGGGAGAGCACCCAGAAGCCGCGACGGCCGTCGACCGGCGGGTTCCAGTGCACGGGGGCGGTGTCCCGCAGGGTGCGCCAGAACCCGTCGAGGTCGTGGTCGGCGAAGGTGGCCGGGTCGCCCAGGTCCACGGTGGCCGGTGCCGGTGCCGGTGCGCTCATGCTCACCAGTCCGTGCGCCAGAACCGGCGGGGCCGGAACGGATAGGTGGGCAGTGGCACCCGGTGGCTGGCCTCGCCCCGGTGCAGGGCGGCGAAGTCCACCTGGCTGCCGGTGACCCAGGCGGCGGCCAGCTCGGCGAGCGCCCGCTCGTCCCGGCCGGCGGGCACGATGCCGTGGTCGGTGCGGGAGAAGCCGTCGGGGTCGGTCGGCGGGGCGGCGGCGGTCGTGGTGGCCGGGCCGCGGGGGACGTCCTCGGACAGCGCGGCGATCAGCTCGGCGCGGCTGCGGACCACGGCCGCCCAGCGGCGGGGCATCACCTTGCGGCCGAGGTTGAGGCTGAAGCAGACGTCGTCCAGCCGGAGTCCGGGATCCGCCTCCAGCCGGTCGCGGAGCCGCGCGCGCTGTCGGGCCAGGGCGTCGTCGTCCAGGGCGGAGAGGGTGGCCAGCCGCGGCCGGCCCTCGGCCTCGGGGGTGCGCCCGGCGGGCGTCGGCGCCTCCTCCAGCAGCAGGTGGGCGTTGTAGCCGCCACCGCCGATCGAGGTGATGCCGGCCCGGCGGATGCCCGCCTCCGGCTCCCAGTCGGCCCCTTCGAGCTGCGGCACGAAGGGGGTGCCGGGGAAGTCGAGGTCCGGGTTGACCTCGGTCAGGTTGATCGTCGCCGGGAGCTTCCGGTGGTACAGGGCCAGCGCGGCCTTGATCGCGCCGAAGCCGCCCGAGACCACGCCGCCGTGGCCGACGTTGCCCTTGACCCCGCCGATCGAGGTGGTCGCGGTCTGCTTCCCGAACGCCATGCTCGCCGCGTGCACTTCGAGCTCGTCGGTCATCGGCAGGCCGAGCCCGTTGGCCTCGTACATGGAGACGGTCTCGGGGGCGACGCCGCCGACCTCCATGGCGCTCGCGATGCAGGCGCTCAGCCGCTCGGGCTGGGCCAGGCCGTACGCCATCGCGCTGACCCCGTTGTTGTTGACGGCCGAGCCCTTGACCACGGCGTAGATGTGGTCGCGGTCGGCGACGGCGTGGTTCAGCGGCTTCAGCAGCACGGTGACGACTCCGCTGGACAGCGCGGTGCCGGTGCCGTTGGCGTCGAACGGGCGGCAGTGGCCGTCCTTCGACAGGATGCGGTTCTCCTCCCACAGGTGGCCGCGCGGGTGCGGCAGCCGGACCATCGCGCCGCCGGCGATCGCCATGTCGGTCTGGCCGAGCAGCAGCGACTGGCAGGCCAGGTGCACCGCGTAGTGGAAGCCCGCGCAGACGGCCGCGACGGTGACGGCCTCGCCGGTGAGGCCCATGTAGTACAGGGCGTTGGAGGTCATGGTGTCCGGCGACCAGGCCAGGCTGGCCTCGATCGCCTCGGGACCGACCGACACCCGGTCCGGCGGGGAGCTGTAGAGCGCGGCGGTCTGCGGGTTGTTGGCGCCGTACATGCCGATCTCGGCGCCGAGCCGGTCCGGGTCGTAGCCGCCGTCCTCCAGCGACTCCCAGGCGCTCTCCAGGAACAGCCGGTTCTCCGGGGTCATCGCGGCCGCCATCCGGTCGCTGATGCCGAACACCGACGGGTCGAACTTGTCGTAGGTGTCGAGCACGCCGCAGGCCCGGACGTAGAACGGGCTGTGGATCAGCGTCTCGTCGACGTGGATGTCGTCCTTGGCCAGGAAGGAGATGGACTCCCGGCCGTGGACGAGGTTGTCCCAGAACTGTTCCTTGGTGCGCGCTCCGGGCGCCCGTAGCGACATGCCGATGACGGCCACGTCGCCCGGGTCGTACTCCTGCTGGGGGCTGTCGGTCATGGGAGGGGCTCCTGCTCCGTTGTCGAGTGAGGGTGGCTCAGCGGCTCAGCGGCTCAGCGGCTCAGCGGCCCGCGCCGCCGCGTCCGCGCAGTGCCGCGCGGCGGGCGCCGGCGCGTTCGCGGGCCGACCGGACCACCTCGGGGGTGGCACCGCTCTCGTCGTCGAGCCATCGGGCGAGGGAGGAGATGTCGCGGAAGCTGAAGAGGTCGGGCACCCGGACGCGGCGCTCGAAGCGGCGGGTCATCAGCCGGGCCAGCCGGACCAGCAGCAGCGAGTCGCCGCCGAGGTCGTAGAAGGCGGACTGCACGTCGATCGCAGAGGGTTCGAGGCCCAGCAGCTGGCCCCAGATCTCCGACAGCGCCACCTCGGTCGGCGTGCTCGCGGCCGTCAGCGGCCCGCCCGTTCCGGCGGCCGGCGGCTCGGGCAGCGCGTTGCGGTCGAGCTTCCCGCCGGGCCCGAGCGGCAGGGCGGGCAGCAGCACGAGCGTCGCGGGCACCATGTAGTCGGGCAGTTCGACGGCGAGCCGGCCGGTCACGGCGCTCTGCAGCGCGGCGTCCAGCCGGGGACCGTCCGGCGCGGCGCCCTCGCCCGCGGGCACGACGTAGCCGACCAGCCGGTTGCCCCGGACGACGGCGGCGGCCTCCCGGACCTCGGGGCAGGCGGTCAGCCGGGCCTCGACCTCCTCCAGCTCGATCCGGTAGCCGCGCAGCTTGACCTGGTGGTCGGTGCGGCCGAGGAAGCGCAGCTCGCCGCCGTCGGTGAACTCGACGACGTCCCCGGTGCGGTACATCCGCTCGCCGTCGCGGAAGGGGTCGGGCAGGAAGCGTTCGGCCGTGGTGTCCGGGCGGTTGACGTAGCCGTGGGCCAGCCCGGGGCCGCCGAGGTAGAGCTCGCCGGACGCACCGGCCGGCACCTGCCGCAGCTGCTCGTCGAGCACGTAGACCCTGGTCGTCGGCGGGCCGATGGTCGGCTCGCCGGCGCCGTCCGCCGGGACGGGCCCGAAGGAGCAGAACACGGTTCCCTCGGTGGGGCCGTAGGCGTTGAACACCCGCTCGGCGCCGGTCTCCCGGTACGTCCGGTCCACCAGCTTGCGGCGCAGCGCCTCGCCGCCGAACACCACCGAGCGCACGTTGGGCGGCAGGGCCCCGGCGTCCAGCAGGCCGTTCATGACGGAAGGGACGACGTTCAGGTGGGTGATCCGGTCGGCGTACCGGCTCTCCGCCAGGTGCACCGCGCTCTCGACCAGGACGACGGCGCCGCCGCGGCACAGCGCGTTGAAGATCTCCATCACGGACATGTCGAAGCAGACCGAGCTGGCCGCCGAGATCCCGCTCAGGTCGCAGCCCTCCAGGACCCGGTCCAGCTCGGCGAGCATCGCCGTGCAGCCGCTGTGCCGGACGGCCACGCCCTTGGGCCGGCCGGTGGATCCGGAGGTGTAGATGACGTACGCGGTGTCCTCGGGCACCGCCGGTACGGGCCGGGCGCCGGGCTCGGTGGTCACCGTGTCGCCCAGCACCACCACGGTCGGGCCGGGCGGGCAGGCGGCCCGGGAGGCGGGCGTGGTGAGCAGCAGCCGGGCGCCGCTGTCCTGGACCATGAAGGTCAGCCGGTCGGCGGGGTAGTTGGGGTCCAGCGGCAGGTAGCAGGCGCCGGTGCGCAGGGCAGCCAGGATGCCGACCAGCAGGTCGGGGGTGCGCTCGACGCAGATGCCGACCGGGACTCCCGGCGCTGCGCCGGCGGCGGCCAGCTGCTCGGCCAACTCCCGTGAGCGTTGTTCGAGTTCGCCGTAGGTCAGGACTCCGGCGTCGGAGTAGACCGCGGTCGCGTCGGGGCTCTTGGCCGCCTGCTCCAGGAACTCCGAGTGCAGGGTCGCGGTCACCGGTCCGTCCCCTCGGGCAGGCCGGTCGGCGCGAGCTCGCCGAGGGGCAGGTCGGGTCGGGCGATCGAGTCGAAGAGCACGTTGCGGTACAGCGCGAGCAGTGCGGTCACGGTGTGCCTTTCCAGGTAGCTCGGTTTGAACTGGACGTGGCCGGCCACCTCGCCGTCGATGTCGGCCATCGAGATCTCCAGGTCGAACTTGGCGAGGTGCCTGCGCACCTGGAGCGGCTCCAGGGGCAGGGCGCCGTCGGGCGTGAGGGTGCTGCCGACGCCGTGGAAGAGCTTGACGGAGCGGGGGAAGGCGTCCGAGGACAGCCAGTTCACCACCACGTCGAACCACGGGGAGCGGCCCTCGGCGCGCGGCGGCTTCAGCTGGGAGGCCAGCAGGTCGAGCGGGTAGTTCATGTGCTCCAGCAGGCCGAGCGAGAACGCGTGGACCTCGCGCAGCAGTTCGCGGAAGCTGCGGTCGGCGGCCGGGTTCGCCCGGACCAGCACGGTGTTGAGGTAGTAGCCGATCGCGGACTCCCAGCCGGGCTCGGCCCGTTGGGCGATGGCGGTGGCCAGCACCGAGTCCTCCGTGCCGACCGCCCGGTTGAGCGTGGCGAAGAACCCGGCGAGGACGACGGTGCTGATCGACACCCCCTCGCGCACCGCGAACTCCCGCAGCAGACGGGTCTCCTCGGCGCTCCAGCGGAACGCCAGGTCGCGGCCCTCGTAGGTGACGCCCGGCGGCCGCTCCTTGGCGGACAGGTCGAGATGGGCGGGCGGATCGGCCAGCTTCTCCGACCACCAGTCCAGCGCCGCGTCGGCCGCCGGGCTCGCCAGCCACTGCCGCTCCCGGGCGACGAACTCGGTGTACGGGGCGACGGGCGGGCCGGCGGCCGGGTCGGCGCCCTCGTAGTACTCCTGGAGCTCGCGGATCATGACGTCGGCCGAGGCCGCGTCCGAGGCGATGTGGTGGACGAGCACCAGCAGGTAGTGGTCGGCCGGCCCGCGGGTCAGGAGGACGACCCGCACCAGCGGCCCGTTGTCCAGGTCCAGCGGCCGGTGCCCGTGCCGGGCCAGCTCCTCGCGGGCCTGCTCGTCGTCCAGGCCGGAGGTGTCCACCACCAGGAACTCGTACACCGGCTCGTCCAGGATCACCTGGTACGGGCTGCCGCCGGCCTCCACGAAGAGGGTGCGCAGCGCCGGGTGGCGCAGCATGACGGCCCGTACGGCGCGCTCCAGGGCCTTCTCGTCGACCGCGGCCCGGATCCTGGCCGTCACCATGAAGTTGTAGGGCACGGCGTCCGGCGAGACCATCTGCATGAACCAGAGCGAGGCCTGGCCGTGCGAGGCGGGTGCCAGTTCGAGGCCGAGGCCCTCGGCGCGCAGCTGCTCCAGGGCGGGGGCGTCGGTGGCCTCCAGCAGGCCGCGGGCGTCCAGTTCGTCGAGCAGTTCCTCGGCGTCCAGTTCGGACAGCTCGGCCAGGAAGTCCGGGAGCACCGGGGCGGGCGACGCCCCGACGGCCGCCACCGGCGCCGGAGCCGGGACCGTCACGGGAGCCGGAGCCGCGGCGGGCCGCACCGGCTCCGGCGCGGCGGGCGGTCCGGCGGTGAGCTCGACGAAGTGGCCGACGACCTGGGAGATGGCCCGGCCGTCCAGGAACACCACCGGCGACACCCGGTGCCCGAACAGCGACTGCAGCCTGTTGACCAGCCGGATCGCCAGCATCGAGTCCAGGCCGAAGTCGAGCAGGCTGGCGTTCGGGTCGAACCGGCCCACCGGCACGCCCAGCGCGTCGGCCAGCTCGGCGAGGACGACCTCCGCCACCGGACGGCTCTCCGCCGGCTGCTGTTCCACCGGCCGGGCCTCGGGCGCGGCCACGGCGACCGGCACCGGTGCGGCCACGGGCGCGGGCCCGGCGGCCGGGGCGCGGAGCTCGGTGTCGATCCAGTACCGCTCCCGCTGCCACTGGACGAGCGGCGTCTCCACCGCCTCGACGTCGTCGGCGAACAGCCCGTCGAAGGTCAGCGGCAGGCCCCGGACGAACAGCGAGGCGGCGGCGCCCAGCAGGCAGCGCAGGTCGCTCTCCTCGCGCCGCAGCGAGTTGACCGCGTGCACCCGGGCACCGCGGGTCAGGGCGATCTCCTCGACCGCGCCGCGCAGCGTCTCGTGCGGGCCGATCTCGACGAAGGTGCCGACGCCCTGGTCGACCAGCGCGCCGATGGTCTCGGCGAAGCGGACCTGGTTGCGCAGGTTGTGCACCCAGTAGTCGACGTCGGCCGTCGGGTTGACCGCCCCGGCCACCGCCGTGGAGTGGAAGTCGAGGCCGGACGGCAGCGGGGTGATGCCGTCGAGGGCCGCGCGCAGCGGCGGGATCAGCGGGTCCATGCCCGGGCTGTGCACCGGCCGTTCGACCCGGATCCGCCGGACCGAGACGCCGTCCCGCTTGAGCTCGGCCTCCAGGGCGTCGATCGCCCCGGGGGAGCCGGAGACCGCCGCGCTGGTGGGGCTGTTGACCACGGCGACGGCGGCGTGCTCGGCGTACGGGGCGAGCCGCGGCAGCAGCTCCGCCTCCGGCAGGTCGACCGAGATCATCGCGCCCACGGCGGCCTCGCGCTCCAGCAGGTGCGAGCGGGCGACCACGACCCGGGCGGCGTCCTCCAGGGACAGCGCCCCGGCCACGCAGGCGGCCGCGACCTCGCCCAGGCTGTGCCCGACCACGGCGGTCGGCTCGATGCCGAGGCCGAGCCACACCTTGGCCAGCGACACCTGGAGGGCGAACAGCACCGGCTGCTGGAAGTCCATCTCCTCGTACCGGGCCTCGTCGGCCGGGGCGGCCAGCTGCTCCAGCACCGAGCAGCCGCCGGCCGCCCGCACGGCCTCGTCGCAGGCCTCCATCGAGCTGCGGAAACCGGCGTGGGAACGCAGCAGTTCGCGGCCCATGCCGACCCACTGGGTGCCGCCGCCGGAGAACACCAGGGCCACCCGCCGGTCGACGTTGCCGGAGACCGTACCCGTGAGGACCTCGGGGTGGGGCGTTCCGGCGGCGACCCGGGCCAGGCCGTCCAGGACGTCCTGCCGGTTGCGGGCGAGCAGCGCGATCCGGTGGCCGTGGTGGCTGCGCCGGGCGGCCAGGGTGTAGGCGAGGTCGGAGACCCGCAGGCCCGGGTGGCGTTCGACGTGGTTGGACAGCTCCCGGCAGGTGTCGGCCAGCGCCTCGGCCGTACGGGCCGTGACGGGCACCAGGTGCGGCCGCCCGTCGGCCGCCTCGGCCCCGAGGCTCGGCGCGGCGTGCCGGCCCCGGTCCCCGGCCAGGAAGGGGTGGGCGGCGACGGGCAGGCCGGCGGTGTAGAGCGCGCCGAGCGAGCCGAGCAGGGTCGCGGCCTCGTCGGCACCGCGGCGCATCGAGGGCAGGGTGGTCGCGGTGAGGATCTCCGACACCGACTTCAACAGCAGGGGGTGCGGGCTCAGTTCGACCACCGCGTCGACGTCGTGGTCGCGCAGCGCGGTCAGCGCGTCGACCATCCGGATCTCCCGGCGCAGATTGTCCGCCCAGTAGTCGGGCCCGAGTTCGGCGCCGTCGACGAGCTCGCCGGTGACGGTCGAGATCATCGGGACGCGGGCGGTCCGGGGCCGGATGCCGTCGAGTTCGAACCTGAGCGGGGCGAGGACGTGGTCGACCAGCGCGGAGTGCGGGGCGTGGCCCATCCGCACCCGGTGGTTGGTGACGCCCGCCCCGGTCAGCCGCCCGACCAGGTCGTCGATCTCCTGCGGGGTGCCGGTGACCAGCGTGGAGTGCAGGCCGTTGCGGCCGGAGAGGGTGAGCCCGCCGGTCAGGTACGGGGTGACCTCCTCGGCGGCGGTCATCACCACGATGCCCTCGCCGCGCCCCACGGCCAGTTGCTGGAGCAGCCGGCCGTGGTGGGCGGCCAGCCGGGAGGCGTCGTCGAAGTCGAGTGCACCGGCGACGTGGGCGGCGGCGAACTCGCCGACGCTCTGGCCCACCACGACGTCCGGCTCCACCCCCAGTGAGCGCCAGGCCTCGGCCAGGGCGACCTGGAGCGAGAACAGCAGGGGCTGGAAGACGTCCATGTCGTCCAGCCGGCCGTCGGGGGAGAGCAGTTGGTCGACCAGCGAGAAGCCCAGCAGCTCCCGCATCCGCCGGTCCGAGCGCATCATCGACCGGCGGAACACCGGCAGGCCGGCGAGCAGCTGCCGGCCCATGCCCACCCACTGGGAGCCGTTGCCGGAGAACAGGAAGGCCACCCGCGGCCGCCGGCCCGGCGCCTTCCCGACGCTCAGCCCGTCGGCCGCCGTGCCGCCGGCGAAGGCGTCCAGGGAGGCCCGGAGTTCCGCCATGTCGCGGGCGGTGGCGGCGAGCCGGAAGGCGCCCTCGCCGGGCGTGCGGGCGCACAGCGCGCGCAGGTCGCCCTCGTCGCGCAGCGCCCGGGCCCGTTCCGCCAGCTCCTCCCGGGAGTCCGCGGCCAGCAGCAGCAACGAGGCCTCCGGGCGCGGCAGTTCCTCGACCGCGACGTGACAGATCGCCCCGCCGAAGCCGAAGGAGCTGACGCCTCCCCGGCGGGCGTCGGAGCGCCGCGGCCAGGGCGTCAGCCGGTCCTGGACGGTGAGGTTGTACTCGTCGAACATGATCTGCGGGTTCGGCGCGCTGTAGTGCAGGCTGGGCGGCAGGACGCCGTTGCGCATCGACATCGCCAGCTTGACCAGGCCGACGATCCCGGCGGCCGCCTCCAGGTGGCCGACGTTGGACTTGACCGAGCCGAGCCGCAGCGGTTCCGTCCGGTCGCCGCCCAGCACCGCGCCGATGGCGTTGGCCTCGATCGGGTCGCCGAGGGGCGTCGCGGAGCCGTGGCACTCGATGTAGTCCACCAGGTGCGGGGCGATGCCGGCCCGGCGGTACGCGGTGCGCAGCATCTTCTCCTGCGCCTGGGGGTTGGGCGCCGTCATGCCGTTGCTCAGGCCGTCGTTGTTGGAGGAGCTGCCCTTGATCAGGCAGTAGACCGGCAGGTCGCGCTCCAGGGCGGTGCTCAGCGGGGCGAGCACGACGACCCCGGCGCCCTCGCCGCGGACGTAGCCGTTGGCGCGGGCGTCGAAGGACTTGCAGCGGCCGTCCGGGGCGAGGGCGCCCATCTGGTCCATGGCGGTGTAGTAGTCGGAGACGAAGCTCAGGTTCACGCCGCCGGCGAGCACCAGGTCGCTCTCGCCCAACTGGATGGACTGGCACCCCACGTGCACCGAGACCAGCGATCCGGCACAGGCCGCGTCGATGGCCATGCTGGGGCCCTGGAGGCCGAGCAGGTAGGAGACCCGGTTGGCGATGATGCCGTCGTGCATGCCGGTCGCGGTGTGCGGGGTGATCTGGCTGTCGGGCCCGCGGTAGTGGGCCAGGGCGGCGTAGTCGCCCCAGCAGGAGGCCATGAACACCCCGGTGTCGCTGCCGACCAGGCTGTGCGGGGCGATGCCCGCGTCCTCCAGCGCCTCCCAGGACAGTTCCAGGATCAGCCGCTGCTGGGGGTCCATCTGGACGGCCTCGCGGGGCGAGATGCCGAAGAACAGCGGGTCGAAGCGGTCGATGCCGTCGATGAACCCGCCCCAGCGGACCCGGTCGTTGAGCAGTTCCCGCCGCGCGGCCGGTACCGGCCCGACGGCGTCGCCGCCCTCGACCAGCAGCCGCCAGAACGAGGCCGGGTCCGGCCCGCCGGGGAAGCGGCAGCCGATGCCCACGACCGCGACGGGCTCGTGCGCGGTGGTACGGCGGCCGGTGCGGCGGTCGGCGTCCGGCGCGGGCTCGGCGGCAGGAGGGCCGTCGACCACCGCGCGGGCCAGTTCCTCCACGCTCGGGTACTGCCAGGGCCAGGTGGCCGGGACGGGCCGGCCGACGAACTCGGCCAGGGCCGCGGCCAGGGCCACCGACTTGGCGGAATCCAGTCCGTAGCGGTGCATCGGCGCCCGGCGGTCCACCGCGTTCGCGGGTACGGCCAACAGCTCGGAAACCCGGGAGAGCAGGAATTCCGTGACGGCGGACAGGTCTCGCGCTGCACGTTCTCGGGGCATGGCGACTCCATGGGCAGGGCAGGTGGAATGGAGGGTCGAGGTGCACTTCCGACCGGCCGCCGGCGCAATGGACAGCCGGGCCGCGGAGGCGAATTCAGCCGCTTCCGGACTCCGGGTCACGAGCGTCACGACAGCTCGGGGAGCGCGGATCAGCGGCCCACTGTGAAGTTCTCGCCGACGCGTGCGGCTCCTGCCGATCGGTCCTTCGGCCCGTTCGCTGCCGAGGATTCGCGCGGCGTTGCTGTCCCGGTCCCCCCCTGAGCGCGGAGAACGGGGGAAAACACGGGAAACCCCAACCGGGGCGGGTGTCGAGGTCGATCCTGTCGAACGCGATGGAAACGTGTCGAGCGCAAGGAAATATGCGAATTGAGGTGCTTCGTATCACCGGGCATTTACTGACCAGCGGGTATGAGCGTGCCACTTGGTGAATGGCGAGACAAGCGTCGCCGGAGACTGGTCGGACCAGTGGCGAGATTCGATCGCCAAAGTGTCCGATTCGATCTGCTCGGCGGCGAGGGCCGTCGAACGGCCTTGTCGTAGGGCCGAGTTGGCGAGGGACGGGCTGGACAGCGGTAGATCCGTCCGGGCAAGCTGATCCTCATGCCAGTTGTGATCCTTGAGACTGCGTCAGTCGGAGTCGACCGTTCCTTAGCCGGTCGGAACCACCCGCGGCCCCGGGTGGCCGCACCCCCCGGTGCACCACGCGGCGCACGCCCCGGTACGCGCGACGGCGGGCTCGCATGACCGACACCGCGGTCACGCCGCTGACCCGCCCGGGACTGGCCCTCGGAGTACTGGCCGGGGCGCTCGCCCTGGACGTGAGCGGCCTCGGCGTGCTCAACGCCGCCCTGCCGTCCGTCGGCACGCGCTTCGACCTGAGCGACACCACCCTCCAGTGGGTGATGACCGCCTACGCCGTCACCTTCGCCGGCTTCCTGCTGGTGGGCGGCCGACTGGCCGACGTGCTCGGCCGGCGCCGCGTCTTCGAGGTGGGCGTCGCGGTCTTCACCGCCTCCGCGCTGGTCGGGGCGGTGGCCCCGGACATCGCCGTCCTGCTGGGCGCGCGCGCCGTCCAGGGCATCGGCGCCGCCCTGTCCGGACCGGCCGCACTGGCCCTGCTCTCCGAGGCGTTCCCGGCCGGCCCGGCGCGCAACCGGGCGTTCAGCGTCTACGCGGCGGTCGGCGCCGCGAGCTTCAGCGGCGGGGTGCTGCTCGGCGGCGTGCTGACCCAGTTCTTCGGCTGGCGCTCGGTGCTGTGGTTCTCGGTGCTGCTGGGGCTCGCCGTCCTGGCCGTGACCCGCATCGGACTGCCCGACGGCGCCGGGCACAGCGGCCGGCTGGACCTGCCCGGCGCGATCTCCGGCACCCTCGGGCTCACCCTGCTCGTGGTCGGGGTGAGCAGCAGCGGCGCGACGGCCTGGATCACGCTCTGCGCCGCGGCGCTCTGCCTGGTGCTGTTCGTCGTCCGCGAGCACCGCACCGCCGACCCGGTGCTGCCGCTCGGGCTCTTCCGGCTCGCCCCGGTGCGCTCCGCGAGCCTGGCCGCGTTCCTCCAGTACATGGGCTCGGTCGGGATGCTGTTCTTCGCGCCGCTGTACCTCCAGGGGATGCTGGACTACTCCCCGTTCGAGTCCGGCCTCGCGCTGGTGCCGATGTCCCTGGCCGTGTTCCTCACCGCCAACTTCGCCACCGGCCGCCTGCTGGCCCGGTACACCCCGCGCACCCTGATGGCCGTCGGCCTGGTGCTGATCGGCGTGGGCACCGGCCTGTGGCTGGCCACCCCGCACTCCGGCGGCTACGTCACCTACGTGCTGCCCGGCCTGGTGCTCAGCGGCATCGGCCAGGGCCTCAACTTCCCCTCGATGACCACCGCCGCGCTCAGCGGGGTCCCGGCCGAGCAGCAGGGCGTGGCCGGCGCGGTGAACGTGGTGACCCAGCAGATCGGCGCCAGCGTCGGCGTGGCGCTGATGGTCCTGGTCGCCGGCACCCGGGAGGACCAGCTCGGCGGCTACCATCTGGCCTACGTCACCGCCGCCGTCGCGTGCGTCCTCGGCGCGGTCGTCATCGCCGCGGGCCGGCGGACCCGGGCCGCCGCCCAGGCCGCCGGCTGACGGAGCCCCGTACGGGGCGGGCCCGGTGCGCGAAGTCCGCGCACCGGGCCCGCCCCGGAGGCCGGTGGTACCACCGGTCATGCCATCGCCGCGGCCGTGGCCGTCACCGCCCGGGCCTCAGGGCCGCGGTCGCCGTCCGGCCGAGCCAGACGCCCAGCAGCGCCTGGACCAGGCCGATCAGCAGGGTGATGGCGACCACCGGCGAGGCCAGCGCCGGCAGCCCGGCCAGCGCGGCCACCGTCCGGGCGGTGCCGGCCACGGCCTCGCCGGAGGCGACCCGCCACAGCAGGGGAGCGCCCCAGCCGGCGACCGCGGCCACCGCCGCCACCAGCACTGCCGTACGGGCGCGCAGGCCGCGGACCGCCGTCCCCGCGCCGGCCAGCAGGCCGACCGCGAAGGGCAGGTACCACAGGCTCCACAGCGAGCCGACGGCCACCAGAGCGGCGGCGCCGACCAGCGCGGCGGGGAGCGCCGGTGCGGGGAGCGCCAGGCCGCCGTCGGCCGGGGCCTGGGCCTGGGCCTGGGCCGGGGCCTGGGCCGCCGACTCCTCGGGCGCAGACTGCTTCTGAAGATCCGTCACGGTGCTCACGCTCCCGGTCGCAGGGTCCACACCTTGGTGGAGGCAGGTTGGTCCGCGGCCGTCAGCAGCGGCAGGAGGCGGCCGTCCCGCCAGTACGGGATGAACGTCTGGTACCAGGGCGAGGCCGGGTTCTCGCTCTGCCCGCCCGGGTACACGGCCTGGGCGGTGGCGCTGCCCGGGCCCTTCCAGTCGACCACCATGCGCCAGCTCGGCCCGAAGGTGGAGTTCAGGCCGCCGTCGGCCGCGTTGACGGTCCAGCGGTCCCCCTCGGCGGGCACCGGCCCGTAGCCGAGGGCGTCGGCGTCGGTCAGCGAGGGGACCTGCCGGGTGTGCACGCGGTCCCAGGTCCAGGTGGCGGGGTCGCTCCCGAGGTCCTGGGAGAGCTCGGAGACGGCCTGGGCGAACGCGGTGCGCATGGCCTCCGGCGCCGTGCGGGCCGGGCCGCCGGGGGAGGTGAACGCCGGGTTGGCGGGGTCGTGCAGGGTCCAGACCTCCAGGTCCTCGTCGAGGCTCGGCAGCGCGCTGGAGACCCTGAGGTACCAGCGGTCCTTCTCGACCGGCACCTTGGCCTGGTCCCACCAGGGCTGGAAGGTGGTCTCCAGGTAGTCGTTCCAGAAGGTCCACCAGATCGGCCCGCCGGCGACGGAGGGCCGCATGGTGGAGTCCCAGCGGTCGAGGACGTCGAGCGCGGCCTGCTGACGGGCGTCGAGCTTCGTGCCGGCCAGCGCCTCCTTGAGGTGCGGCAGGATGACGGTGGCGAGGTAGTCGGTCGTGTCGTTCTGCAGCGTGGTGAAGTCGGCGGCCGTCATCGCCGGGTGGCTCTCCAGGAACTGGTAGATCCGGGCGGCCCGGTAGCCGTTGTCGAAGGAGTTGAAGGACGTGCCGATGTAGTACGGGTAGTCGGCCGACACCGGGCGCTGGTTGGCTGTCGCGATCACGTGGTTCGGCGGGTTGTAGGCCTGCGGGGTGGCGTCGAAGGGGATGGCGCCGACCACGTCGTACTCGCCGGTGCCGGGCAGCGGGAACCAGGGGTCGCCGGCCTTGGTGAGCGGGAAGTAGCCGGCCGCGACCACGCCGATGTTGCCGCCGCCGTCGGCGTAGGCGAAGTTGAGCGTGGGGGCGTGCCAGTCGGCCAGCGCGGTGCGGAACTCCTGGTAGTTGCGGGCCTTGTCGACGGCGAGCAGCACGGCCAGGTCGGGGGAGGGCACGTTGCCCATCCAGCTGACCGAGGTGGTCTGGCCGGCCCGGGTGATCACCGGCCCGTGCACCGTGAGGTCCACGGAGAGGTGCTCGGTGTCCCCGCCGCGGACCGGGATGGTGTACTCCACCCGCTGCATCGGGTGCCAGGCGTTGTTCCAGAAGTACTGGCCGGGGTGGTCGGGGCTGGTCCGCTCGCTGTAGAAGACGGTCGACTGGTTCTGCGCGTCCGTCAGGGACCAGGAGATGTCGGCGTTGCGGCCGATCAGCACGCCGGGCATGCCGGCCATGCTGGCGCCGGTGGCGTTCGTCCCGGGGGAGGAGAGCGCGATCTGGTACCAGTACGAGGGCAGGGTCGTCGGCAGGTGCGGGTCGCCGGCCAGCATCGCGTTGCCGCCGGCCACCGCCGGGCCGTTCGCCACCCAGGCGTTGCTGTCCGGGAAGGTGTGCATCTGGGTGGCGGGCAGCGCGCGGATCGTGTCGAGCAGGGTCCGGGCCGCGGTGGCCTCCCCGGCGGGGTCGGGGGCGCCGGTGGGGGCCACGGGCGCGGGGCGCGGCTGCGAGCGGTTGGCGGCGGCCGGGACGTCGGGCCCCGCGGAGTTGACGTTGGCGGGCAGCGGCGCGGTGCCGAGGTCGCGGTACGGCCCGGGGTCGTACGGCCGCTGGTCGTTGGCCGCGTGGACCGGGAACCAGTCCATGGTGCGCTGCGCGCCCAGGGAGTCCCGGAAGATCGCGTAGTCCAGCGGGGTGCTGGTGAAGTCCATGCTCTGGGTGAGGACTTCCTGGATCACCAGGCTGTCCACCGGGGTCCAGTCGGCGGGGTGGACGCCGGTGAGGGAGAAGATCGCCGGCCACTGCCCGTTCCGGCGCAGCTCGGAGATCCAGGCGTTGACACCCCTGGTGTAGCTGGTGAGGGCGCGGCCCGCCGGGCTGTCGGGCGGGGTGGCGGCCCACTCGGCCTCGGCGGTGCGCAGCAGCCCCATCTGCAGTTCGAAGCGGTCGGATTCGAGGCTGGCCGGCCCGTTCAGCTCGGCCAGCCTGCCGCGGCCCGCGCGCCGTTCCAGGTCGAGCTGGGCGAGCCGGAACCGGGCGTGCAGGTAGCCCTGGGCCTGGAACAGGTCGTCGTCGGAGCCGGCCTTGACGGTGGGGACGCCGTTGTCGTCGAAGGCGACCGTGACGGGGGCCTTGAGCCCGGCCAGGTCGAGGGTCTCGGTGTGCGGGAGTTCGGCGCCCGCGGCGGAGTCCCACACACCTGCCCCGGGGACGAGGGCGGTTCCGAGGGCGGGGACCGGCCCGATGCCCAGCGCGAGCAGCGCGAGGACCAGGCCGGAGACGACGGCTGCCGCCGCCGCGTGGGTGGCTGTGCGTATTCGCCGCGGCAAGTTGACTCCAGGGGTGCGAGGTTGAGCGGATGTGCGGTGGACAGGGGAGGTCTCAGGACCAGAAGGCGTCCATCCGGCGGTGGATGCCCTCGACGGTGGCCCGCAGTTCGGCGTGTCCGGCGGCGGAGCCGTAGACCGTCCCGATCAGCCACTCGGTGCCGGCCCGCCAGTCGGCCCGCCAGGCCGGGTCGATCCGGGCGTCGACCAGGTCCACCCCGGGGACGGCCTGGAGGTCGTCGATCAGTTCACCGCCGCCGGGGGTGAGCCCGTCGGCGGGCGGGGAGAGGAAGTACTGGAAGGCCACGGCGGGGCAGGCGGCGCCCAGGGCGAGCACCGGCGCGGGCGGCGTGAAGTCGCCCAGGGCGAGCCGCAGGGCGAGGAGCAGCAGGTCGGTGCCGGCCGAGCGCTTGAGGACGTCCGAGACGTGCCCGCCAAGGCGCCCGTTGACCTCGATCAGCCGTGGACCGTCGGGGGTGAACTTGATCTCGGTGTGGGTGACGCCCTCGCGGATGCCGAGGGCCCGCAGTGCACTCCGCTCCAGGGCCACCACCTGCTCGGCCAGGCCGTCCGGGAGCAGCGCGGGCGTGAAGTAGCCGGTCTCCCGGAAGGGGTGGGCCAGCGGCAGCTTGCCGGTGACCGCCACGGTGTGGATCTCGCCGTCCTTGATCGCGGACTCGACCGAGACGTAGTCGCCCCAGAACTCCCCCACCACGGTGGGGTCGCTCACCAGGTACTCCTCCAGCACGAACACCGCGGGGGTGGCCGCGTCGCTGGTGAACTCGGCGTACCGCTGCGCCAGTTCGTCGCTGCTGCGGACCAGGCAGGTGTCCACGCTGCCGGCGCCCGAGCGGGGCTTGAGGACGGCGGGCAGGCCGGTCGCGGCGAGCGCCGGGGCGAGGTCGGCGGCGGAGCGGACGGTCCGGCAGACGGTGGACTGCACCCCGGCCGCCGCGAGCGCCGCGCGCTGCTGGAACTTGTCGACCAGCACCTCGACGGTGGCGCGGTCGTGGAACGGCAGACCGCAGCGCTCGGCCACCGCGGCGGCCGAGCGGAGCAGGTGGTCGCTGAAGGTGATCACGCCGGAGGCACCGAAACCGGCAGCCCGCTCGACGAGTTGCTCCTCGGTCAGCCCGGCCGTGTCCACCACGGTGGCCGACTTCGGCAGCCCGGCCAGGTCGGCGGCGGTTTTCGGGTCGCCGAGGTCGCCGAGGAAGACCACCGTGCAGACCCGGCGGGCGGCGCCGAGGATGCCGCGCGGGGTGGCCGAGCCGCGGCCGTAGACGACCAGCAGCACCGGCAGGGGTGCGGCGGCGGGGGACTGGGGCCTGGGGTCGGAGTGTTCCACGGTCACTGCTCCTGGGGCCGGAACGGGGTGAAGGCCGCGCGCTCGGCGGCGACGGAGCGGTGCTCCCAGGCCTCGCGGTCACGCAGGTAGCGGGGCCGGTCGGCGACGATGGCCCGGGTCTCGGCCGAGCCGGCCGTGAGCCGCCAGAGCACCGAACCGGTGACCGGCGCCGAGCAGACGTCGATGAACGCCTGTGCGGCCGTGCGCAGTTCGCCGAACCAGCGGCCCTCCAGGGCCTCGCGGACCCACAGCTGCTCCTGATGGATCTTCTCCCGCAGCAGTTCGGCGGAGAGGGTGGCGGTCTCCAGGTGGCGGCGCGAGCGCAGCAGCAGCCAGGCGGCGGGCATCTCGCGGATCTCCAGCACCTTCGACCCGTGGTCGAGGTGTTCGAGCCCGCTGTAGCGGCCCAGTCCGTGGGCCCCGACCAGGTGGTTGAGGGTGTCGATCAGTTCGGTCAGCGGCAGCGGCCGGCCGTCCACCGCGACGGGCCGGCCGGCCTCGAAGGCGACCTCGACGGTCTCCGGGGCCCCGGCGGGGCGCAGCGCGCTCCAGCGGTAGAGCTCCTCGGGCACGGCGTGGTCCTCGGGGTCGTCGAGGATCCCGGACTCGAACTCCCGGCACCACAGGTTGGAGTCGCCGCTGACCAGCCGCTCGCTGAGCTGGTCCAGGCCGACCTCCTTGAGCTCGCGCATCTTCTGCTCCCGGTCGACCGGGTCCAGGTCGTACGGGCTGCCGTAGCGGCCGGCGAAGCCGAGCAGGCCGATGGCGCCGTTGAGCCGGCGCAGGGTGTTCTGCGAACGGTTGGCGGTGTGCAGCACCGTGGTGGCGCCGAGCTCGTGGGCGGTGGCGAGGGCGAGCTTGGCGATCAGCGGCCGGCTGAGCGTGGAGCTGACCGGGTGGGTGTCGAGGTAGACGGCGTGCGCGGCGATCGCCGGGCGGACGTAGTCCTCGGCGAACTCCTGCCGGCCGTCGAGCAGGTGGAGCCGGACGCCGAGCCGGTCGGCGATGAGCTGCTTGTGCTCGCCGCTCTCGTCCTCGCCGAGGTCGACGCTGACCGCATGGACGTTGCGGGCGCCGGCCCGGACCAGGCGGTGCAGCAGGTAGCTGCTGTCCAGCCCGCCGCTGAACAGGGTGACGACCGGGGCGGACGGGTCGCGGGCGATCGTGTCGAGCTCGCCGAAGGAGCGCAGGACCTGGGATGTCATCGGGCGGATCCCTCCACCCCGTGCTCGGTCAGGGCGGCGGTGAAGCCGGTCACGGTCGGCTCGTCGAAGGCGAGGTCCATCGGGACCTCGACGCCGAGCAGCGCCTCCAGCTTGCGCACCGCGCGCACCACCTTGAAGGAGTCCCCGCCGATGTCGAAGAAGTCGTCGTCCGGGCCGATCGCGGGCACGCCGAGGACCTCGCACCAGACCCCGGTGACCAGGGCGGCCAGGCCGTCGCCGGCCGGCCGGGCGTCGGCGGCCGCGGCGGTGGTGGCGGGCAGCACCTCCCCGGCCCGCTCGGTCAGCAGGGTGCGGTCCAGCTTTCCGTTGGCGGTCAGCGGCATCGCGGCCAGCGTGGCGAACGAGGCCGGGACCATGTAGGAGGGCAGCGCGGCGCGCAGCTCCTGGCGCACCGCGGCGGTGACGGCCTCGGGCTCGGCGTCCCCCTCCAGGACCAGGAAGCCGACCAGCCGGGCGTCGCTGCCGCGGCCGTGGGCGACCGCGGCGGCCTGCCGCACCCCCGGCACGCGCAGGGCGGCGGACTCGATCTCGCCCAGTTCGATCCGGTAGCCGCGGATCTTCACCTGGAGATCGACCCGGCCCAGGAACTCCAGGCCGCCCACCGGGTGGGTGCGGACCAGGTCGCCCGAACGGTAGAGCGGGCCGGTGCCGTCGCCGAGGTGGTCCGGGACGAAGCGCTCCGCGGTCAGCTCGGGGCGGTTCAGGTAGCCGAGGGCCAGGCCGGCGCCGCCGATGTAGAGCTCGCCGGGCTCGCCGTCCGGCACCGGCTTGCCGTCCTCGTCGAGGATCCACAGCGTGGTGTCCTCGATGGCCGGCCCGATGTAGACGGTGTCCAGGTCCGGGTCGCGCGGGGGCACCCAGGCGGTGCAGTAGATCGTGCACTCGCTCGGGCCGTAGAGGTTGGTGAGCGGGGCGGTGGACCGGGCGTGGAAGCGGCGGACCAGCTCGGGTGCGAGCGGCTCGCCGCCGGTGAGGACGCGGCGCAGGCCGTCGAAGCGCTCCTCGGGCCCCCGGGCCAGCAGGAACAGCTCCAGCAGCGAGACCACGCAGTAGAAGATGCTGATCTCCGCCGAGCGGATGGTCTCGGCGAGGTAGTCGGCGTCGCGCTGGCGGCCGGGGGCGGCGATGACGACGGTGGTGCCGGTGATCAGCGGCCAGTAGACCTCGATCAGGAACATGTCGAAGCTGCACGCGGTGTGGTGCAGCATCCGGTCGGACGGGCCGAGGCCGTGGCTGCGCTGCAGCGCCCGCAGCCGGGTGGTCACCGCGCGGTGGGGGATCAGCGAGGCCTTCGGGCGGCCGGTGGAGCCGGAGGTGTAGATGACCACGGCGGGCTGTTCGTCGAGGTCGGCCGCGGGTTCGAAGGGGGCGGCCGGCTCGGTGGCCGCGCAC
The DNA here is from genome assembly GCF_055584725.1 of Kitasatospora sp. NPDC101108. Classification (NCBI taxonomy): domain Bacteria; kingdom Bacillati; phylum Actinomycetota; class Actinomycetes; order Kitasatosporales; family Streptomycetaceae; genus Kitasatospora; species Kitasatospora sp. NPDC101108. The sequence goes on from NZ_JBVJLM010000005.1 coordinate 246,933, forward strand.
TCGGCGACGGTCACCACCTCGACGCCGAGGTCGGCGGGGAAGCGGGAGCGCAGTTCGGGGGTGGTGACGAGCAGCCGGGGCTCGCAGTCGGCCAGCATGTCGAGGGTCCGGGCGACCGGGTCGTTGACGTCGAAGGCGACCTGGGCGGCGCCGGCCAGGACGACGCCGGTCACGCCGATCACGAAGTCGGCCGAGCGCTCCAGGTACACCGCCACCCGCTCGCCCGGGCGCACCCCGCGCCCGCGCAGCAGCGTGGCGACCCGCACGGTCCGGTCCCTGAGTTCCCCCGCGGTCAGCACCCGGTCGCCGTCGACCACGGCGGGGTGTGCCGGGTCGGCGTCCCACCGGGACAGCAGCAGGGTGTCGAGCCGTCGCCGGTCGTCGTCGAGGAGGGTGGCCGTAGTGCTAGCCATGGTCGTTCCTGTCCAATCGGTGTGTTCGGTGCGGGGCGTCCCGGCCGGGGTCGGCCGGGACGCCGGTCGGGTCACTGGCCGGCGGCGTCGGAGGCCGGGCCGATGGCCGCGCTCAGTTCGCGGACCGTGCCCGCGTCGAAGAGCAGCTCGATGTCGAGTGCGCGTCCCAGTTCCGCCTCCAGCCGGGAGACGAGGCGCAGGGCGCGCAGCGAGTCGCCGCCCAGTTCGAAGAAGTCCTCGTCGGGACCGACCTCCGGCAGGGCCAGGACCTCGGCGAACAGCCGGGTCACCAGCGCCTCGTGGTCCGCGGCCCCGACCGGCGGGGCAGCGGGTGCGGTCTCGTCGCCGGGCTGCGGCGGGGTGGGCAGGGCGAGCAGGTCGGTCTTGCCGGCCGGGGTGAGCGGCAGCTCGGCGAGGACGGCGACCGCCTCGGGGACCATGTACGAGGGCAGCGAGCGGCGCAGTGCGGCCTGGAGGCCGGCGGGGTCGAGCGGGGCGTCGCGGTCGGCGGGCACCACCCAGGCGACCAGGCGGCCCTCCCGTACGGCGACGGCGGAGCCGGCCACCTCGGGCAGGGCGAGCAGCACCTGCTCGATCTCGCCGGGCTCGATCCGGTAGCCGCGCAGCTTGAGCTGGCGGTCCATCCGGCCGAGCAGCTCGATCCGGCCGTCGGGCAGGCGGCGGGCGTGGTCGCCGGTGCGGTACATCCGGCCGCCGGTGAACGGGTCGGTGACGAACCGTTCCGCCGTCAGCTCGGGCCGCTGCCAGTAGCCCTGGGCCACGCCGTCGCCGCCGATGCACAGTTCGCCGACGCAGCCGACCGGCAGCAGCCCGCCGTCGACGGTGTCCAGCACGTGCAGCACGGTGTTGGAGATCGGCAGGCCGACGGTGACCCGGGTGGTGTCCGCGGTGATCGGCTCGACGCTGGAGTACACGGTGGTCTCGGTCGGGCCGTACATGTTCCACACCGAGGAGCCGCGTGCGGCCAGCGGGGCGGCCAGGTCGGCGGGGAAGGCCTCGCCGCAGCTGTAGAGCCGGGGCCGGCCGGCGCCCTGCCAGCCGGAGTCCAGCAGCGCCCGGTAGCGGGAGGGGGTGGCCTGCAGCGCGGTGATGCCGTGCTCCACGGTGTAGCGGTCGATCTCCCGGCCGCTCAGCCCGAGGGCCTGGCCGCCCACGTGGACGGTGCCGCCGACCGCGAGCGGCACCAGCAGTTCGGCCAGCGAGGTGTCGAAACCGAGCGTGGTGAGGGCGAGGAAGCGGGTGTCGCCGTCCAGGCCGGGGTGCCGGCGGGCCAGGCTGTCCACCAGGTTCGCCAGGGCCCGGTGGCCGACGACGACGCCCTTGGGGCGGCCGGTGGAGCCGGAGGTGAACATCAGGTAGGCCGGCCCGTCCGGGTCGGCGCCCGGGAGCTCGACGGCCCGGGCGGAGGCCACGCCGGTGAGGTCGGCGGTGGTGAGGTCGGCGGTGGTGAGGTCGAGGACGGTGCCGTCCCACTCGCTCAGCGCGGGCGCTCCGGTCGCGTCGACGAGCACCACGGCGGGCGCGGCGTCCGCCAGGACGAGGCGGATCCGCTCCACCGGGTGGGCCGGGTCGAGCGGGACGAACGCGGCCCCGGCGCGGGCGACCGCCAGCATCGCGGTCACCAGGTCGGCGCCGCGGCCCAGGCAGATGCCCACCCGGTCCCCGGGGCGCACCCCGCGCCCGACCAGCAGCCGGGCCAGGGCGTCGGCGCGCAGGTCCAGCTCCCGGTAGCCGTGGCGGTGCTGCTGGTCGACCACGGCGGGGTGGTCGGGCCGGTCGCGGACCGCGTCGTCGATCAGCCCGGACAGCAGGGCGGCCGGTGCGGTGCGGTCGATCCCGGTGCCGTTCCAGATGTCCAGCTGCCGGGTGCGGGTCTCCTCGGTGACGGCCAGCAACTCCCCGACGGGGCGGCCGGGTTCGGCGGCGAAGCGGGTCAGCACGGCGACGACGTGGTCGAGCAGCCCCCGCGCCTCCTCCGGGGTGATCCGGCCGGAGTCCACCACCGCCTGCAGCTGCAGGTCGGCCGCGGCCCGGACGACCAGGGTGACCGGGTAGTTGGTCCGGGTCTCGTAGCGGACGTCGTCGACCGTGACCTCGCCGTGGGAGAGCACCGCCTCCGTCCGGTCCGGGTAGTTCTCGACCACCACGACGGTGTCGAACAGCGGCACGCCGGGGGCCGTGCCGGCCCAGCGCTGGATGTCGGTCAGCGCGGTGTGCTGGTGGTCCAGCACGGGGTGACGGGTGGCGGCGTGCCGGGCCAGCCACTCGTCGCCGGGCAGCTCCCGGTCGACCCGCACCCGCACCGGGACGGTGTTGATGAACATCCCGAGCATCTGCTCGGCGCGGTCCAGGCCGACCGGGCGCCCGGAGACGGTCACGCCGATCACGACGTCGTCGCGGCCGGAGTGGCGGGCGACCGTCCCCGCCCAGGCGGCCTCGACCAGGCCGCTGAAGGTGGTGGACCGGGCGGCGGCCAGTCGCCGCAGGGTGGCCAGGGTCTCGGCGGGCAGCGCCGCCCGTACGGTGTGGAAGCCGCCGGTGGGCTTGGCGCCCGGACGCATCCCGGGCAGGGTCAGGGTCGCCGGTTCGCGGTGGTCCGCCAGGTACTCCGTCCAGAACGCCCGGTCGCGCTCCGGGTCCTGACGGCCCAACCAGGCGATGTACTCGCGGAACGGCGGCGGCGCGGGCAGCTCGGCGGTGGCGCCGGACAGGCCGGCGGTGACCTCCGCCAGCAGCAGGGCCGCCGACCAGCCGTCCAGCAGCAGGTGGTGGTACGTCCACACCACCAGGTGCTCGCCGGGCAGGCGGAGCACCAGCAGCCGCATCAGCGGCGGCCGGGTCAGGTCGAAGCGCTCGCGGGCCCGCTGCTCCAGCTCCTCGGCGACGGCGGCCGCGCGGGCGGCCTCGTCCAGGCCGGTCAGGTCGCGGAACTCGATCGGCAGCTCCGCCTTCGGCAGCACCACCTGGTGCGGGGTGCGGATGCGCTCCCGGACGAAGGCCGTGCGCAGCACCGGGTGCCGGGCGATCGCCCGCTGCCAGGCGGCGCCCAGGACGGCGAGGTCCAGTTCGCCGTGCACCCGGAAGGTGGTCAGCTCGACGTAGAGGCCGTGCTCGGGGGAGGTGGTGCTGTGGTAGAGCATCCCCTCCTGGGTGGGCGAGAGGGGGTAGATGTCCTCGATGTCGTTCACTTGGTGTCCTCTCCTGACCGGAACAGGGCGAGTACCCGGGCCAGGTCGTCTTCGCTGAGGTCCGCGTCCGAGAAGGCCTCGCGCGGCCCCGGCGAGGGGGCCGGGGAGGGTCCGGCGGGAGCGGTGGGCAGGGCTGTGGTGTCGGGTGCGGGCCCGGCGGCCGGTTCGCGGTCCGCGCGGAGCCGGGCGGCGAGCTGTCCGACGGTGGGGTGGGCGAAGAGGTCGCCGGGGGAGACGGCCAGCCCGAGCCGCTGGAGCTCGCCGGTGATCTGCACGACCAGCAGGGAGTCGCCGCCGAGCTCGAACAGGCTGTCGTCCGGGCCGATGCCGGGCACGCCCAGCAGGCGGGACCAGACCGCGGCGATCCGCTCCTCCAGGTCCCCGGAGTCGGCCGGCCCGGCGTCCGGGGGAGCGGCCGCAGCTGTGGCGGTGGTGGCGGTGACGGCGGTGCGCGGCGCGGCGCCTCCGGCCGCGCGCGGGCTGACCAGGACGTGCGGGAGGTGACGGTTGGCCAGGATCCGGTCGAGCGCCAGCAGGCCCTCCCGGGTCGGGATCCCGCCCTGCTCGGGCTCGACGCCGCCTGCGGCCCCCGCGGCGCCCGTCGCGCCGCCGTCCGGGCCGGCGACCGGGGCCGGCCGCAGCACGAAGCCCTCGACGAGCACGCTCGGCACACCGTCCGGCGCGGCGACGACCACGTCGACGACCAGCGTGCCGCCGGCCCCGGCCGCACCGGTGCGGGGCCGGACGTGGACGACGGCATCGGGGCCGAGCGGGCCGAGCACCACCAGCCGCCGGTAGGCCACCGGCAGGTGGCTGCCGGTGCGGGCAGTGACGGCGCCGGTGGCGGTGTCCAGCAGCGCGGGGTGCAGCGGGTGCGCGGCCAGGTCGCCGTGGAACGGCTCGGGCAGGCGCAGCCGCAGCATCGCCTCGCCCCCGCCCTCGCCCTGGCGGACCTCCGTGACGCTCTCCCAGCGCGGCCCGGTGCGCAGCCCGCTCGCCCCGGCGGGCCGCTGCCCGGCGGACGGCGCGACGGCGGCGCAGCGCTGCGCGAGCCCGTCCAGGTCGAGGCGCTCGGGGGAACCGCCCCGGTACGGCGCGATCCGGCCCTGGGCGTGCGGCCTGGACGGCACGGCGCTGGAGCGGACCTCCCACAGGTGCCCGCCGTCGGGCGCCGGACGCAGCCGCACGGTCACCTCCGGGGGCTGGCCGACGGGCAGCCGCAGTGGGTGGGTGAACACCGCGTCGAGCTCGACCGGACCGTCCCCCAGCGTCAACCGGTGCGCCGCGACCGCGAGTTCGAGCAGTGCGGTGCCGGGCAGGACCGGGGCGTCGGCGATCCGGTGTTCCTCGGCCGGCCAGCTCGTCTGGCCGCTGCGGCGCAGCCGGAACTCCACCGTCCCGTCCGGCTCGGTGCGGCGGGCGTCGAAGAGGGCGTGGTCGAGCTCCTCGCCTCCGTCGAGCCAGTCCCGCAGCCCGGAGCGGACCGCCATGCCGGTCTGCGACCAGCGGTCCCAGCCGATCGACACGGCCGCCCGGGTGCCGGTGGCGAAGCTGTCCAGGAAGGCGTTGGCCCCGGTGTAGTCGGCCTGACCGACCGCGCCGGTGACCGCGAGAGCCGAGGAGCAGAGCACCAGCAGCGGCCGGTCACGGGCCGTCAGCCGCTCCAGCAGCACGGTGCCGAGCACCTTGGGGGCGAGCACCCGCGCCATCTCCTCGGGGGCGCGCAGCGCGGTGACGCCGCCACCGGCCACCCCGGCGGCGTGCACGACCCCGGCGATCGGGCCGTACGCGGCCCGCACCTCGTCGAGCGCGGCGGCCAGCGCGGCCTCGTCGGTGACGTCGGCCTGGACGAGGCACAGCCGGGCGCCGTGGGCGGTCAGACCGGCGAGCGCCTCGGTCAGCTCCGGCGGGCAGCTCCCGGCGGGCGCGGCACCCGCGGGCCGCAGGCTGCGCCAGCCCTCGCCGTCGGGGACGGCGCGGCGGGTGAGCAGCACGAGGGTCCGGCCGGCGTCCTCGGCGAGCCGGCCGGCCACGGCCAGGCCGATCCCGCCGAGACCGCCGGTGACCAGCCACGGGCCGGTGGGCGGCGCGGGTTGCGGGCCGGCCGGGTCGGTGAGCACGGGCCGGTCCGGGGTGGGCACCAGGTGGGCCCGGCCGCGGACCGCGGTGAGCGGCGCGGGCGCCTGCTCGGAGCACAGCCGCGCCACCACCGCGTCGGCGGCCAGGGCCAGTTCGGCGGGCTCCCGGGTGGGGCAGTCCAGGTCGAGCGCCTCGGCGGTGAGGCCGGGCAGCTCCTGCGGCAGCACCCGGACGGCACCGAGCCCGGCGGCCGCCTGCGGGGTGCGGGCGGGCTGCCCGTTGACCCCGTGGGCGGCGTCGGTGACCAGCAGCAGCCGCAGCGGCCGGCCCGGGAACGCCTCGCCCAGGGCGCGGGCCAGTTGGGCCGGGACGGTCAGCGCGCGCAGGGCGCCGTCGGCCGCCTCGGCCGGGGTGGCCCGCTCCAGCGGCGGGTCGTCCAGGGCCTGGCAGGAGACCACGGCGTCCGGCGGGGTGCCGCGCCCGGCCAGGGTGGCGGCCAGGGCGGTGCAGGCGGCGGGGTCCGCGGGGTCGAGGGTGAGCCCGGTGTCGTCCGGGCCGGCCGCCGCGCCGGGGGCGCGGACCAGGGTGACCAGGGCGCCCGCCGCGGTGAGCCGTTCGGCGACCGGCCCGGCGAGGCCGGCGTCGTCGGCGAGCAGCAGCACCGAGGCCGGGACGGGGCCGGTGCCGGTCGGCGGGAGGGTGGGGGTCCAGGACAGGACGTGCAGCCAGGAGTCCACGCCCTCGGCGGCCGGGGCGGCGGTCGCGGCCGGGGTGGTGACGGCGGCGGGACCGGCGGGGCGCGGGCCGTCCCCGGCCGGGTCGAACCAGTGCCGGACCGGCTCGAACGGGTAGCCCGGAAGCGAGGTGTGCCGACGCCCGGCCCGCTCGCCGAGGGCCGACCAGTCGGGCTCGGCTCCGCGCTCCCACAGCCGGCCCAGCGCGGTCAGCCGGGCGGGCGGCTGCGATCCGGGCGCGGCGGCGTCCAGGGTGGGCAGGGCCGGCCGGCCGCTGCCCAGGGTCCGCACGGCGAAGCCGGTCAGGCCCCGGCCGGGGCCGAGCTCCAGCAGCGGGCCGTCGCCCGGCAGGGCGGCGAGCGCGTCGGCGAAGCGGACGGTGTGCCGCAGCTGGCGCGCCCAGTACTCCGGCGAGACGGCCTCCTCGGCGGTCAGCTCACGCCCGGTCAGGCCGGAGACCACCGGCAGGGCGGGGGCCTGCACCGGCACGGCCGCCACCAGCCGGGCGAACTCCGCCAGCAGCGGCTCGGCGTCCCGGGTGTGGAAGGCGTGCCGGACGGCCAGCGGCCGGGCCGCGACGCCGCGCGCGGCCAGGCGCTCGGCCAGTCGGGCCACCGCCTCCGGGGCGCCGGCCGCCACGCAGCGGTCCGGTGCGTTGACGGCGGCGAGCTCCGGGCCCTCGGGGTCGTCCAGCAGTGCGCGCAGTTCCGCCTCGGGCAGCGGGACGCTCAGCATCGCGCCGGGCGCCATGGTGCCCATCAACCGGCCGCGTTCGGCCACCAGCCGGGCGGCGCCCGGCAGTTCGAAGACCCCGGCGGCGCAGGCGGCCGCGAACTCGCCGACGCTGTGGCCGGCCAGTGCGACCGGCCGCAGGCCGAGCGCCGTCCACCACGCGGTGAGCGCGTACTCCACCGCGAACAGGGCCGGCTGGGCGACCTCGGTGCGGTCGAACAGGTCCGCGTGGGCCGGGTCGAGCAGCAGCGCGTGCAGCGGCGCGGCCGTCCACGGCCGCAGGGCGTCCAGGCAGCGGTCGAGCGCGGCGCGGAAGACCGGTTCGGCGCGGTACGGCTCCGCGGCCATGCCCGGGCGGCCGGCGCCCTGGCCGGGGTACAGGAAGGCGACCCCCCGGCCGTCGCCGGCGACCCGGACGGGGCGGGAGTGCTGCCGCCCGCCGGGCCCGGTCAGGACGGTGCGCCGCCACGGGTGGTGCCTGCGCCTGGTCTGCAGCGTGAACGCGGCGTCGGCGGCCGTGGGCGCGCCCGGTCCGGCCAGTGCCGCGTCGAGCCGTTCGGTGGCGCGGTCGAGCGCCGGCTCGGTGCGGGCGGACACCGGCAGCAGCTCCCACTCGCCGGCCGGCGCGGCGGCAGCGGCGGGCAGCGGGGGCGCGTCCTGGAGGATCACGTGGGCGTTGGTGCCGCCGATGCCGAAGGAGCTGACCCCGGCGACCCGGGTGCCGTCCGCGCCGGGCCAGGGCTCGGCCTCGGTCAGCACCCGGAACAGGCGGGGGTCCAGCTCGGGGCTGGGGTTCTCGAAGTGGACGGTCGGCAGCAGCGTGCGGTGCTGCAGCGAGAGCACCGTCTTGATCAGCCCGGCCATCCCGGCGCAGGTGTCCAGGTGGCCGACGTTGGACTTGACCGCGCCCAGCACCCGGCGGGGGTCCGGGGCGTCGTCGAACACCCGGGCCAGCGCTGCGAGTTCGATCCGGTCGCCGAGGGCCGTCGCGGTGCCGTGCGCCTCGATGCTGGAGACCTCGTCGGGCGTGACCCCGGCCACCGACTGGGCGGCGGTGATCACCCGGACCTGGCCGTCCAGGCTCGGCGCGGTGAAGCCGACCTTGCGGTTCCCGTCGTTGTTGACCGCCGAGCCGAGCAGGACGGCCCGGACGGTGTCGCCGTCGGCGACCGCGTCGGCCAGCCGCTTGAGCACCACCACGCCGACGCCGCTGCCGAAGACGGTGCCGGTCGCCGCGGCGTCGAAGGGGCGGCAGTGCCCGTCGGCGGAGAGGATCCCGCCCTCGGCGTGCAGGTAGCCGAGCCCCTGGCCGACCCCGGCGGAGACCGCCCCGGCCAGCGCCACGTCGCACTCGCCGCTCAGCAGCGCCTCGGCCGCCAGGTGGACGGCGACCAGGGCGGAGGAGCAGGCGCTCTGCACGCTCAGGCTCGGGCCGGTCAGGCCGAGCCGGTAGGAGGTCTGGGTGGCGAGGTAGTCCTTGTCGCCCGCGGCCAGCCACTGGACCTCGGCGCGGTCCGCCAAGTGGGCGGCGCGGGGCAGCAGTTGGTGCGTCAGGTAGGAGTTGAAGCCGGCCGAGGCGTAGACGCCCACGCCGCCCTCGACCCCCTCGGTGGGCTGCCCGGCGTCCTCCAGTGCGGCGACCGCGCACTGCAGGAACAGCCGGTGCTGGGGGTCCATCAGCTCGGCGTCCCGGGGCGGGATGCCGAAGTACTCGGCGTCGAACTCCGCCAGGCCCTCCAGTACGCCGCCGGCGCCCACGAACCGCGGGTCGGCCAGCCGTTCGGCCGGCACGCCCAGGGCCGCCAGCTCCTCGGGGGTGCGGAAGGTGATGTTCTCCCGGCCCGCGACCAGGTCGGCCCAGAAGGTCCCGGCGTCGGGGGCACCGGGGAACCGGCAGGCGAGGCCGGTGACGGCGATCGCGTCCGGCAGGTCCGGCACCGCGGTGGCCGGGCCCTCGGGGGCGTGGGTGGACATCGGACTGCTCTCCTCACAGGTGGTGATCGACGCGGCTCGGGGGCCGGCGGCCGGACCGGGCAGCGGTGCCCGGTCCGGCCGCCGGCCGCTCGGGTCAGCCGGTCGGGTTGGTGCCGGCGCCGCCCCGGCGGGCGGCGCGGCGCCGTTCGTGGTGCTGCCGGCGGTCGCCGCCGGCGCTCTGCGCCTCGGTCCGCGCGCCGCTCCCGGGGGCCGGCGAGGGCTCCGCGGCCGCGGCGGGGGCCGGGGCGGGGGCGGTCCGGTCCAGCAGCTCCGCCAGGTGCCGGATGGTCGGCCGGTCGAACATCTCGACCACCGACAGCTCCTGCCCGAAGTCCTCGGCGATCCGCCGCTGGACCCGGACCAGGTGGATGGAGTTGGCGCCGGCCTCGAAGAAGTTGGTGTCGACGTCGACCTCCGCCCCGTCCATCACCTCCCGCCACAGTGCGGTGAGCCGCTCCACCGCGCCCGGCCCGGTGGGCCGCGCCACCGTGCGCGGCGGCGGAACCGGCGCCGCGGCCGGTGCCGGGGTGGCCGCCGCCGTGACGGCCGGGGTGGCCGGGGTGGCCGCCGCCGTGACGGCCGGGGCGCCCAGCCTGGCGAGCGCCGCCCGGTCGACCTTGCCGTTGGCGGACAGCGGCAGCGCCTCCACCGCCCGGACCAGCTGCGGCACCATGTAGCCGGGCAGCCGCTCGGCGAGCGCCTCCCGCAGCCCGAGCGCCCAGTCGGCGCCGGAGCCCGGCTCCTCGGCCGCCGCGCCCGGCGGCCGGCCGCCGACCAGGGTGTGCAGCACGCTCTGGCCGTCCTCCAGCAGCAGCGCGCCGCGGAGCGGCTCGGGGAACACGTCGCCGATCGGGCACAGCGCCACCGCGCAGTCGCCGGCCCGGTGCCGCAGCAGCTGCGCCATCGCCCCGGCCTCCAACAGGCAGAAGCGGTCCGCGAGTTCGCCGTAGATTGGAGTGATCGCGGTGTTCCTGGCGACCAGGAAGAGGGCGAAGCCGGCCCCTTCGACCAGCGGCCGGTTGGCCTCGCTGTAGAGCGCCGGGTCCAGCGCCCGTTCCGCGCCCGGCGCGCCGTCGAGCGCGACCAGGGCCGGTCCCGCCGGGTCGACGTAGTAGGTGCCGGCCGCCAGGCCCGCCACCCCGCCCGGGGCGACGGCCAGGTAGGTCTGGACCGGGTACAGGCCGCCGGCCGAGCCGTAGGCGTACCGGGGCACGCCGTCCTCGTCCTGGCGGGCGAGCACGGTCAGCAGCGCGTGCAGGTCGGCCAGGCGCACCGGGGCGTCGGCGAAGCCGGTGGCGGCGCCGCGCAGGGCGGCGGCCCGGCGCAGCTCCAGGGTGTCGGCCGGGAGCGCGAAGGGCAGGACCTCACGGCCCGCCAGGTCGGCGCGGCGGCCGGGCTGGCGCAGTCGCGCCTCCAGCCGGCGGACCCGCTCGGCGTCCAGCGCCGGGGCGGGCGCCGGTGCCGGGGCGGCGGGCAGCGGACGGGCGGCCTCGCGGACCACGTAGGCCGCGAGCCGGGCACCGAGCCCGTCGCCCTCGACCAGCGCCGCGGCCTCCCGCACGCCGTCCATCCGGACCAGCGCGGATTCGATCTCGCCCAGCTCGATCCGCATGCCGCGCACCTTGACCTGGGAGTCCTCGCGGCCGAGGAACTCCAGGTCGCCGTCGGGCAGCAGCCGGGCCAGGTCGCCGGTGCGGTAGAGGCGCTCGCCGGTGACCGGGTGGCTCGGGAAGGCGCGGGCGGTGATCTCCGGGGCGTTGCGGTAGCCGACCGCCAGGCCCGCGCCGGTGATGAACAGGGCGCCGGCCACCCCGACCGGACGCGGCCGGAAGGCCTCGTCCAGGACGACCATGCCCTGGTTCCGCATCGGGCGGCCGTACGGGATGCTCGGGCGGTCCGGGTCGACCGCGCCGATCGGGTGCAGCACCGACCAGATGGACGCCTCGGTGGCGCCGCCCAGGCTGATCACCTCGGCCTTGGGCGCGAGCGCACGGACGTTGTCGGGCATGCCGACCGGGATCCAGTCGCCGCTGAGCATGACCAGGCGCAGCGACTCCAGGTCGGCCGCCGGGTTGCCGTCGGCGTACGCCAGCAGCATCTCCATCAGGGCGGGGACGGAGTTCCAGACCGTGACCCGGTGCTCGGCGACCAGCCGGGACCAGCGCGCGGGGTCGCGCTCCTCGCCGGCGCCGACCAGGACCAGGGCGGCCCCGGCGGCGAGGGTGCCGAAGACGTCGTACACCGAGAGGTCGAAGCCGAGCGAGGAGATGCCGAGGACCCGGTCGGACGGCGTGACCCGGAAGCGGTCGTTGACGTCCACCACCGTGTTCAGCGCGCCCCGGTGGTCGATCATCACGCCCTTGGGGTCGCCGGTGGAGCCCGAGGTGTAGATGACGTACGCGAGGTCCGCCGGGGTGGTCGGGACCGGCGCCGGAGCGGCGTCCGCCGCGGTGGCCAGGGCCTGTTCGAAGCCCAGCAGGGTGACTCCGGCGGGCACGGCGTCCTCGGGGGCCCAGGACCCCCGGGCGAGGAGCGCGGTGGCGCCGGCGTGCTCCAGCGAGCGGGCGACCCGGGCGGCCGGGAGGCCGGCGTCCAGCGGCAGGTAGGCGCCGCCGGCCCGGATCACGCCGATCGCGGCGGCGACCTGCTCCCAGCCCCGGTCGGCGCGCACGCCGACCAGCTCGCCGGGGCGCACCCCGGCCGCCCGCAGCGCGTGGGCGACGGCCGCCGAGGCCCGCTCCAGTTCGCCGTAGGTCACCGTGCCGGTGGCCGAGACCACCGCGGTGAGGCCGGGCGAGGTCCGGGCCCGGTCGAGGAAGGGCTCGTGCAGCAGCCCGTCGGGCCGCGGGCCGTCGGTGGCGTTGAGCGCCCGGTAGGCGTCGAGCTGCCCGGCGGGCAGGACGACCAGGTGCGGGTCCGTCCAGGCGCCGGGCTGTTCGGCGAGCGCGGTGAGCAGGCCGGTGTAGGCCTCGAACATGGCGTCGAGCACGCCCTCGGGGAAGAGCTCCTCGACGGCGTCCCAGGTCAGCCGCAGCCGGCCCTCGTCCTCGGAGATCTGGTGGTCCAGCCAGACCTGCGGGGTCTGGGTGATGGTGTGGGCGACCTCGGCGCCCAGTTCCCGGAGCACCCGGCTGCCGCCCACGCCGTCGGCGCCGAGCTCGCTGGTGAAGACGACCGGCATGGCGGCCTCGGCGACCCCGCGCCGACGGGCGAGTTCGCCGCCGACCCGGACGCCGCTGACCAGCTGGTGGTCAAGGTCCTCCCAGAGCCGGTCCTGCAGTCGGCGGGCCCGGTCGGCGAAGGAGCCGGCGGTCGCGCCGTCCACCTCGAACAGGCTGAGCGCGGTGAAGTCGCCGACCATGGCGGCCAGGTCGGGGTGGTCGCCGACCCGGTTGAACAGGGTGAGGTTGAGGGTGAAGCGGTCGACGGTCGACCAGGTGCCGATCACGGTGGCGTAGGCGGCCAGGGCGAGCGCCGAGGGGGTGACCCGGCCGGCGGCGGCCCGGCTCTTCAGCCGCTCCCACAGCTCGGCGGGCAGGTGCGCCTCGCGGCGGCGGAACCTGGTCTCGGCCAGCTCCTCGGGGCGCCGCGCCAGCGGCAGCGCGGGGGCGGGCGGCAGGGTGTCCAGCCGGCCGTGCCAGTAGTCGAGGTCGCGCTGCAGGGCCGGGCCGCTCCGGCGGCCCTGCTCGGCCAGCACGTAGTCCCGGAAGGAGAGTTCGAGCGGGCGCGGGTCGAGCGTGCCCTGGTAGACGGCGAGCAGTTCGCGCAACAGGATCTGCACGCTGCCGCCGTCGGCGATCAGGGTGTCGATGCTCAGGTGCAGCCGGACGTCGTCGCCCGCGGTGCGGCTGGCGCGCAGCTCGAAGAGCGGCCAGGTGTCGGCCGGCAGCACCTGGTGCGACATCCGGGCACGGGTCCCGGCGAGGTGCTCCGCCCGGTCCTGCTCGGGCAGCCCGCGCAGGTCGTCGACGGTCAGCTCGTACGCGGGCACCTCGGGCAGGACGCGCTGGGTGCCGTCCTCGCCGAAGACCAGGCGCAGGGCGTCGTGCCGCGACACCATCGACCGCCAGGCGTCCTGGAGCCGGAGCGGGTCGACGTCGGCGACGTCCACCTCCAGGTAGAGGTGGCAGGCCACGTCGCCGCCGACGGCGCCGCTGCGGCCGATCCAGTAGGCGCGCTGGACGTCGGTGAGCGGGAAGGGCTCGTGCCGGCGGGCCGGGTCGGGGACCAGCGCGGCCCGCTCGGCGGGGGCCCCGGCGGGCCCGTCCGCGCCGAGCGCGTCCACGGCCAGGGCCAGCGCGGCCACGGTCGGCGAGTCGAACAGGGTGCGCAGCGGCAGCTGCACGTGCAGCTCGTCGCGGATGCCGGCGACCATCCGGGCGGCCAGCAGCGAGTGGCCGCCGAGTTCGAAGAAGTCCTCGCCGGTGCCGACCTCGTCGAGGCCGAGGGCCTCGCGCCAGATCGCGGCGATCCGCTCCTCGGTGGGCGTGGCCGGCGGGGTGCGGTCGCGGCCGGAGGCGGGCACGGACTCGGGCGCGGGCAGCGCCGCCCGGTCGACCTTGCCGTTGCCGGTGAGCGGCAGCGCTTCGAGCGTGAGGAAGCGGGACGGGATCAGGAAGCCGGGCAGCTGCCCGGCCAGGGCGGCCCGCAGCTCGGCCGCGGCCGGCGGCGCGGCCGGGTCCTCGGGCACCAGGTAGGCGGCCAGCGCGGCCCGGGAGGTGCCCAGGCCGTACGCGGTCACCACGCACTGGCGGACCCCGGGCAGTGCGGTGAGCGCGGCCTCCACCTCGCCGGTCTCGATCCGGAAGCCGCGGATCTTGACCTGGTGGTCGTTGCGCGACAGGTACTGGATCCGGCCGTCGGGGCGGGTGCGGACGAGGTCGCCGGTGCGGTACAGCCGCCCGGCCCCGGGGCCGGCCGCCCCACCGTCGGCCGCCCCGCCGTCGCCCGCCTCGGCGTCGGCGACGAACCGCTCCTCGGTCAGTTCGGGCCGGTCGAGGTAGCCGGCGGTCACCCCGGCGCCGCCGATGAGGAGTTCACCGGGCACGCCGACGGGCACCCGGCGCCCGTACGGGTCGAGGACCCGGACGGTGGTGCCGGCGATCGGGCGGCCGATGGTGACCAGGCCCTCGGCCGGGTCGACGACGTCGGTGGTGGACCAGACGGTGGTCTCGGTCGGCCCGTACATGTTGAGGATCCGGCCGTCGAGGTGCGCGGCCAGGCGGCGGACCAGGTCGGCGTCGAGCGCCTCGCCGCCGAGCAGCAGCCCGCGCAGGCCGCGCAGCGCCTCCGGGTCGGCCTCGTCCAGCAGGGTGCGGGCCCGCGAGGGGGTGCACTGCAGGTGGGTGACGCCGTGGGCGCGGATCAGCGCGGTCAGCTCGGCGTCGGCCGGGCCGGTGGCGGGCGCGGCGGCCGCGGTGCGGCGCAGTCCGGCCAGCCGGGGCAGGGCGGCCAGCGCGGTGTCGGTGTCGACGCCGAAGTCGACCAGGCAGCCGATCTCGTCGACCCCGATCGCGGCCAGCCGGTGCACCAGCGGCAGGCACTCCTCGGCGGTGCCGATCAGCGAGCCGTGGCCCAGGTAGCGGGCACAGGCGTGGTCGAGCAGTGCCTCCTGGTCCTCCGCGGTGAAGTCGCTGCTGCGGACGTCCATGCCGAGGCCGCGGGCCAGGTTCTCGATCAGGCCGACCGAGCTGCGCAGGTAGTCGCGGAACGGCTGCCAGGCGTGCGCCCGGACGTCGGCCCCGTCGGCGCCGATGTAGCTGTGCAGCATCAGGGTGACGTGCGGCTCACCGGCGTGGCCGGCCTCCCGCCAGGCCTCGCGGTACACGGCGATCTTCTCGGCGAGTTCCTCGGTGCTCTGGCCCAGCAGGTGGGTGAGCAGCCGGGCACCGACCCGGCCGGCCGTGCGGCAGGTCTCGGGGTTGCCGGAGGAGGTGAGCCAGTACGGCAGTTCGGCCTGGACCGGACGGGGCAGCACCTCGACGTCGACGGTGCGGCCGCCGGGCCCTTCGAAGGGGAGCCGCTCGCCGCGCCACAGCCGCCGGACCTGCTCGATGCCGCTGACGGTGAGCGCCTGGCGGTCCTGGTAGGCGTCCTTGGCCAGGACGAAGTCGTCGGCGTGCCAGCCCGAGGCGAAGGAGAGGCCGACCCGGCCGCCGGACAGGTTGTCGACGACCGACCACTCCTCGGCCACCCGCACGGGGTGGTGCAGCGGCAGCACCACGCTGCCGGCCCGGATGCCGATCCGCTCGGTCGCCTGGGCGATCGCGGCGGCCAGCACCGAGGGGGCCGGGAACGGCCCGCCGAAGGCGTGGAAGTGCCGCTCCGGGAGCCAGACCGCCGAGAAGCCGTTGGCGTCGGCGAAGCGGGCTCCGTCCAGCAGCAGGCGGTACTGCCCGGGGCCGGGCTCGGCGCCGGCGGTGCCGCTGGCGAAGTAGAACAGGCTGAACTCGGGGACGGCCCGGTCGGCCCGGGGTGCCGGGGCGGCGGCGGGCAGTGCCGTCCCGGGGTCGGGGTTGACCACGACCCGGTGGCCTCGGCTGAGGGTCCAGAGCAGTTCCAGGACGGAGATGTCGAAGGAGACGCTGGTGACGGCCAGCCAGGTCGACGGCTCGGCGGCGGCCGCGCCGCCGGTGCCGTCCGTGCCCTCGGCGAGCACGCGGTCCATCGCCGCCAGGAAGGCGGTGAGGTTGCGGCGCAGGACCACGACGCCCTTGGGGCGGCCGGTCGAGCCGGAGGTGTGGATGACGTAGGCGGGCGCGTCCGGGTCGACCGGCGCGGGCCCGGCGGAGGGGTTCCCGGTCGGTGCCGGGGCGTCCAGGTCGAGCAGCGGGGCGCCGGCCGGTGCCGCGTCCCTGGTCGCGGCGTGCACCAGGACGGCGGTGGGCCGGGCGTCCTCGACCACGTGGGCCAGCCTGGCGGCCGGGTAGTCCGGGTCGAGCGGCAGGTAGGCGGCGCCGGCCCGGAGCACGGCGAGCATGGCGGCGGGCAGGTCGGTGCCGCGGCGCAGGCACAGGCCGACCCGGTCGCCGGGGCGCACCCCGGCGGCGCGCAGCCGGGCGAGCAGCTCGTCGACCCGCGCGTCCAGGGCGGCGTAGGTCAGGGCCTGGTCCGGGCGGCCGCCGGGCAGCACGGCCTCGGCGTCGGGGCGGGTGCGGACGGCCTCGGCGAAGGCCGTCACGACGTCCACGGCGTCCTCGGGCAGCGGCCCGCCGTCCCCCGCGGCGGTCAGCAGGGCCCGCTCCACGGGGGTGAGCGCGAGCAGCTCGGAGAGCCGCAGGCCGGGGTCGGCGGCGCCGCGGGCGAGCACCCGCCGCAGCGCCTCCGTCAGCTCGCGGACGGTGTCGTCGTCGAACAGGTCCCGGCTGAACTCGCAGACGCCGGCGGTGATCGCGCCCTCCCGGGCGAGCTCCAGGCTCAGGTCGGTGCGGCACAGCCCGTTGTCCAGCTCGACGAGCTCGACGCCGACCCCGGGCAGGTCGATGTCCGGCGCGGGGACGTTCCGGTAGCCGAACTGCACCTGGTAGAGCGGTGCGTGGCTCAGGTCGCGGTCCGGGCGCAGCTCACGGACCAGGCGCTCGAAGGGCACCTGGGCGTGGGCGAGCGCGCCGAGGGCGGTCTCCCGGACCCGGTCGAGCAGCTCGCCGAAGGCCGGGTCGCCGGAGAGGTCCGAGCGCAACACCAGGCTGTTGACGAACATGCCGACCAGGCCCGCCAGTTCGGGCCGGTCGCGGCCCGCGGTGGGCACGCCGACCAGGACGTCCTGCTGGCCGGAGTGGCGCATCAGGACGGCCTGCCAGGCCGCCAGGGTGACCATGAACGGGGTCGCCCGGGCGGTGCGCGCGGCCTGCTCCACGGCCTCGGTGGTGGCGGCGTCCAGGGTGAAGTGCACCCGGCCGCCCCGGTGGCTGGGCACGGCCGGGCGGGGCCGGTCGGTGGCCAGTTCCAGGACGTGCGGGGCTCCGTCCAGGCGCTCGCGCCAGTAGGCGAGCGGTTCGGCGAGCGCGTCGTCGGTGAGTTCGCCGCGCTGCCACTGCGCCCAGTCGGCGTACTGCACGGCGAGCGGTGCGGGCACCGGGCCGCCCTCGCGGAAGGCCCGGTAGCGGCTGCAGAGTTCCTCCACCAGCACCGAGCGGGACCAGGCGTCGCCGACCAGGTGGTGGTTGACCACGACCAGCAGGGCGCGTTCCGGCGCGGAGCGGATCAGCAGGGCGCGCAGCAGCGGCCCGTGCTCCGGGTCGAACGGCAGGGCTGCCTCCCGCTCGGCGAGTTCGCGCTCCTGCTGCTCGCTCCAGCGGGCCTCGCCGTCCTGCGGCTCGACGACCCGGAGCACCGGCCCGGCCTGGTCCAGCACCCGCTGCACCGGTCCGTCCGGGCCGGTGGCCACGACGGTGCGCAGCGCCTCGTGCCGCTGCACCAGGCCGGTCAGTGCGGCCTCCAGGGCGGCGATGTCCAGGGTGCCGGTCAGGCGCAGCCCGACGTACTCGTTGAACATCCCCAGGCCGGGGGTGAGTTGCTCCACGAACCAGAGCCGCTCCTGGCC
Organism: Kitasatospora sp. NPDC101108; assembly: GCF_055584725.1. Taxonomy (NCBI): domain Bacteria; kingdom Bacillati; phylum Actinomycetota; class Actinomycetes; order Kitasatosporales; family Streptomycetaceae; genus Kitasatospora; species Kitasatospora sp. NPDC101108. Next base: position 264,616 of record NZ_JBVJLM010000005.1, read on the forward strand.
GAAGGACAGCGGCGCGGGCAGCGAGCGGTCGCGCGGCGGCAGCGTCGGCGCGGCGGCGGGGCCGGGAGCGGCGGTGTCGGCGGTGGCCGGGGCCGCGCCGGCGCGGCCCCGGGCGCGCGCCTCGAAGGCGGCGCGCTGCTCGGGGGTGAGCCGGGCGAGGCGGTCCTCGCGGCCCCGGGGGTTGCGGCCTGCGGGGTTGGTCACTGCTGCTCCAGTTCGGCGATGATGCGGTCTTCGATCTCGACGGCGAGGTCGGCGATGCGGCCGCCCTCGAAGAAGAGCCGGGCGGGGACGTCGACCTCGAACTCGGCCCGCAGCCGGGCCGCGACCTGGGCGGCCAGCAGCGAATGGCCGCCGAGCTCCAGGAAGTCGTCCTCCACCCCGACCCGGTCGAGGCCGAGCAGTTCGGCGTAGATCTCGGCCAGGCGCTCCTCGGTCGCGGTGGCCGGGGCGGTGTACGGGGTGGCGAGCTCGGGGCGCGGCAGGGCGGCCGTCCGGGGCAGGTCGGCGGCGGGGGCGGTGGAGGTCCGCAGCGTGCCGTCGGTGATCCCGGCGCCGACCCGGGCCACCACGGCCCGGCCGGCCGGGCCGTCGAGCAGTGCTGCGAAGGCGCGGGCGCCCTGCTCGGGGGTGAGCGCGCCGGCCAGCATCTCGGCCTGGAAGGCCCGTAGCGCCTCCGGGACCTCGGCCTGGCTGGCCATGCCGACCTGGGCCCACATGTCCCAGTCGACGGCCACGGCGAACCGCTCGCCGCGCGCGGCCTCGGCCTCCGCGACGGCGGCCAGGTAGGCGTTGGCGGCCGCGTAGTCGGACTGGCCGTAGGTCGGGACCAGGGTGGCGAGCGAGGAGCAGAGCACCAGCACCTCGGCCTCGCCGGGCCGCAGGGCGGCCAGCAGGTGGCGCAGGCCGGCGGTCTTCGGGGCGAGCACCGCGCGCATGCTCTCGTCGGAGCGCAGCTCCACCGAGCCGCCGCCGGGCACACCGGCCGCGTGGATCACGCCGTCGATCCGGCCGAAGGCCGATCGGGCCTGCTCCAGCGCCCGGTCGAGCGACTCGGCGTCGGTGACGTCGGCGCGCACGGCCAGCACCTCGGCGCCGGCCCCGCGCAGTGCGGTCAGGGCGGTCCCGGCGGCGTCGCCGCCGGATCCGCGGCCGAGCAGGACGAGCCGGGCGACCCCGGCACCGGCCAGGTAGCGGGCCAGGGTCAGGCCGATCCCGCCGAGGCCGCCGGTGATCAGCCAGGTGCTGTCGGCGCGCACCCGGGCCGGGGCCGCGGGGACGGGCCGCTCGGCGCGCTCGACCGTGCGGGAGAGCAGGGCGCCGTCGCGCAGGGCGAGCAGCGGGGCGGGACCGGTCAGCACGGCGCCGACCACCGCGGTGGCGGCCGCCTCGTCCAGGCCGGCCCCGGCGGCGAGGTCGACCTGGGTGCAGCGCAGGTTGCGGTACTCCTCGCCGAACACCTGGACCGGGCCGCTGAGCAGGGCCGCTGCGGGCCGGGGCCGCTCGCCGGGGGCGGCCGGGAAGGCCCCGGCGGTCACCACGCCGAGCCGCACCTCGTGCACCACGCTCTCGGCGGACATCGCGCGGGCGAGGTGGACCAGGCCGAAGTAGCCGTCGGTCTCCTCCGCGGTCTCGTCCAGCCCCCAGGCGTACAGGACGGCGGTGGGCGTCCGGACCAGGGCGCGCAGGTCGGCGAGCAGCTTGGCGTACTGGGCCGGGTCGGCCGGGTCGAGCTCGTAGACGCCCCGGCGCACCCGGCGGTATTCGGTGCCGGGCTGGACGGTGGTGACGATCTGGCCGCGCGCGGTCAGCAGGTCGACCAGCGGCTGGGCGGCCCCGGCCCGGTCCAGCAGGACCAGCCAGGTCTGGCGGCGCCCGCTCAGCGGGTCCTCCGCGGCCGGGCCGGTCAGCGGCCGCCAGGCGATGGTGGCGTGCACCGCGTCGGGGTCCGAGGCGGGCAGCGCGGTGGCGGGCGCCTCTCCGGGGACGGTGGGCTCGATCCAGTGCGGCAACCGCTCGAAGGGGTAGCCGGGCAGGTCGGCGGGGCGGGCCGCGGCGTCGAGCGGCTCCCAGTCGACCTCGGCGCCGTGCGTCCACAGGCTGCCGAGGGAGAGCACGGCGCTGCCGGGCTCGTCCTCGGGTCCGCGGCGGCCGCGGGTGGGCAGCGGCGGCTGGGCGAACCGCGGTGCGGCGCCGCCCTCGGCGGCCGAGCGGGCCAGGTCGGTCAGGACGCTGCCGGGACCGGTCTCCACCAGCACCATCCGCTCGTCGAGCGCGGCCAGGCGGGTGAGTCCGTCGTGGAACCGGACGGGGGAGAGCATCTGGCGGGTCCAGTACCCGGGGTCGGTGGCCTGCTCCGGGGTGATCCAGTCGCCGGTGAGGTTGGAGAGGAACGGCACGGCGGGCTCGCGCAGCGTCACCTTGGCCAGCTCGGCGGCGAACTGCTCGGCGGCCGGGGCGCACAGGGTGCTGTGGAAGGCCCGGTCCACCGGTAGGGCGAGGGCGCGCAGGCCGCGCTCGCCGAGTTCGGCGGCGGCGCGCTCGGCGGCCTCGGGAGCGCCGGACAGCACGGCGGCGGCCGGACCGTTGACGGCGGCGAGGTCCAGGCCGTGCCGGGCGGCGAGTTCGGCGGCGGCCTCCTCGTCCAGCGGGACGGCCAGCATCGCGCCGGGCGCGGTGGCCTCCATCAGCCGGCCGCGGGCGGCGACCAGGGCGAGCGCCTCCGGCAGGTCGAGGACGCCGGAGAGCAGCGCGGCGGTGTACTCCCCGAGGCTGTGGCCGAGCAGGGCGGCCGGGCGGACGCCCCAGTGCCGCCACAGGGCGGCCAGGGCGTGGCCGACCGCGAGGACGGCCGGCTGGGTGACGGAGCTGCGGCGCAGCTGCTCGGCGTCGCCGCCGCGGAGCAGTTCGACCAGGTCGAGGCCCAGGTGGGGGCGCAGCAGCTCGGAGGCCTCGTCCAGGGCGGTGCGGAACACCGGGTGCGCCGTGTGCAGGCCGAGGGCCATGCCCGGGTACTGGGCGCCCTGGCCGGGCAGCAGGAAGGCGACGGGCGCGGCGCCCTGTCCGGCGCGCGCCCGGACGGACTCCCGGCGGCCGCCCCCGCGCAGTGCGGCGATCGCGCCGGCGGTGTCCCGGGCGACCACGACCCGGCGCTGGACCAGTCGGCGCCGGCCGGTGCGCAGGGTGCGGGCGACGTCCGCGAGCGGGCGGTCGGGGTGGGCGGCGAGGTCCTCGGCGAGCCGTTCGGCGGCGGCGTCCAGGGCGGTGCCGGTGCGGGCGGACAGCGGCAGGGCGACCGGGACGGCGGTGGGTTCGGCGGTCTCCCGGGCGGCGGCCGCGGGGGCCTGCTCCAGGATCACGTGGGCGTTGGTGCCGCCGATGCCGAAGGCGCTGACGGCGGCCCGGCGCGGGCCCTCGGAGACCGGCCAGTCGGTGAGGTCGCCGGGGACGAAGAACGGGGTGTCGGCCAGGCCGAGGCCGGGGTTGACCGATTCGGCGTGCAGGCTGGCCGGGATCCGGCCGTTGCGGACGGCCAGGACGGCCTTGATCAGGCCGGTGACGCCCGCGGCGGTGTCCAGGTGGCCGAGGTTGGACTTGACCGAGCCGAGGCCGCACCAGCCGGTGGCCGAGCGGAGCTCGGCGTCCTGCTCGGCGCGGAAGGCGGCGGTGAGCGCCTCGACCTCGATCGGGTCGCCGATCGGGGTTCCGGTGCCGTGCGCCTCGACGTAGCCGATGGTGTCCGGGGCGACGCCCGCGACGGACAGCGCCTCGCGGATCACCGCGGTCTGCCCGGCGACCCCGGGAGCGGTGTAACCCGCCTTGTTGGCACCGTCGTTGTTGACGGCCGAGCCGAGGATGACGGCGTGCACCCGGTCGCCGTCGGCGAGCGCGTCGGCGAGGCGCTTGAGCACCACGACGCCCGCGCCGTTGCCGAAGACCGTGCCGGCCGCCTCGGCGCCGAAGGGCCGGCAGTGCCCGTCCGGGGACTCGATGCCGCCGGGCACGGGCAGGTAGCCGGAGCGGTGCGGCACGGTGACGGTGACGCCGCCGGCCAGGGCGAGGTCGCACTCCTCGGAGAGGAGGCTCTGCACCGCGAGGTGCACCGCCACCAGCGAGGTCGAGCAGGCGGTCTGCACGCTGACCGCCGGGCCGCGCAGGTTGAGCTTGTACGCGGCCCGGGCGGCCAGCTGGTCGGGCTGGTTGCCCTGGAAGAGCATCGGCACGCCGAGCGAGTCCCGCAGGTCGGTGCGCGGCAGCAGGTTGTGGATCAGGTAGGTGCTCAGCAGCGATCCGGCGTAGACCGCGACCGGTCCGGGTGCCCGGTCGGGGTCGCAGCCCGCGTCCTCCAGGGCCGCCCAGGCGCACTCCAGGAAGATCCGCTGCTGGGGGTCGATGACCGAGGCCTCAAGCGCGTTGTAGCCGAACAGCTGGGAGTCGAAGCCGGCGACGTCCGACAGCACGCCCTTGGCGGCCACGTACCCGGGCTTGCCCGACTGCTCGTCCGGAACGCCGTCGGCCCGCAGCTCCTCCGGGCCGAAGCGGCTGATCGCCTCGGTGCCGGCGGCCAGCAGCTCCCACAGCGCGTCGACGGAATCGGCTCCGGGGAAGCGGCCCGCGAGGCCGACGACGGCGACCCGGCCGTCGGTCTCGGCCGCGTCGGGAAGGACCGGCTGTGCGTTCAAGGTGTTCTCCGTGGTGTGGTGGGTTCCGCGCGCGGCGGGGCGGGCAGGACCGGGGACGACCGGGTACGGGGCCGGGGCTCAGACCGCCATCAGGTAGCGCTGGAAGCGGGGCATGAGGATCTCCAGGGCCCGGACCTCGACGGGCGTCAGCTCGGGGTGCCAGACGTCCCAGAGCAGGACGGCGCGCTGCTGGGTGCCCTTGTTCCACGCCTCGTGGATGAAGCTGTCGTCGAAGAGGATCACCTTGCCCTCCTCCCAGCCGCGCTCGTCGTCGGCGACCTTGATGGCGCAGCCGGGCGGGACGACCAGCGGAAGGTGCGCGGTGAGCAGCAGGTTCACGCCGCCGGTGTGCGGGGTGATGTGCACGCCGGGGTTGAGGACGGTGAACATGCCGTCGCGCGGCCCGTGCGGTGTCGCGGACACGGCGGCGTGGGTCTCCGGGCAGCGCTCGCGGACCTCGTCGCGCCACTCCCCGTTGCGGTAGAGCTGGTAGGTGTCCCAGCCCTGCCAGCCGAGCTCCTTGGTGTACAGGTCCTCGTACGGGGCGAAGCGGGCCTGTTCCTCGCGCAGCGCCAGGAACTCCGCCTTGATCGCCTCGTACGACTCCTCCACCCGTGCCACCCACGGCAGTTCGGCGGTGTCGTGCCAGGGCAGGGCGCTGATCCCGGGGAAGAACAGCCGGGTCGGCTCCTGGTCCTCGTGCAGGTACTCGGGGGCCTGCTCCCCGGTGAGGATGCGCAGGCACTCCTCGACCCGCTCCAGCCCCTCGGTGCCGAGGGCGCCGTGCAGCTCCGTCATCACGCTCTGGACGTCCATGGTTTCAGTCCCTCCCTGTCGGTGTGTACTGGTCGGCGGTGCCCGCCCCCTCGGCCCGGTCGCGGGCCTCGCGGCGGGCCCTGCCCCGGGCGCGGACGGCGTTCTGCCGTCGTTCGCCGCGCGGTTCGGCGGATGCGGCCGGGCTCGGGCCGCCCGTGCTGCCGGCGCCGTCGGTGAGGCCGGCCGCGAACTCGGCGATGGTCGGCCGGCCGAAGATGTCGACCAGCCGGACCGGCCGGTCGAGCCGGCGGGCCAGCTCCAGCTGGAGCCGGGCGGCCAGCAGCGAGTCGCCGCCGGCTTCGAAGAAGCTGGTGTGCCGGCCCACCGGGCCGCCGCCCAGCAGCTGTTGCCAGGCGTCGGCGACGAGCTGTTCGACGCCGGCCAGCGGGGCGGCGTCGGTGGGCCGGGCGGCGGCCCCGGGGAGCGGCAGCCGGGCCCGGTCCCGCTTGTTGGTGCGGGTCCTGGGCAGCGCGTCCAGCAGCATCACGGTGTCCGGCACCACCGCGGCGGGCAGTCGTTCGGCCAGGTGGGCCCGCAGGTCGGCGCCGGTGACCCCGGGCGCGGCGACCGCGTAGCCCACCAGCCGTCGGGCCGGGCCCTCGCCGTGCGCGGCGGCCGCGGCCTCGCGCACCCCGGGGTGCAGCTCCAGCAGGGCTTCGATCTCCTCCAGCTCGATCCGGTTGCCGCGGATCTTGAGCTGGCTGCCGATCCGGCCGGTGAACGCCAGCTCGCCGTCCGGCAGTCGGCGGCCGAGGTCCCCGGTGCGGTACAGCCGGCCGCCGTCCTCCCAGGGGTCGGCGACGTACGCCCGGGCGCTCTCCTCGGGCCGGCGGTGGTAGGAGCCGGCCAGCAGGTCGCTGCGCAGGTGGATCTCGCCGACGACGCCGACCGGACAGAGCCGGCCGCGGTGGTCCAGCACGACCGCTTCGCGGCCCGGGATGGGCAGGCCGATCGGCACCCCGGTGGGGAACTCCTCGCCCGGCGCCAGCTCCCGGTGGGTGGCGAGCACGCACTCGGTGGGCCCGTACAGGTTGTGCAGCCGGGGCCGGTCGGGGCGGTGCGCCCAGGTGGCGGCCAGGGCCACCGGGAGCACCTCGCCGGCCATCAGGACGTGCTCCAGGTCGGGCAGTCGCGTCCCGGTCGCGTCCAGGGCCTCGGTGGCCAGCTGGAAGAAGGCCGGGACGGTCTGGATCTGGGTGATCCGCTCGGCCCGCAGCCACTCGGCCACCGCGAGCGGGTCGCGGCGCAGTCCGTCCGGCGGCAGGCAGAGCACTGCCCCCGAGCAGAGCGCGGCGAACACCTCGGTGTAGGCGGCGTCGTACGTGAACGGCGCCCACTGGGCGATCCGGCTGTCCGGCCGGATGCCGAAGCGTTCGCGCTGCCAGTCGGCGAACTGGGCGAGCGCCGCGTGCGGGAGGGCGATGCCCTTGGGGGTGCCGGTGGAACCGGAGGTGTAGACCAGGCAGAGCGGGTCGCCGGGGGCCGCGGGGGAGGCGGCCGGGGCGGGGCCGGCGGGGGCCCCGGCGTCCGGCGGGCACGGGTCGAGGGTCTCGACCGGGACGCCGGCGAAGTCCCCGCCGTCCCCGCGCAGTCCCGGGTGGCGGGCGAGCGCGGCCTCGGCGGCCAACAGGCACACCGGTTCGGCGTCGGCCAGCAGGGTCGTCAGCCGGGCGTCCGGGTCGGCCGGGTCGAGCACCGCGAAGGCGGCGCCGGTCTTGGCCACGCCGAGGATCGCGGCGGTCTGCACCGGACCGGCCGGCAACAGCACCGAGACGAAGCGGCCGGGGCCGGCGCCGTGCGCCAGAAGCCGGGTCGCGACGGTGTCGCTCCAGGCGTCCAGCCGCCGGTAGTCCACCGTCAGGCCGTAGGCGCGGATCGCGGGGGCGTCCGGGTGGGCGGCCGCCCGGGCCCGGAACAGCTCGGTGACCGACCGGGCGTACTCGGCGCGCACCCGGCCGGCCGGGCGGGCCGGAGCGGGCGACGGCAGTCCCGGGTCGGCGAGCTCGACCGCGTCCAGCGGGGCGTCGGGCGCGGCCAGCGCGGCCCGCAGCAGGGTGTCGAAGTGCCGGGCGAACCGGGCGGCGAAGTCCGGGCCGAAGCGGTCGGCGGCGTACTCCAGCCCGCCGTCGATCCGGTCGGCGTGCTCGTCCAGGGCCAGCGTGAGGTCGTACTTGGCGGTGCCGGTGGGCAGTTGCCGCAGCACGCCGGTGGCCCCGCCCAGCCGGACCGCGGTCGGCGGCGCGGCCTGGAACACCAGCGAGGCCTGCGCCAGGCTGGGCCGGCCCGGCTCGCGGGGCAGGCCGAGACGGGCCACCAGCCGGTCGAAGGCGACCAGCGGACGGCCCAGGTCGGCCGCCAGCGTCCGCCCGGTACGGGCGACCAGCTCCGCGAAGGAGGGGGCGCCGGACAGGTCCACCCGCACCGGCAGGGTGTTCACCAGGGAGCCGACCAGCGCCTCCAGTTCGGGCCGGTCCCGGTTGGCCGCGGGGACGCCGACGACCACGTCCTCGCTGCCCGCGTAGCGGCCCAGCAGGGCCGCGTACACCGTGAGCAGCAGGGTGAACGGCGTGGTGCGAAGGCGCGCCGCACCCTCGCGCAGCCCGGCCGTCAGCGTCGGTGCCAGTGCGACCGGCAGGGTCGCGCCGGAGCCGGCCGGGCGGGTCAGGGCGGGCACGTCGGTGGGCAGGTCCAGGACCCCGGGGTGACCGTCGAGCCGCTCCAGCCAGTAGTCCAGCTGCTGCTGACGTCCGGTCACGGCACGCTCGGTGGCGAGGTCGGCCGCGTGGTCGGCGAAGCCCAGCTCCAGCGGGGGCGGCGGCTCGGCCAGGCCGAGGCGCGCGGCGTAGAGCGCGGCCAGCTCCCGCACGGCCACCCCGATGGACCAGCCGTCCACCGCGAGGTGGTGCGCGGTGCACAGCAGCACCGAGTGCTCGGGCCCGGTCCGGACCAGGGTGAGCCGCAGCAGGGGTCCGGCGGCCAGGTCGAAGGGCCGGACCGCCTCGGCGCGGGCGAGCGCGGGCACCTCCGCGGGCGTCGCGTCCAGGACGGCGAGGGCCGGCGCGGCGGTCGGCGCCAGCACCAGTACGGGGCCCTCCTCCCGGAGTTCGCAGCGGGCGGCCAGCACGGGGTGGCGCGCCACCAGGTCCGTGAGGGCGCCTTCGAGGGCGTCCCGGTCGACCGGACCGGTCAGTTCCAGCTCGGCCGGCAGGTGGTAGGCGGGCGATTCCGGGTCGAGCCGGTGCAGCAGCCACAGCTGTCGCTGCTGGTCGGTCATCGGGACGGTGTCGGGCGCGGGCCGGGCGGTACGGCCGGCCGGGTCGTCCGCTGCCGCGGCCTCCGGGGTGCGGGCCAGTGCGGCCGGGGTGGGGTCGGCGTAGAACTCGGCGAGCGAGGGCGCGCCGCCGAACCGGGCCCGGACCCGGCCGAGCAGCCGGGTGGCGGCGATGGAGTTGCCGCCCGCGGCGAAGAAGTCGTCGGCGGTGCCCACCCGTTCGGCCGGCAGGCCCAGCACCTCCGCCCAGAGCGCGACGGCGGCCCGCTCGGCCTCGGTGACCGGCTCGGTCCGCTGCACGGCGGCGAACTCCCCGACCCGGCCCAGCAGTTCGGTCCGGTCCACCTTGCCGCTGGTGTTCAGGGGCAGTGCGGGCAGCACGGCGATCGTCCCGGGCACGGCGGCCGCGGGCAGCTGCTCGCGCAGGTGGCGGCGCAGCGACTCGGGCAGGGCGTCGTCCTCGGCCCCGGCGGTGACGAAGGCGACCAGCCGAGGGCCGGCCGGCTGCCGGCGGTCCACGACCACGGCCGCCTGGCGGACCGCGGGGTGGGCGGTCAGCAGGGACTCCACCTCGCCGACCTCGATGCGGTGGCCGAGGATCTTGACCTGCTGGTCGGCCCGGCCGAGCACCAGGATCCGGCCGTCCGGAAGGTGCCGGGCCAGGTCGCCGGTGCGGTAGACGGTGCCGCCGGCCGGGTCCACCGGGTCGGGCACGAAGGCCGCGGCGGTGAGCTCGGGGCGGTTGCGGTACCCGGCGGTCACGCCGGCCCCACCGATCACCAGCTCGCCGACGGCGCCGCGCGGCACCGGGCGCAGCCGCCGGTCGAGGACGTAGCAGACCGTGCGCGCGACCGGGCGGCCGACCGTGACGGGCTCGCCGGGGCGCACCCGCCCGACGGTGGACCAGATGGTGGTCTCGGTGGGCCCGTACAGGTTCCACAGCTCGGCGCAGCGGGTCAGCAGCCGTTCGGCGAGGTCGCCGTCCAGGGCCTCGCCGCCGCACAGCGCCCGCAGTCCGGGCCGCCCCGGCCAGCCGCCGTCCAGCAGCCCGCGCCAGAGCGAGGGGGTGGCCTGCATCACGGTGGCGCCGCTGCTCTCCAGCAGGGCGCCGAGCGCCTCGGCGTCCCGGACGCTCGCGCGCGGGGCGACCACGACCCGGCCGCCGGCCAGCAGCGGGGCGAACAGCTCCAGGACCGAGATGTCGAAGGTGACCGAGGTGACGGCGAGCAGGGTGTCCCCGGAGCCGAGGCCCGGCTCGGCGGAGACCACGCTGTGCAGCAGGTTGGCCACGCAGCCGTGCGGCACCGCGACGCCCTTGGGCAGCCCGGTGGAGCCCGAGGTGTACATCAGGTAGGCGAGGTCCTCAGGAGCCGGTCCGGGCGACGGGGCCGCGGACGGCTCCGGCCCCTCGGCCAGCAGCGCGGCCGGGTCGGCGGCGGGCAGGCCCGGCACGCCGTCGCCGATCAGCAGCCGGGCGCCGCTGTCGCCGAGCACGTGTTCGGCGCGCGCGGCGGGCATGGCCTCGTCCAGCGGGACGAGGACGGCCCCGGCCCGCCAGATGCCGACGATCAGCGGCACCAGCGCGGCGTCGCGTTCCACCCGCAGGGCCACCCGGTCGCCCGGCAGCACGCCGTGGCGGGTGGTCAGCCGGTGGGCGACCCGGTCGGCGGCCGCGTCGGCGCCGGCCCGGGTGAAGGCGGCGCCGGGGGACTCGACGGCCGGGGCGCAGGCGTCCCGGCGGGCGAGCTCCGCCAGGGCCTCGGGGACGGTGGCCCAGTCGCGTCCGCCGTCCGGTGCCCGGTTGAACTCCGTCAGGACCTCGCGGCGGCGCGGCTCGGAGAGCACCGGCAGTTCGGTCAGCGGTCGGTCCGGGTCGGCGACCGCGGCTTCCAGCAGGCACAGCAGCGAGTCCGCGAAGTCGGCCGCCGTCTCGGGGGCGAGCAGCGCGGTGCGGTACTCCAGGGTGGCGTCCAGTGCGCCCGAGGGGCGCGGCCGGAGGAAGAAGGTCAGGTCGTACTTGGCGGTGCCGCTGTGCGAGGGCGCGGGGGTGGTCCGGACGCCGGGCAGCTCCAGGGTGGTGGTGGGGCCGCTGTGGAAGGAGTACATCAGCTGGAACAGCGGGGTCCGCCCGCCGGCGGCGCGGCCGAGGCGCTCCACCACCAGGTCGAAGGGGGTGTCCCGGTGCCGGAGGTCGGCCTTCAGCTGCTGCCGGGTGCGGGCCAGGGCCTGCCGGAAGCCGGGTTCGCCGCCGAGGTCGGTGCGGTGGGCCACGATGTTGAGCAGCGGGCCGACCACGCCCGCCAGCGCGGTCCGGTTGCGGGTCGCCACCGGCATGCCGACCACCACGTCGTCCTGGCCGGTCCAGCGGGCGGCGGTGGCGCAGAAGGCGGTCAGCAGCACCGTGGACAGGCTGGCGAGTTCGGCCCGGCCGAAGGCGCTGAGCCGGGCGGCCAGTTCGGCGGGGACGGTGAAGTGGTGCAGTGCCCCGGCGACCGGGTCGCCGCCCCGGCCGGGGTCGGCGGGCAGGTCGGCGGTGGGCAGTTCCCCGGCGAGCCGGGACGTCCAGTGGTCGAGCCCGCCGCCGTCACCCGCCTCGGCGCGCTGCCAGGCGGCGTAGTCACCGAAGTCCGGGCCGTCGGCCGGGGCCGGCTCGGCCGACGGCCCGGACTCGGCGGCGTAGCAGGCGGCGAGGGATTCCAGGAAGACGCCGAAGCCCCAGGCGTCGACCACGATGTGGTGGGCGGTGAACAGCAGCAGCGACCGGTCCTCGCCCAGCCGGAACAGGTGGGTGCGCATGAGCGGCGGCCGGTCGAGGTCGAAGGGCACGGCCACGGCGCGGGCGACCGACTCGGCGAGCCGCTGCGCCCGCTCGGGCTCGGGCACCCCGGTCAGGTCGACGGTCTCGACGGTGGGTCGGACCCGCTCGGCGAACAGCTGCCAGGGCTCGCCGGTGCCGTCGGGGACGACGGAGCAGCGCATCATCTCGTGCCGCCGCGCGACCTCGGCGAGCGCCCGCTCCAGGGCGGCCGGGTCCAGCGGGCCGTCGACGTGGAAGGCGGCGCTCTCGTTGTGCAGGGCGGTGCCGGGCAGGACCTGCTCGGCCCGCCAGATGGAGCGCTGGGCGTAGGAGAGCGGGGCGCGGCCGCGGTCGGTGCGCAGCGGCAGGGAGGTGTCGCGGCTCATCGGCGCTCACCGTCCGGGCGGGCTCCGTCGCGGCCGGCGGCGACGGCCGCGGCCAGCCCGGCGACGGTGGGGGCGCCGACGTAGACCCGCAACGGCACCTCGACGCCGAAGCGGGTGCGCAGCCCGTCCAGCAGCCGGGCGATGCCCAGCGAGTCGCCGCCGAGCAGGGCGAAGTCGTCGTGCCGGCCGACGCTGGGAACGTGCAGCAGCTCGCGCCAGAGTTCGGCGATCCCGGCCTCCAGGCCCTCCAGCGGCTGTTCGCCGGTGTGGCCGGCCCGGGCGGCGGCGGGGCTGGGCAGCGCCCGCCGGTCGGCCTTGCCGCTGAGGGTGCGCGGGATGGCGGCGAGCCGGAGGTAGAGGGCGGGCCGGGCGGCGGCGGGCAGGGTCTCGGCGGCGTGGTCGCGCAGTTCCTCGTCGGTGACGCCCTCGGCGACCAGGTAGGCGCACAGCACCGGCTCGCCGTCGGTCTCCTCGACCAGCGCGGCGCAGACGTCGGCGACGCCGGGGTGGCGGCGCAACCCGTCCTCGATCTCGCCGAGTTCGACCCGGGCGCCGTGCACCTTGACCTGCTGGTCGCGGCGGCCGAGGACCTCCAGGGCGCCGTCGGCGCGCAGCCGGCCGAGGTCGCCGGTGCGGTAGCGGTCCGGCCCGGCGAAGCCGCCGGGGGTCCCGCCCAGGTAGCCGCGCAGCGGGAACGGGGTGCGGATCTCGATCTCGCCGATCGCCTCCGTGACGGGGCGTCCGGCGACCAGCACGCTGACCTCGACCCCGGGCATCGGGCGGCCGGCCGGGACGGTCTCCGCCCCGGCGTCCTCGGCGGTGAGCCGGCGGAAGACCTTGGTCATGGTGGTCTCGGACGGGCCGTAGAGGTTGACCAGCTCCTTGTCGGCCCCGAACAGGCCGCGCCACCAGGTGATGTCGGCGGGGCGGACCGGCTCGCCGGCCAGCAGGGCGGCGCGCAGCCGGGGCAGGGAGCCGGCGGTGAGCCCGGCGGCGCGCAGCGTGCGGAACACGGTGGGGACGCAGTGCAGCAGTTCGATCCGCTGCTCGGTCAGCCAGTCGCCGAGGGCCGCGCCGACCGGGACCGCCCCGGGCGCGGGGACGACGGCGGTGCCCCCGGCGCAGAGCGGGACGAGCGCGTCGCGCAGGAAGGCGTCGAAGCCGGGGGAGGTGAGCATGGAGACCCGGGTGCCGGGTGCGATGCCGAACTCGGCGATCTCCCAGTCCAGGAAGTGGGCGACGGCCTCGAAGCTGCCCAGGATGCCCTTGGGGCGGCCGGTGGTGCCCGAGGTGAAGTAGACGTATCCGGCGTCGGGGGCGTCGAGGCCGCGCCAGTGGTCGGCCGTCCACGGCAGGCCGGTGACGGACTCGGCCTCCAGCAGCGGCAGTTCGCCCTGTCCGGCGGCGGCCAGGGCGGCGCGCCCGGCGCTGTCGGCGAGCACGGTGCCCGGCCGCAGGTCCGCCAGCAGGGCGGCCCAGCGCGCGGCGGGCTGACGGGTGTCGACCGGGGCGAACGCGCGGCCGGTGGCGGCGCAGGCGAGGATCGCGGCGACCACCGGGACGGGGTCGGCGCAGGCCACCAGGACGGGGCCGGTGCCCTCGGCGAGCCGGGCCCGCAGGCCGGTGGCCAGCTCGGCCAGTTCGCGGTGGCTCCGGTCCCGGCCGGCGGTGGCGAGGGCGGGTTCGGCGGCTCGGCGCTCGACCTGGTCGGCCCAGCGGTCGAGGATGCTCGTGGGGCTCACAACTCTCCGTTCATGATCCGGCGGGCCACGACCGTCAGCGGGTCGAGGGAGGGCAGTTCCCCGCCCAGACCGGAGTCCTCGATCGCCCTGGTGACCAGGTGCAGTTCGGTGCAGGCGGCGACGAAGGCCCGCACGCCGTAGCGGGGCAGGGTCTCGCGCAGGAAGTCGATGGTGCGGGCGGGGTCCTCGCCGCGCTTGAGGCGGTGGATCCGCTCGTGCAGCGCGTCCTGGTCCGCCGGGCGCAGCGCGACCAGCCGTTCGGCGGCGCGGGCGCCGGCCGGGCCGGAGGTGAGCAGGCCGGCCCGGGCGGTGCCGGAGGAGCAGAGCAGCAGGTGCGGTTCGGTGGCCGCGGCCAGTTCCTCGTGCACCACGTCGACCAGGGAGACGCAGCGCTCCGCGAGTTCGGCGGGCAGGTCGCCGAGCACGTGGTGGGCGGTGATGCAGGCGATCACGGTGCGCTCCGCGCCGGCCGCCAGCAGGCCGCGCAGCGAGGTCTCCACCGCGCGGCGCAGTGCGTCGAGTTCACCGCTGCCGATGGCCTCGGTGCGGTCCACCACGGCGGGGTCGGACCACAGCAGCAGCCGGGGGGTCTCCTGTTCGGGCTGGAGCCGGCAGGCCCGGTAGACGGTGCGCAGCAGTTCGGTGGAGGCCAGCGGCCCCATGCCGCCGAGCACCCCGATCAGCGGGTGGTCCGGACGGCCGCCGGGCGCGGCGGACGGTGCGGCGGCGGTGAGGGTCATCCCAGGCACGGCAGGTCGAACTCCTCGACGAAGAGGGCGAAGGTCGCGACGAGCATCAGGTAGTCGGTGTCCAGGTGGGCGTGCACCTGGCGGCCGTCGGTGCGCTGGCGCGCGGTCAGGGCGGCGACGGTGTCCGGGTTGAAGTAGCCCTGGCGGCGGACGGTCGCGGGGGAGATCAGTTCCTCGAACCAGTCGGCTCCGGTGCTCAGCAGGTGGCTGCTGGTCTGGCCGCGGAAGCCGTACTTCTGCCGGCCGAGCACCTCGGCGGGGACGAGCCCCTCGGCCGCCCGGCGCAGGACGGCCTTCTCCCGGCCGTGGGCGAGCATCAGCTCCGGCGGCACCGTGGTGGCGTGGTCGACCACGGCGTTCGCCAGGAAGGGGAAGCGCAGTTCGACGCCGTTGGCCAGGGCCATCCGGTCGCCGTGGTCGCCGAGCAGGTGGTCGGCGAGCCGCAGGTGGTAGTCGAGGTAGGAGCGTTGGTGCAGCGGGTGGCGCCCGGCCAGCCGCTCGGGGTCGACCAGGCGCTGGCCGGTGACGGAGAACTCGTCCAGCGCGGGGGCCAGGTCCTCGGCGTACAGCTCGCGGCGGAACTCCTGGGCGGGCAGCTGGTCCTGTTCGTAGGCGAGGTCGACGCCCCACATCCGGTGCCGGAACTCCCGTTCCAGGGAGGCGTCCAGGCCGGTGAGCCGGCTGCCGCCGAGGCCGGTGGCGTCGAAGCGGTAGCCGGGGTAGCCGCCGAACAGCTCGTCGGCGCCCTCGCCGCTGAGCGCGCCGACCGTCCCGGCGGCGCGCACGGCCTCGGACAGCGCGAGCGAGCAGACGTTGTACGACTCGCGGACGGGGGCTTCGGCGTGCCGCACCATGGCGGTGATCCGCGCGGCGACCTCGTGCTCGCCGACCGGCACCTCGTGGTGGTCGGTGCCGAGCTTGCCCGCGACCAGCCGCTGGTGCGGGCCCTCGTCGAAGTCCCGGCCGGGGAAGGTGACCGAGAAGCTGGGCCAGGCGTGGCCGGGCCGGGCCCGGGACATCAGGGCGCCGATCATGCTGGAGTCGAGGCCGCCGCTGAGGTACATGCCGATCGGCACGTCGGCGAGCAGCCGGCTGCGCACGGCGGTGTCGAGCAGCCCGATGGTGCTGTCGGCGAACCGGTCGAGCTCCCGGTCCAGGTCCGCGGGGGCGACCGGGGCGAGGTCGGCGGCGAGCGGGAAGTCGAGGTCCCAGTACCGCTCGGTGCGCACCCCGGCGTGGTCGGCGATCAGCCGCTCCCCGGGGCGCAGCGCGCTGATGCCCTCGAACATGGTGCGGGGGCTGACCAGCCCGGGCAGGGTCAGCACCTGGTCGAGGCCGCGCAGGTCGACCCGGGCGCGCACGGCGGGGTGGCGCAGGATCGCCTTGACCTCGGAGGCGAAGATCAGCAGGCCGTCGGTGACGGTGTAGAAGAGCGGGACGATGCCGGCCCGGTCCCGGGCGAGCAGCAGCCGCCGCTCGGCGGCGTCGTGCAGGGCGAAGCCGAACTGGCCGTCCAGGTGGGCGGTCAGCTCCTTGCCGTACTCCCGGTAGAGGTGGACCAGCACCTCGGTGTCGTTCTCGGTGCGGAAGCGGTGGCCGCGGCGGCCGAGCGCGGTGCGCAGCTCGCGGTGGTTGTAGATCTCGCCGTTGCAGACCGAGACGAGCGTCCCGTCCTCGGTGCGGTGCGGCTGGTTGCCGTGGGCGAGGTCGTTCAGGGCCAGCCGGCGGAAGCCGAGGGCGATGCCGTCGCCGGTGTGGTGGCCGTCCTCGTCGGGCCCCCGGTGCACCAGGCACGCCGTCATCGCGGCGACCGCCTCGGCGTCGGCCGGGCGACCACCGCCCAGGACGAATACGCCGGTTATTCCGCACATTGTGTCCGCCCTCTCCCGTGGATGTTCGCACGTGCCGTCGGAAATACTCCGGAAATATCCGGGAGAAGCCCGGACGGATAGCACCGTAACAGAGTCGGATGGCCCGGGAAAGAGCAAGATTTCACCGTGTGAATTTGCCGTTTTCGGGCGCGACAAGACCCCGCCATGGCCGGATCGATAATCTCCGGGGCATGTCGGGATGCCGGGCTGGACCTATCCGAAAATCAGTGCATAAAGTCTTCCCGGGGCCTGGTTCTCAGGCTTCTTCGAATTGACCGGGAACGAAAGAGAAGAATTGATGACCGGATGGCCCGCCGTATTGCCCGACGAGGTGGCCCGCTGGACGCCGTGGCACCGTGATGCCGAGCCGGACGGGGGGTCCGGGGCCGTACGCGTCTACTGCCTGCCGCACGCCGGCGGCTCCGCCAGCGCCTACCTGCCCTGGGCCCGGGACACCGGCCAGCCGGACCTGACGGTGGTCCCGGTGGAGCTGCCCGGCCGGGGCACCCGCCTCGCCGAACCGCCGGCGGCCGGCATGGACGAGGTCGTCGACGGCATGCTCGCCGTGCTGGCGAGCCGCCCGGCCGACGAGCCGTTCATCCTCCTCGGGCACAGCATGGGCTCGCGGATCGCCTACGAGACGACCCGCCGGCTCGCCGCCGACGGACGGCCGCTGCCGCTGTCCCTGGTGGTCTCGGGAGGCCGGGCACCCGGCACGCCGGACGTGGCCCAGCTGCACGACCTCACCGACGACGACCTCCTGGAGCGCCTCGTCGACCTCGGCGGCACTCCTGCCGAGGTCCTGGAGTTCCAGGACCTGATGCGGATGCTGCTGCCGGTGCTCCGGGCGGACGTCACACTGCTGGCCGAGTACAACGAGCGGATCCGGCCGACCGTGCTGCCCTGTCCGGTACTGGCGCTCGGCGGCACGGACGACCTGATGGCCGGTCCGGAGTGGATCACCGGCTGGCGCTGCACCACGGCGGCGCGCTTCCGCCACCGCATCCTGCCCGGCGACCACTTCTTCCTGCACCAGCAGCGGACCGAGGTGCTCGTGGAGCTCGCGGCGGAGGCCCGGGCGGGCCTGGAGGCCCAGGGCGTCTGACCCCCGCCGGCCGGCCCCCCGCGGGGCCGGCCGGCGGGTGGCGGTTCGTCCGGAACACTCCGGACGGACCACCGTCACCGGGCCCCGTCGGCCCGCCGGAGGGCGGCCGCGACGACCCGGGCGATCTCGTCGATCGGTCCGGCGTTGGCGAGGTCCAGGTGCCGGGCGGCGACCGGGTGGTCCAGCACCGGCCCGGTGGTGTGCGCCCGCCAGGCGGCCACCGTCTGCTCCGGCCGGTTGTCGGCGGAGGCGGTGAAGACCACCACCGGCGCGTCCAGCACCCCCGGCGTCCAGCCGGTCATCAGCCCGGCGTGGTAGCGGCAGGAGTCGAGGAAGACCGCCAGCTGCTCCTCGTCGCGCGGCGCGGCCTCGCGCAGCGCGACCGCGAGCCGGTCGAGCAGCTCCGAGGGCTTCGGCCGCCACCGGTCCGCCAGCACGGCGGCCACCTCGTCGTCGGGCGCGCCGATCGTGGTCAGCAGCTCGGCCAGCACGACGGTGTCGTCCACCTCCCCGGCGTCCGCCGGGGCCGGCAGGCTGTCGAGCAGCGCCACCAGGTCGACCTCCTCGCCCGCCTCGCGCAGCAGGACGCCGATCTGGTGGGCGACCAGCCCGCCGAACGACCAGCCGAGCAGCCGGTACGGTCCGTGCGGCTGGACGGCCCGGATCCGCTCCAGGTACTCCCGGGCCAGCCCGTCCATGGTCGGGGGCCGCGGCCCGCCGCCGACCGGGCCGATGCCCTGGAAGGCGTGGACCGGCTGGTCCGGGTCGAGGCCGCGCAGCAGGCCGAGGAAGCCGAGGCTGTCGCCGGTCACCGGGTGGACGCAGAACAGCGGCGGCCGGTCGCCGGTGCCCCGCAGGGCCAGCAGCGGCTCGAAGGCCGCCTCGGCGGTCCCGGGCAGCTGCCCGGCCAGCCGCTCGGCCAGCGCCGCGGGGGTCGGCGCCTCGAACAGCGCCCGGACGGGCAGTTCGGTGCCGAACTCCGCGTGGATCCGCTCGACCAGCCGGATCAGCAGCAGCGAGTGGCCGCCGAGCAGGAAGAAGTCGTCCTCCGGGCCGACCTGCGGCACGTCGAGCAGTTCGGCGAACAGCGCGACCAGGGCGCGCTCGGCCGGCGTCCGCGGCTCCCGGGCCCGGCTCTCCACGTGGGTCTGCGGTTCGGGCAGCCGCCGGCGGTCCAGCTTGCCGTTGACGCTCACCGGGAGCGCGCCGAGCGTCACGTAGGCGGTCGGCACCATGAACTCGGGCAGGTGGCCGCGCAGATGGGCGCGCAGCGCGGCGGCCGTGGGCGGCTGCGCCGACGGGGCCGGCACCACGTAGGCGACCAGCCGGACGGCGCCGGCCCGGTCCTCGCGGACGGTGACCGCGCAGGCCGAGACCGCCGGGTGCTCGCCCAGCCGGGCCTCGATCTCGCCGAGCTCGATCCGGTAGCCGCGCACCTTCACCTGGCCGTCCACCCGGCCCAGGTACTCCACCGCGCCGTCGCGGCGGCGACGGGCGAGGTCACCGGTGCGGTACATCCGGGCGCCCGGAGCGCCGTGCGGGTCGGCGACGAACCGCTCGGCGGTGAGCGCCGGACGGCCGAGGTAGCCGTAGGCGAGCTGCGTGCCGGACAGGTAGAGCTCGCCCGGCACTCCCGGCGGCACCGGGTTCAGGGCGGCGTCCAGGACGTAGGCGCCGGTGTTCCAGACCGGCAGGCCGATCGGCACCGGACGCGGCTGCTCGTCCGCCGGGCCGCACTCCCAGGCGGTGACCTCGACGGAGGCCTCGGTCGGTCCGTACAGGTTGGCCAGCCGGACGCCCGGGAGCACCTGCCGGAACCGGCGCACGGTGGCCGCCGGGAGCGCCTCGCCGCTGGCCACCACTAGGCGCAGCCCGGCGTGGTCGGCGGCCTGCGGGTGCTGCAGGAACGCGTCCAGCATGGAGGGCACGAACTGGGCGACGGTGACGCCCTGACCGCGGATCAGGTCCGCCAGGTAGGCCGGGTCGCGGTGCCCGTCCGGCTTGGCCACCACCAGGGTGGCGCCGGTGACGAGCGGCCAGAAGAACTCCCAGACCGAGACGTCGAAGCTGGACGAGGTCTTCTGCAGCACCGCGTCGGCGGCCGTCAGCCGGTACTCCTCCTGGCCCCAGCGCAGCCGGTTGGCGATGCCCCGGTGCGGGACGAGCACGCCCTTGGGGCGGCCGGTGGAGCCGGAGGTGTAGATGACGTACGCGGGGTCCTCGGGGCCCGGTGCGGTCAGGGTGACGCCCCCGGGCGCCGGCAGGTCCTCCGGGGACAGGCACGGCACGCCGCCGGCCGGACCGAGCAGCGCGAGCTGTTCGGGGCCGGCGACCACGGCGGTAGGCCGGGCGTCCGCCAGCATGAAGGCGAGCCGGTCGGCCGGGTAGTCGGGGTCGAGCGGGAGGTAGGCACCGCCGGCCCGGTGGACGGCGCACAGCGCCACCACGAGCTCCACCGACCGGGGCACGGCCACCGCGACCAGGGTGCCCGGGCGGACGCCCACGGCGGCGAGCCGGTGGGCCATCGCCTCGATCCGGCGGTCGAGTTCGGCCGGGGCGAGCGCCTCGCCCTCGAAGACCAGCGCCGGGGTGTCCGACGGGGCGGCCAGGCGCTCCCGCACCATCGCGGCCAGCGTGGTCGGCGCCAACTCCCGCCGCTCACCGACGGACGCGGCCAGCAGACCGGGCCGCTCGCCCTCCGCGGCCAGGTCCAGGCGGCCGATCGGCCGCTCCGGGTCGGCCGCCGCCGCGGCGAGCAGCCGCGTCAGGTGGCCGGCGACCGCTTCGACGGTGGCCCGGTCGAACAGGTCGGTGCGGTACTCGATCGCGCCGCTCAGCTCGCCGTCCGGGCCGGTGGGGGCGCCGAGGGTGACGGTGAGGTCGAACTTGGCCGGCGCCGGGCCGGCGGCGATCAGCTCGCTCTCCAGGCCCGGGATGTCCACGGCGGGAGCGGCCTGGTCCATCACCAGGGCGACCTGGAACAGCGGGTGGCGGCCGGGGGAGCGCTCCGGGTTGACCAGCTCGACGATCCGCTCGAACGGCAGGTCCTGGTGGGCGTAGGCGGCCAGGTCGGCGTCCCTGACCCGGAGCAGCAGTTCGCGGAAGCCCGGGTCGCCGTCGGTGTCGGTGCGCAGCACCAGGGTGTTGACGAAGAAGCCGACCAGGTCGTCCAGGGCCTCGTCGGTGCGGCCGGCGATCGGGGCGCCGATCGGGATGTCGGTGCCCGCGCCGAGGCGGGTGAGCAGCGCCGCGAGACCGGCCTGGACGGCCATGAAGAGGCTGGCGCCGTGCGCCCGGGCGAGCGCCGCCAGGGCCCGGTGGTCCTCGGCGGTCAGCCGCAGCGGGACGTGGCCGGCCTGGGGACCGGTCTCGGCGGTGCGCCGCCGGTCCACGGGCAGGGCGATCTCCTCCGGCAGACCGGCCAGGGCCTCGCTCCAGTACTGCCACTGGCGGGCGGCCGGGCTGGCCGGGTCCCCGTCGTCGCCGAGGACGGCGAGCTGCCACTGGGTGTAGTCGGCGTACTGGACGGGCAGGTCGGGCCACTCGGGCGCCCGGCCGGCCGACCGGGCCCGGTAGGCGGTGCCCAGGTCGCGGGCGAGCGGGCCCAGTGACCAGCCGTCACAGGCGATGTGGTGGACCGTCAGCAGCAGGACGTGCCGACCGGGGGCGAGGACGAGGAGATCGGCCCGCAGCGGCGGCTCGGTGGCGAGGTCGAAGGGCCGGGCGGCGGCGGTGCGCAGCGCCTCGGCCAGGCCGTCCTCGGTCACCCCGGTGGCGTCGGCGCGGCGCAGCAGCGGGGGCAGCCGGTCCGGGGCGAGGACCAGCTGCCGGGGGCCGTGCTCGTCGGCGGGGAACACGGTGCGCAGGGCCTCGTGGCGGACGGCGCAGTCGTGCAGGGCGGCGGCGAGCGCGTCGGCGTCGAGGTCGCCGCCCAGGCGCAGGGCGAGCGGGATGTGGTACGCGTCGCTCAGCGGGTCCAGCTGCTGCAGGAACCAGAGCCGGCGCTGGGCGTGCGAGAGCGGGACCCGCTCGGGGCGGGCGGCGGCGGTCAGCACGGGGCGGGACCGCCCGGTGTCGACCAGACGGGCCAGTCCCGCGGCGGTGGGGCTCTCGAAGACCGCCCGGATGGGCAGTTCGGCGCCCAGGGCGGTGCGCACCCGGCTGACCAGCCGGGTGGCCAGCAGCGAGTGGCCGCCGAGCGCGAAGAAGTCGTCGTCGGGGCCGACCGTGGGGACGCCGAGGACCTCGGCGAGCAGCGCGCAGAGCGCGGCTTCGCGGGCGTCCCGGGGAGCCCGGGACGGGCCGGTGGCGGCGCGCAGCCCGGGCTCGGGCAGGGCCGAACCGTCCAGCTTGCCGCTGGAGTTGAGCGGCAGCCGGTCGAGCACGGCGTAGGCCGCCGGGATCATGTAGTCGGGCAGCTGGGCCGCCAGCAGCTCGCGCACCTCGGCGAGGTCGGGGGCGTCGCCGTCCTCGGTCACCAGGTAGGCGGCCAGGTAGCGGTCCTCGGCGCTGTCGCCGCGGGCCAGGACGGCGGCCTGGAGGACGGCGGGGTGGCGCAGCAGCACCGCCTCGACCTCGCCGGGCTCGATCCGGAAGCCGCGGATCTTGATCTGCCCGTCGGCCCGGCCGAGGTACTCCACCTGGCCGTCGCGGCGCATCCGGGCGAGGTCGCCGGTGCGGTACATCCGGGCCCCGGGCGGGCCGTACGGGTCGGCGACGAAGCGCTCGGCGGTGAGGCCGGGGCGGCGCAGGTAGCCGCGGGCCAGGTGCGGCCCGGACAGGTACAGCTCGCCGGGCACGCCGAGCGGGACGGGGCGCAGCCGCTCGTCCAGCACCTGGGCGCGGGTGTTGTCGAGGGGGCGGCCGATGACCGGGGTCGCGCTGTCCGCCAGGTCGCAGGCGAGCGCGTCGACGGTGCACTCGGTCGGGCCGTAGTAGTTGAACACCGCGACGTCGGGCAGGGCGGAGAGCTCGGTCCACAGCGCCGGGCCGACGGCCTCGCCGCCGAGCATCAGCACGGTCGGCCGGTGCTCGCCCTCGGCGAACAGGCCGGCCGCGGTGAGGGCCGGGACGTACGTCGGGGTGAGGTCGAGGAAGTCCAGGCGCTCGCGGCGGACGTAGTCGACCAGGGCCTGGGGGTCGAGCCGGACCTCGTCGCTCAGCAGGTGCAGCGGGTGGCCCTCCAGCAGCCAGAACAGCGGCTCCCAGGCGGTGTCGAAGGTGATCGAGGCGACCAGGCCGAGCTGGAGGCGCCGGCCCCCGGGGCCTCCGGACGGCCGGACCATCCGGGTGCGGTGGTGCTGCATCAGGCTGCTGAGGCCGCCGTGCGGGATCACCACGCCCTTGGGGACGCCGGTCGACCCGGAGGTGTGGATGACGTAGGCCGGATCGAGCGGACCGGTGGGGCCGGTGCGGTCGGCGTCGGTCAGGTCGCCGCCGGGGTGCGCGGCGACGGCGGCCCGGACCGCGGGCTCGTCGAGGAGCAGGACGGGCGAGGTGTCCGGCAGCCGTCCGGCGCCGGCGACGGTGGCCAGCACGCAGACCGGTTCGGCGTCGGCGAGGACGGCGGCCAGCCGCTCGCGCGGCGCGGCGGGGCTGACCGGGATGTAGGCGGCGCCCGACTTGAGCACGGCGAGCAGGGCGATCAGCAGGTCGGTGGTGCGCGGCAGCGCCAGCACGACGTACCGCTCGGGGCCGGCCCCGAGCCGCACGAGCTCCCGGGCGAGCCGGTTGGCCCGCTCGTTGACCTCGGCGAAGGTCAACCGGCCGTCCTCGGCGACGAGGGCGGTGACCTCGCCCTCCAGGGCCGCGCGCTGCTCGAAGGCGGCGTGGTAGGTGACGGTGGCGGCGGGCAGGGCGGGCCCGGCGGCGCGCTCCAGGAGGTCCAGCCGGTCGTCGGCGGAGAGCAGGTCGTAGGCGCCGATCGGCCGGTCGGGGTCGGCGGCGGCCGCGGCGAGCAGCCGGCC
The DNA here is from genome assembly GCF_055584725.1 of Kitasatospora sp. NPDC101108. NCBI lineage: Bacteria > Bacillati > Actinomycetota > Actinomycetes > Kitasatosporales > Streptomycetaceae > Kitasatospora > Kitasatospora sp. NPDC101108. The sequence goes on from NZ_JBVJLM010000005.1 coordinate 288,001, forward strand.
GAGCCGGGCGGTCAGGGCCTCGGCGCCGGCCCGGGTGAACAGGTCGGTGCTGTACTCGACGAAGCAGCCGAGTCCGGCGGGGGCGCCGTCGGCGTCGTGCAGCTCCCGGATGTTGAAGGACAGGTCGAACTTGGCGCCGCCCGGGCCGGCCTCGGCGATCTCGGTCTCGATGCCGGGCAGGGCGAGGCTCGCCTCGGGGGTGTTCTGGAAGGCCAGCATGACCTGGAACAGCGGGTGCCAGGCCAGCGAGCGGTGCGGGTTGAGCGCGGTGATCAGCCGCTCGAAGGGGAACTCCTGGTGGGCGAAGCCCTGGAGGTCGGTGCGGCGCACCCGCTTGAGCAGCTCGCGGAAGGTCGGGTCGCCGGAGGTGTCCAGGCGCAGGACCAGCGGGTTGACGAAGTACCCGACGACCTCGTCGTAGCGCTCGTCGGTGCGGCCGGCGATCGGGCTGGCGATCGGGATGTCCGTACCGGCCCCGGAGCGGGTCAGCACGGCTGCCAGCGCGGCCTGGAGCACCATGAACATGCTGACCCGGCAGGAGCGGGACAGGGCGAGCAGCTCGCGGTGCAGCTCGGCCGGGAGGTCCCAGGGGAAGAACTCGCCCCGGTGCGACATCGCGGCCGGCCGCGGGTGGTCGGTGGGGAGTTCCAGGAAGTCCGGCAGGCCCGCCAGGGCCTCGCGCCAGTAGGCGAGCTGGCGGCCGCCGCTGCTCTGCGGGTCGTCCAGGTCGCCGAGGTTCGCGTGCTGGCGCACGGCGTACTCGGCGTACGTGGCGGGCAGCGGGGACCAGATCGGCGCCCGGCCCTGCCGCCGGGCCAGGTACGCGGTGCTGAGGTCGCGGGCCAGCGGGGCCATCGACCAGCCGTCGCCGGCGATGTGGTGCAGCACCATCTGCACCACGTGCTCGCCCGGGCCGAGCGGGAACAGCCGCACCCGCAGCGGGACTTCCGACTCCAGGTCGAAGACGTGCCCGGACTCGGCCGCGATCAGGGCGGGCAGCTCCGCCTCGATGGTGGGCACCACGGTGAGCACCGGGGGCACCTCGGCCATCGGCAGCACGTGCTGGCGCGGCACGCCGTCCCGCTCGGGGAAGACGGTGCGCAGGGCCGCGTGCCGTTCCAGCACGTCGTCGAGTGCGGCCCGGAGCGCCTCGTGGTCGACCTCGCCGGTCAGCCGCAGGGCCACCGGGACGTTGTACGAGGCGTCCCCGCCCTGGAGGCGGTCGTTGAACCAGAGCGCCAACTGCGCGTACGACAGCGGTGTTTCCGCGGGCAGGCTGTGTTCGCCCAGCACGGGGCTTCCCTCCAGGTCAATCCGTCCCACGGGCCTGGTGGGCGGGGTGGGACGGACGGTGGTTGTCCGGTGGCTCTTGGCCGTTGGGGCCCGCCGGCGTTCCTCGGCGGGGTACTGCCGCATGCTGCGAAGGGGTCAGGCGGTCCAGCGGTAGGTCATGTCGGGCTCGTTCTCCTCGTTCCGGCTGCCGTCGTTGCTGTCCACCGGGACGAAGCCGTGCCGCTCGTAGAAGGCCCGCGCCCCGGTGTTCCGCTGGAAGACGTGCAGCGAGAGTTTCCCGGGGCTCGCCTCCTTGACGGCTTCCAGCAGCAGCGTCCCGATGCCGCGGCGGCGGACGTCGGGGTGCAGGTAGAGGTGGTCGAGCTGGTCGCCGTCGAGTGCGGCGAAGCCCAGGAGGGCCCCGGTGCCGGCGTCCTCGGCGAGCCAGACCCGGGTGTCCGCCAGCACCACGTTGGTGACCCACCACAGGGTGGCCTCGTCACTGTGCAGGCGGGGGAGATAGGGCATGGCCGCCGCGCGGGAGGCCAGGAAGACCGCGGTGACGGCCGCGGCGTCCTCCGCCCGTGCGGCCCGCAGGTGGACGTTGCCGGTGAACGGCGCGTCGGATTGCATCCACATCTCCTTGAACGGGGCTTTGCGGGCGGTGCTGCCGCGGGTCGGCCATCAAGGGTGGAAACGCGAGATCGACACCCATTGCACACTGACGGCAAGTTCCGTCGGGCGATGGATGGTTGAGCCGAAATTCCCCCCGGATGGGCCTGCTTCCGGCGGCCCAGCGGCATTGATCTCCGGTCAACATAACACCTGGTCATGGACATGGGAACCCCCTCTGGGCGGGTTCCTGACAAGGCTATTCTGCGGTTAGATGAGCGCGCGCCGGACAGGCGATCGGAAATGAACCGGCAACACTGCATGGGCCGTTGTGACATCGGACCCTTCCCGGAATCCCGGACCTTCCCAGACCCTTCCCGAAAGGAGCGGCCCGCGTGGACACCCCTGCCGTCCGAATCAGCGGCGTGGTCAAGACCTTCGGCACCACCACGGCGGTGGGCGGCCTGGACCTGGAGGTGCCCGCCGGCATGTTCCTGGGCCTGCTCGGACCCAACGGCGCCGGCAAGTCCACCACCATGCGGATGCTCACCGGACAGACCCGGGCGGATTCGGGCACCGTGGAGGTCTTCGGGCACCGGATGCCGGACGACTCCCGCCGGGCCCGCTCCCTGGTCGGCGTCGTCCCGCAGCACGACAACATCGACCCCGAACTGACGGTCCGACAGAACCTGGACGTCTTCGTCCGCTTCACCGCCCTGCCGCGCGCCGGGTATCGTGACGCCGTCGACCGCGCCCTGGCCGCGGTCCGCCTCACCGACCGCGCCGACACCCGGGCCGACGCGCTCTCCGGCGGCATGCGCCGCCGGGTCCTGCTCGCCCGGGGCATCGTCAACAACCCGCGGCTGCTGCTCATGGACGAGCCCACCGTCGGTCTCGACCCGCAGATCCGCCAAGACCTGTGGGACGTCATCGACGGGATGCGCGAGAGCGGCACCACCGTGGTGATGTCGACCCACTACATCGAGGAGGCCGAGCGGCTCGCCGACGAGGTGGCCGTGGTGTTCGGCGGCCGGATGATCGCCCGGGGCACCCCCGCGGACCTGCTGCGCGCGCACGCGGGCGCCCAGGCCGCCGAGTACCGGGGCGACGCGGCCCGGCGCGAACTGGTCGAGGCCGAAGCCGCCCGGGCCGGGCTGCCCAGCCGCCGCACCGGGCCGGCCGTCTCCGTGCTGCGGGCCGAGACCATCCCCGCGCAGATGCACGAGCGCCTCGGGTCTCCGGACGTGCTGCGCCCGACCTCCCTGGAGGACGTCTTCGTCGCCCTGACCGGAGAACTGTTCGGCTGAGTTCCGGCCGAAACCGCCCGCGCCGTCGCGCCCCGCGAGCCGGCCGCCCCCGTGGGGGAGCGGCCGGCCCGAGGCCGCGCGCCGGACACCGGCAGGGGCCAGGGCGCGTCTTGGCCCGCCGGCCCCCAGAGAGAGGACATCCGATGACCACGGCGACGCCCACGCCCCGCACCCGGGAACAGGCCGGCCCTACCGCCGAACCCGGCCGCCCGCCGGCCCTGTGGCCGACCGTGCGCGCGGTCTGGCTGCGTGAGCTGCTGCTCTTCCGGCGCTACTGGCCCGCCATCACCTTCGGCTCGCTGATCGAACCGCTGGTCTACATGACCGGCTTCGGCCTGGGCTTCAGCCGGCTGATCGACTCCGTACAGGGCCACCCCTACCCGCAGTTCGTCGGCGTCGGCATGGTGGTCACCTCGGTGCTCTTCGCCTCGGCCTTCGCCGGGATGTTCGAGAGCTTCAACCGCCGCAAGTACCAGAAGATCTACGACGCCGTCCTCTGCCAGCCCGTCGACGTCTGGGAACTGGTCACCGCCGAGGGCTCCTGGATCGCCGTCAAGTCCTCCGTGTACGGCACCGCGCCCCTGCTGGTCACCCTCGCCATCGGCCTCCCGCCGACGCCGGAACTGCTGCTGGTGCCGCTGGTGGCGCTGGTCTCCGGCTTCGCCTTCGCCCTGCTCGGCATGTGGGTGTCCTGCCTGGTGCCGGCCATCGACTGGCTGCGGCTCGTGGTCTCCGGCGTCCTGACCCCGCTGGTGATGGCCGCAGGCGTGTTCTTCCCGCTGGACGGCCTGCCCGGCTGGGTCCACGCCGTCGCCGCCGTCAACCCGATCTACCACTGCACCCAGATGGTCCGGCACGCCGCCTTCGGGACGCTGGGCGCGGCGGACGCGCTGCACGGAGCCGTGCTGGCCGGATTCGCCGCCCTCGCGTGGTACCTGGCCGTCCGCGGGATGCGCCGGCGACTCATCGACTGAACCGGGGGAGCGCGCGGCAGCGCGCCACGCCCCCGACCGACAACGGGACCCGGCCTTCCCCGGGCACCGCGCAGACCAAGGAGAACCACGTCCATGACGGACACCACCCGACCGGGCACCGGCGAGCGGCCGCCGGTCCGCACCGCGAGCCCGCGCCGCTTCCTGATGTGCCGGCCCAGCCACTTCGGCGTCAGCTACTCCATCAATCCCTGGATGCATCCGGAGAAACCGGTCGACGGCGAGCGCGCGCTCGCCCAGTGGACCCGGCTGCGTGACCTCTACCGGGAACTCGGCCACACCGTCGAGGAGATCGACCCGCTGCCCGGCCTGCCCGACATGGTCTTCGCGGCCAACGGCGCCACCGTGATCGACGGGAAGGTCCTGGGAGCGCGCTTCCGCCACGCCGAGCGCACCGCCGAGGGCCCGGCCTACCTCTCCTGGTTCCGCGACCAGGGCTACTCCGAGCTCCTGTGGCCCGAGCACATCAACGAGGGCGAGGGCGACTACCTGCTGGTCGGCCGCCGGCTGCTGGCCGGCACCGGCTTCCGCACCGACCCGAGGTCGCACGCGGAGGCCCAGGAGTTCTTCGGCGTCCCGGTGACCGGCCTGACCCTGGTGAACCCGGAGTTCTACCACCTGGACACCGCCCTCGCCGTCCTCTCCGACGACGAGGTCATGTACTACCCGGGGGCCTTCACCCCCGGGAGCCGCGCGGTGCTGCGCGAACTCTTCCCGGACGCCGTCCTGGCCACCGACGAGGACGCCGCGGTCTTCGGCCTCAACGCGCTCTCCGACGGCCGGCACGTGCTGCTGCCCGAATCGGCCACCCACCTGATCGGCGAACTGCGCCGGCGCGGCTTCGAGCCGATCGGCGTGGACCTCACCGAGCTGCTCAAGGCGGGCGGCAGCGTCAAGTGCTGCACCCTGGAGCTGCGCGGCCGCTGACCGCCCGCCCCCGCCCCACCCAACCGAGAGAGGACCGAACCGATGACGAACCCCTTCGACGACCCGGACGCCGACTACCTGGTCCTGGTCAACGACGAGGGCCAGCACTCCCTGTGGCCCGCCTTCGCCCCGGCCCCCGCCGGCTGGCACCCCACCTTCGGCCCGGCCGGACGGCAGGACTGCGTCGACCACATCGAGACCTCCTGGACCGACATCCGCCCCCGCGGCCTGGCGGAGGCCACCCCCGGTCGGCCCGCCGCCACCGGACCCGCACTCGGCTGACCACAGCCCGCCCGGGCCCGGCCGAGCCACCCCCGAGGGGGACGTCACGGTGCCCGGCGGTCCGTCCGGCGCGGGTGCGCCGACCGCCTAGTCGGCCGTCTCCGGCGCGGCCGGTGTCCGCCGATCCGCGAACTCGGCCGCCGGGGCCGTGGTTCGCTCCCGTGACTCGAAGGGCAGGATCCGTTCCATGACCTCGCTGACCTCGCTGCTGCTCTCCCGCCGTGACCTCGACTTCCTGCTGTACGAATGGCTGGACGTCCCGTCCCTCACCGGGCGGCCGCGGTACGCCGACCACTCGCGGGAGACCTTCGACGCGGCCCTGGACCTCAGCGAGCAGGTCGCCACCCGGCACTTCGCGCCGCACAACAAGCGGAACGACGCCGAGGAGCCGCGCTTCGACGGCGAGCGGGTCCACATCATCCCGGAGGTCGGCGAGGCGCTCACCGTCTTCGCCGGGACGGGCCTGCTCGGCAGCGCCATGGACGAGGAGGTCGGCGGCGCCCAGCTGCCCACCGTCGTGGCCAACGCCTGCTTCGCCTGGTTCCAGGCCGCCAACCCGGGCACCGCGGCGTACCCGTTCCTGACCGCGGGCAACGCCAACCTGCTGCTGGCGCACGGCAGTCCGCAGCAGATCGACACCTACGTCCGGCCGATGGTGGAGGGCCGGTTCTTCGGCACCATGTGCCTGTCCGAGCCGCAGGCCGGCTCCTCGCTCGCCGACGTCCGCACCCGGGCCGAACCGCGGGAGGACGGCAGCTACCGGCTGTTCGGCAACAAGATGTGGATCTCCGGCGGCGAGCACGAGCTGTCCGAGAACATCGTCCACCTGGTGCTGGCCCGGATCCCCGGCGGACCGCCCGGGGTGAAGGGACTGTCGCTCTTCATCGTACCCAAGGTGCTGGTCGGCGCCGACGGCTCACTCGGCGAGCGCAACGACGTCGTACTGGCCGGGCTCAACCACAAGATGGGCTTCCGGGGCACCACCAACACCCTGCTCAACTTCGGCGAGGGCGTGCACCGGCCGGGCGGCGAGCCCGGCGCGGTCGGGCACCTGGTCGGCGAACCGCACCGCGGCCTGGCGTACATGTTCCACATGATGAACGAGGCCCGGATCGGCGTCGGCCTCGGCGCCACCGCGCTCGGCTACACCGGTTACCTGCACGCCCTGGACTACGCGCGCAGCCGCCCCCAGGGCCGCCCGGTCGCCGCGAAGCCGGCGGGCGGACCGCAGGTGCCGATCATCGCCCACGCCGACGTCCGCCGCATGCTGCTGGCCCAGAAGTCGTACGCCGAAGGGGCGTTGGCCCTGGTGCTGTACTGCGGCCGGCTCCTCGACGAGGAGCGCACCGGCGCCTCGCCCGAGGACCGCTCCCGCGCCAAGCTGCTGCTGGACGTCCTCACCCCGATCGCCAAGAGCTGGCCGTCCCAGTGGTGCCTGGAGGCCAACAGCCTCGCCATCCAGGTGCACGGCGGCTACGGCTACACCCGCGAGTACAACGTCGAGCAGTTCTACCGCGACAACCGGCTCAACCCGATCCACGAGGGCACCCACGGCATCCACGGCCTGGACCTGCTCGGCCGCAAGGTGGTCATGGACGGCGGCGCGGGCCTGCGACTGCTCGTCGAGACCGTCTCGGCGACCGTCGCCCGCGCCGGGGCCGCCGGCGGTGAGGCCGCCGAGTACGCGGCGCGGCTCGACGAGGCCGTCCGGCGAGCGGTCTCGGTCACCGGGCGCCTCTGGGCGACGGGCGACCCCGAGACGGCGCTGGCCAACGCCAGCGTCTACCTCGAAGCGGTCGGCCACACCGTGGTCGCCTGGCTGTGGCTGGAACAGCTCCTCGCCGCCGAAGGCGGCAGCGGATCCTTCTACGAGGGCAAGCGGCACGCCTGCCGCTTCTTCTTCCGCCACGAACTCCCCAGGACCGCGGCCCAGTTCGACCTGCTGGAGAGCCTGGACCGCACCGCCGTGGAGATCCCCGACGACGCCTTCTGACCGCGGCCGGACCCTCACTGTTCCCGGTCCAGGGCGAAGGCGACCATCTCCCGGTAGACGGGGTGGGGCGCGTCCTCGGCGGAGTACCAGTCGCGGGGGCCGGTGCGCTCCTCCCAGGCCAGCTGGGCGGCGGCGATCGCGTCGACCAGCTCGGCGGCCAGCCGTCCGGCCTCGAAGAGGTCCTGGTCGGTGGACTGGGAGCTGGCCCCCACGATCTGGCCGCGGATCGCCGCCGAGTGCCCGTAGCGGAACCCGCCGCTGCCGCACAGGTGGGGGTCGGTCAGGACCGCCTCGCCGTAGTTGCGCCCCAGCCGGCGGTGGCCCGCGGCCTTGGCCGCCGCCCGGGGCAGGAAGCGCCGGGCGTCCTCGCCGACGGTGACCGCCGCCATCACCGCCCGCTCCTCGGGCACCCAGGGCCCGGCCGTCGGGTCCAGCAGCACGAAGCCCATGCTCGCCCGGGGGTACGGGTCGCGCGGCGCGGTGGCGGCGGGCGCGGTGTGGTTGCGCCAGATGCTGGCGGCCCGGCGCAGCCCGAGGCCGAGCAGCAGCCCGGCGAAGTCCGCGTCGTCGAAGAGGTGGCCGTACGGGTTGCGCCGGTGCTGGGCGCGCACGGTCAGGCCGTGCTCCGAGACGCTCTCCCGGGTGGTCACATCGGCTCCTTCGGCAGCTCGCGACGCCTCGCCCTGTTCGTGGTCTTCGGCGGGGTGTTCGCCGACCGGCCAGGCGGTCGCCGGGCCGGTCAGCGACCTCGTCGGCGTGCACCGGCTGCTGTTCCTCGGGGCCGTGGTCGGCCTGGGCTGCGCCCTGGCGCTGCTCGCCGTCCGGCCCGTCCGCCGGCTCCCGCGGACGGCCGACTGAACCCGAGCCACCGGAACCCCTGCCCGCTCCGCCCCCACGCCCCCCGGCAACGCCCACGCGCCCACCCCACGACAGGAGACCGTCCATGCGCCACCGCCTGACGGTGATCGGCAGCGGCTACCTCGGCATCACCCACGCCGCCTGCATGGCCGAACTCGGCCACCGGGTCCTCGCCCTGGACATCGACGAGGACCGGGTCCGCCGCCTCAACCAGGGCGAACTGCCCATCCACGAGGCCGGGTTGGACGAGCTGCTGCGCAGCAACCTGGCTGCCGGCCGGCTGCGCTTCGGAACCGACCCCAAGGAGGCCGCCGACTTCGCCGACCTGCACTTCCTCTGCCTGGGTACCCCCCAGCGCAGGGATTCCGGGGCCGCCGACCTCTCCCAACTCGACGCCGCCGTGGAGGCCCTGGCCCCGCACCTCGACCGGCCCTGCGTCGTCGTCGGCAAGTCCACCGTCCCGGTCGGCACCGCCGAGCGGCTGGCCGCCCGGCTCGCCGCCCTGGCCCCGGCCGGTCAGGCCGCCGAACTCGCCTGGAACCCCGAGTTCCTGCGCGAGGGCCACGCCGTGCGGGACACCCTGGCGCCCGACCGGATCGTGCTCGGGGTGCGCCCCGGCCGGGCTGAGGGACTGCTGCGCGCGCTGTACGAACCGCTGGGCGACATCCCGACCGTGGTCACCGACTACGCCACCGCCGAGCTGGTGAAGGTCGCCGCGAACGCCTTCCTGGCGACCAAGATCTCGTACATCAACGCGATCGCCGAGGTCTGCGAGGCGGCCGGCGCCGACGTGGTGCGGCTGGCCGACGCGCTGGGGTACGACGAGCGGATCGGCCGGCGCTTCCTCGCCGCCGGGCTGGGCTTCGGCGGCGGCTGCCTGCCCAAGGACATCCGGGCCTTCGTCGCCCGCGCCGAGGAGTTGGGCGCGGGCGAGTCCCTGGAGTTCCTGCGGCAGGTGGACGCGATCAACCTGCGCCGTCGCACCCGGGCCGTGGACCACGCCCGCGTACTGGCCGGCGGCTCCTTCACCGGCCGGAACGTCGCCGTGCTCGGCGCCGCCTTCAAGCCCGACTCGGACGACATCCGCGACTCGCCCGCGCTCGACGTCGCCACGGCGATCGCCCGCGAGGGCGGGCGGGTCTCGGTGTACGACCCCGCCGCCCTGGACAACGCCCGCAAGGCCTGCCCCGACCTCGGCCACGCGGCCTCCACCGCGGAGGCGGTGCGCGGCGCCCAGGTGCTCCTCCTGCTCACCGAGTGGCGCGAGTTCGTGGAACTCGACCCGGTGGCCCTGGGGGAGCAGGTCGCCGTCCGCGCCGTCGTCGACGGCCGCAACGTGCTGGACCCGGCGGCCTGGCGCGCGGCCGGCTGGACCTACCGCTCCCTGGGCCGCCCCTGACCGGGCAACCGCTGCCCGGACGCGGCGCCTCGGTGCGCGGATCCGGGGCCTTCGCTCCCTAAGCTGGCCTACCCCGGGCGGCCGGCCCTCTCCGCCGCCCGGTGACCCCGGAGAGAGAGGCGGGACCGGCAGCATGACGACGGCCGTAGTGGTGGGCAGCGGGCCGAACGGGCTCGCCGCCGCGATCCGCCTCGCCCAGGAGGGCGTGCGGGTCAGGGTGCTGGAGGCGCGGGAGACCATCGGCGGCGGCACCCGGTCCGGCGAGCGGACGCTGCCCGGGCTGATCCACGACGACTGCTCCGCCTTCCACCCCACCGGCGTCGCCTCGCCGTTCCTGCGCTCCCTGGGCCTGGAGGAGTACGGGCTGCGCTGGCTCTGGGCCGGGGCGGAGCTGGCCCACCCCCTGGACTCGGGCGCCGCCGGGGTGCTGTGGCGCGACGTCGACCGGACGGCCGCGCAGCTGCCGCCGGCGGACGGCCGGACGTGGCGGCGGGTGTTCGGACGGCTGGCGAGCAACTTCGACCGGCTCGCGGACGACGTCCTCGGCCCCCTCCTGCACGTGCCCGGCGCGCCGCTCGCCCTGGCCGAGTTCGGCGCCCAGGCCGTGCTGCCCGCCCCGTGGACCGCGCGGCAGTGGAGCGGCGAGCAGGCCAGGGCGCTGTTCGGCGGGGCGGCGGCCCACGCGTTCGGCTCGCTCGGCGGGCCGTTCGGCAGCGCCATCGGCCTGATGCTGATCGCCGTCGGCCACGCCCACGGGTGGCCGGTGGCGGAGGGCGGCTCGCAGGCGGTCACCACCGCGATGGCACGGCTGCTGGAGCGCCTCGGCGGCACCGTGGAGACCGGGGTGGAGGTCCTCGACCTCGGCCAGCTCGACCGGCCCGACCTCGTCCTGCTGGACACCGGCCCGCACGCCGCCGCCCGGATCCTCGGCGACCGCCTCCCGCCCCGGACCGCCCGGGCCTACCGCCGCTACCGGTACGGGCCCGCGGCCTTCAAGGTGGACCTGGCGGTCGAGGGCGGCATCCCGTGGACCAACGAGCACTGCCGGACGGCGGGTACCGTCCACCTCGGCGGCACCTTCGAGGAGGTCGTCGCCGCCGAGGAGGCGACCTCCCGCGGCCGGATGCCCCACCGCCCCTTCGTACTGGTCGGCCAGCAGTACCTGGCCGACCCGTCCCGCTCGGCCGGGGACCTCCACCCCGTCTACGCCTATGCCCACGTCCCGCACGGCTACCGGGGGGATGCGACCGAAACCGTCCTGGACCAGATCGAGCGGTTCGCCCCCGGCTTCCGGCCGCGGATTCGCGCCCGGCACGTCCGCACCGCGGCCCAGCTGCACTCGGACAACCCCAACCACGTCGGCGGCGACATCACCGGCGGCGCCAACACCGCCCGCCAACTCCTCCTGCGCCCCGGCCCCACCCGCGACCCCTACGCCACCGGAGTCCCGGGCGTCTACCTGTGCTCCGCCGCCACCCCACCGGGCGCCGGAGTCCACGGCATGGCCGGCTTCCACGCGGCCCAGTCGGCTCTGCGACACCTGGCACGGTGGTGACCCCGCCGGCGCGGGGATCGCTCCAACGGCACCCGGCTACTGGAGCGGCGCCTGCGGCAGCGTCAGGGGCCCGAAGTGGTGCTGGAGGGCGGCGAGTTGCTTGCCGTGGGCGTCGAGGGCCGGGCCGGTCGGGGGCGAGGACGGCCCGGGCTGTCGGACCGGCGGAGGGTGACGCCCCTCCGCACCGGTCCGACAGCCCGGGCGGCCGGGAGCGCGGGCGGTGCTACCGTGCCGCCGCCGCGTGCCCGGCGGCCGGAACCGCGCCCTCGGGGTCCCGGCCGGGCAGGGCCCGCAGGATCGCCTCGACGCTCTGCTTGGCGTCGCCGAAGAGCATGCCGGTGTTCTCCCGGAAGAACAGCGGGTTCTGCACCCCCGCGTAGCCGGAGGCCATCGAGCGCTTGAAGACGACCACCTGCTCGGCCTCCCACACCCGCAGCACCGGCATCCCGGCGATCGGGCTGCTCGGGTCCTCGGTGGCGGCCGGGTTGACGGTGTCGTTGGCGCCTATGACGAGGACGACCGAGGTCGCGGCGAAGTCGTCGTTGATCTCGTCCATCTCCAGGACGATGTCGTAGGGCACCTTCGCCTCGGCCAGCAGCACGTTCATGTGCCCGGGCAGGCGCCCAGCGACGGGGTGCACCCCGAAGCGGACCTCGACCCCGCGCTCGCGCAGCCGCCGCGTCAGCTCGGCCACCGGGTGCTGGGCCTGGGCCACGGCCATGCCGTAGCCGGGGGTGATCACCACGGACCGGGCCCGGTCGAGCAGCCCGGCGACCTCCTCGGCGTGCACCTCGCGGTGCTCGCCCTGCTCCTCGCCCCCGCCGCTCGGGGCCTCGATGCCGAAACCACCGGCGATCACGGACAGGAAGGAGCGGTTCATGGCCTTGCACATGATGTACGAGAGGTAGGCGCCGGAGGAGCCGACCAGCGCCCCGGTGACGATGAGCAGGTTGTTGTCGAGCAGGAACCCGGAGGCGGCCGCGGCCCAGCCCGAGTAGCTGTTCAGCATGGAGACCACCACGGGCATGTCGCCGCCGCCGATCGAGGCGACCAGGTGCCAGCCCAGGGCGAGCGCCAGCACCGTGACCGCGACCATCAGGACCGGGCCCGGGCTGGCGGTGAACCAGACCGTCAGGGCCGCGAAGGCGGCCAGCGCGCCCAGGTTGAGGGCGTTCTTCCCGGGCAGCGTCAGCGGACGCGAGGCGATCCGGGCGGACAGCTTCAGGAAGGCCACGACGGAGCCGGTGAAGGTGACCGCGCCGATGAAGACGCCGATGAACACCTCGGCGTGGTGGATGCCGAGCAGCTCACCGGCGATCCGGGTCTGGCCGGACCCGTGGGACTCGACCTCCAGGTAGCTGTTCCAGCCGACCAGGACGGCGGCGAGGCCGACGAAGCTGTGCAGGACGGCGATCAGCTCGGGCATCTGCGTCATCTCGACCCGCCGCGCCCGCCACAGCCCGGCCGCACCGCCGAGCACCATCGCGAGCACGATCAGCGCGACCGCGCCGGCGGCGATGCTCTGCGCCGCCACCACGACGGTGGCGACCAGCGCGAGGGCCATGCCGGCGATGCCGTAGACGACGCCGGCCCGCGAGGTCCGGTGCTGGGAGAGCCCGGCGAGGCTGAGGATGAACAGCAGCGCGGCGACCAGGTCCGCGGCGTGCGAGGCCGTGGTGGAAGTCATCGGGCTCAACGCCTTTCGGGGGAGGTCGAGAACATCGACAGCATGCGGCGGGTGACGGCGAAGCCGCCGAAGATGTTCACACTGGTCAACAGCACGGCGACGAAGGACAGCCCGGTGACGACGCGGTTCTCGTGGCCGATCTGCAGCAGGGCCCCGATCACCACGATCCCGGAGATCGCGTTGGTCACCGACATCAGCGGGGTGTGCAGGGCGTGGTGCACCTTGCCGATGACGTAGTAGCCGATGACCACGGCGAGTGCGAACACCGTGAGGTTCTGGGCGAGTTGGGCCGGAGCGAAGGCGGTCAGCAGGAAGGCCGCGAGCATCCCCGCACCGATCAGGCCGAAGCGCGCCGCGGGGCCGAGGCGGGGCCGTCCCGGCTCCACGGCCGCGGACGCCGGCGCGGCGGGCTGCGCGGCCGGAGCGGCCGACACCGCCACGGGCGGCGGCGGCCAGGTGATCTCGCCGTCGCGGACGACCGTCACGGCCCGCTGGATCACGTCCTCGAAGTCGAGGGCCAACCGGCCGTCCCGCCCGGGCGTCAGCAGCTTCAACAGGTTGACCAGGTTGGTGCCGAACAACTGCGAGGCCTGGGCGGGCAGCCGGGCCGCCAGGTCGGTGTACCCGATGATGGTGACGCCGTTGTCGGTGACCACCGTCCGGCCCGCCACGGTGCCCTCGACGTTGCCGCCCTGCGCGGCGGCCATGTCGACGATGACGCTGCCGGGCCGCATCGCCGCCACGTCCCCGGCCGTGACCAGCCGCGGGGCCGGGCGCCCGGGGATCAGCGCGGTCGTGACGATGATGTCCACGTCCTTCGCCTGCTCGTGGTACAGCGCCGCGGCGGCGCGGTCGTACTCGGCGGAGGTCGCCTTGGCGTACCCGTCGGTGCTCGCCTCCTGGGCGACCTCCACGGCCAGGTACTCGCCTCCCAACGACCGGACCTGGTCGGCCACCTCGGGCCGCGGATCGGTCGCCCGGACGATCGCGCCCAGGCTGGAGGCGGCGCCGATGGCGGCCAGGCCGGCCACGCCGGCGCCCGCCACCAGGACCTTCGCCGGCGGGACCTTGCCCGCGGCGGTGACCTGGCCGGTGAAGAAGCGCCCGAACACGTGGGCCGCCTCGATCACCGCCCGGTACCCGGCGATGTTGGCCATCGAGCTGAGCACGTCCATCGACTGCGCCCGGGAGATCCGCGGGACGGCGTCCAGCGCCAGTGCGGTGACGCCGCGGGCGGAGAGCGCCTTGAGCAGCTCGGGGTGCTGGGCGGGCGCGATCAGGCCCGCCAGGGTGGTGCCCTCGCGCAGCCGGGCGATCTCGTCGTCCGTCGGGGCGTTGATCTTCAGGACCACCTCCGCCGCCCAGGCGTCGCCGATGCGCGCGCCGGCCTCGGTGTAGGCGTCGTCGGTGAAGCCGGAGGCGGCACCGGCCTCCGGCTCGACGACGACGTCGTAGCCGAGACCGATCAACTGCCGCACGGTCGCCGGTGTCGCCGCGACGCGGGTCTCCCCGCCGGACGACTCGGCGACCACGCCGACGGACTGGGGTGGGGGCTGGGACGGGACAAGTGCAGACATGTCTGGTGTCTCTCTCGTCGGAAGCACTGCTGACCGGGGGATGCGCGGCCGGGGCGGAACCCCGGCCGTTGGTCGAAGGAACGTACTCCTACCCAGTCTGCGAACCGATGGCGCGAACCAGTGACGAGCCTCACTCACCCGTACGGAGGACGGCCGGACGGACCGGGCACCCCGCCGCCGCCCGAACAGTGGGTGGGGATCCGCCTCCTCCCTTCGTTCACGAGCGAGCCGTCCCGCAGGCTCTCCTCGCGGCCCTTCGGCGCTCGCCGTCGTGCTGAAGGCCCCCGCGGAGCGGGCACGGCGGCGGGTTCGCACCCCACCGCCGTCCCGCCCCGCGGGAGCCTCCGGCCGCCGCGGCGCCGTCTCAGGCGGGCAGCACCCACCGCTGGTTGGCGGCGCCGGTGCAGTCCCAGATCTGCACCTGGGTGCCCGCGGTGGTGGACCACCCTGGGTCGTCCAGGCACTTGCCGGACTGCGGGTTGTACAGCGAACCGTCGGAGCGCGGGATCCAGACCTGGGAGCCGGTGTTGTTGCAGGTGTAGAGGTCCACCGCCGTGCCGTTCGCGGTGCCGGCCGCGTACACGTCCAGGCACTTGCCCAGCACGTGCAGCGTGCTGCCGGCCTGGACGACCGTCCACTGCTGGGCGGGCGTGCCGTTGCAGGTGTAGATCTGCACCGGGTTGTAGTCGGCGGTGGAGGCGGCGCGGTCGTCCAGGCAGAGGCCGCCGTAGCCGGTGATCGCCGAACCGCCGCCGCCGCCGCTGCCGCCGGTGGTGGTGGTGTACGCCGCGACGGACGCGACGCTCATCGTGGCCCCGGAGGTGGTGGCGGACGTCGGGGTGGTGCACCCGCAGACGCCGTTGGGGAAGCCGCCGCCGATGGCCAGGTCGAAGATGATGGACAGCGGGTGGTCGAAGGCCTGCTGCCAGACGGCGGTGCCGATCTGGCTCTCCGACACGGTGAAGTACGCGGTGCCGTCGAGGTACCAGGTGATCGACTCGGCGGACGTGTTGGTGCGGTCCAGGATCATCGCGTAGTCGTGGTAGCCGCTCTGGCAGCCCGGGCAGGCGCGCAGGCCGCTGCCGATCCCGTTGCCCTCGTTGCACACACCGCCGGGGGAGGTGCCGCAGTGGATGGTGCCGGCCACCTGCGAGCGGGCGTTGACGTCCTCCATGATGTCGATCTCGCCGTTCTCGGGCCACTGCCCCGGGCCCAGCATCCAGAACGCGGGCCAGTAGCCCAGCCCGCCGGCGGGGGCGGGCTGCATGATCGAGGCCGTGACCTCCAGCTTGCCGCCGGCCGGCGCCCCGGCGACCGCGCTCGGCGTCCGGATCCGGCCCGAGGTCCAGGAGCCGCCGCTGCCGAGGGCGGTGATGGCCAGGTTGCCGTTGCCGTCGAGGTGGACGTTGGCGGTCGAGTCGGTCATGGTCTCGATCTCGCCGGTCCCGAAGTTCGAACCCGGGCCGGTGTCGTACGTCCAGTTCGCCCCGGACGGCCGTGCGCCGGCCGGGCCCGAGAAGTCGTCGCTGAACACGGTCGTCCACCCCGGCGGCGGCCCGGCGGCGGCCACCGGGGCCGCCGCCGTCACCGCGGTGGGGGCGGCGCCGAGGGCGGGCGCCTGGCCGATCAGCGCGACGAGCATGCCGAGGGTGGCCAGGACCGCGAGTCGGCGGCCGGGCCGGGTGAGTTGGCGAGAGCGCCGGCCGGTGCGGCGGCGCGCGGGGACACGGGTCATCTGCTGCTCCCAACGGAAGGGGCGCGGACCCGGCCCGCGAGGTGGGGTGGGGGGGCGGGTTCCGCGGAGCGGGGCGAAGCGGGGGCACCGGCCGGCGTGTTCCGCCGGACGAGCCCTGGGGTCGTCCCATCGTGGTGTGCTGAGCTGAGCTGAGCCGCATTCAACTCCTGTACCTGTCAAAGCGTCAAGAGGTTGAACAGGCGCCCCTTGGCGTCAACTCATGAAGGCCGAGCACCCACCCGCGCTGGGTCCTCCCGGGCAGCCGCCACTGCTCGAACACCGCGGGGCGAAGTCCGTCCACGACGGGGCTCGCCCATCTGCGCCACCTGATCGAGGCCCGGCTGGAACGCCCGTCGGGACCTCTCCCGCGTCACACGCCCCTCGACGAGCCCCCCGGTGAGCCCATCACGGAAGGTGACCAGCGCAGCCTGTCGGCACCGGGCGCGCCTACGGTTCAGTGCCGTCCTATCGTGTTCGGAGGGGCAAACATGCCGAGGAGCTGCCATGGCTACGGCGAGATGGTTCTTCGAGCCAGGTCACACAGCGGCGGAGTTCAGCGCCAGACACATGATGGTCACCTACGTGCGCGGACAGTTCAAGAACGTGCACGGCTTCCTGGTGATCGACCCGGACGACCCGGAGAAGGCCCAGGTGGAGGCGACGATCGACGCGACGCAGGTGTACACCGGGCAGCCCGACCGCGACACCCACCTGCGCAGCGCCGACTTCTTCGACGTCGAGCGCTTCCCGACGTGGACCTTCACCGGGTCCCGCGTCCGGCAGGTGAGCGCGAACGACTTCGAGGTGACGGGCGAACTCACCATCCGCGGAGTGACACGCTCCGTGACGTTCGATGTGACGTACCTGGGCCAGTGGGACACCCCCTGGTGGGAGGGCGACCGGGATCTCGGCCCGCGGCGCCGGGCCGGATTCGTCGCCAGGTCGCGCATCAACCGCCATGACTTCGGCGTGAGTTGGAACGACGTGGTCGACCGGGGCGGTGTCGTCGTAGGCGACATGGTCGACGTCACGGTCGATGTCGAAGCAGTCCTGGAGCCCGCCGCGACGGCGAGCTGACCCACACTGGAGGAGAGGTCCGGAGATGCGGGGACGGCCTGCATGCACAGAGTGGACAGCCACGCCGCCGGGGGCACGGAACCCGGCGGACCGGGGGAGTCCCGGTACGCCAGGGGGCGGCTCCGCTTGAGGCCGCGGGTGCGCAGTGTCGCCGGGCAGGTGTTCCTGTGGCTGCTGGTCGTCGTGGTGCTGCTGGTCGGTGCCGGGCTGACGGCGCTCATCCTGCAGGCCCGCAACTACGCCTCGAATGATGCCGAGCACCGCACGCGCGCCGCGGCCGTCACCCTGGCGCAGGTCCCCACGGTGGTGGACGCCCTGGGCAGCGCCGACCCGACCGCGGTGCTGCAGCCGCTGGCTCTGGACATCGTGAAGAAGAGCGGCTTCGACTACGTCGTGATCGCCGGCCCCGACGGGACGCGCTACGCGCAGACCGCCCAGCCCGCGCTGATCGGGAAGCACCTCATCGGCCCGTACCAGCAGGCCCTCCAGGGGCCGATCACCTACAGCTTCACCGTGCCCATCGGCCGGGTCGTGGAAAGCAGCGCGCCGGTCACCAGGCCGGACGGCTCGGCCGCCGGCCTGGTCCAGGTCGGCTACACCGTCGCGCACGCGAGCAGCGCGGTGGGCCGGCAGCTGCCGGTCCTGTTCGGCGGCGCGGCAGCCGCGCTGGCCGTGGGAGCCGGCGGGGCGGTGCTGGTGCGGCGGCGGCTGCGCCGCCAGACGCACGGCCTCGGCCCGGCCGAGATGACGCGGATGTACGAGCACCACGACGCGGTGCTGCACGCGGTGCGCGAGGGCGTGCTGATCGTCGGCGGGGACAGACGGGTGCTGCTGACGAACGACGAGGCCCGGCGGCTGCTGAAGCTGCCGCCCGAGGTGGAGGGGCGGCCGGTCACCGAGCTCGGGCTCGATCCGGGGCTGGCCGAGCTGCTGGCGTCCGGGCGGGCCGCCACCGACGAGGTGCATCCGGCCGAGGACCGGCTGCTCGCCGTCAACAACCGCCCCACGGCGCCGTTCGGCGGCGGGTCCGGCAGCGTGGCGACGATCCGGGACACCACCGAGCTGCGGGCACTGGCCGGGCAGGCCGAGGCGGCCCGGGGCCGGCTGCGGTTGCTCTACGACGCCGGGTTGCGGGTCGGTACCACCCTGGACATCGTGCGGACCGCCCAGGAGCTGGCGGAGGTGGCGGTTCCCCGGTTCGCGGACTTCGCCACCGTCGAGCTGGCCGAGGCGGTGCTGCGCGGTGACGAGCCGCTCCCCGGCACGGGCGGTGCGGGAGGCCCGCGGATCCGCCGGGTGGCCGCCTGCGGCATCCGCGAGGACCGGCCGTTCCTCCCGGTGGGCTCGCAGATCAGCCCGCTGCCCGGCACACCGGAGGCCACCGCCATGGAGGGCGGGCGTGCCACGCTGGTGGCCGACCTGCGTCAGGCACACGCCTGGCGGACACCCGACCCGCAGACCGCCGACCGGATTCTGGCGTACGGGGTCCACTCGCTGATCTCCACGCCGCTGAAGGCGCGCGGCCGGGCCCTGGGCACGGTCAGCTTCTGGCGCGCGGAGCAGTCGGAGCCGTTCGGGCCGGAGGACGTCGCCTTCGCCGAGGAGCTGATCGCCCGCGCGGTGATCTGCTTCGACAACGCCCGCCGCTACACCCGCGAGCGCCGGATGGCCGAGGCGCTGCAACGCAGCCTGCTGCCCCGGGGACTGCCCGAGCAGAGCGCCCTGGAGGCGGCCTACCGCTACCGGCCGGCACTGCAGAGGGTCGGCGGGGACTGGTTCGACGTCATCCCGCTGCCCGGCTTCCGTGTGGCACTGGTCGTCGGCGACGTCGTCGGTCACGGCCTGCACGCCGCCGCCACCATGGGCCGGCTGCGCACGGCCGTCCTCAACTTCGCCGCCCTCGACCTGCCCCCGGACGAGCTGCTCGCCCGTCTCGACGAACTGGTCGCCCGGCTCGACCAGGACGAGGGAAGGCCGGGAGAAGGCGACATCGAGGCCGAGGCCGAGGACGAGGGCGTGCGGACGGTCACGGGCGCCACCTGCCTGTACGCGGTCTACGACCCGGTCTCCGGACACTGCACCATGGCGCGGGCGGGTCACCCACCGCCCTCACTGGTCCGCGTCGACGGCAGCGTGGAGTTCGTCGACCTGCCCGCCGGGCCGCCGCTCGGCGTGGGCGGCCTGCCCTTCGAAACCGCCGAACTCCAGCTGGCACCCGGTGCCGTCCTGGTCCTCTACACCGACGGACTCGTCACCAGCCGCGACCGCGACCTGGAGAACGGACTCGCCGCGCTGCACGGCTCCCTGGCGAACATCCGCACGGGAGCCTCCCCGGAGGAGATCTGCGGGGCCGTGTTCGACGCGCTGGCCCCACCGCGTCCGTGCGACGACATCGCCCTCCTCGTCGCACGCACGCACCTGCTCGCGCCCGACCAGGTGGCCACCTGGGACGTACCCGACGACTTCGCCGCCGTCTCCCGCATCCGCAAGGCGTGCGACGACCAGCTCACCGCCTGGGGCCTGGAGGAACTGACCTTCACCACCGAGCTGATCCTCAGCGAACTGATCACCAACGCCCTCCGCTACGGCGCCGAGCCGGTCCGCGTCCGCCTGCTGCGCGACACCAGCCTGGTCTGCGAGGTCTCCGACGCCAGCAGCACCGCCCCCCACCTGCGCTACGCGGACACCACGGACGAGGGTGGCCGGGGCCTGTTCCTGGTGGCCCAGCTGGCCGAACGATGGGGAACCAGGTACACGGCACGTGGCAAGGTCATCTGGGCGGAGCAGCCACTGACCGCACCCGAGTACCGGTTCGAGGCGATGCTGTTGTGACCCGGCACGGCGGGGCGCTCCTCGTCGCGGGACAGGAGTCGACACAGCAGCGGATGCCCGACCAGGAGCTGGTCGAACTCCCCTGCCGTCCACGAGCGTTCGGGCCATGTGACGGGAGATCACGCCGTAGGGCCCGCCTTCGGCGAGGGGTCCGCGGGACGGTCCGGCCCCCGTCGGACCGTCCGGGGCGTCACCGGTCGGACGGCGACCTGACCGACCCCCCGGCGCCGGCTGCGGTGGCCGTGGGCGGGACCGGCGGCTCCTGGACCGGTACGTCCGCCTTCCTGGTCGTGCCGACGCACAGCGCCCAGATGACGAAGGCGTCGATCGCGATCAGCACCAGGGCCCAGAACGGGTAGTAGGGCAGCCACAGGAAGTTGGCGATCATGCTCAGTCCGGCGATGGCGGCACCGACGACCCGCGCCCACGCGGCCCCGCTGAACAGGGCCACACCCGCCAGGACGACGACGATCCCGAGGATGAGGTGGATCCATCCCCACCCCGAGGTGTTCATCGAGTACACGTAGTGGCGGGTGACGACGATCAGCTCGTCCTTGAGGATGGCGGCGATCCCCTGGAAGATCGCCATGACGCCGCCGGCGATCAGCATGATCGCGGCGAAGACGGTCCACCCGGTCGCGAAGGGCCGCCGTTCGGGTTCATGGCCGCTGCGGCCGGCTCCGGTGACACTGCTGCTCATGACGTTGACTCCTTCGTTGGCGACCGCTGCGCGGCCGGGGAGGGACTCCGGGGACGGTGCACCCGTCCGGCTTGCGATCCGGTGCGGACGAGCCGTGGGGGCCCGGGCGACGGCCCCGGTCACGGGCGACGCGGTGGAGTCACCGGACTCGGCAGTCGCCCTAAGGTCCACGGTAGGGCCGGGCCTGCGTCCTGTCCTGGGGCGCACGGCCCCCCGCCCCGCGCCCCGGGCGGGGCGTCACTCCGGGGTGCGGCGGTCCCCGGGACCGGCCCGCCCGGACGCGGCGAGCAGCGCGAGGACGGCCAGCACCACGAGGAGGACCAGGACGAGCAGCAGCACCGTCAGCACGGTCGGGTGGTTCCACAGGGCGAACACCAGGGCCAGGACCAGGACCACCGCGAGGGCGAGACCGCGGCGGTGGGCGTCGGTCCAGGTGCCGGCCCGGCCGGTGGTCACGCCGTGGGAGCCGCCCCAGCGGGCGGCGGAGTCCGCGACGCGGTCGGCCCGACCGCGGACGGCACGCGGCAGCCGTCCCGCACCGGAGAGGTAGGCCCCGAGCGCCACCACCACGCCCAGGACGATCGCGGTGCGCAGGCTGATCCGCAGGAAGTGCAGCAGCGTGTCGAAGACGGCCGCCGCGGCGGCCGGGGACTGCA
Source organism: Kitasatospora sp. NPDC101108 (assembly GCF_055584725.1). NCBI lineage: Bacteria > Bacillati > Actinomycetota > Actinomycetes > Kitasatosporales > Streptomycetaceae > Kitasatospora > Kitasatospora sp. NPDC101108. The sequence continues at coordinate 309,462 of NZ_JBVJLM010000005.1, forward strand.
CGGCGCGCGGCAGGTGGTCGAGGTAGTAGTGGCGGGCGACCACCAGGGCGATCGCCACCACGAGGCAGGCACCGGCCGCGCCCAGGGCCGTGGTGACCAGCGCCCGGCGCCGGCGCCGCGCCAGCAGCACGCCGGCCGCGCCGATCAGCACGGTGATCACCGGCATCCAGTTGCCCACCACGTCCAGGGCGTGCGCGCCGCCGCGGATCTTCGCCAGTTTGTCGGACTGGAACAGCACCAGTTGCTTGTTCACGTCCGGAATCTTCTCGGCCGGCGTGAGGCCCGCGGCCACCAGTTGCTCCTTCAGCTGGTCGACGACCGTCCCGAGGTCGAGGGTGACGGTGCCGTCCTCGATCCCGACGGCGCCGCGGCCCTGTCCGGTGAGGGCCTGGACCACGGCCGCGTGCGCGGAGCGGTTCGCCTGTGTCCAGACCGTGGGGAAGGCGTCGCTCTGCACCACCCCGGTCGCGACCTTGGTCACCACCTGGTTCACCGCGTCGTCGAGTTTGGGACCGAGCGACTTGACGGCGGTCGCGGCCCTGGGCGGCAGCCCCTGGGACTCCAGCCACCCGGCCAGCTCGGAGGCGGCCGCCGAGCCGTCCACCTTCACGTCCACCCCCTGGGTGATCCGCTTGACCGCGGCGTCCTGGATCGCGGGATCGGTGGCCAGCGGCGCGACCGTGGAGACGTACCGGTCGGTGTCCAGGGCGATGTCGTGGACCCAGACGGTGAGCAGCGAGACCGGCACCAGGATGCAGGTCAGCGTGATCAGTACGGCCGAGACGGTGCTCATGACGATGCCCGCAGCCCGGGAGCGGTGACGCCGCGCCGACGGAGGTCCCCCGGTGGCCGGCGTTCCGGCGGGAGGCTCGGACGGAGGGGGTTCCACTGGCCCGTTCAACGGTCCTCCCGGGTTCGGCAAGAACGCGGTCGGATCACCGCTGCTCCCCATTCACTCCGCCCGGGCGGCCACGTGGCACGCCGGAGTGGTCCGCCCGGAGGAGGAAGCCGCGCGACGTGGTGACGCCCGGCTGCCCGCGGCCCGAGGCACCGACGAGGGAACCGGCTGTTCTCACCCCGGGCAGGTGATCCGCCGGGGGACGGCGTTCCCTAGCGTCGAACCGTCGAACCAGCGACCGGTCCGGTGGGCCGGGCGACCGACACCGCGTGGAAGGAGCATCGCCATGGCCGATGACGACCTCGTCGAGACCGGGCCCGTCGACTACCTGGTGGTCGAGTTCCCCGGCAACCGCATGACCGGGGAAGGGCTGCCGCTGCTGATCGACCTGGTGGACCGGGGTGTGATCCGCATCCTGGACTTCGCTTTCGTGCGCAAGGACGCCGACGGCACCGTCGCGGCGATGGAACTGGCCGACTTCGACGGTGACGGTCGACTGGACCTGGCCGTCTTCGAGGGAGTCGGCTCGGGTCTGGTCGGCGCCGACGACCTGGCGGAGGCCGCCGGCGTCCTCGCGCCCGGGAACTCGGCCGGGGTACTGATCTACGAGAACACCTGGGCCGCGCCGTTCGCCACGGCCCTGCGCCGGGGCGGCGCCCGGGTCGTCGCCAGCGGCCGGATACCCCTGCCGGACCTGCTGCGATCGCTGGACGACCTGGAGGACAGCGCCGCGGCGGACCCCACGTACGGCTCCGTTCCCGGACCGTCCCCCGCCGGCTGACGGCGCGCCCGGCACAGCCGCGGAGAGAAGGAGAGACGAGACATGCCTGGACTGCTGCGCGGTATCGCGCGCACCGCCGTCGTCGCCGGCACGGCGACCGCCGTGTCCAACCGGGTCTCCCGCCGTCAGGCGGGCCGCTGGGCCCAGCAGGACATGGAGGCCGCAGCGGCGCCCCCGCCCCCGGCACCGGCCCCGGCCGCGCCCGCGGCACCGAGCATGGAGGACCGGATCGCCCAGCTGCAGCAGCTGGCGCAGCTGAAGGACCAGGGAGTCCTCACCGAGGAGGAGTTCGCCACGCAGAAGCAGCGGCTCCTCGCCGGCTGACACCGCCGGCGCCGACCGCCGTCCGCGCGGTGGTGCCCCGTCCCGGTCCGGCGTCGGGACGGGGCACCACCGCATCCGGATCGGATCCCCCCGGGCCCGTCGGCCGGCTCAGTGCCCGACCGCCACCTTGGCCGCCACGATGAACAGGCCCAGAAGGAGGTTCACCACGCCCTCCACGGCCGCCTGGCCGGTGGAGGCGCCGGCCCGACGGGCACCCAGGGTCGCCCAGCCCACCTGCTGCGCCACGGCGACGCCGAGGGCCAGCCAGGCGCTGTCACCCGTCCCGAGCCAGGGGCTGACCAACACCGCCAGGGCCGGGAGCGCGGACGCCTCGACGAGCGGCCACTCCTCCCGGCCGACCTCCCGCACCCGGTCCCACCGGACCCAGCGGGCGACCTCGCGCTCTCCCGCCAGGCGCGCGTAGACGTGGGCGACCCAGAAGACCAGCCCGGTGACCGCCAGCAGCACGATGAGCGACAGCCGCGGATGGGCTTCGTGCACTCCGGAGGCCGCGATCACGGAGGCGGCCAGCATCGAACCGTAGACCGCTCCGGCGTAGTCCGTCCGGTCGGCGGTTCCCACCGGGGCCGGCCCGCGCGCGGCGGGACGGCTGCGGGGCGTGGACACGATGCGCCTCCTCCCGTCCCCGTCCGGGGACGACCGTTGAGCCCGCTCAGCCCATGATCACCCGTTCCCCGGCGCGCCGCCTCCCCTCCGGCAGGTGAGCGGGCCCCGTCGCCGCCCGCCGCAACGCCGCCCACGGCCCGCGCGGAGCCCCGCCGCCCGGCGTCGCCCGCTCACCCCGACCGGGTGATCCGCCTCCCGCGCGCCGTTCGTACCGTGACCGTGAAGGCCCGTGACCGTCGTGACCGTTCCCCCGCCCATCCGTTTCCCTAGTCCACCGGGGAGCACATCGTGATTCCGTATCCTCCGATCGCCGAGCACGGGGTCATCGGCGACCTGCAGACCGCCGCCCTGGTGTCCACCGAGGGCGACCTCGACTGGTGGTGCACCCCCCGCTTCGACTCGCCCAGTCTCTTCGCCTCCCTGCTGGACCACGCCAACGGCGGCCGGTGCCGGCTCGCTGTCGACCGGGACGAGGTGCCGGAAGCCGGGGTGAAGCAGCTATACCTGGCCGGTACGGCCATCCTGGTGACCCGCTTCCTCGCCCCGCAGGGCGTGGCCGAGGTCGTCGACTTCATGCTCCCGGACACCTCGCCGTCACCGAGCGACCGGCACCGGATCCTGCGCACGGCCCGGGTGGTGCGCGGACGGATGTCCTTCGTGCTGGAGTGCCGGCCCCGCTTCGACTACGGCCGCGCCACCCACCGGCTCTCCCTGCCGGACGAACGCAGCGCGGTGCTGCAGGGCCCCGGCCAGGAACTCCACGTCCAGGCCACCGACCCGGTCGTGCTCCGCGCCGACGGTTCCGACGTCACCGCGCGGTTCACGCTGGACGCGGGGGAGATGGCCATCGTGGTCCTCACCACCCAGTCCCCGGGTGCCGCTCCGCCCGCCGCACCGGGCGACGCGGCCGCGCTGGCCGCTTTCGACGCCTGTCGGCAGTTCTGGTACGGGTGGCTCAAGTCCTGCACGTACCGGGGGCGTTGGCGCAACATGGTGGAGCGCTCGGCGATCACGCTGAAGCTGCTCAGCTACCAACCGACCGGCGCGCTGATCGCCGCCGCGACGATGGGGTTGCCGGAGCAGATCGGCGGTGAGCGGAACTGGGACTACCGGTACACCTGGATCCGGGATGCCTCGCTGTCCGTCCACACCCTGACCAGCCTCGGCTTCCGCGACGAGGCGCTGGCCTTCCGCCGGTGGGTCCGGGACCGGATCGAGGCCTCCGTGGCCGAGCCGGAACGGCTCCAGATCATGTACCGCATCGACGGCGACCCGAGCCTGACCGAGGAGTCCCTCACCCAGTGGGAGGGCTACCGCGGTTCCTACCCCGTACGCGCCGGGAACGCCGCCGCCGACCAGCTCCAGCTCGACATCTACGGCGAAGCCGCCTACGCGTTCGCCGCGGACGAGAGCGACATGGGGGCCCTGCGCGGCTGGGACGCGTTCCGCCGGCTCGTGGACTGGCTGACCGATCAGTGGGACCGCCCGGACGAGGGCATCTGGGAGACCCGGGGCGGGCGTCAGGACTTCACCTACAGCCGCCTGATGTGCTGGGTGGCCTTCGACCGCGCCGTCCACATCGCCCGGAAGTTCGCCCGCCCCGCCGACCTGGGGCGCTGGAGCGCGGAACGCGACGACATCCTGCGCCAGATCGTGCGGCGCGGATGGAGTTCCAAACGCGAGGCCTTCACCCAGCACTACTCGACCGAGGTCCTGGACGCCTCCCTGCTGCTCATGCCCAAGGTCGGCTTCATCTCGCCCACCGATCCCGACTGGCTCTCCACCCTGGACGCGATGGACCAGGAACTCGTCCAGGACAGCCTGGTCTACCGCTACGACCCGGCCGCGTCCCCCGACGGGCTGAGCGGCTCCGAGGGCACCTTCAACCTCTGCTCCTTCCTCTACGTCGAGGCGCTGGCCAGGGCCGGCCGGGTGGACCAGGCCCGCTACGCGTTCGACAAGATGCTCACCTACGCCAACCACGTCGGCCTGTTCGCCGAGGAGATCGGCCCCTCCGGTGAGCAACTGGGCAATTTCCCACAGGCCTTCACCCATCTCGCACTCATCGATGCGGCCCTCGCTCTCGACCAGGAACTCGACCGCCACGGGGCTGCCTGATCCTGCCGCAACCCGGGGGCCGAAAGGGCCCTCGGGACGTGTGAGGACGCGTGGTGCCCGGTGCCCGGGCCGATCCGCCCCGGGCACCGGGTGACCTCCCCAGGAAAGGAAACCCGGCATGACCGGCACGATCACCGCCCCCGCCGCGACCGGGCGCAGTGTGCTGATCCCGCTGGCGCTGGCCCAGTTCGTCTGCAGTTTCGCCGGCTCCAGCATGAACGTGATGATCAACGACATCAGCGCTGACCTCGACACCACCGTCCAGGGCGTCCAAGTGGTCATCACCGTCTTCCTGTTGGTGATGGCCGCGCTGATGATCCCCGGGGGCAAGCTGACCGACCGCTGGGGCCGCAAGCGCTGCCTGATGGCCGGTCTCGTCATCTATGGCGTCGGCGCCCTGCTCAGTGCCGCCGCGCCCGGACTCGGCGTCCTGATCCTCGGCAACTCGATCCTGGAAGGCGTGGGAACGGCCCTGCTGATCCCCCCGGTCTACATCCTGACCACGCTGCTGTTCACCGGTACCGCGGCCCGGGCGCGCGCCTTCGGCGCCATCATGGCCCTCGGCGGTATCGGTGCGGCAGCCGGTCCGCTGCTCGGCGGGCTGCTCACCACGGCGATCGACTGGCGTGCCAACTTCGGCTTCCAGGTCGTGATCGTGGCCGTGATCGTGTTCCTCACCCGCAAACTGGAGGACCCGCTCCCCGCCGACCCCACCCGGTCCTTCGACACCGTCGGTGCCGCCCTGTCCGCCGGCGGGCTGGTCCTGCTGGTCACCGGCATCCTGGCCGCGGACAACAACACCTGGCTGATGATCGCCCTCCTGCTGGCCGGTGCCGCGGTGCTGGGCGGCTTCTTCCGCTGGGTCCGCCACCTGGAGGACACCGGTCGCGAACCCCTGCTGGCCTCCAGCCTCTTCCACAACCGCACCTCGAACCTGGGCCTGGTCACCCAGAACGCCCAGTGGCTCGTGCTGATGGGCGTGTCGTTCACCGTCGGTGCCTACCTCCAGGTCGTCCGCGGCTACAGCGCCATCTCCACCGGGGCGGTCTTCACCTCCGCGACGCTCGGACTGCTCGCGACCTCGCTCGCCGCCGAACGCCTGGCCGAGCGACGGTCCCAGCGCTCCCTGATCATCACGGGCTTCGCCCTCACCGTCATCGGCATCGTCGTGCTCCTGCTGCTGGTGCGCGCCTTCGACTCCGTCTGGGCGTTCACCCCCGGACTGCTGCTGATCGGACTGGGCGTCGGCCTGATGCTCACCCCCTCGGTCAACATCGTGCAGTCCGCCTTCCCCGACAGCCGTCAGGGCGAGATCTCCGGTCTCTCCCGCAGTGTCTCCAACCTCGGCTCCTCGATCGGCACCGCAGTCGCCGGAACGATCCTGGTCTCCGAACTCACCCGGAACAGCTATGCGGCGGCCATGGCAGTCCTCGCGCTCTGCGGCCTCATCGGCCTCTGCACCGCGCTGTTCCTGCCGCGCGACCGGACTTCCACCGCGCCCCCGACGGCACCCGGCCGGGGCCGGTGAGGACGGTGCACGCGCCTCCGCGGCCGGGGATCACCCCGGCCGAGTGATCCCCCTCCGGCGAGCCGGGGCGCAGCCTGGACCCACGGGGGACCGGCGAGGCCCCGCGCAGCACGCGAGAGAAGGACCCCCATGCGCTACGAGTTCCGCATCGCCGGGGCGATGTCAGGACGGACCGTCCGCGAGGCTTTTCCGGAGCTGGAGAGCGTATTCGTTCCGGACCAGACGCTGCTGTTCGGCCCCGTCACGGACGAGGCCCACCTGTACGGCCTGCTGAGCCGGTTCCAGGCGCTCGGGCTGCACGTGATGGAGCTCCGCCGGCTGCCCGAGCCGGAGGCGCTCCGCTGGCCGGGGAGCTGAACACCCCCAGCGCCGGGACGGGGCGCGCCGGCGACGCCCGTTGCGCCGAACGGCAGTCCGTCCGGGGTGCCGCCCGACGACCCGTCGCCCAGGCTGGAACGGTGGACGGTCCGCAGCGCCGGGTCGCCGGCCGCACCCCGGCGGCCCGGCCGCCGGCATCGACCGAGGGGAGAGCGGAGTGGCGCACCAGCGTGGTGAGCCGACCCGCGCTGACCGGTTCCGCGCCAGGTCGGCCCGGCTGCGGGGGCGGACGGCCGACCTGCGCGACGCGCCGTTCCTGCGCCGGCTGGCGGCCCAGCTGATCCACATCCACGTCCTGGACACCGCCACCCGGCTCGCCGCGCAGGCGTTCCTGACGGCCATCCCGGTGCTGTTCGTGCTGGCCGCCTTCCTGCCCCAGGAGGCGCGCAGCAGCGCCGCCGACTCGCTGCGGACCGTCCTGGGCCTCCACGGCAGCTCGCTCGACGACGTCAAGCGGGCGCTCCAGCCTGTCGGCCAGAAGGCGACCACGGATGCCTTCGGCGGCATCGGCATCCTGGTGACCGTGCTCTCGGCCACGAGTTGCAGCCGCATCCTGCAGCGCCTGTGCGAGCGGACCTGGCACCTGCCCCACCTTTCCGGGCGGTTGGCGGCCTGGCGATGGGTCGCCTGGCTGCTGGTGTGGATCACCGCCCTGGTCCTCCAGGGAAAGGTGCGGAACGGATTCGGCGCGGGCGCGGCCCTCGGGGTCGTCCTCTACATGATCACGGCCGGTCTGCTCTGGCTGTGGACGCAGCACCTCCTGCTCGGCGGGCGGGTCCCCTGGCTCCCGTTGATCCCGGGGGCCGTGCTGACCAGTGCCGGCCTGACCGCGCTCGCCTGGGCGTCGCAGCTCTACGTTCCCCGCTCGCTGAACCGCAGCATCGACCAGTTCGGCCCGCTCGGCCTGGTCTTCACCCTGCTCAGCTGGCTGATCGTGGTGTTCACCGCCGTCACGCTCGGCATCGGCGTCGGCTACGTGGTGGCCGGCCAGGGCCGGCTGGCCAGGCTCCTGGGCACCCCTGAGCCGACCGGGGAGGACGAGGGTTAGGACCCGTACGGTCGGGCGGCGCGGGTCGGGTGGCCCTCCGGGGAGGACCTGTCCGCCCTTTTGCCGAGCCGGAGGAAGTCGGAAACGATGGAAGTCGTCACACCTTTGCGTCGTCGGCGCGCCATGACCCCCCGAGGTGAAGACCATGGCCTCCAGTCCAGCGGCCAGGACGCAGGACCGCCCGGTGGACGGTCCCCGCGGTGACGCCGGGCCGTCGTCCCGGATACCCGGCGGCGACCCGGTGCTCGCGGCGCGGTTCGCGGTGCCCGCGACGCCGGAGACCTTCGTTCGCCGGCAGCGCCTGGTCGACCGGCTCGCCGACGGCCCGCCGACGCCCCTGCTGCTGGTGACCGGACCGGCGGGTGCAGGGAAGACCCTGCTCGTCGCCGACTGGGTCGCCACGGCGCGACCGCCCGGTCCGGTGGCCTGGCTCACCGTCGAGCACGAGGACAACGCGCCGGGGGTCTTCTGGGCCTACCTGCTGGAAGCGCTCCGGCACCACGGCGTCGCCCTGCCGGCCGGCATCGGCAGTCCGGCCCGGGCCCACGAGGTCGACCACTCCCTGCTGGCCCGGCTGGCCGCCCACCTGAGCGTCCGGGACGAGCCCGTCACCCTCGTGCTCGACGAGTTCGAGCAGGTGTCCGCCGCGGAGGTGGCCTCCGGTCTGCACTTCCTGCTCGGCCACGCGGGCCCCGGTCTGCGCCTGGCCCTGCTCAGCCGGACGGAGCCGCTCCTGCCGATCCACCGCTACCGGGTGTCCGGCAGTGTGACCGAGATCAGGGCCGCCGACCTGGCCTTCCGGCCCGAGGAGGCCTCCGTGCTGCTGCACCGGCACGGGCTCGCGCTGTCCGCCGGGAGCGTGCGCGCGCTGACCGAGCGGACCGGTGGCTGGGCCGCCGGCCTGCGGCTGTCGGCACTGGCCGCCCAGGGCGCCGCCGATCCCGCGGCGTACCTGGCGGAGTTCGAGGCCGGGCAGAGCACGGTCGCGGACTTCCTGCTCGCCGAGGTCCTCGACACCCAACCGGTCGAGAGCCAGGACTTCCTCCTGCGGACGAGTGTCCTGGACCGGATCCACCCGGACCTCGCCGACGCCCTGACCGGTCGCCCGGACGGTGCGCGGACCCTGGCGGCCCTTTCCCGGGCCAACGCCTTCGTGGAGCCCGTCGGACACTCCTGGTACCGGTGCCACCCGCTGTTCTCCGAGATCCTGCGCATCCACCTGGGAGCCCGGAGCCCGGGGCTGGAACGGGAACTCCACCGCAGGGCCGCCCGGTGGCTGGCCGGGGCGGGGCAGCTGACGGAGGCGCTTCCGCACGCCGCGGCGGCCGGTGACTGGGAGTTCGCCGCGACGCAGGTGGTCGATCAACTGGCCATCGGTCGGCTGTTCACCGGCCGGGATGCGGAGCGGTTGGAGCGGCTGTTCGCCACGATGGCCCCCGAGGCCCAGGGGCCGGCCGCCGAACTGGTCCGGGCGGCCTGTGACTTCACCCGGCACGACGTGGACAAGGGTGCCCAACGCCTCCGGCGCGCTGAGGCTCTCCTCGCCGAACACCAGGGCGAGGACGACCCGGCGGCCCTGTTCACCGTGGCCCAGCTGCGGGTGCTGGCAGCTCGGCTGGCCGGCTCGGCCGACCAGGCCCGGGCTGCCGCCGAACAGGCCGAACGGCTCCAGGAGTTGGTGCCGCAGGACCTGGTGGCGGAGCACCCGGAGCTGTCCACGCTGCGGATGAACGACCTCGGCTCGGCGCTGCTCTGGGAAGGCAGTCTCGGCGCCGCGAGTGCGGCGCTCGCGGCGGCAGCGAGGACGCCCGGGGGGGCCACCACGGCCGGTCCGCGCCACGAGGCGCTCGCCCGCCTCGCCCTGATCGAACTGCTGCACGGTCGGCCGGGGCGGTCGGAGGCCCGTCTGCGGAGGGCCGCGGCCGAAGCCGAACGCGCCGGCCTGCCGCCGGTCTCCCGCACCGGCGTCGGTCAGCTGGTGTTCGCCACGCTCGCCGTCGACCGGGACGACCTGCCGGCGGCCCGCGCGGCGCTCGACCGGGCGGCCAGGTCGGCCGCGGCCCGGCACGATCCGGCGGTCGCCGCCGTCCTGGCGATCGTCCGGGCGAGGATCCTGCTGGCCGACGGCCGGGCCCGGGCGGCCCTGGACGCGCTCGACCGGGTGGACGAAGGCCGTCCTCCGGCGGCCGGACCGCTGCCTGCCTGGGTGACGGAGGGCGCGGCCGTGGTCGGTTCGGCCGCGCATCTCGCCGACGGCGATCCGGCCGCCGCCCTGGCGGTGCTGGACCGCGACGGTGCCGGGGGACCGGACTGCGCCGTCGCGGCGGCCCGTGCCCATCTCGCGGCCGGGGACGGCCCGAGCGCCCGCCGGGCCCTGGACGCGATCCCCGACCATGACGGCCACGGACCGGCGGTCACCGCCCGGGTGTTGCTGGCCAGGGCACAGGTCGCAGCGGCCCTGGGCGACGAGGCCGACGCCCGGCGGCTGCTCACCCGCGCCCTCGCGGTCGCCCGGTCCGAACAGGTGGTCCGACCGTTCCGGGAGGCCGGCCCGTGGCTGCGGCGGCTGCTACGGGCCCGGCCGGTGCCGGTGGACGCCCACGACTGGCTGCCCCCCGACCTCCTCCCGGGGCCGCAGGGGCCGCCGGGGGCGGCGAGCGGTGACGACGCGGTGCCGGACGCGCCCGTCGAGCCGTTGAGCGACCGGGAGATCGAGATCCTGGAGGCCGCCGCACGGCTGCTCTCCACCGAGGAGATCGCCGCCGAACTGTTCCTCTCGGTGAACACGGTCAAGACGCACCTCAAGAGCATCAACCGGAAGCTCGCGGTCTCCGGGCGCAGCAGGGCCGTCCGGCGGGCCCGTGAACTGCGGCTGATCTGACCGTCCATCGGGGGCGGACGCAGCCGGGTGCTCAGTGGCGGGCGCGCAGCCAGTGCCAGCCGGCCACCACCGCGCCCGCACCCAGCAGGACGAGGAACATGGCGAGCCAGGAGTTGCCGGCGACCCGCGCTCCGGTGAGCAGTACGACGAGCACCCCGCCCACCGTCACCGCGCACGCCAGCACGGTCCGCAGCACGACCAGGAGCAGGCCGGGGCGCAGCACGGACCGGTCACGGTCCCGGACCGGCACGGGCCCGCCGCCCTCCGACCCGAGCAGGGCGAGGGTACGGTCCGCGAGCCGGTCGGTGGCGCGACGGTACATCTCGGCGCAGGCGGGCACCCAGACGAACGGCACCACCGTCCCGATGACCAGCAGCCCCCCGATGCCGGCCCAGCCGAACCACTTGCGAACCCGGCTCCGGGCCGGGTCGTCCGGCGCCACCAGGCCGATCAGGTAGGCCTGGCGGCGGACGACGGCGAGCCAGGAGCCTTTGCCGCCCTCGTCGGCCGGACCCCGGGACGCCTCCCGCAGGGCCGCCCTGGCCTCCGCACGCGTCGGGTGGACGCCCTGCACCAGCAGGATCTCCACCGCCGCCTCCTGGTCACACGGATCGCGGCCGGCCAGGGCGCCCAGCTCCAGCACCATCCGCAGCTGGGCGAGCAGTGCGCCGATGAACGCGACCGGCAGCAGGAGCACGAAGGGACCGCCGAGGAACGAGCCGTCCACCACGGAGCGGCGCACGCCCCGCCTGATCACCTCTTCGACGCTCCCGCCCTGCGGGGTCCCGGTTCGTTCCGCTCCGCGCGCCCGTACCACCGTGTCGGCCGCCTGGGGGCCCAGGAACTCCACCGTGAAGGCGGCCAGCCGCTCGGGCATGCGGACGGGGTCCGCCCGGACCGTCCTCAGCAAGTCGCCCAGGCCGGGCCGTCGCCGCTGCGTGCTCTCCGCTCCGCCCATCAGTCGCCAGAATAGCCCCGCCGCTGCGGGGCCGCCCCGGGCGCGGAACTCACCCGGGGCGGGTGATGCCCCGCCGGGCCGCAGAGCGGTACACCGGCGATAGACCGCGTCTGCCACGGCGTTCGGGGCAGAGCATCGATGTCAGGAGGCCCCCGGTGGACTACCCGTTGCTCAACATCTTCTTCACGACCATGTGGATCTTCCTGTGGATCATGTGGTTCTTCCTCCTGTTCCGAGTCTTCGGAGACCTCTTCCGGGACGACGCCCTGAGCGGCTGGGCCAAGGCCGGCTGGAGCGTGTTCGTGCTCGTCCTGCCGTTCCTCGGTGTGTTCGTCTACCTGATCGCCAGGGGCAAGGGCATGGGGAAGCGCGAGTACCAGGAGGCGGCCGAGGCGGAGCAGGAGTTCCGCACCTACATCCGGGACGCCGCCGGCACCACCACCGCGCCCACCGACCACGTCGCCGAACTGGCGCGGCTCGCCGACCTCAAGAACCACGGCGACATCACCGAGGACGAGTACCAGCGCGCCAAGGAGCTCGTCCTCACCTGACGCGCCGCAACGCCGGGTGGTCCTACGCGGAGAACGAACTACTGATGTTCCGCCCCGATCCCAGCGGTTGGACGCACCGTGCTGTCGGACCCGGCTGTTGCACCCACGGCGCGCGAGCCGGCCGGCCCCGGCGTTCGGCGCCCATCCGAGTCGGGGCTGCGCGTGGTGTGCAGGAGGGACGCCCAGGCGGCGGTGTCGGTGAAGTCGTTCCTCCCGGTCGGGACGACGTCCATGACGACCGGGCCCCACCTGGCGCTGCTGGAGCCCGAGGTTCGCCCGGCCGGACGTGGACGGCGACGACGCCGCGGTGAACCTCGCCGAGATGGTCCTGCGCATGCTGGGCGTCCCGCCGGACGAGGCCCACAAGGTCGCCCGGCGCCCCCTCCCCGACCTCGTCTGACCGACCCCCGCGCCCCCTACGCGGTGGACGACGAGCCGTACCGGCGGCGGGCGTCGCCGTAGGCGTCCTGGGTGGGCAGGTGGCCCTGGTTGTCGCGCACTCCCGTACACGTCGGAGCGGCTCGACGGGCGAGCCATCCGTGCCGTAACCGAATCCGAACCAGGCCGGTCAGCGGTGGGGCGGGCGCTGTTCGCCCGAGCCACGGGCGATGAGGCGGGTGTCGACCACGGTGGTGCGGGCCCGGCTGCGGTCGCCGTCGAGGCGGGCTAGGGCGGTGCGGGCGGCGGCGGCGCCGAGCGCGGCCGGGTCCTGGGCGACGACCGTGAGGGCGGGTTCCAGGACGTCGGCCAGCGGGATGTCGTCGAAGGCGACCAGGGCGACCTCGCGGCGCCGCGCGTGGGCGAGGGCGGAGACCGTCCCCATGGCGGCGAAGTTGTTGGCGGCGAACAGCGCGGTCGGTGGTTCCGGGAGGGAGAGCAGCCGGTCGGTGGCGGCGGCCGCGTCCGGCTGACCGTGGGCGCCGACCACCAGCGTCCGGTCGTAGGGGAGGCCGGCGGCGGCCAGGGCGTCCTTGTAGCCGGCCAGGCGTTCGCGGCGGGTGTAGAGGGTGGCCGGAAGGTCGCCGATGAAGCCGATCCGGCGGTGGCCGTGGGCGATGAGGTGGGCGACGCCGGTGCGGGCGCCGTCCCGGTTGGAGGAGACCACACAGTCGGCGGCCAGGCCGCTGCCGGGGCGGTCCAGGAAGACGACCGGCAGCCCGGTGATCCGGGCGGACCTGAGGTGGGCGTGGTCCGACCCGTCGGCCGGGACGACCATGAGCGCGCTGACCCGCCGGGCGAGGAAGGCGGCGATCAGGTCGCGCTCGCGAGCCGGGTCGTCGCCGGAGGAGCCGAGCAGCAGGGTCAGTCCGCGGTCGCGGACGGCGGACTCGATCCCGCCGGCCACCGTGCCGAAGAAGGGGTTGCCCATGTCCGGGACGACCAGGCCGATCGTGGTGTCCGGGCCGCCGGTGCGGATGTTGCGGGCCATCAGGTTGGGCTGGAAGCCGAGCCGTTCGACGGCGGCGAGCACCTTCTCCCGGGTCGCGGCGGAGGTCGGCCCGTCGTTGTTGAGCACCCGGGAGACCGTCTTGGCGCTCACGCCGACCTCCTGGGCGACGTCGTGCAGCGTCGGACGACGGGTCGCGGCCATGGACCACCGTTTCTGTCGGGCGGCGGCCCGGCCCCCCGGCCCGGGCCACCCAGGACTGCTCAGCTCGTACGGACCCCGGCGGCCCTGGCGGCGCCGGCGTCCGCGACGACAGTACCGCTGCCGTCCTCGGCGACGGTGAGCGCACCGGTCATGATGGCCACCACCTCGGACATCGAGTGGTCGCCCGGCCTGATCAGCGCGGCCCGCCGCCCGAGCCGGTGGACGTGGATCCGGTCGGCGATCTCGAAGACGTGCGGCATGTTGTGGCTGATCAGCACGACCGGCAGGCCGCGGTCGCGGACCCGGCGGATGAGGTCGAGCACCTGACCGGACTCCTTGACCCCGAGCGCCGCGGTCGGCTCGTCCATCACCACCACGCTGCGCGCCCAGGCCACCGCGCGGGCCACCGCGACGGCCTGCCGCTGACCGCCGGAGAGGGTCTCCACGGACTGGGTGAGCGAGCGCAGGCCGATCTTCAGCTCGGCCATGTGGGCCGCGGCCTCGTCGCGCATCCGCTTGTGGTCGAGCGAGCGGAACACCGTGCCGAGGACACCCGGGCGGCGCAGCTCGCGGCCGAGGAACATGTTGGCGGCGATGTCCATGGAGGGGGCGACGGCGAGGTCCTGGTAGACGGTCTCGATGCCGGCCGCCCGGGCGTCCTGCGGGCCGGCGAACCGGACCGGCTCGCCGTCCAGCCGGATCTCGCCCTCGTCCGGGGCGATCGCGCCGGTGAGTGCCTTGATCAGGCTGGACTTGCCGGCGCCGTTGTCGCCGATGACGGCCAGCACCTCGCCGGGCATCAGGTCGAAGTCGGCGCCGTCGATGGCGGTGACGTGGCCGTACCGCTTGACCAGGCCGCGGGCCTGGAGGACGGGGGTGGTGGTCATCGGCTGGCTCGCTTCCGGGAGATCTGGTCGACGGTCACGGCGAGGATCACCAGGACGCCGGTGATCAGGGTCTGGTAGATCGAGGCGACGCCCATCAGCTGGAGCCCGTTGCGGAAGACGCCGACGATCAGCGCGCCGATCAGCGAGCCGAACACGCTGCCCCGGCCGCCGAAGAGGCTGGTGCCGCCGAGCACCACGGCGGTGATGGAGTCCAGGTTGTCGGTCTGTCCGGCCTGGGGGTCGCCGACGCCGGTGCGGGAGACCAGTAGCAGGGCGGCGATGCCGTAGACCAGGCCGGCCAGGGCGTAGAGGCCGACGGTGAGGCGGCCGGTGCGGATGCCGTTGAGGCGGGCGGCGTCCCGGCCGTTGCCGAGGGCGTAGACGTGGCGGCCCCAGGCGGTGCGGGAGAGCAGGTAGGCGAAGAGCGCGAACAGCGCCAGTGCGAGCACCGAACCGTACGTCACGTCGGTGTCGCCGAGCGGGAAGGTGCCGCCCAGGAAGGTCAGCGGGCCGGGTAGGTCGGTGACGGTCTGCTCGTCGGAGTAGATGTGGGTGAGCGCGAAGGCGACGTTCAGCATGCCCAGGGTGACGATGAACGGCGGCAGCGGGATCAGCTGCACCAGCAGGCCGTTGGCCAGGCCGAAGGCCGCGCAGACCGCCAGGCCGAGGGCGATGGCGACCAGAGGCGGCACGGTACCCTCGGCGGCGAGCCGGGCCATGGTGATCGAGCCGAAGGCCATCACCGCGCCGCAGGAGAGGTCGATGCCGGCGGTCAGGATGATCAGGGTCTGCCCGATCGCCAGGGTGCCGACCACCATCACCTGCTGGATGATCAGCGAGAAGTTGCCGCCGGAGAGAAAGGTGTCGGTGGTGAAGGTGAAGAACGCGCAGGCCAGCACCAGCGCGGCCAGCGGTCCGGCGGTCGGGGCGGTGAGCAGTCGGCGCGCGAGTGGCGGCGATCGGAGTTCCGCGTACGGGGCGGTGGTCGTGGTCATCGGACGGTCCTCGGGGGAGTGGGGCGGTGGTGGTCTGGAAGCCGGTCAGCCCCAGCAGTTCTCCAGGCCGTAGCCGGTGTCCTTGGCGTCCACGCCGGTCTGCGGCCGGTCGGTGATCAGGGTGACGCCGGTGTCGGTGTAGCCGGTGGGCTTGGCGCCGCCCTTGGCGTGGTCGGTCACCGCCTTGACGCCCTTGGCGGCCATGACCAGCGGGTACTGCTGCGAAGTGGCCGCGATCTTCCCGTCCTTGACGGCCTGGGTGCCGGTGCAGCCCCCGTCGACCGAGACGATGAGCACCTCCTTCTCGCGGCCCTTGGCCTTGAGCGCGGTGTACGCCCCCAGCGCGGCCGGCTCGTTGATGGTGTAGACGAGGTTCAGGTCGGGCGCCTTCTGCAGGCAGTTCTCCATCGCGGTCTGGGCCTTGGCCTGGTCGCCGCCGGTGTCCTGGGAACAGGCGATCGACGGGTCGCCGGCGGGGACGCCGAAGCCCTGCAGGAAGCCGTCGTGGCGCAACTGGCCGACGGCGACTCCGGGGGCGAGGTCCAGGGTGGCGATCTTCGCGGTCCTGCCCGCCATGGCGGCCTTGGCGTACTGGCCGATCAGCACGCCGGCCTGCTTGTTGTCGGTGGCGAACAGGGCGTCGGTGCCGTCCTGCGGATCGGTCGGGCTGTCCAGGGCGATCACCAGGACGCCCTTGTCCCGGGCCTTCCTGATCGCGGGCAGGATCGCCTTGGAGTCGCTGGGGGTGATCAGGACGCCCTTGACGCCGGTGGCGACCATGTTCTCCAGGGCGGCGATCTGGCCGGCGTTGTCGCCGTCGAACTTTCCGGCCGCGGTGACCAGGGTGGCGCCGTTCTCCTTGGCGGACTTCTCGGCGCCCTGCTTCATCTTGACGAAGAACGGGTTGGTGTCGGTCTTGGTGATCAGGCCGACCTTGACGGTGCCGCCCGCGGAGCCGGCGCCGGAACCGGACGAGCCGGAGGAGCCCTTGGAGCCGGAGCCGGAGCCGCAGGCGGTGAGGGCGAGTGCTGCGACAGTGGCGCAGGCGGCGAGGCGGGCGAGGGCAGTGGTACGGGGCATGCGTGGGCTCCCTGATCTGCGTGGTGCGGAGGTCCCGAGGCGGGGTCAGTCCGGCGGCCAGCCAATGTCAACGTTGACACTGGCTTGCCGAGGATGATGAAGTCAGCCCTGCGCGGCGGGCAAGGCCTCTGGGTGTAACAACTGGGTAACGTGGCTGAAACCCGGTGCGCCGAACCAGAGTTGACGGCCGCTGCGCACGACGTTCCGTCACCGACCCATGAGAGGCGGCCTTTGGTGTCCCAGCGATTCGTCGCGGTCCTCGGCGAGTGCGTCGCCGACGCTTTCGCCGACCCGGCCGGCGCCCTTCCGGGTGAGCTGGCCCTGCGCGTGCTGCCCGGCGGCGGGCCGGCCAACACCGCCGTCGCGCTGGCCCGGCTCGGCACGCCCACGCGCTTCCTCGGCCGGATCTCCGCCGACGCCTTCGGCGGTCTGTTCCGCGCCCACCTGGGCTCCGCCGGGGTTGACCTGGGCGCGGTGGTGACGGCCGCCGAGCCGAGCGCGCTCGCCATCGCCACCGTGGACGGCCACGGCCAGGCGCGCTACGCGTTCCACGCGGATCGGGCCGCCGACTGGCAGTGGAGCGCGGCCGAGCTGGCCGCCGTGCCGCTCGCCGACGCGAGCTGCCTGCACACCGGCTCGCTCGCGCTGGTCCGCGAGCCCGGCGGCGCCCTGGTCGAGCTGCTCCTCGAACGGGCGCGGGCCGGTCTCACCGTGTCGATCGACCCCAACGTCCGCCCGCAGCTGGTGGATCCGGACGTCTACCGGGCCCGGCTCGGCCGGTGGTGCGAGCTGGCGGACATCCTGCGGCTCAGCTCGGACGACCTGGAGCTGCTGCTGCCGGGCGTCTCGCCCGAACGGGCCTGTGACGGCTGGCACGAGGCCGGCGCTCGGCTGGTGGTGATCACCCTCGGCGGCGAGGGGGCGCTGGTCTCGCTGGACGGCGAGCGGGTGCGGGTGTCGGCACCCGAGGTCGCGGTGGTGGACACCGTCGGGGCGGGTGACTCGTTCACCGCCGGGCTGCTGCACCGCCTCGCGCGGCTCGGCCGGCTCGGCGGCCGGCTGGCCGGGTTGAGCCTCGCCGAGGCCGCCGCGGCGTGCCGGTTCGCCGCCGAGGTGGCGGCCCTGACCTGCTCGGTCACCGGCCCGAATCCGCCCTGGGCGGAGCAGCTCGGCATACCCCGTCAGCGCAAGGGCTCCTGACGTGAAGTCACGGAAAGGCCGCCATCCTCCACAGCCGATGTCATCGATGACATGACCGCGTGCTCGACACCTTCACCCCCGCCGCCGGGGACGAGGCCACCGGCACGGTGACCCGGCCGGCTCACCCCGCGTCGGATCTCCGGTGCCGACGGTCAGACGCGGAGGACCTCCGGCCCGTGGGTCTCGATCTCGGCCGCCTGCCGGTCGGTCAGCCCGGTGTCGGTGACCAGGATGTCGACGTCGTCGAGCACGCCGAAGCGGGCGAAGTGCCGGACGCAGTACTTGGAGGAGTCGGCGACCAGCATCACCCGACGGGCACCGGCCACCATGGCGCGCTTGACGGCCGCCTCCGCCAGGTCGGGCGTGGAGAGCCCGACCTCGGGGGAGAAACCGTTGGTCGCGATGACCGCGAGATCGGCGTGGACGTCGGCGAGGTCGCGCAGCGCCCAGGCGTCCACGGCCGCCTGGGTCCGGTGCCGCAGACGGCCGCCGACCAGGTGGAGGCCGAGGCCCGGGTGGTCGGCCAACCGGGCGGCGATCGGCAGCGCGTTGGTGACGATCGCCAGGGTGCTGTCCAGCGGCAGCAGGGCGGCGAGCCGTGAGACGGTGGTCCCGGCGTCCAGGAGCACGGTGCCCTCGGTAGGGAGCAGGGCCAGGGCGGCGCGGGCGATCCGGTCCTTCTCGCCGGCGGCCGTGGACTCCCGCTCCGCGATGCCCGGTTCGAGGTGCAGGGCCCCGGCCGGCAGCGCGCCGCCGTGCACCCGGCGCACGAGCCCGGCCCGGTCGAGGGCGGACAGGTCCCGTCGGACGGTCTCCTGCGTGACACCGAACTCCTCGGCGAGCGAGGGCACGTCCACCCGCCCGTGGAGCTGGGTGAGGCGCAGGATCTCTTGCTGTCGCTCGGGAGCATGCATGTGGGATCAAGTCCGTTTCATGTCTGTTCACGCCTGATGAGGAGTGACCATACGCCTTCCGGGCCGGAAAGCAAGGGCTACAAGGGCTACTCCTTCGTCATGGCATGCCCGAATGAGTGGACTTGGCCGGCAGCGCCCGGGGCCGGGTGCCGCGGGCTCGGGCGTCCGTTTCCCGTTCGAGGACCAGGAACCCGGCGCCCTCGGTCGGCGCCAGGCCGTCGCGGTCGGTGAGGTGTTGGCGCCCTTTGCCGGAGAGGCGGTGGCCGCGTTCGCCGACGACAGTGCCCGGGCCTTCGGGCAGCGGGCGTACGAGGTCGTCGATGCGGGCGCGGCCAAGGCGTGCCAGAGGTCCGCGTCGGTGGCTGCGGGGGCCGCGAGGGAGCGGCGATGAGGGGGGCTGGGCCGACGACCCGTCGCCGGGGGCGTAGAAGGGCCGGCTCCGGCCACGGCTGGACCTGGCGGCCGAGTTGATCTGTCGGCCCGGCATAACACCTGTGCCCTGCCGGCGCGGGGGAGGCGGCAGGGCACAGGTGTCCGCTTCCCGGAGTGGTCGACGGGCCACGCCGGGAAGCACTTGTGGGGGTCCTTCGAGGGCTATCGGGTCCTGAAGCGGCGGTGGAGGTTGCGGGCCACGTACACGCCCGGGCCGCCGAAGCCGACGATGTCGACGCGGCCGTCGCCGGTGATGTCGGCGAGGAAGCGGGGGTGGCGGTCGACCCGCCAGGCGCCCGCGTCGTCGTTGTGCCCGAATCCTCGGCACACCAGCTGGGCCTGCTCGAACCTGCCCTCGCCGAGGCCGTGCGACACCCAGACGCCCTCGTCGCCGAAGCCGACGATGTCCGGGTTGCCGTCGCCGGTGACGTCGGCGAGGTACCGCAGGTGCTTCTTGCCCGACCAGCCCTGGGCGGTTCCGAAGTCGTTCAGGACGAGCTTCGCGGGCTCGAAGGTGCCGTCGCCGCGTCCCCGGGACACGGCGACGCCCTGCGGGCCGAATCCGACGATGTCCACCGGGCCACCGCTGGTGGTCCTGATCAGGAACCGTGGGTGGTTCGCGACCGACTTCCACCCCTGGACGGTCCCGAAGTCGCCCAGCACGAGAGAGGGTTCGATGAACCCTCCGTCCTCGTCCTGGTAGGAGACCCAGACGCCGTCGTCGTGGCAGCCGACGAGGTCGAGCCGGCCGTCGCCGGTGGTGTCGGCGAGGAAGCGGGGGTGCCTGTCCAGGCGCCAGCCGCCCGCCTTCTCGCCGTGGCCGAACGCCGGGAGAGCCACTTCCTCGTCGAGCGGGGCGAACTTCCCGTCCTCGTCCTGGCGGGACACCCAGACGCCGTCGTCGTGGCAGCCGACGAGGTCGAGCCGGCCGTCGCCGGTGGTGTCGACGAGGAAGCGGGGATGCTTGTCGGCGAGCCAGCCGCCCGCCTTCTGGTCGTGACCGAAGGCCTTGAGGACCAGGGTGCCGGCGGCGGACCCGAACTCCCCGTCCTCGTCCTGGCGGGAGACCCGGACGCCGTCGGCGGCCAGCACGACGACGTCGGGCCTGCCGCTGCCCGTGGTGTCCGCGAGGGTCCACAGGTCCCCGGGCGCCAGGGCGTTCGTGGACTTGTGCAGTGCGCGCTCGTCGTCGAAGGTGCCGTCGCCCCGGCTGGCCGACGTCACGGCCCCCTTCGCGGCCGTGAGCCCCACGATGTCGTGCCGCCCCGCCCCGGTGAGATCGGCGAGGAACCGCGCACCGGCTCCGGCCCACCAACCCGCCTGCCCGGGACCGCGGTTGGCCCCGTCGCCCTGCCACTCCCCGGCGGCCTTGTCGCTGCCGAACTTTTCGAGGACCAGCAGCATGTCGCTGAACGAGGGGGTCGCGCCGGGCGCCATCCGCAGCGCGTTCGAGCGGACCAGCGGCCAGGACCGGCGGCCGTTCCAGTGGTCCACGTGGGCGAAGCGCAGTACGGGGTCACTGGTGCGCTCGGGCGCGGCGGTGACGAACCGCCAGCGCTGGGTCCTCGCGTGGTCGTCGTACGGGCGCAGGACGACCTGGGTTTCGTCCCCGCCCTTCGCTTCGGCTTCGTCATCGTCGGAGCCGGAGTCGGAATCGGAGCCGGATCCGGCGAGGTCGAGGACGGCGCCGTCGGTCGCGCTCTCGATGAAGTAGAGGCCCGCCTCGCCCTCGATGGGGACGACGTGCCACTGCTGGTTCCGCTTGCCGGCCACGGCGGCCGCTTCGCGCAGGGCGCGGCCCTGGCCTGCGGGGTCGTCGAAGACCTTGCCGCCGGCCGCGTTGCGGATCACATAGCCCTGGTCGTCCTGTTCGAACCCGCCCTGCGCGGTCTGCACGGGGATGAGCTGCCACTGCTCCGGGCTCGGGCCGCCCTTGGGGAAGTCGCGGACGACGAGTGCCCCGTCCGCGCCCGGCGCGGCCTTGGCGCCGAGGGTCTTCCCCGTGGCGGCGTTGACGATCTCCAGTTTCAGTTCTTGCGTGGGCACGGGCATCGTGGTGCCTCTTCCAGGCAGTGCGGGTACGGGTGGTGGTTCGGGGCCGGGACGGCGCGGCGGCGGCTCACGTGAAGACGTGGTGGTAGGGGACGTTCCACTCGTTGGGCAGCCGCGGGTAGAAGGTGTTGATGACCGTCCCGGTGAAGTCCCCGCCCCAGTTGTAGGTGACGCGCACCTCGTTGTCGGCCGTCACCGCGTGGTCCTTGAACCCGAGGATGGCGTCGGGGTGGGTGATCGGCACGAAGGTGATCCCGCCCCAGGGCGTCACCGTGACGACCCAGAGCTGGGAGTCCTCGGGGGCGCCGTTCTTGCCGCGCCACTTCTCGGCGACCTTGTCGGGGAGGCCGACCTGCACGGTGTCGGCCGTCGCGGGCTTCGGGGCGTCCTGGTGGACGCTGATGCGCCGGCGCTGCGGCTTCGGGGTGCCGTCGTCGCCGCGCCCGGCGGCCGCCTCGCCCGCGGCGAGGGGCTTGGGCGTCACCTGCCCGGCGGCGCTCTCCAGGAAGTACAGCGGCCGCTGGCCGAAGAAGCCGCCGGGGGTGATGTACCAGAGGTGGCCCTTCGCCTCCTTGGTGTCCGGGTCGAGCGTGGTGGCCAGCTTGACCCCCTTGTCGTGGCTCGACTCCTTGAGCTCCGCGGGCCGCAGGTAGCCGCCGTTGAAGGCGTGGACGAGCATGACCGGCCGGTTCTCGACCAGCGCCGCCACGATCGCGTTGTCGTAGCCGTTCACCGCCACCGGGCCGCCGACCACCAAATTCGCCATCGCCGTGCGTTCTTGGGTGTACATCGCGGAAACCTCACCTGTTCCGTTGTTCCGTATATGGGATAGCTGTGGGAGAACAATGCGCCGGGCGCCCGGTTCATTGGTGTACCACACGACATTGTCGGAAGCCCAGCCGCGCCCGGTCGAAACGAGGTCGAAACGGAATCGGAAGGCGAAAGGATGGTCGAGGACCATATCTCCGGTCGCAGCGGCGTTCGAAGCCAAAAGCCCCTGCCGGCAAGGCTTCCCGGCGTGTGCCGGTCAGGCGTCCAACCGCCGGCCAGGGTTTCATGTTCCGCAGACCGGCGGCGGCTCAGGAGCCCTGCATCACCCGATTGGGTGGCATGCAAGAAATCACCTGCCGAGGAAAACATGACCGTGCTAACTTCGATCGCCGGAACGTGTGCAGAATTCTTTTTCCATTTCACCGAACGCGGTTCGACCGGATCATTTCGAGGACGGGGAATGCCTTCCAACGCGTACCACCTGGATCAGGCCAAGCGCCGGCCACTGACCAAGAAGAACCTGCGGGAACTCGGTATCGAGGAGACCTGGCAGGCCATCCTGGACCACCCCAACCTGGTCTACGTCGACGACCACGGCGTGAAGCACAAGCCCATCGGGTTCTCCATGAACAAGTCGAGCTTCGGCACCTTCCCCGGGACCGCGCACCAACTGGGCTGGCTCGCCTACATGAACCTCGGGGAGCCGCTGATCGAGGAGCGGGGCAACATCCACCAGCCCCCGCCCGACATGTTCTCCTCGCGCACGTACGTCAACCGCAGCCAGACGTCCAAGATGACCTTCACCGACGCGGTCGAGTTCACGGTGTCGAACGAGGTCACGTGGTCACTCCAGGGCGAGGCCCAGCTCACCTTCGGCGGCAGCGTCAGCGCGGAGCTCCAACTGCAGTTGCAGAGCCAGCTCCAGCTGGACCTGCAGGCGCAGCTCGGGGCGGAGCTGGGGACGCAGCTCCAGAACCAGCTGCAGAACGACATGGACAACAAGTCCACCAACGTGGTGACGAACGAGAACAGCAAGGAGGACATCGGGGTCGACGTCGCGAACGGCGTCGAGAACGCCGTGAAGAACTCGATGACGAACGCGGTGACGAACTCCGCCTCGAACTCCGCGTCGAGCTCGGTGACCAACTCGGTGGCGTTCGCCACCACCGGCAGCGCCACCGGCACCGCGGAACTCAACGCCCAGTTGATGATGGGCATCATGGGCTCCGTCGGCGGCACCCTGACCACCAGCTGGATGTCCAACTCGCAGATCTCCGGCGAGGTCCCGGCGGGCTCCCGGGTGGAGACCCTGGTCACCCAGCGGCGTGTCCGCAAGCAGTACGTCTACGAGATCCCGGTGACCTTCTCCGGGCTGCTCGGCGTGCTGTACGACGTGCCGGTGGCGGTCCTGTCGCCCCCGCAGCCCGGGACGTACCCCGGCCTCGCCAAGCTGGTCGCCCGCGACATCGCCGACCTCGACCTGGCGGGCGGCGGCTTCCGCATGAAGGGGCTGGCCGAGGTGGTCTCCGCCCTGGAGGTCGACCACACGATGTTCGACGGGGAGAGCCTCGTCGGCAGTGACCAGACACTGCACAAGCTGCCCTGACCCGGCGGGCGGCGCCGCCACCACGACGGCCGGAGACGGCCGGGGACGATCAGACGATCAGAGACGACCAGAGGTGACAACCATGGTGTTCGGCAACATCTTCGGCTCCGCGGGCAAGGGCGCGGGGCTCTTCTCGGTGGACAGCGACGGCACCAAGGCGCAGCCCGGGGCGGACATCGATTTCGAGGACGCCGACGACGACACCTACGACGACACGACCACGAGCCTGTTCACCAGCGGGATCCACGGGGCCAACGACCGGGCGAAGACCGTCCAGGAGCAGTCGCCCGAGGCGCGGGCCATCCTGGGCTTCCTCGGCTCCTTCATCCAGACCACCCAGGCGTCGGCCGGCGCGCAGGCCGCGTACGCCGGGGACCCGGGCTCGGTGTCCATGGCGGCGGCCAGCGGCATGCGGGCGTCGAGTCCGACGGTGACGGAGCACAGCGGCCTCCAGAAGGACGAAGATCTGGAGAGCAAGCCGAGCAAGAGCGACTTCTCCCAGCCACCCAAGGCTGCCAAGCCGTCCGCCGATGCGCCCAAGGCGGACAAGCCGGCCGCCGAGCAACCGACTGCGGCGAAGCCGACCGCGGAAACCCCGCCCAAGGGCAAGTAGTTCGCCCGGCGGGCGGGGCTCAGGTTCCGAGGTCCGGGTCGCTGGTTCCGAGGTCCGGGTCACTCCGAGGTGCGGGTCACGAGGGGGCAGGGGCAAGCAGCCCCTGCCCCCTCGTGTGTCACACGGGGAGCAGCTGCCACTGCCGGTTGCGGTGGTCGCCCTCCGCCCCGTGCTGCTTGACCGCTGCGGGGCCGCCGGCGTCCACGCGCAGCAGCAGGCCGCTGAGCCGGTTGGCGATCTCGAACACCCGCGGACCGTCGGCCGCGGCGCCCACCGGGATCAGCCGCCAGTGCTGGTGGTGCGCGTCGACGCCCTCGTAGGCGCGCTGCGCCGCCAGGGCCCCGGCCGCCTCCTCCGCTTCGAGGACCTCCAGGACCTTGCCGCTGCGCAGGTTCTCGATCCTGTAGAGGACATCGCCGTCGCTCTGGCCGGCCACGACCAGCCGCCAGCGCTGGTGCTCGCGGGGGACGGCGTGGGACTGGTGGATCTCGGCGCCGTCCCTGGTGGACTCCCGCAGGACCCCCATCCGCAGCCCGCTCCGGACGTTGGCCAGGGAGGCGACCGTGCCCGACTCGGGCAGTCCGGCCATCCTCGCCGCCGCGATCTTCCGGATCCGGTTGTTGACGTGGTCGGCGATGTAGAGGGTGTCGACGCAGTCCACGGCGAGTGCCATCGGGTGACTCAGCTGCGCCTTCGCGGCCGGGCCGCCGTCGCCGTCGAAGCCCGCCTTGCCCGTACCGGCGACCGTACCGATCTTCCCGTCGGGCGTGATCCTCCGGATCCGGTGGTTGTTGTAGTCGGAGATGTAGAGCGTGCCGGTGCTGTCGACCACCATCCCCATGGGGAGGTTCAGTTGGGCCGAGGCCGCCTGGCCTTCGTCGATGCCGACGCCCGCGCTGCTCGTACCGGCGATCGTGCTGATCTTCCCGTCGGTGCTGACCTTCCGGATCCGGTTGTTGATGCCATCGGCGATGTAGAGGTTGCCCGCGCCGTCCACCGCCAGTCCGCGCGGGCCGTTCAGCAGGGCCGAGGTCGCCGCACCGCCGTCACCGCCGAAGCCCGCCTTTCCGGCGCCGGCGATCGTGCTGATCTTCCCGTCGGTCGTGACCTTCCGCACCCGGTTGTTGTAGTACTCGGAGATGTAGAGGTTGCCCGCGCTGTCCACCGCCACCGCCAACGGGTAGTTCAGCTGGGCGGAGGTCGCCGGACAGTTGTTGCCGGCGTTGCCCACGCTGTTCGTACCGGCGATCGTGCTGATCTTCCCGTCGGTGGTGACCTTCCGGATCCGGTGGTTGACGGCATCGGCGATGTAGAGGTTGCCCGCACCGTCCACCGCCAGTCCGCGCGGGGTGTTCAGCAGGGCCGAGGTCGCCAGGCCGCCGTCACCGCCGAAGCCCGGTTGGCCCTTGCCGGCGACCGTGCTGATCTTCCCGTCGGTCGTGATCTTCCGGACCCGGTGGTTGTTGGTGTCGGCGATGTAGAGGACGCCGGTGCGGTCCACCGCCACCCCCATCGGGCGGTCCAGCCGAGCCTTGACGGCGGGCTCGTTGTCCCCGCCGAATCCTCCCGCGCCATCGATGCCCGTGACCGTGCTGATCGGACGGGCGGGCTGCTCGTTCGGGGTACTCATCGTCATTCCTTCACCGTTCGGGTAGCCGCTCGCTGTGAGTGGCTGTCGGTCTGTTCCAGGCCGCGGCAACGTCCCGGAACAGCGCAACCTGCTCCGGGAGTTGGCGGCGGCCACCGGCGGGCGCCCTGGCGCGTCAGGGTCGTGTCCGGCTGCCAGGGGCGGGGGCGACGATGCCCCTGCCCCTGTGTCACACGGGGAGCAGCTGCCACTGCCGGTTGCGGTGGTCGCCCTCGGACCGGTACTGCTTGATCGCGGTCGAGGTGCTGGTGTCGACGCGCAGGAGCAGGCCGCTGTGCCGGTTGGCGATCTCGTACACCCGATGGGCGGCGGTCGCGGGGCTCATGGGGATCAACCGCCAGTGCTGGTGGTATGCGTCCCCGCCCTCGGAGGTGCGCTGCGCGACCACCGTCCCGTGCACCTTCAGCGCCTCGGGGACCTCAAGTACCTTGCCGCTGCGCAGGTTCTCGATCACGTAGTGGACATCGCCGTCGTCCTCGCCCACCACGACCAGCCGCCAGCGCTGGTGCTCCCTGGGCGCGGCGAGGAGGTGATGGACCTCGGCCCCGTCCTTGACGGACTCGCGCACGACCCCCATCCGCAGCTTGCTGCGGACGTTGGCCCAGGAGACCACCGTGCCGGACTCGGGCAGCCCGGCCATCTTCGCCGCCGCGACCTTCCGCACCCGGTTGTTGACGTGGTCCGCGATGTAGAGGGTGTCGACGCAGTCCACGGCGAGCGCGATCGGGCTGTTCAGCTGGGCCGAGACGGCCGGGCCGCCGTCGCCGTCGAAGCCCGCTTTGCCCGCGCCGACGACGGTGCTGATCGTGCCGTCGGCCGCGACCCTCCGCACCCGGTGGTTCCTGTGGTCGGCGATGTAGAGGGTGTCGGTGCTGTCCACCACCAGCCCGGTGGGGAAGTCCAGTTGGGCCGAGGCGGCGGGTCCGCCGTCTCCGTCGAAGCCTGCGCTGCCGGTGCCGGCGACCGTGCTGATCTTCCCGTCAGTCGTGACCTTCCGGACCGTGTGGTTCTCGGTGTCGGCGATGTAGAGGTTGTCCGCGCCATCCACCGCCACTCCGGACGGGCAGTTCAGCTGGGCTGCGTCCGCCGGACCGCCGTCTCCGTCGAAGCCCGCTTTGCCGGTGCCGGCGACCGTGCTGATCGTCCCGTCGGCCGCGACCTTCCGGACCCGGTGGTTGCCGTGGTCGGCGATGTAGAGGGCGCCGGTGCTGTCCACCGCCACCCCGACCGGGCGGTCCAACCGAGCGGCGGTGGCGGGGCCGTCGTCACCGCTGAAGCCGGCGGTGCCCTTGCCGGCGACCGTGCCGATCCTCCCGGCGGTCGTGATCTTCCGGACCAGGTGGTTCTCGGTGTCGGCGACGTAGAGGTTGCCCGCCCTGTCCGTCACCACCCCGCGCGGCGAGTTCAGTTGGGCCGAGACCGCTGGACCATCGTCACCCTTGGACCCCGACGTCCCGGTCCCGACGATCGTGCTGATCCTCCCGTCGGTCGTGATCCTCCGGATCCGGTGGCTCTCGTGATCGGCGACGCAGACGGCGCCGTTGCTGTCCACCGCGATTCCGTACGGCCGGTTCAACTCAGCCGAAACGGCAGGTCCCTTGTCCCCCGTGAACCCCTCGGCTCCGGTCCCCGCGACCGTGCCGATCGGAGGGGCGGACTGCTCGCCGTCTTCGGGTGCCTTGGGGGCAGTGCTCATCGTCGTCCCTTCACCGTTCACTGACCGCCTGCTGCAAGCGGTTGTCGGTCGATTCCAGAAAGTCACAAGAGCATTGGAATGGCAATTGCCCTTCCGAGTGCTTCCTTGTGGAGCACGTTGACGAGACGGCGACCTGGATGAGCGGTCGACCCCCGCCGGCGCCCGGACGTGAACTGCTCGACCGCAGCAGTGTCCCCGCAGGCACCAGAGAAGATCACCACGCTCGCTTCCCAGCCACTCCACCGCGAGACCGTCGAAACGGCCATCCAACTCCGGGCTCGGGCAGGCAACCGGCTACGACGTCGCCTCCACCGCCTCCGGCCAGTGCTGGGCGCTCACCACCAACTGCCCGGTCCCCGGGCCGGTTCCGGCCGGCCCCGTCGACCGCGACTACGCGGCCGGGTTCGCCGCCGCATTGATGGCCAAGGACCTCGGGCTCGCCGCCGACGCCGCTCCGGCCGAACTGCGCTTCAGGGCCGCCGAGTTCGACCACGATCGTGTCACCACCTTGTAACAGTCAGCGATGATCAAGGAGCGGCACAGGATCGGGCCCACCGGCCGGGACCGCGCGGCGAAACCCCGGACGGGCATCGCTCCGGGTGAGAGGTTCGCCTGTTCGGCTCAGCGAGGATGACGGCCAGGAGACGGCGCCCGCAGACCTTCCTACCGTTGGACCCCGGGAGGCTGCATCCCCCGCGGAGCCCGGCCGAGGACCTCTCGCCCGTCGGCCACCGCTCACGCCGAACCCGGCAGTCGACTTCCACCGTGACCACGCAGGGTCCGGGGCGAAGGAGATGAAGGACATGAACACCACACGCACCGCCCGCACGCCCGCGACACCCGCACTGAACGGGTGCCGGACATCACGCCGCCGCCGTCGGGCACGGATCGGGCTCGCCGCGACCGCCACGGCCCTGTCGCTGCTGCCGATCGCCCCGACCACCGCCGGCGCGGCACCCCACCTCCCGCTCACACAGATCGTGCGGGAGGCCAAGGTGAAGGCGCAGCAGGAGCACCCCGGCTCGCAGTTCTACGACGCGGACGCCGTCCTGCTGGCACCCACGACCAACCCCAATGACGTCCAGGCCTGGTGGATCCGCTTCCGGGCCAAGGGCTCGGAGCCGTCCTTCGAGTACAAGTACTCGACCACCGGTCAGTACCAGAGCACGCAGCCGTGGAGGGTCCCGATCGGGATCCAGGCCATCTCCCCGTTCACCATGACGGAGGTCCAGGCCCACGATCTGGCCGTCAAGGCCGGGCACACCGGCGCGTTCAAGCCCCTGTACCTCAATGAGCCCGTCGTGCAGAACCCGCATCCCACCTACTACTTCTGCATTCCCAGCGAGGGCAGGACGGTGGCGGTGGACACCGTGACGGGCCACGTCACCACACCGTGGTCGTGCTAGTGACCAGGGTGTGAGCCCTGTTCGGTGGCCGTCACCCAGCGGGGGTGACGGCCACCGGCGGCTGGCGACCCTTGCCGTCCGCCCGCTCGGTGCTGCCGACCCGGGCGGGCGATAAGGGGCGCCAGCCTGGAGAGCGAAGGGCCGGCTGCCGCCGGTCAGCCGAGCCCGGGTACGAGCGGGGGCCGTGTGACGGGGTCGCCGACGAACGTGCGGGCGATGCCGGCGGCCTCGTCGCCTACTGTGAACCGGCGGGCGGCGCGCAGGCTCAGCTCCCAGCCCGGCGGGCACGGGTCGCGGTCTTCGGCGTGCAGTGCCGCCGGTTCCTCGGCGTACCGGACCTCTGGGGGCGGTAGCTGGAGCTTCTCCTCGGTGGTGGCCGTGGTCACGGCGCCCTTTCCCGGGTGGTCGTCAGTGAGGTGGCGGGGTGTCACAACGTGGTCAGCTCGGTGAGGTCGGCTATCACCTCGGAGGCGATCACCGGGTTGAGCTCGGCGAAGGTCGGGAAGGTGCGGTTGCGGGGCCAGTAGTCGCCCGGGCACCTGTCGAGCCACACCGTTTCCACCCGCTGCTCGGGGTAGGAGTCGAACATGCCGACGGCGATGCCGTCCTCCGGGGCGATCACCACGTAGAGGTCGGGCCCGATCCGGCGGGACAGCCACTGCTCGACGCCGTTGTCCTGGGGCTCGCCGCGCCGCCAGCCGCGCCGTTCCATGCCGACCAGCCGGGTGGTGGGCAGCACCGGACCGTTCTCGAAGCGGGTGAGGCGGTGGCCGGCCCGCTCCTCGTCGGTCAGCGTGTACACCGGCCGGCCGAGTTGACGGAACGGCTGCAGGATCTCGTGGTCGGCGAACAGCTGCGACCAGTCGGCGAGGTCGTCGCCGAGCAGGAGCGGGTGCGCCAGCCGGACGGAGGCCGTGGCCGGCAGCGCGAACGCCTCGTCCCGGACGTCCGCCAGGGTGCGGTCCTCGGTGACGCGGAACGCCGTCACCGTGCCGTCGGTCTCGGACAGCCACACCAGGCGGCGCACCAGGTGCCACAGCAGGGGATGCCCGACGAAGAGCTGGTCGAATTCCTGTGCCGTCCATGAGCGTTGGGTGACCATTGCCTCCTCCAGGCGGCGGATCTGGTCCCCTGCCGCCGTGCGGACGTCCTTCTTGAGCGCGGCGAAGCGCTTGCGCTCGGCGGGCGCCAGCTCGGCGTCGTCCCGTGCCCCCGGGGCGGGCAGGTCCTTGCGTCGGGCGCCGGCCGCGTCCAGCACGTACGGCTTGAGCTGCTCGTCGAAGCCGACCGTGAAGGTCCGGGTGCCGTAGTCGATGACGGTGGTCCCGTCGGCGTCCAGCCCGAAGTCCGGGACCAGGCGGTCGGACAGCTGCTCCCCGGTCAGGCCGAGACCGGCTGCCACCTCGGAGATCTTCTCCTGGGCCCGGGTTTTGAGCGCCTTGAACTTCACCCGCTGTGCGATGCCGTGCAGGTGCAGCAGGGCCACGTCGGTGCCGATGGCGGCCAGCACCTCCAGGCCGTCCACCGCCCGGTGGTGGGCCCCCTCGCCCGGCCAGGCACGGAGCACCGGCGTCAGCCGGCGGACCGTCTCGTCGTCGCCGAACCGGCCGAGCACGTGCAGCGCCCAGCCGTCCTGGGCGGGCATGCCGGCCAGCCGCCACTGCTCGAACACCGCCCAGCAGAACTCCGTCAACGACCGCGGCTCGCACAGCCGGGCCGCCTCGTCGAGGCCCGGGTAGAACGCCCCGGGCGCGGACAGCGCGAGCATGGTGAGCACGTGCCGCACCGCCTCGGCGGGCAGGGCGCCCTCACCGCCGCGCAGCAGCAGCTGCGGCAGCATCACCGGCTCCGTCCAGTCGCAGGACGGGGGCAGCTTCGCCGGTAGCGCGGTCACCAGCGGGTCGGCCGACAGCAGTGCGCCCACGGCCTCCTCCGCCTTCGGCCCGTACTCGCCGGCCACCGCGCGCACCGCCGCCGCGCCGTGCGCCTCGGCGATCACCCGCAGGGCCTGCTCGGCGCCGTACCGGGCCGCCCCGGCCTTCCCGAGCGCGGCGGGCACCAGCAACCGGGCCGCGTCCACGCCGTGCCGGGTGAACCATGAACGCGCGGTGCTCCCGGCCGACTTGAGGCGTACCAGCCAGTCCGCCATGCTCTCGGCCACCCGGACGTCCAGGTAGGGAAGCAGCAGGGGCGCGTGCGTGGCCGGGTTCCCCGCCGCTGCGGCCCGGATCGGTCCGAGGGCGTGCGTCCCGAAGCGGGCGGCGACCCGGCGCAGGGAGTCCCCGGAGTGCAAGATGCGCTCACCGACGCGCCACTGCGCGAGCAGGGGCCGGGCCAAGTTCTCGTCGCCGTAGGCGAACAGCGCGAGCTCGGCGTGCTGTCCGCCGCGCAGCCGCGCGTCCTCGGGCTGACCGATCCTGGCCCGGATCGTGGCCGCGACCCGCTGCCATGCGTCGTCCGACCAGCTCGCGTACCAGGGCTCGGAGTTCGCCGCCCACACCTCGCGCTCACCCGGCAGCCACCGCATCTGCGGTTCCTGCGGCGCGCTGAGGCCGGTCAGCACGCGGGGCTTGCCGGCGGAGCGCGGCCGGGTCCACGGCGGGCTGGTGAACAGCTCCGGCAGCGAGTCGGGGCCGACCTCCGGCACCCGCTCGCCCAGGTCGGTGAGCGGCTCGACCAGGGCCGCCTGCTCGGGCGTCAGCTCCGGCAGCAGTTCGAGCGCGGTCGCGCGGTGGACGGCGACGTGGCCGGTGAGGAGCTGCCGGGCGAGCTGCTGCGCGGCCGGGTCGGTGGAGGCCACCGCGGCCTCGGCGAGCAGGCGCAGGGCACGCCGGGGGAAGCGGCGGAGACCGGCCATGAGGGCGGCGCGGGTGGACTTGATGCCGTCCTGCTGGGCCAGCAGCCCCCGGAAACCCTCGTCGGAGGGGAGTTCGGCGAGGGCGTCCAGGATCCGCTTCTTGCCGTCCTTGTGGTGGTAGCTGGTGGTCAGGTCGTGCAGCATCACCGGTGCCGCGTCGCCGCCGAGGCCCTCCGCCACGGTCGCGATGATCTCGGTGGACCATCCGGCATGGCCCAGGCTCGGCAGCGGGGGGAGCTTCTCCAGCGGTTTTGCCGAGGAGAGCGAGCACAGCAGCATCGACCACTCGACGGCGGCCAGTCGAGAGCCCCCCGACGCGACGCACTCCTCGACCCAGGCGGTCTCGGACGGCACCAGGTACGCCGCCACCACCAGGCGGGTCAGGTTGTTCCGGCAGCCCGCCAGGGCCTCGACCGCCGCGCGGTGGGTCTCCTCGTCGCAGTCCGCCAGCAGCGACCGGACCCGGTCCGCGGCGGGACGGTACACGCCGTGCCTCTGGTCGGCCCCGCGCCGGACACGCGGGTGGACGGACTTCTGGCTGGGGCAGATCCAGTCGGTCTCGACCGACGTCGTGAACAGCTCGACGGTGGCCCTGGCCGCGAACGGAAGGCCGAACTCCGCCACCCAGGCGTCCACGGCCGAGCAGACCCCGTTGTTGCTCGGGTACGAGAACACGGCGGCGAGCACCGCCGCACCGAGCGGGTCCCGGCTGCCGGCCTGGTGGGCGCGGGCGGCCGCGACCAGCTCCGGGTCACTGTGCTCCGAGGTGAGCGTCTGCTCCAGCCAGTCCCCCATCTGCCGCAGCCCGTCGCGGTACGAGCTCACCGGCTCCTTCACCGGCGCGGACGGCTTCCGGGGAATGCCGCCCCGGCGCGGGATCAGGGCCCGACGCCAGGCGTCCGGCATGACGAAGACGTCCTCGTCCTCGGGACCGGCGGCCTCGGCCGTGGGCGCGGACACGACGGGCTGCGCCACGGGCACCGGAATCGCTGCCGCACCCGGCTCCGCAGCCGCCCCCGCACCGATCTCGCGGTAGCCCTTGCGCTCCTTCGCGGCGACCGCCTTGGCGAAGTGCGCCTGCGCCTCCTCCACGGTCGGGAACGACTTGACCTGCTCCCGCCCGTCCGTACCGGACCGCCCGAACCGCACGGTCACCGCGACACCGTCGACCGCAGCCTCCCAGAACTTGTCCGAGCCGCCCTCGACGAACTCCCAGCGCCGCACAGCCCCGCCCCTCTCCTCGCACTGATGATCAGGAGACGAACGCTAGCGAGCCCCACCGACAAGTCCCCGGCCGACCGCCCCCGCGCTCACCTCCCCGCCGAAGTCACCGTGCGCCGGCGCCTCGTGCCTCGTGCCTCAGCGAGCGGCGTACACGCTCTGGACGTATCGGCCGTCGCCGATCAGTGACTGGGGCCACGTCTCGGCGTCAATGGCTACTCATCGATCAGTTGTCGCCGAAGTCGAACTTGGCCGCGACGGGTGCGTGGTCGGACCGCCGTTCCGCGTGGGAGGCCGCGCGGAACGGCGGTCGCGTTCCGCGCGGGAGGCCGCGCGCTCGACGCTGGCCTTGACGCACTTGCCCGCGAGGCCCGGACTCGGCACGACGAGTGAGCTCGCCATCGAGCGTGATCGCCGGTCAGAGGAAGCGCCAGAGGTGGTCGGCCGTGCCGTTGTCGTCCCACAGGACGACCTGGGCTCCTGCGGCGGTGGAGGCGCCGGAGACTCCGAGGACTCGGCCGCTGACGGCGGACTGGATGCGGAAGGTGTCGCCGCCGCCGTGCCGTAGGCGCCACCGGTGGTCGGCGGCTCCGTCGTCGGTCCACTGGACGATCCTGGCGCCGTTCGTCGTGCTGCCGCCCTCCACGGCAAGGACCTTGCCGCTGTTGGAGTTCCGAAGCCGCAGGTAGCCGCCGGCGTCGATCACCGCGGTCCACAGGTGGTCCGCGGTGCCGTTGTCGCCCCACTGGATCGCCGGTGCGCCGTCGGCGGTCGACATGGTCAGTACACCCAGCACCAGCCCACTGGCCACGTTCTGGATGCGGCGGGTGCCGCTCGGTACGAACCGCCACTGGCTGGTCGGCGCACCGGTGTCCGCGGCCTGCACCGCGAGGGCCCCTTGGGCGAGGGATCCGCCGGCGATGCCGAGCGGCTTGCCGCTGTTGGCGTTGCGCAGTTCGTACGCGCCGTCGGCCGCCTCGACGACGGACCACCGGTGGTCGGCGGTGCCGTTGTCCGACCACTGGAGCACGGGGGCGTCGTCGGCGGTGGACATGTTCTGTACGCCGAGGACCTTGCCGCTGTTGGCGTTGCGCAGGCGCAGCGCGGTGCCGTCGATCACGAGCCCCCAGTCGTGGTCGGCGGTGCCGGAGTCGGCCCACTGGAGGGCGGACGCGCCGTCCGTGGTGGACATGTCCTGGATGCCCAGAACGAGCCCGCTGGCCGCGTTGAGCAGGCGGAATCCGGTACTCCCGGTGCTCCAGTAGACGGTGTAGTTGAAGCCCTGGGCCTCGTGGAACGGGACGAGGCCGACGGGTGAGCCGTCGGCGGTCGCGGTGAAGGCGAGGCCGGTCGTGCCGGTCCGGGTGATCGACGCCGGGTCGAGGACTGGGAGGGCGGCGAGGGCGGTGCTGCCGTAGTTGCCGCACAGGACGACCGGACCGTAGGTGATCGCGGCGACGTTCGGGTTGTCGTTGGCGGCCCGGAGCGTGACGCGCATGGGCAGTTCGACGGTCACCGTGTCGCCGGAGGTCCAGGAGCGGGTGAGGGTGGCGTAGCTGCCCGGTGTGGTGGCGATGTTCTGGACCGTGCCGTTGACGCTCACGGTGGCGCCGGAGGTCCAGGCGGGAATGCGGATGCGCATCGACCAGGTGCCGCTCACGCTGCCAGTGACCTGGAGCGTCGTGGTGTCCTGCGCCGGGTACGAGGTGGACTGGGTGACCGTGATGCCGCGTTCGGCCCAGGTGAGGACGGTGGGCACGTACAGGTTTACGACGAGGGTGGTGCCGTCGTGGAAGTAGACGGAGTCCGCCAGTTTGGTGTTGGACTCCATGCCGGTGCCCTGGCAGCACCAGAAGGAGTCGTAGTCGGTGCTCCAGGTGCCGCCGCCCCAGGCCGGTCCCACGCCCCGGCGGCCGCCGGGCTTGAGCGGGGTGAAGTAGGTGACGTGCCCGTGGGGATCGGCGGGGTTCTGCGCGCCGACGACGTGGTTGAGCAGGGTGCGCTCGTAGAAGTCGAAGTACGCGGCGTTGGTGGGATCCAACTGCCAGAGCTCGCGGGTGAGTTTGAGCATGTTGTACGAGTTGCAGAGCTCGCAGTTGTCGTTGGTCAGGTAGGCGGCGATGGCGTCGGGGGCGCGGAAGTGCTCGGCCTGGCTGTTCCCGCCGATGGCGTAGCTGTGCGAGGTGGTGCAGATCGTCCATGCGTGCGAGGCGATGTCGCGGTAGCGCGCGGTTCCGGTGGCCCGGTACTCGCGGACGGCACCGATCCACTTCGGCACCTGGGTGTTGGCGTGCAGGCCGTTCAACTGGTCCTGGCCCGCGGCCAGCGGGTCGAACACCGCGGCGTGGTCGAAGCGTTGGGCGACCGCGAGCCAGCGCGCGTCCCCGGTCTGCAGGTGGAGGTCGGCCAGGACCTCGTTCATGCCACCGAACTCGACACCCAGGAGTGCCTGCATCTGGCCGTATCCGAGGCTGCCGGTGCGCTGGTCGACCCAGGCGGCCAGCGCCAGGAGCACGTCCCGGGCCTGGGTGCTGCCCATGAGGCGCCAGACGTCGAGCAGGCCGGCCATGGTCTTGTGGACGCAGTAGTAGGGGACGTTGCCGTTCTTGAGCGTGCCGGACTCCAGCTGGGTGAAGTCCGTCTCGGGGAAGCCCGAGAGGTAGCCGGCGGCGAACCCCGCGGTGGCGTTGTTGGCCTGGCACTTGGCCAGCTCGGCCACCATGTAGGCGGCCTTGTCGCGGCAGGTGGTGTCGCCCGTTCCCGCGTAGGCCTGGGCCCAGGCGCTGAGGAAGTGCCCCTGCACGTGGGTGCGGAAGGGGAACGACGGGGCGTCCCAACCGCCCGTCGCGACGGCCGCGTTGGTGGACAGCCGGTGGTTCGCGCGGAAGTTGTACAGCAGACGGTCGACGTCGACGAAGCGCAGGTACGCCAGGGTCCGGTTCTGGTTGTCGAGCCACCGGCCGCCGGTGAGCCGGACCTGGCCGAGGTCGAACGGCAGCGCCGAGACGCCTATGGCGGCGGCCTCGGCATCCGGGGCGGTGAGACCGAGGTCGAGACCGAGACCGACGGCGGGCGCGACGGCCAGGGCGCCGGTCGCCCGGAGCAGACTGCGGCGGCTCAGGGGAGGGGGCAGCATTGCTGACCTGTTCCTTTCGGGGAGGAAGAACCACCGTGCGCCCATGGAGTGTTAGCGCTAACAAAGCTGCCCGAGGCAGGGCAACTCTGAGGGGCGGGGGGAGAGATGACTGACATCGCGACATCTGCCGTTAACAGGTCCCACGTTTATAGCCCCGCGCGCCGGGCGTGTCCAGAGGTCCGCCGGGCGGGGGATCGTCACTGCCCACCGGTTCTCGACCGACTGCGGCGACGGACCGGCGGTGCCGGCCCGGACCGCGAGTCGAAACTGTGCGTACACTGACCAAGGTTCCATGTGCGATGTCTTGACGGTGCCCCAACGTGTGGCCATAGTGAGGGCCGTCACGGTGCCCCTGAGGTGTCCATTCCATCGTATGCGCGCACCGCTCCTTCTCGGGCGCAACTGTTAGCGCTAACAATCGTCGCCCACCCCCACCCCCTTCCTTTCCCCCACCCCATGGAAGGAGTTCGTTCATGACCGTACGATCGTGGCTGCGCCGTGCCCGGCGGGCGCTGCTGGCGGCGGGGACGACCGCCGTGCTCGCCGCCGGCGTACTCACCGGCACGGCCACCACCTCCCAGGCCGCCACCCAGGGCCCATGCGACATCTACGCCGCCGGCGGCACACCGTGCGTCGCGGCGCACAGCACCACCCGCGCGCTGTTCGCCTCCTACAACGGCCCGCTCTACCAGGTGCAGCGGGCGTCGGACGGCACGACACAGAACATCGGGGTACTGTCCGCCGGAGGCGTCGCCAACGCCGCGGCGCAGGACTCGTTCTGCGCGGGCACCGTGTGCACCATCACCCGCCTCTACGACCAGACCGGTAGCGGCAGCACCCTGGTCTACCAGGGACCCGGCGGGACCGGCGGCGCCGACACGGCGGCCACCGCGACCACCGAAGCGGTGACCGTAAGCGGCCAGAAGGCGTACGCGCTCTACATCAACCCTGGCAACAGCTACTTCGCATACAGCTCCACCTCGGGGGTGCCGACCGGCAGCTCACCCGAGGGCGAGTACATGGTCACCAGCGGCACCCACGTCAACAGCGGCTGCTGCTTCGACTACGGCAACACGGAGATCGACCACAAGGCCGACGGCAACGGCGCCATGGACGCGATCAACTTCGGCACGGAATGCTGGTTCGGCGGTTGCAGCGGAACCGGGCCGTGGGTGCAGGCGGACCTGGAGAACGGCCTGTTCTCCGGCGGCGGCAGGACGTGGAACCCCGACCAGGTCTCGCAGACCAGCCGCTTCGTCACCGCGATGCTCAAGAACAACGGCACCACACACATGGCACTCAAGGGCGCCGACGCCCGGTCCGGGGGCCTGACCCAGCTCTACAGCGGCGCACTGCCCAGCGGATGGAACCCGATGCACAAGCAGGGCGCCATAATCCTCGGCAGCGGAGGCGACTGCTGCCAGACCAACCACAATGCGAGCGCGGGCACCTTCTACGAGGGCGCCATGGTCAAGGGCTACCCCTCCGACGCCACCGACGCCGCGGTCCAGGCCAACATCGCCGCAGCCGGCTACGGCAGCGCCTCGACCGGCACCGGCTCGCTGACGCCCGGCTCCCGGGTCTCCCTGCAGGCCACCACCGCGTGCTGCGCCTCGGACTACCTCCGCCACGACGACGCCGACACCAAGGTCGTCATCTCCGCGATCAACTCCTCCAGCTCGGCCACCGACAAGGCCGACGCCACCTGGATCGTCCGCGCCGGCCTGGCCAACAGCAACTGCATCTCCTTGGAGTCGGCCAACGCATCCGGAAGTTACCTCAGGCACTACGCATTCGAGCTCCACCTCAATCCCAACGACGGGACCACCCAGTTCGCCGCGGACGCCACCTTCTGCCCGCAGCCAGGAAACAGCGGCACAGGCCACTCCCTCCAGTCCTTCAACTACCCGGCCAAGTACATCCGCCACTACGACTTCACCGCCTACATCGCGAGCAACGGCGGCACCAACGCCTGGGACGCCACCTCGTCGTGGGCCCAGGACACCAGCTGGCTCGCGGCCGCCCCCTGGAGCTGACGAGCAGCCCGCCCCGAGTCCGGTGCCGAAGACGGCCGGATCCGCACATCAGCCCCTCCGACCAGCATGCTCGGTCGCCGGTTGCCGAAAAGTCAGATTCGGTGCGGTACGGCTCCGTCCTGCCAGCGGTAGAGGTCGCGCAGCAGGGAAACCTCGGCGCCGTGATGGATCAGCTCCCTGTTGACGTGTAGGACCCTGTTCTCCAGGGGAAACCGCTCGGGACCCGCTGTGGGCGGATTGTCCAGGGCGGCGTCCGAGAGTTCGCGGACCCCCGCGTTCCATCTCCCATACATCTCATCGAGCTGCTTCAGC
Source organism: Kitasatospora sp. NPDC101108 (assembly GCF_055584725.1). Taxonomy (NCBI): domain Bacteria; kingdom Bacillati; phylum Actinomycetota; class Actinomycetes; order Kitasatosporales; family Streptomycetaceae; genus Kitasatospora; species Kitasatospora sp. NPDC101108. The sequence continues at coordinate 348,007 of NZ_JBVJLM010000005.1, forward strand.
GCCTCGTCGGCGGTCCCCGCGTAGGCGAATGTCTGGGAGTCGACGTCCTGGCCGCCGAAGTACCATGCGACCCGGTAGCCCAGGCAGGAGACGATGATGTGCGCCAGCCGCCAGGCAATCGTGGTCACCGGCGCTGGCACCAGGTCAGGGGAAGCGGAGTCCATCGTCCATTCCCCCGAACCTTCCGACATCACTGCGGACGACGTGCAGCGTGGGCGGATGCTCCAGCAGCCGCGCACCGGCTCCCAGAAGTACTCCTCATCGGTAAGACCGTCCAGCCGCGGCCGGAGGTTCTTGTGCCAGTGCCAGTCCAGCTGCTCCGCGAGTCGCTCGTTTCTTGTCATTTCCGCACACTACATACAACGGAGACCTGGCTGTGTCCCTCACGGACGCCGTCGCCGGCCGTGGGCCGCGATGTGACAGCCTCGACCGGTGACATGGCGGATGATCAAGACCCGGACTCCCGCCAGAGATCAGCAATGAGTATCCCGAGCGAGCGCCATCCGCATGTTCGACGATGGCGAAGACTCAAAGAGCCTTGACGTACAGCGGTTCGCCGGAGATCACATCACCCTGCCCGTTGCGGGTCAGAACGACGGTGACCTGGTCGTCGAAATCGTCTGACGCGGTGACCTGCGCCCATGTGGTGCCCGCGCACAAGATGTCGATCGTCGCCCGCCCGTTGACAGGCGGCCGGGACGCTGTCCCGATGACCGTGTTGTTCTTGTCGGTCAGGTAGGCGCGCAGCACATCCCCTGACCGGGTGCCCCGGAAGAACACCCCTACCGAGTCCTTGGCGACCGGGACGCGATAGACCGCGAGCCGGTTCGGGTCGCTGGCCCCGGAAAGGTGCTGGCCGCAACTGCCGGCCGGGGCGGCGGTTTGACTGCTGGCCTGCGTCTGCTGACCGCAGGCGGTGAGAGCCAGAAGGGGAAGCGCTACGAGGGCAATGCGTCGTTTCACCATGGTCCCTTGGATGCGTCGTGGCCGCCCCGGGTTCCCGGGACGGCCCACTTAGGTCCGCTCCGACCTCACCGACGCCGAGTGGGTGGTCGTGCGGCCGCTGTTGCCGATCCCGGCCTGGACGAACGGGCAGGGCGGCCGTCCGGAGGGCCTCTGTCATCGGCAGATGTTGGACGCGGTGCGCTACCTGGTCGCGGAGGGCGTGCGCTGGGCGAGCCTCGGTCAAGGACAACGACGCCGGCCGCGACCTGCTGGTGCGCTTGCGCGCCGAACACCCGAAGCCGGCCCGGTGGCCGAGGGTGGCGCCGGCCGGCCCGGCGTGGTGCCCGAGCGGTCCGGTTGACCGGGGCCAGTCACGCGATGGACGGGGCGGTCCCTAGACCCAGCCGGCCGGGGAGCTTTGCCTGTAGGGAGCTGTCAGAACTGGTGGTCGAACACCGCGGTCACCGGCGCGTGGTCGCTCCAGCGTTCGGCGTGGGTGGCAGCGCGTTCGACGTAGGCCTCGATGGCCTTGGCGGCGAGGCCGGGGGTGGCGACCTGGAGGTCGATGCGCCAGCCGGAGTCGTTGTCGAAGGCGCGGCCGCGGTAGGACCACCAGGTGTAGGGGCCGGTGCGGTCGGGGTGGAGGGCGCGGACGACGTCGACGTAGCCGGCCTCGTCGTAGACGCGGGAGAGCCAGGCGCGTTCCTCGGGGAGGAAGCCGGCGGACTTCTGGTTGGCCTTCCAGTTCTTGAGGTCCTCGGGGCGGTGGGCGATGTTCCAGTCGCCGCAGACCACGACCTCGCGGCCGTCGGCGGCGGCGCGGGCGCGCAGGGCGGTGAGGTGGACGAGGAATTCCGCCATGAAGCGTTCCTTCTCGTCCTGGCGCTCAGTGCCGACCTCGCCGGAGGGCAGGTAGAGGCTGGCGACGGTCAGGCCCGGGAGGTCGATTTCGACGTACCGGCCGGAATTGTCGAATTCCTCCGATCCGAATCCGATCGCGGTGCGCTGCGGCTCCTGGCGGGAGAGGATCGCGACGCCGGCCCGGCCCTTGGCGACGGACGGGGCCCAGACCGCGTGCCAGCCGTCCAGGTCGCGCAGTTCGACGGGCAGCTGCGCGGGCTCGGAGCGCACCTCCTGGAGGCAGATCACGTCCGCCTCCGTTCCGGCCAGCCACTCGACGAAGCCCTTCTTGGCGGCCGCCCGGATTCCGTTCACGTTCACACTCGTCACCACGATCACCCGGGCAGCCTACCCATTGGTCGTGTCCGTCCCGAACCGTGACGCGCGGCAGGGGGCCGTGGCGCGGCGCCGGCGCGGGCTGTCGTGAACGCGGCATGAATGTTCGCGAACGCCGCATCAAGCCGTGCCATTGGTCTTGACCATCTCCGGACGCAGCACCTAGGGTCACTTACTGCAAGGACCTTTAATAAAGAAGGACGGATAAAGGCTCGCTCTCCCACCTGCCGCAACAGCGGGCAGCGGGCCCGGGATCCGCCCTCCTTGTCGTAGGGCGGACAGGACCAGGTGGAGGACACGGTGGGCACGGTCGGGACGACAGGACAGCTTTCGGCGGTGCCGGAACCGAAGTACTGGCACCTGCGCACGGTGCTGCTGCGGGCCATCGACTCGGAGTTCTCCACCGGTGAGGTCCTGCCCAACGAGCGCGAGCTCTCCGCCCGCTTCGGGGTCGCCCGGGCGACGCTGCGGCAGGCCCTGGACCAGCTGGAGCTGGAGGGCCGGCTGGTCCGCCGCCGGGGGATCGGCACCCTGATCGCCGCCCCGCGGGTCGGCGTCCCGGTCAACCGGCAGGAGGAGGGCTGGCCCGGCGCCGGCCGCAGCCAGGCCTGGCGCACGGTGGACTGCACCACCGCCCCGGCCTCCGCGCAGCTGGCCAAGGACCTCGGCATCGCCGAGGGCGCCACCGTGCACACCGTCCGCCGGGTCCGCCTGGTCGAGGGCCGCGCGATGGCCAGCGAGTCGCTGCACGTCCCGGCCTCGGCCCTGCCGCACCTGCCCGGCTTCCGCGCCGAGAGCGACCGGGCCCGCTCGGTGCTGCGCCAGCTGGAGCGCCTGGAGGTGGACGGCGAGTCCCGGGCCGTCGAGCTCGGTGTCGCCGAAGCCGACGAGGCCGCCCTGCTGGAGCGCCCCCCGGGCACCCCGGTGCTGGTCATGACCACCCAGTACGCCTCGGCCGGCCGCCTGGTGGCGCTCGCCGTCTCCACCTACCGGGCGGACACCTGCAAGCTGACCTTCGGCGAGACCGGCCTGGTCGAGGTCACCCCGGTCGCCGCGAGCCCCGAGGTCCGCACCGCCTCCTGAACCAGCCCGCACCCACCCTCGGACAGCGGCCCGGACGCCAACTGGCTTCCGGGCCGCTGTCGTTGGGCGAAGCTCACACCCGGGGCGGAGCTCACACCCGGGGCGGAGCTCACACCCGGGGTGGGTCCACCGCGAAGAGCTGGTCCTCCACGTGGTCCAGGGCGACCCGCAGCGCGCCCATGGAGACGACCTCCGAGCCCAGCGCCGCCAGCGCCACCTCCGGCGCCCGCAGGGTGAACTGGGACAGCCGCTCGCGTAGGGGTTCCAGGACGCCGTCCAGGCCGGCCGCCCAGCCGCCGATGACCACCAGCTGGGGGTCGATGGCGAGGACGAGGGCGGCGACGCCCTGGACGAGGCGGGTCAGGAAGCGGTCCATGGCGACCTTGGCGACCTCGTCGCCCTCCCGGGCGAGCCGCAGGACGCGGGCGACGGCGGCCTCGTCGAGGGGGTTGAGCGGTTTGCCGGTGGTGGAGAGCAGCTTCTCCGGGGTGACCTCCTGGCCGAGCAGGTGCAGGGCGCCGATCTCGCCGGCGGCGCCGCCGTAGCCGCGGTGGAGCTTGCCGTTGATGAGCGAGCCGGCGCCGGGGCTGAGGCCGGCCATCACGAAGACCACGTCGTCGGCGCCGACGGCCGCGCCCTGCCAGTGTTCGGCGATGGCGGCGAGGTTGGCGTCGTTCTCGATCAGGACGGGGCAGCGGAAGGAGCGCCGCAGGCGGGCGCCGAGGTCGAGGCCGGTCCAGCCGGGCATCGCGGTGCCGAGCCGGATGGTGCCCTCGCGGTCGACGATGCCGGGAGTGCCGATGCCGACGGCCCACAGGTTGTCCCGGGAGACGCCCGCCTTGCGCAGCACCTCGGCGACGGCCGCGCGGACGGCGGTGAGGCGCTCCTCGGCGTCCAGGGTCTCGTCGACCGGCTTGAAGTGACTGCCCACCACCTCGCCGGCGAGGTCGGCGAGGATGACCCGGATGTCGTGCACGCCGATCTCGATGCCGAGGATGTGCCCGGCCTCGGCGCGGAAGCGGAACCAGCGGGCCGGGCGGCCACGGCGGCCGGTGCCCGGCTGGCCGTCCTCCCGGGGCTGCTCGACCTCGGCGACCAGTCCGGTCTCGACCAGGCCCTCGATCACGCCCTCGACGGTCGGCCGGGAGAGCCCGGTCTCGCCGACGAGCTGAGTGAGGGTCACGGAGTGGCCGGTCCGCAGCGCCCTGAGCGTGACCGCGGCGTTGATCCGCCGCAGCAGCGAGGAGTCTCCTCCGGTGAGCCGATCCGCCAATGCGATGCCCTTCGCCGTTCGCGCGACTGCCCTGGCGCGCGGTGTCGAGTGCGCGGAGCCCACCGAATGGCCCGCAGGGGTCTGCCCCCGGTGCACCGGCACGGGCGGCGCGCCGCCGCCCGCGGGAAGGCCCGGGGGAAGGCCCGGGGGACAAGCCGGAGCCTACCGGGGGACCGTCCGGCGCGGCGAGGATTCCCGCAGCTCACCTGGGCTTCGGTATCGAAATGGTACGGATCGGGTGGCGGTACGTGACCCTTGCTTCACCGGTCGGCCACGGCCGGCCCCCGCCCCGGCCGCCGGCCCCGTACGGACCAGCGCGAGCGCACCGACAGCAGCGAGCCGACGCTGAGCCAGGAGCACGCCGAGAACGCGCTGAAGACCGAGCCGGCCGAGCCGACGGACAGCACGCTGCCGACCGATCCGATCGAGAGGACGGACCCGACCGAGCCGATGGACAGCAGCGAGCCGATGGAACCGATGGAGCCGATCGAGCCGAGGGAGGCCCGGGAGCGGATCGAACGCACAGGAGCGGCCATGCGCCCGATCGTAGCCGCACCTGCCGAGGGCGCGCCCCGGAGTCGCGAGCTTGCGCTCCCTCAGCGGGCCCGTCCCGGAGTCGCGAACTTGCGCTCCCTCAGCGGGCCCGTCCCGGAGTCGCGAGCTTGCGCTCCCTCAGCGGGCCCCGTCCCGCAGTCAGTCGACCCGCGCCGCGAACAGCCCCTGCCCCAGCAGCCCGATCGGGTGCCCGTCCGCCGGCAGGGTGAGCACGGTGGGGCAGCCCGCCGCGGAGAGGGCGGCCCGCCAGTGGTCGGCCGGGTGGGCGGTGAGGCCGCGGGGGTCGCCGGTGATCAGCAGGTCGAGCTGTTCGGCGACGGGTGCGAGCAGCAGCAGCCGGCCGCCGGGGGCGAGTTGGTCGACGAGCGCCGGGACCTCCTCGTCGGGGCGGCCGGCGGCGGTGGCGACCACGAGGTCGTAGCGCCCGCCGTCGGGGGTGAGGTGGTGGTCGGCGTTCTGCCGGGGCCGGGCGGCCAGGGCGCGGGCGACGGCGGTCTCGGCGCCGTCGCGGTCGGGTTCGAGGACCCGCAGCGGCCGCGGTCCGTCGTGCGCCTCGGCGGTGGCGCGCACGAGCGCGCCGAGTGCGGCGCCGAGGTAGCCGCGGGCGGCGGCCCAGCGGACCGGGGCGACGGCGGGGCGGGGCGCCTCCTGGCCGGTGAGCAGCTTGGGCAGGCGCAGGGCGCCGCGCCGGACCCGGTCGAGGACGGGGGCGGTGCCGAGGCCGTCGGCCCAGCTCTCGACGGCGGGGCGCCAGGCCTCCCGGACCTCGGCGGCGGTGAGTTCGGGGGCGCCGTGGAAGAGCGGGCCCTGGGCGCCGCCGCCCTGGCGGGTGATCAGACCGTGCCGGGCGAGGGCGTCCAGCCAGCGGCCGACCCGGGGGCGCTGGGCGGGGGTGACCAGGGCGGTGGCGAGGAGTTCGGCCTCCGACCAGCCGCGGGCGGGGTCGGTGAGCACTCCGGCCTGCTGGAGGGTGTGCAGCAGGGCGGTGAGGACGGCCCGGTCGAGGTGGGCGCCGAACTCGGTGACCTGGTCGGCGGTGACGCCGATGCCGTACTTCCAGGCGGCGGCGGTGGCGGCCTCGGCGTCGGCGCGCAGCCGGCGGTCGGCGGCCTCGGCCTGGCTGTGCGGGGCGCGGACGTGGGCGAGGACCGCGCCGAGGGCGTCGACGGCGGCGTACACGTCGTCCTGTCGGGGTTCGGGTCCGACGTGCAGGACCAGGCGCAGCGCGCTGAGGTCGTGCTCGGCCAGTCCGGGCTGGCGGCTGAGCCGCCAGAGCAGGGTGGAGGGCAGGCTGAGGTGGGTGGTGCCGTTGGCGGCGAGGGCGCTGAGCTGCTGCTCGGGCTGCTGGTCGGGGTCGGCGCAGTGCACGGTGCCGCCGGCCAGCAGGGTGGCCAGGGCGAGTTCGACGGCGAGTTCGGTGGCCGGGTGCAGCACGGTGTGCCGGATCGGCGGCGGGCCGAGGACGCCGGCCCAGTGGCGGAGCCGTGCCTCGGCGGTGCGGGCGGCGGAGGGCGCCAGGGCGGCGTGTTCGGCGACGCGTTCGGCGAGGGCCCGGGGCAGGCCGCCCGGCGGGGAGACGCCGAGCAGCAGGCCGGTGCCGCTGATCGTGCGTCCGTCGGCGACGACGGCGGGCCGGTCGCCGAGCTCGCGCAGCGCGCTGACCAGCGCAGGGGTCGAGGCCAAGGTGATCACTCCGGGGTACGGGGGAGAAGCCGCACCACTGAACCATGCGGCCGGGTCGGGAGCGGTCGGAGCCTGGTCAAAATTCGGTAATGATTTTCATATCGGCCAGCCAAGCGGCGAGGGGAATCCCGCCACGAAGACGTCGGAACTGCGCATTCCGGCATCGCTGTGCAAGCCCTTGACAGGTGGTTCGGGTGCTGGATTACTTGGCCTGGGCCGGCCCGGACCGAACGATCGGTTGGGCCCCCAGGATCGGCCGACCTGCGAAGGAGCGACGATGACCGGCAGCTCACCCGAACCGGGACGACGCCTGGGGGAGCCGATTCCACCCGCACTGCTGGACGCCGGCGAGCGGATGGGCGTGGACGAACTCCGGGCCCACCAGCTCGACCGCCTCCGGGCCACCCTGCGGCACGCCTACGACAACGTCGAGCTCTACCGCCGCAAGTTCGACGCCGCCGGGGTGCGCCCCGAGGACTGCCGCACCCTGGACGACCTCGCCCGGTTCCCCTTCACCACCAAGGCCGACCTGCGCGAGGGCTATCCCTTCGGCATGTTCGCCGTCCCGATGGAGCGGGTCCGCCGGATCCACGCCTCCAGCGGCACCACCGGGCGCCCGACCGTGGTCGGCTACACCGAGAACGACCTGGCGATGTGGGCCGACGTGGTCGCCCGCTCGATCCGCGCGGCCGGTGGCCGCCCCGGCCACAAGGTGCACATCGCGTACGGCTACGGGCTGTTCACCGGCGGTCTGGGTGCCCACTACGGCGCCGAACGGGCCGGTTGCACCGTCATCCCGGCCTCCGGCGGCATGACCGCCCGCCAGGTCCAGCTGATCCAGGACTTCCGCCCCGAGATCATCATGGTCACCCCCTCCTACCTGCTCACCCTGCTGGACGAGTTCGAGAAGCAGGGCCTCGACCCGCGCGCCAGCTCGCTGAAGGTGGGCATCTTCGGCGCCGAGCCCTGGACCGAGGAGATGCGGCGCGAGATCGAGGAGCGGCTCGACCTGCACGCCGTCGACATCTACGGCCTCTCGGAGGTGGTCGGCCCCGGCATCGCCCAGGAGTGCGTGGAGACCAAGGACGGGCTGCACATCTGGGAGGACCACTTCTACCCCGAGGTCGTGGACCCGCTGGGCGACCAGCTGGGGCCCGACCTGGTGATGCCCGGGGGCGAGGTCGGCGAGCTGGTCTTCACCTCGCTCACCAAGGAGGCGCTGCCGGTCATCCGCTACCGCACCCGCGACCTCAGCCGGCTGCTGCCCGGCACCGCGCGGCCGGCCTTCCGGCGGATGGAGAAGGTCACCGGGCGCTGCGACGACATGATCATCCTGCGCGGGGTGAACCTCTTCCCGACCCAGATCGAGGAGATCCTGCTGCGCACCCCGGGCGTCGCCCCGCACTTCCAGCTGCGGCTGACCAGGCAGGGGCGGATGGACCACCTGACGGTGCGGGTGGAGGCCCGTCCGGAGGCGCCCGCCGAACTGCGGGCGGCGGCGCGGGAGTCGATCGTCCGGGCGGTGAAGGACGGTGTCGGCGTGACGGTCGCGGCCGAGGTGGTGGACCCGTACACGCTGGAGCGCTCGGTCGGGAAGATCAAGCGGGTGGTGGACGAGCGGAAGTAGCGGAGAAGAGGTCGGAGGCGCACGGCTGTCCGGGGGGTGATGCCGTGCGCCTCCGACGTCTACAGAAATGTAGACGGTCAGTGGGTGATGAGTCCAGCCGTCCGACGGCGCGTCCGCGCGGACAGGGCCAGGGCGACCGCCATCAGCACGGCCAGGGCCAGGCTGACCGGGCCGGTGCCCAGGCCGATGCCGCCGCGGTCGGCGCCGACGCCCAGCCAGTCCGCGAACGAGGCGCCCAGCGGACGGGTCAGCACGTACGCCCACCAGAACCCGGCCACCGGGCCCACCCAGCGGGCCCGCGCCGCCACCGCCGGAACGGCGATCAGCACCGCGAAGCCCAGGCCGGCCACCAGGTAGCCGAGGTGGAGCGTGGCCGCCGTCAGGTCGCCCAGCGCGGTGCCCAGGGCGAAGGTCAGCAGCACCGCCGCCCAGTAGAACAGCTCCCGGCGCAGCCCGGTCACCCGGTCGATCGCCAGCGAGCCCTCCACCAGGTGCCAGAGCAGGAACAGCGCCGCCAGCGCCGCCGCCAGCGCGCCGGCCGACAACGCGTACGGGACGCCGAGCGCGACGTGCGCCACGTCGGCGACCATCGTGCCGAACACGCTCACCAGCACGACCACCGCCCAGTACAGCCCGGGCACGCAGCGGCGGGTGCGCAGCTGCACCAGCAGGGTGACGGCCAGCAGCAGTCCGGCGGCGCCCACCGCCAGCACCGGGTCGAAGGTCTTGGCGAGGAAGTCCGAGAGGGTCTCGCCCATGCCGGTGGTCAGCACCTTCACCACCCAGAACCAGCCGTCCACCACGGGGACCTTGCTGGTGGCCCGGACGTCACCGCGAGCGGCTGGACCGGGGGTGGCGGGGCCGGGCGCGGTCGGCGCGTACGAGTGGGCCACCTCAGCCCTCCGAGCCGTCGACGACGGTGTTGGAGGTGAGCTGGCCGTCGGTGCCGTCCACCGTCACCAGGTGGCGCACGCCGTCCTGGCCGACGACCGTCACGGCCCAGGCCGCGCCGCCGCCCTGCGCGGTGACCCGGTGCAGCGACTCGGCGCGGCCGCCGGGAACGGCGGCCTGGGCCTTGTCCAGGGCGGCGGAGGCGCCGAGGGAGGGCAGCGGAGCGGGCGCCTCGCCGTGGCCGTGCCCGCGCTTCCCGTGCCCGTTACCGGTCCCGCGCTCGTTCCCGTACTCGTTCCCGTACTCGTGCCCGTTCCCGTACTCGTGCCCGTTCCCGTCCTCGGACCGGGCCGACGCCTCGCGGTGCCCGTGCCCGCGCTCCCCGTGCCCCTCGTGCGCCGCCGCCGCGACAGCGAGCCCGCCCCCGGCGAGCAGCGCGACCGCCGCCACCGACGCGGCTATCCGGCGCTCCCGCCCGCTCGTCCAGGCGCGCAGGCGCTCCGCGCGCCGACGGCGGGGCGCGAGCGGCGGCACCTCGGGGATCTCCGGCTCCATCCCGGGCTGCGGGGTGGTGGACGACAGGGGTTCGGTCATCGGGGGCACTCCTTGCCTCGTGCGGCTGCTGCGCTCAGCGTCCGGCCCGGTACCGCCCGGGCCGCGCCCGGCGATCATGGCGGACCGTACCTGAACCTGCGCTTAAGGCGGGTCGGGAGCTCTCAGCAGCACCTGGCACCCTGAACGGATGCACATACTCGTCGTGGAGGACGAACACCGGATGGCCACCGCGCTGCGGCGCGGACTGGAGGCCGACGGACACACCGTCGACACCGCCCACAACGGCCCCGAGGGCCTCGCCCTCGCCGAGCGCCACCCCTACGACGTGATCGTCCTCGACATCATGCTGCCCGGCCTCAACGGCTACCGGGTCTGCGCCCGGCTGCGCGCGGGCGGCTGCCGGGCCGGAATCCTGATGCTCACCGCCAAGGACGGCGAGTGGGACGAGGCCGAGGCCCTGGACACCGGCGCCGACGACTACCTCTCCAAGCCCTTCTCCTTCGTCGTGCTGCTCGCCCGGCTGCGCGCCCTGCACCGGCGGATCGACCGGCAGCGCCCCCGGCTGCACACCCTCGGCGACCTGGTGCTGGACGCCAACGCCCGCACCTGCACCCGGGCCGGCACCCCCACCCATCTGACCGCCCGCGAGTTCGCCATCCTGGAGCACCTGGCCGCCCGGGCCGGGACGGTGGTCTCCAAGCGCGAGATCCTCGACCACGTGTGGGACGCCGACCACGACGCCGACCCGAGCGTCGTCGAGGTGCACGTCCACGCCCTGCGCCGCAAGATCGACGCGCCCTTCGGCCGGGCCGCCCTGCAGACCATGCGCGGCGCCGGCTACCGGCTCGACCCGGCCGGCGGCTGAGATGCCCGGAACTCGTCAACTCCCCGACGCGCTCAGCAGGTTCGTCCCCCGTACGGTACGGGCCCGGGCCACCGCGGCCGCCGGTACCGTGCTGGCCGCCGCGCTCGCCCTGGCCGGGGCCGGACTGCTCGCCGCCGTGCACGCCGACCTGGTCGCCTCGGCCGCCTCGGCGACCCGCCAGCAGGCCGAATCGGTGGCCCAACTCGCCGTCCAGGGACGGCTGACGCCCGTCCTGCACCCCGCCCACGGCACCGACTTCCTCCAGGTCGTCGACGCCCGCGGCACCGTCCTCGCCGCCAGCCCCAACCTGGCCGGCCGCCCCGCCCTGGCCACCGCGCGGCGCACCGGCTCGCACACCACCGACGACGTCGACCCGCTGTACGAACACCACCGCCAGCGGATCGCCGCCGTCACCGCCGACACCGCCGACGGGCCGGTCACCGTCTACGCGGGCGCCTCGCTGCGGGCCGCCGACGAGGCCATGGACATCACCCAGGCCGGGCTGGCCGTCGCCTGCCCGCTGCTGCTGCTCACCGGGGTGGTGGTCACCTGGAAGGTCACCGGGCAGGCGCTGCGCCCGGTGGAGGCGATCCGCGCCGAGGTCGACGCCATCACCGGGCAGGACCTGCACCGCCGCGTCCCCGAACCCGGTACGGCCGACGAGATCGCCCGGCTCGCCGCGACCATGAACGCGATGCTCGACCGGCTGGAGGCCTCCGGCCGCCGGCAGCGGCAGTTCATCGCCGACGCCTCGCACGAACTCCGCAGCCCCCTCGCGGTGTTGCGCACCCAGCTGGAGGTCGCCGACACCCACCCGGACCCGGACGTCCGCGCCGAACTGGTGCACGGCGCCCTGGAGGACACCGACCGGCTGCAGAACCTGGCCACCGACCTGCTGCTGCTCGCCCGGCTGGACGCCGGCGGCACCGACGACCGCCCCCGCCAGCGGATCGACCTCACCGACCTGGTCGCCACCACCGTCCTCGCCCGCCCGTCCGGCCCGCACCGCCGCACCACCGACCTGGCCCCCGGGGTCGCCGTCGACGGCATCCCGCTCTGGCTCGGCCGGCTGCTCACCAACCTGCTCGACAACGCCGAACGCCACGCGGCCACCACCGTGCACGTGCGCCTGGGCACCGACCCGGCGCGCGGCCTCGCCCTGCTGGACGTCGAGGACGACGGCCCCGGCATCCCGCCCGCCGACCGCGAGCGGGTCTTCGAACGCTTCACCCGCCTGGACGACGCCCGCTCCCGTGACCACGGCGGCACCGGCCTGGGTCTGTCGATCGCCCGCGACATCGCCCGCCACCACCACGGCACCCTCACCGTCACCCCGACCGCGACCGGCGCCCGGCTCACCGCGGCGATCCCGCTGGCGGAGGACGACTGAGGGGTGCCGGGGACCCGTTCGGAGCCCTGCGGGACCCGTTCGGAGCCCCGGGGGACCCGTTCGGCGCAGCCGGGATCGTGGTGGCGCCCGATGCTTCCCAGACTCGGAGGACGAGGGGGTGGACTCGACCGGAGAGGCATCCTTCATGAGCATCGGGCTTCGTCGCATCCTCGCGGTGACCGCAGTGGTCTCCCTCGGCCTGGGCGCCGCCTCCTGCGGCAGCGCCAAGCAGGCCTCCTCCGGCGGCGGTTCCCCGGGCTCCCCCGCCGCGAGCGGCACCGGCGGGGGTGCCGCGCTGGGAGCCGTACGGATCGGCCTGCTGCTGCCCGAGACCAAGACCACCCGCTACGAGCAGTTCGACCGCCCGCTGATCGAGCAGAAGATCAGGGAGCTGGCACCGCAGGCGCAGATCGACTACTACAACGCCAACCAGGACGCGACCCTCCAGCAGACCCAGGTCGACACCGCGCTCACCAAGGGCGACAAAGTGCTGATCCTGGACGCGGTGGACTCCAAGTCGATCCAGTCCTCCGTCCAGAAGGCCCACGACGCGGGCGTCAAGGTGCTCGCCTACGACCGGCTCGCCCAGGGCCCGGCCGACGCGTACGTGTCCTTCGACAACCACAAGGTCGGCGAACTGCAGGGCCGGGCGCTGGTCGACGCGGTGGGCGGCAAGGCGAACGCGGGCGAGATCTTCATGATCAACGGATCGCCCACCGACCCCAACGCGGCCGACTTCAAAGCCGGCGCGCACAGCGCGATCGACGGCAAGCTGAAGGTCGGCAAGGAGTTCGACACCCCCCAGTGGGACCCGAACACCGCCAACCAGGAGGCCGCCGCCGCGATCACCGCGATCGGTGCGGCCAACGTGGTCGGCGCCTACTCGGCCAACGACGGCATGGCCGCCGGTGTCGCCACCGCGCTCAAGGCGAGCGGCCTGAGCGTCCCGCTCACCGGCCAGGACGCCCAGCTCGACGGCATCCAGCGGATCGTGGCCGGCACCCAGACCATGACGATCTACAAGCCGTTCAAGCCGGAGGCCGAGGCGGCCGGCGAGATCGCGGTCGCCCTCGCCTCGGGCAAGCCGCTGGACTCCAAGCTCGTGCCCACCACGGTGACCAACGGCAGCGGCCACAAGGTGCCGGCCAACCTGATCACCCCGATCGTCGTCAACAAGGACAACATCAAGACGACCGTGGTCCAGGACGGCCTGTACACCGTCGCCCAGATCTGCACGCCGGACTTCGCCGCCGACTGCAAGAACATCGGCCTCCAGTAGGCCGACGCCGAGCGTAGTCCACCAGCAGGTCCGGGCAAGGGAGTTGGTCACTGTGGCAGGTGAGACCGTACTGGCCCTGCGCGGGGTCTCCAAACGGTTCGGCGCCGTCCAGGCGCTCACCGACATCGAACTGGAGGTGCACAGCGGCGAGGTGCTGGCACTGGTCGGCGACAACGGCGCGGGCAAGTCCACCCTGGTCAAGTCGATCGCCGGGGTGCACCAGCCCGACGAGGGCGCCATCGAGTGGCAGGGCAGGCCGGTGAGCATCCACCGGCCGCAGGACGCCCAGCAGTTGGGCATCGCGACCGTCTACCAGGACCTCGCGTTGTGCGACAACCTCGACGTGGTCGGGAACCTCTTCCTCGGCCGCGAGATCCGCCGCTTCGGCATCCTCGACGAGGTCGCGATGGAGAAGCGCTCCCGAGCGCTGCTGGACACCCTCTCCATCCGCATCCCCAGCGTGCGCATCCCGGTCGCCTCCCTCTCCGGCGGCCAGCGCCAGGTGGTGGCGATCGCCCGCGCCCTGATCGGCTCGCCCAAGGTCGTGATGCTGGACGAGCCGACCGCCGCGCTCGGGGTCGAGCAGACCGCCCAGGTGCTCGACCTGGTCGAGCGGCTGCGCGAGCAGGACCACGGCGTGATCCTGATCAGCCACAACATGGCGGACGTGATGGCCGTCGCGGACACCGTCGCGGTGCTGCGCCTCGGTCGCAACAACGGCGTCTTCGACAAGCGCCGCACCAACCAGGAAGAGATCATCTCGGCCATCACCGGCGCCACGGACAACGCCGTGACCCGCCGCAGGGCCCGTGGCCAGGAGGGTTCCCAGTGAGCGAGTACCAGCCCGGCACTCCCGGCGGCGAACCCGAGCGCCACCGCCCGCTGCCCGAGGACAGCATGCCCACCGGCGGCGTCAACGCGCCCGTCCCGGTGGCCCCGGAGGCCACCCCCGCGGTGGACCCCCGGCTGATCGTCCGCCAGGAGGGCGTCAAGGGCTATCTGGCCGAGTTCCGCCGCCGGATGAGCAGCGGCGAACTGGGCTCGCTGCCCGTGGTGCTGGCCCTGATCGTCATCTGGGCGGTGTTCGGCAGCCTCAACAGCAGCTTCCTGTCCGCCCAGAACCTCTCCAACCTGTCCCAGCAGATCGTCGGCACCGGCATGATCGCGATCGGCGTGGTGTTCGTGCTGCTGCTCGGCGAGATCGACCTCTCGGTCGGCTCGGTCAGCGGCCTGTGCGCGGCGATCTTCGCCGTGCTCAACGTGTCCAACGGCGTCAACCAGTGGGTCGCGTTGATCACCGCGATCGCCGGCGGCGCCATCGTCGGTGCGATCCAGGGCATCTTCTTCGCCAAGGTCGGCGTCCCGGCCTTCGTGGTCACCCTGGCGGGCAACCTCGGCTGGAACGGCCTGATGCTCCAGGTGCTCGGCGCCACCGGCACCGTCAACCTCTCGGGCAAGGACATCGTCTCCAGGCTCTACAGCACCATCTACGGCCAGCAGATCGCCGCCTACGGCACGGCGGCGGTCGGCGTCGCGCTGTTCCTGTTCGCCTCGCTGGTCGACGCCCGCCGACGGCAGGTCGCGGGCGTGCCGTCCCGGCCGGTCACCGACATCGTGCTGCGCACCGTCCTGCTGGCGATCATCGCCTTCCTGGCCGCGTACGTCCTCAACCAGTACAAGGGGCTGCCGCTGGCCCTGCTGGTCTTCCTGATCTTCATCGTGGTGCTGGACTTCGTGCTGCGCCGCACCTCCTACGGCCGCCAGGTGTTCGCGCTCGGCGGCAACATCGAGGGCGCCCGCCGGGCCGGCATCAACGTGGCCTGGATCCGGATCAGCGTCTTCACCATCTGCTCCACCATGGCCGCGATCGGCGGCCTGTTCCTGGCCGCGCAGATCCAGTCCGCCAGTCAGACCTCCGGCGGCGGCAACCTGCTGATGAACGCCATCGCGGCGGCGGTCATCGGCGGCACCAGCCTGTTCGGCGGGCGCGGCACGACCTGGTCGGCGCTGCTCGGCGCGCTGGTGATCGGCTCGATCCAGTCCGGGATGAACATCCAGGGCCTGAGCAACGCCATCCAGTTCATGATCACGGGTGCGGTGCTGCTGGCGGCCGTCGTGGTCGACTCGCTGGCCCGGCGCACCCAGCGGGCGGCCGGACGGGCCTGAGCGGTGGCCCGCAAGGCCCTATGCTGCGGGGCATGCCGAGTGAGCTGCGAACTCTTGAGGTCGACGCCGACCCCGCCTTCATCCGGCGGGAGACGGAGCTGACGCCCGTTCCCTTCGTGCCCGAGATCCGCCTGCACATGGCCCAGGACGCCATCGCGCTGTGGGAGACCACCGAGCGCGAGCGCGGCCGGGACGGACTGCCGCCGCCGTTCTGGGCGTTCGCCTGGGCCGGCGGGGTGGCGGTGGCGCGCTACGTGCTGGACCACCCCGAACTGGTCGACGGGCGCGCGGTGCTGGACGTCGCCGCCGGGTCCGGACTGGTCGGGGTGGCGGCCGCGCTGAGCGGGGCCAGAGAGGTGCGCGCCGCCGAGATCGACGCCTACGCGGTGGCCGCGATCGAGCTGAACGCCGAGGTCAACGGCGTAGGGGTGGCGGGCGCGCTGGTCGACCTGGTGGACGGGGACGGCGCCCCCGCCGAGGTGGTGCTCGCCGGGGACGTCTTCTACGAACGGGCCATGGCCGCCCGCTTCCTGCCCTTCCTGGAACGGGCCGCCGCCCGTGGCGCCACCGTGATCGTCGGCGATCCGGGCCGGGCCTATCTGCCCCGCGAGCGGTTCACCGCCGTGGCCGCCTACCAGGTGCCGGTGGTGGCGGACCTGGAGGACACCTCGGTCAAGACCACCACCGTGTGGCGCCTCGGCTGACCCGCTCCTGCCGTCCTCGGCCCGGAACGGCACACAAGGCCGCCTGAGGGTGTTCCGTCCGGACGGCCGCCGAGCGCTGGCGGCCGTCCGGAGGGCGTGGTCCGCTGGGCCCGATGCGTGTGCGAACGGTTGCGTTCGGTCACGACGTCGACACCCGCCCACCCGACAGGGGACCACCATGACCATGACCGAGAACGACCTCAGGCTCACCTCCAGCGAGGCCGCCGCCGACGTGCTGGCCGGCCTGGACGACTTCGAGCAGGCACTCGCCTTCTACCACCAGCACCTGGCCCCGGACACCGCGATCAACCTGTCCGTCGCGGAGAACGTGCTGCTCTACCAGCAGTCCATGCAGGCGGAGGTCTTCAAGAAGATCGAGCTGCTGCCCGAGCGGAACATCCAGTACATGGCCTCGGCCGGCACCCCGCAGCTGCGCCAGCAGGTCGCGGACCTGCTCGGCCGGGCGTTCGGCCGCACCGTCTCCAAGGACGACGTCTTCGGATGCGCCGGGGTCTCCTCCGCGCTGGAGTGCATCGCCTTCGGGCTGATGCGCAGGGGCGCGGGCACGCCGGCCCTCAGGCCGAAGGACGAGGTGCTGATCCCGGCGCCGTACTGGCAGGGCTTCAACTGGTCGTTCGAGGAGCGGCCCGAGCTGAAGTGCGTCCCGGTGAACCTGCCGACCAGCGGCAAGGACGCCTACCGGCTCACCCTGGACCTGGTCGTCCAGGCGTACGAGGCCCGGCAGAAGGCGGGCCACCGCCCGCGGATGCTCGTCCTGACCAACCCGCACAACCCGCTGGGCGTCAACTACGACCGTCAGCTGCTGGAGGAGATCTACGCCTGGGCGATGGCGTACACCGACATGCACATCATCTCCGACGAGATCTACTGCCACTCCCAACTCGACAGCTCCAGGACGCCGTTCACCAGCGCGGTGACCCTGGGGGCGTACTCGGGCTTCGCCGACCGGATCCACGTGGTGTGGGGCTTCGCCAAGGACTTCGGGCTGTCCGGCTTCCGCACCGGCTTCGTGGTCTCCAAGAACCCCGCCGTGCACCGGGCCATGCTGGGCAACAACGACCCGGCCGAGAAGACCCACCCGCTGCCCTGGTTCACCCCGTTCGACTCGCTGAAGACGTACGTCATCGGCGAGTTGCTCAGCGCCCGCCACAACGGCGAGCACTACACGACGTACGCCATGAAGCAGTACCCGAAGCTGCTCAGCGACAGCTTCCGCGAGGTCAGGGACGCGCTGGACGAAGCCGGCATCGAGTACGTCCACCGCGACGGCGAGAACTCGGCGATGTTCTTCTGGCTCGACCTCAGCGAGTACCTCGGCAAGCGCGTCGACCACGACCACGTCGAGCTGCCGGTCATCGGCCCGGACGGGCTCGACCCGGACGAGAAGTGGCTGTTCGACTACCTCGCCGCCAAGCCGACCGAGGTCAGCCTGCTGCCCGGCGGCGTGATGCACAACCCGGCCCCGGGCTTCTTCCGGCTCTGCTTCACCGCCCGCCCGGCCGACGAGGTGGTGGACGCGGTGCGGCGGATGGCCACCGCGCTCGGCAAGCTGACGTGAGCCGGGGCGTGCGGCCCCCGGAGCCCGGAGTGGGTGTCCGGGGCCGCACGCCCGCTCTCCCGGCTCAGCCGCGCAGGCGGGCCAGCCAGGCCTCGACCTCCTCGGAACCGCGGGGGAGGTCGGCGGAGAGGTTCTCGTTGCCGTCCTCGGTGACCAGGATGTCGTCCTCGATCCGGACGCCGATGCCGCGGTACTCCTCGGGGACCGTCAGGTCGTTCTCCTGGAAGTACAGGCCGGGCTCGACGGTGAGCACCATGCCCGGCAGCAGCGTGCCGTCGACGTGCTCCTCGGTGCGGGAGTGGGCGCAGTCGTGGACGTCGATGCCGAGCATGTGGCCCGTCCCGGCCAGCGTGAAGCGACGGTGCAGGCCCAGCTCGTACACCTTGTCGGCGGTGAGGTCCCCGAACAGGCCCCAGGCGGTGAGGTGTTCGGCGAGCTCGCGCTGGGCGGCGCGGTGGAAGTCGCGGAAGTCCGCGCCCGGCCGGACGGCGGCGATGCCGGCCTCCTGGGCGGCGTGCACGGCGTCGTAGACCTTGCGCTGGACGTCGGTGAAGCGGCCGGAGACCGGCAGGGTGCGGGTCACGTCGGCGGTGTAGAGCTCGTTGGTCTCCACGCCGGCGTCGAGCAGCAGCAGGTCGCCGGGGCGGGCCTGGCCGTTGTTGCGCACCCAGTGCAGGGTGGTGGCGTGCGGACCGGCGGCGGCGATGGTGCTGTAGCCGACGTCGTTGCCCTCCAGCCGGGCCCGGACGAAGAAGGTGCCCTCGATCAGCCGCTCCGGCGTCGCGGCGTCCGTGCCGAGGACGCGCACCACGTCCTCGAAGCCGCGGGCGGTCGCCTGGCAGGCGAGGCGCAGCTGGGCGATCTCGAACTCGTCCTTCACCAGGCGCATTCCGGACAGGAAGACCTCGAACTCGGCGTCCCGCTCGGCGGTCGACCGGTCCCGGAGGGTCTCCTCCACCCCGGCGTCGTGCCCGCGCAGCACCCGGACCGGGGCGGTGGCCGCGGCCAGGTCGGCGCGCACGGTGCGGACGTCCCGGCAGGGCAGGCCGAACAGCCGCTCGCTCTCGGTCAGGCTGTTGCGGCGCCCGTCCCAGAGCTCGCCGTGGCCGTCCAGCCAGAACTCGCCGCTCTCGATGTCGGAGCGGTTGCGCAGGTAGAGCACGGACCGGTGGCCGGTGTCCCCGGTGGGCTCCAGGACCAGCACGGCGTCCTGGGACTGGTCGCCGGTCAGGTAGACGTAGTCGGAGGACGGGCGGAACGGGTAGTCGGTGTCGTTGGCCCGCACCTTGGGGTTGCCGGACGGGACCACCAGCAGTTCGCCCGGGTACGCGGCGGACAGCGCGGCCCGGCGGCGCTCGGTGTGGGCGGCCTGCGGGATCGGCTCCAGGGTGTGGCGCTCGGTGTCGGCCCAGCCGTGCTTCATGCTCTCGGCGAGTTCCTCGGTCACCCCGCGCGTGAGGCCGTTCTTGCGGTACTTGATGGGCTCGGTGGGCTGGGCGGGCTGGGCGAGCTCGGTCACAGCGGACACTCCAGAGGGGGATACGGCGCACCGTCGCGCCGACCTGCCGGGTACGTAACAAGCGTTGTGTACCGTATATCGAACGGAGCCCGAAGAGAAGGGGCCGGTGCCGACGCGGCCGGTGCCCAAGGGAGCGGCGCCGAGGGGGACGGCCGAGCCGCAGTCGGCCGGGAACGCCCGGTACGGGCGAGTGTTCAGGGCGGTGGGGGGGGGGGGTGGGCGCGGGGCCAAAGGGTCGGCGCGGCGGGCCGGGGGGGGGGGGGGGGGGGGGGGGGGGCGGGGGGCCGGGGGGGGGGCCGGGCGGGTGGGGGTGGTGTGTGGGGGGGGGGGGGGGGCGGGGGCGCCCCCCCCCCCCCCCCCGCGGCCGCTCGTCCCTCAGACGCCGTTGAGGGCGTAGTTGCGGAAGGTGGCGAGCAGGGGCAGGACTTCGGTCTTGCTGGGGTCCTCCGTGACGGCGCGCATGGCGTCGATGACGGTGTGGGCGATGATCCTGGTGACGGAGAGGTCGTCCGCCGCCGCGACCGTGCCCCAGGCCTTGAGGGTCTGGGTGAGCAGGGCGCTCATCCTCGCGCCGATGTTGGCGCTGACGGCGTCCGAGAGTTCGGCGATCTCCTCGTCGCTCATGCTGGACCGCAGGCCGAAGGCCAGCGCCATCAGGGTGTCCATCGCGTGCTCGCCGTACGCGGCGACCAGCGCCGGCAGCGGCCGCTCGTCGGCCCCGCCCGCCGCAAGGGCGGACAGGGCCTCGTCGTCGTCCTTCCACGCCGCCTCAAGGGCGGCCAAGGCCCGCAGGGCCTCGTCCACGGTCAGCCCGTCTGTCATACCCGGAACGGTATTGAGCCGGTACCGCACCCCGCACGGTTTGGGCGCCGGGATCACACCTTCGGGGGACGCGGGCCCGGTTCCGGACGGTGGACGTGTGCGAAGTGCTCCGCGTCCCAGGTGCCGCCGAGCTCGGGCGCCAGGGACGCGAGCGCGAGCGCCGCGAAGTCCTCGACGGCGCCCGCCCGTTCCGGCAGGGCGCCGAGCAGCGGGGCGCCGGCGGAGCGCGGCAGGTCGGCGAGGTTGCAGCGTTCGGCGAGGCCGGGGTCGGCCGGCCAGGAGCCGACCAGGACGCCGGCGAGCGGGAGTTCGCGGGCCGCCAGGGCCTCCGCCGTGAGCGAGACGATGTTCAGGGTGCCGAGCCCGGCGGAGGCGATCAGCAGCACCTCGGCCGGAAGGCCGGCATCGAGGACGGCCCGGGCCTGGTCGGCGAGCGTACGGCCCTGGTCGTCGTAGCGGACCAGCAGTCCGCCCGCGCCCTCGACCAGGACCAGGTCGTGGGTGGCGGCGAGGTCGGCGACGGCCGTGACCACCTCGGCGGGGGAGAGGCAGGGCAGTCCCGACCGCCGCGCGGCGGTGTCGGGCGCCAGCGGTTCGGGGTAGCGGGCGAGCTCACATACCGTCAGTTCACCGGCCAGCCGCGCCACTTCGGCCGCATCGCCCGGCTCACCCGGAGCGACCCCGGTCTGCCCGGGCTTGAGCACGGCGACCTTCCGCCCGGCCCGGAGCGCCGCCGAGGCGACGGCCGCCGTGGCGACGGTCTTGCCGACGTCCGTGTTGGTGCCCGTCACGAACAGGATGCGCGCGCTCATCCCGCCACCGCCGCGGCGGTCACGGCGGCAGCGATCCGTGCCACGTCCTCGTCCTCCGTCACGTAGGGGGGCATGGTGTAGACGAGGTCCCGGAACGGGCGCAGCCAGACGCCCTCGCGGGCCGCCGCCGCGGTCGCCGCCGGGACGTCCACCGGGTGGTCCAACTGCACCACGCCGATGGCGCCCCGGACCCGGACGTCGCGGACGCCCGGCACGTCCGAGGCCGCGGCCAGGCCCTCGGCCAGCCCGGTCTCGATGCGCTTGACCTGCACCGCCCAGTCCTGCCCGAGCAGCAGGTCCAGCGAGGCGTTGGCGGCCGCGCAGGCCAGCGGGTTGCCCATGAAGGTCGGCCCGTGGGCCAGTACGGGCATCTCCCCGCGGCTGATCCCGTCGGCGATCTCGCCGGTGCACAGGGCGGCGGCGAGCGTCAGGTACCCGCCGGTGAGGGCCTTGCCCAGGCACATCACGTCGGGGGAGACGCCGGCGTGGTCGGCGGCGAACAGCGCGCCGCTGCGGCCGAAGCCGGTGGCGATCTCGTCGAAGACGAGCAACACCCCGTAGCGGTCGCAGAGTTCGCGCAGCATCCGCAGGTAGGCGGGGGAGTGGAACTGCATCCCGCCCGCGCCCTGGACCACCGGTTCGACGATGACGGCCGCCAGCTCGTCGGCATGACGCGCCATCAACTCCTCGAAGTGCGCCGCGTACTCGGGGTCGAGCGGGGCGTCGAAGCCGGACGGCGGCTGGGGCGCGAAGAGCTGCCCGGGCAGCACCCCGCCCCACAGGTGGTGCATCCCGCCGTCCGGGTCGCAGACCGACATCGGGTGGAAGGTGTCGCCGTGGTAGCCGCCGCGCCAGGTGAGGAGTCGGCGCTTCTCCGGCCGGCCGGTCGACTGCCAGTACTGCAGGCACATCTTCATGGCGACCTCGACCGCCACCGAGCCCGAGTCGGCGAGGAAGACGTGCTGCAGCGGCTCCGGGGTGATCTCGACCAGCCGGGCGGCCAGCCGGACGGCGGGCTCGTGGGTGAGCCCGCCGAACATCACATGGCTCATCCGCCCCAGCTGCTCGCGCACGGCCGCGTCCAGCACGGGGTGCCGGTAGCCGTGGATGGCCGCCCACCAGGACGACATCCCGTCGACCAGCTCACGCCGCCCGTCCTCGACGGGCTCCGCGAGGCGCAGCCGGACGCCCGAGGCGGACTCGACCACGTACGGGGTGACGGTGCCGGGCATCGGCCCGTACGGGTGCCAGACGTGCGCCCGGTCGAGGGCGAGCAGCGTGTCCGCGGACAGCTGGGGCATGGTGAGGTCTCTCCGAAGTGTTCCGACGGCGGGCGCCCAGGGTGCCGAAAGGTGCCCGAGGGCGCCGAAGGGTCAGGCGTTGGGGGCGAGTTCGGTGCCGGCGCCGCGACGGCGGACCTTGACCAGGTCGCTGCGCAGCTCGTCGTCCGTGCCCTCCTCGACCGGCTCGGGCTCCGGGTGGGAGTGCCCGCCGCACGGGCCGCAGCCGCCGCCGCTGCCGCAGGCCGAGGCAGCCGTCCCGCAGGAGCCGGCCGCGGCCGCCTCGGCGACGTCGGCGCGGTGGCGCGGCAGGGTGGCCTCGCCGGCGCCCTCGACCTCGAAGCCGGCGTCCTTGATCATGTCGAGGTCGGCCTGGCCGGCCTGGCCCTCGCTGGTCAGGTAGTCGCCCAGGAAGATCGAGTTGGCGATGTGCAGGCCGAGCGGCTGCATCGAGCGCAGGTGCACCTCGCGGCCGCCGGCGATCCGCACCTCGGTGTCGGGGTTGACGAAGCGGACCATCGCCAGGATGCGCAGGCAGCGCTGCGGGGTGAGGTTCCACTCCTTGGCGAGCGGGGTGCCCTCGAAGGGGATCAGGAAGTTGACCGGGACGGAGTCCGAGCCGAGCTCGCGCAGCGCGAACACCACGTCGACCAGGTCCTCGTCGGTCTCGCCCATGCCGGCGATCAGGCCGGAGCAGGCGGACAGGCCGGCACCGTGGGCCTTCTGCACGGTGTCGACCCGGTCCGCGTAGGTGTGGGTCTTGGTGATGGTCCCGTAGGTGTTCTCGGAGGTGTTGAGGTTGTGGTTGTACGCGTCGGCGCCGGCCGCCTTGAGCCGCTCCGCCTGGTTGTCGGACAGCAGGCCGAGGCAGACGCAGATCTCGACCTCGGGGTCGGCGTCCTTGATGGCGGCCATGGTGTCGGTGACCCGGTCGATGTCACGGTCCGTCGGGCCGCGGCCGCTGGCGACCAGGCAGACCCGCTTGGCGCCGCCGGCCACCCCGGCGCGGGCGGCGTCGGCGGCCTGCTCCGGCTTGAGCCAGGTGTACTTGAGGATCTCGGCCTTGGAGCCCAGCCGCTGCGAGCAGTAGGAGCAGTCCTCGGGGCAGAGCCCGCTCTTCAGGTTCACCAGGTAGTTGAGCTTGACCCGGCGGCCGAACCAGCGGCGGCGCACCTTGCCGGCCGCGGCGACCACGTCGAGCAGCTCGTCGTCGGTGGTGGCGAGGACGGCGAGGGCTTCCTCACGGGTCGGGACTTCGCCGCGCAGGCCCTTGGCGGTGAGGGTATCGAGCAGATCCATGGGGCCGATCCTGCCTGCTGGCGTCGGAATGGCGCCAGAGCAAACCCACCAGAAGATCTCCGGAAGGATGTGCCGATTGCCACAGTGTCGAAGCTCACGGCGTCGGCGCTGGTCACGCGCTTGACGGGGGCCCGGAGGCGAGGTTACCGGCGGGTAGGGCGAGGGCGTGCGGGGTGAAGATCGACAACCCCCCACCCAGTGACCCACGCCACCCGGGGGGTGCTTAGAATCTGCGCCATGACCACGCAGGGGGAGCGCACCCCGACTCCGGGAGAGGGCCAGGACGGCCGGGCAGGACGGCGGACCGGCGGGGACGCCGAGGGGATCTCAGCCGGGCGAGCCGCTGGGACGGCACGCAGGCGCGGCCCCCGGCTCACCCCCCGCCGGGCGGTCGGCTGGGTCGTCGTGGCCGGCGTGGTCGTGGCCGGCGGATGGGTCATCACCCGCCCGACGCCCGGCGACTACATACCCGGCCTGGGCCCGTCCAAGGCGGACTCCGCCCGTACGCCCCCGGTGGTGGGCGCCGCCCCGCCGACCACCGACCCCGAGGCCCTCAACGCCGACAACCTGTTCCCCGCCCAGCGGCCGGTCGAGGCCGTCGGCTACAAGGCCCGGCGCGGCGGCATCCGGCAGGGCGAGAAGTGCGACGAGGTGCTCCAGGACCGTACCCAGGAGCTGCTCAAGGACAGCGGCTGCCAGGCCTACCTGATCGTCAGCTTCACCGGCGTCGACCACCCGGTGCGCAGCAGCGTCACCCTGCTGCGCTTCGCCGATCAGGCCGCTGCCGCCAGGGCCGCCGACACCCTGCGCGGCAAGCCCGGCGCGGTCGCCTTCATCCTCGCCGACACCAACTTCGCGCCCGCCGCGTCCGCCGGGGCCAAGCCCGGCAGCGAGGCCCGGGTCGAGGTGGTCGGCCACTACGTGACCGTCACCAGCTCCCGCCCCGGCGACGCCCGCCCGACCGCCAGCGGCAGCGGCAGCCCGGGCACCCCCGGCACGACCGCGCCGACGTCGAGCTCCCCGGCCACCGGCAGCGGCGAACCCAACCTGGACGAGGCCACCCGCGCGCTGTCGTACGCGGCGGGGCAGCCGTTCGTCTGGATGTAGCCGAGGGGCGTGGCCGAACCGGCGTGGCCGCCGAGGGGCGTGGCCGAACCGGCGTGAGAAAGGAAGGGGCCCGGCGCGCGGTTCGCGCCGGGCCCCTTCCGCGAGCTCCCGCCCGGTCAGCCGCCGAGCCGGTCCACCGCCGTCACCCGCAGCACCGCCCGGCCCTCCTCGTCCGAGCCGTACAGGTCGACCTCGGCGCTGATGCCCCAGTCGTGGTCGCCCTCCGGGTCGTCGAAGATCTGCCGGACCTTCCAGGCGGAGTCCTCCTCCTCGATGATCAGCATCTTGGGGCCGCGCGCGTCCGGGCCGGTGCCCAGGTCGTCGTACTCGTCCCAGTAGCCGTCCATGGCGTCCGCCCAGCGGTCCGCGTCCCAGCCGTACTCGCCGTCCAGCTCGCCGAGTTCGTCCCAGTGCTCCAGTGCGCACAGCTCGACCCGGCGGAACATCTCGTTGCGCACCAGCACCCGGAAGGCCCGGGCGTTGGCGGTGACCGGGGCCGGCTTGTCGTCCAGGGTGACCTCGGCGGTGGCCGCCTCGGTCGGATTGGCCAGCTGCTCCCACTCGTCCAGCAGGCTGGAGTCGACCTGGCGGACCAGCTCGCCGAGCCAGGCGATGACGTCCTTGAGGTCGTCGGTCTTCACGTCCTCGGGGACGGTCTGCTCCAGCGCCTTGTACGCCCCGGCCAGGTAGCGCAGCACGATGCCCTCGGTGCGGGCCAGCTCGTAGAAGCCGACGTAGTCCGAGAAGGTCATCGCCCGCTCGTAGAGGTCACGGACCACCGACTTCGGCTGCAGCTGGTGGTCGCCGATCCACGGGTGCGCCCGGCGGTACACCTCGTACGCGTGGGTGAGCAGCTCCTCCAGCGGCTTCGGGTAGGTGATCTCCTGGAGCCGCTCCATCCGCTCCTCGTACTCGATGCCGTCCCGCTTCATCTCGCCGACGGCCTCGCCGCGCGCCTTGTTCTGCTGGGCGGCGAGGATCTGGCGCGGGTCGTCGAGGGTCGCCTCGACCACCGAGATCACGTCCATCGCGTACGAGGGCGAGGTCGGGTCGAGCAGCTCGAAGGAGGCCAGCGCGAAGGTGGACAGCGGCTGGTTGAGCGCGAAGTTCTCCTGGAGGTCCAGGGTCAGTCGGACGATCCGGCCCTCGGCGTCCGGCTCCGGCAGCCGCTCCACCACGCCGCCCTCCAGCAGCGAGCGGTAGATCGCGATCGCGGTGCGGATGTGCCGGCGCTGGGCCGCCTTGTCCTCGTGGTTGTCGGTCAGCAGCTTGCGCATCGCCTCGAAGGCGTTGCCCGGGCGGCCGATCACCGACAGCAGCATCGCGTGGCTCACCTTGAACCGGGAGACCAGCGGCTCGGGGTCGGCGGCGATCAGCTTGTCGAAGGTCTCCTCGGTCCAGCCGACGAAGCCCTCCGGCGCCTTCTTCCGCACCACCTTGCGCTTCTTCTTGGGGTCGTCCCCGGCCTTGGCGATCGCCTTGTCGTTCTCGATCACGTGCTCCGGCGCCTGGGCGACCACCTGGCCGACGGTGTCGAAGCCGGCCCGGCCAGCCCGCCCGGCGATCTGGTGGAACTCCCGGGCGCGCAGGATCCGCACGCGCTGTCCGTCGTACTTCGACAGGGCGGTGAACAGCACCGTGCGGATCGGCACGTTGACGCCGACGCCCAGCGTGTCGGTGCCGCAGATCACCTTCAACAGGCCCGCCTGGGCGAGGCGTTCGACCAGCCGGCGGTACTTCGGCAGCATGCCCGCGTGGTGCACGCCGATGCCGTGGCGGACGAAACGGGACAGGTTGCGGCCGAACTTGGTGGTGAAGCGGAAGCCGCCGATCAGATCGGCGATGGCCTCCTTCTCCGCCTTCGAGCACATGTTGATGCTCATCAGCGACTGCGCCCGCTCCACCGCCTCCTTCTGCGTGAAGTGCACGACGTAGACCGGCGCCTGGCCGGTCTGCAGCAGCTCCTCCAGGGTGTCGTGCATGGTGGTGCGGCGGTACTCGTAGAACAGCGGCACCGGGCGGGTCGCGTTGCGCACCACGGTGGTCGGGCGGCCGGTGCGCCGGGTCAGGTCCTCCTCGAAGCGGCGGACGTCGCCCAGCGTCGCCGACATCAGCAGGAACTGCGCCTGCGGCAGCTCCAGCAGCGGGATCTGCCAGGCCCAGCCGCGGTCCGGCTCGGCGTAGAAGTGGAACTCGTCCATCACCACCTGGCCGATGTCGGCCCGGGCGCCGTCCCGCAGCGCGATCTGGGCCAGCACCTCGGCGGTGCAGCAGATGATCGGCGCGGTCGGGTTGACGCTCGCGTCGCCGGTCATCATGCCGACCTGCTCGGTGCCGAACATCTTCACCAGGTCGAAGAACTTCTCCGACACCAGCGCCTTGATCGGCGCGGTGTAGAAGGTCCGCTGCCCCTCCGCCAGCGCCGCGAAGTGCGCGCCGGCCGCCACCAGGGACTTCCCCGACCCGGTCGGCGTCGCCAGGATCACGTTGTTCCCGGAGACCAGCTCGATCAACGCCTCCTCCTGCGCCGGGTACAGCGTGATCCCGCGCTCCTCCGCCCAGGCTGCGAACGTCTCGTACAGCGCGTCGGGGGTGGCGGGCTTCGGCATCAGATCAAGGAGGGTCACCCGGCTATCTTGCCTGCTCGCCGCCACCCCGGGCAAAGCCCGGGATCACGCGACGGGACTCGGGGCGGCGCTCGGACGCGCAGAAGAGCGGGACGGGCGGTTCAGCTCTTGAGGAGCTCCGGGACGGCGGGCGCAGTGGCGGGCAGCTGCACCTGGTTGCTGCACTTGTACTCCGTGGCGGCGACCCGCGCGATCTTCAGCGCGATGTCGGCGTACGCCTGGCGGACCTTGGCCGGCGAGGCGCCGTCCATCAGGTTGCCGCCGACGTCGATCCGGACGTAGGGCGTGGCCTTGCCGCCCGGGGGCGCCTGGAAGTCGCAGCGCACGTACAGCTGAACGCGCTGGCTCGTCTCGGTGGTGGCCAGTCCCGCCGCGCCGGGTCCGAAGTCCAGCGTGGCGACGGGGCGGCCCCCCGCGGAGGCCTTGGCGCGGTCGACGTCGATCCCGTCCAGGGCGGGGTCGACCTGCACGGAGAGGAAGGTGAGGCTGCTGACCTCCCCGTCCGGGAACCAGTCGAGGAAGCAGGTGTCGCTCCGGTTCGCCGGATCACCCGGTACCGCGGGCGTCCGGAGCCGCGCCGCGCCTTGCTGGGTCGCCTTTCCGTACTTCCCGGCAAGCGGCTTCAGGTCGTCCTTGGAGAGCGCTGACCAGCAGGCGCTCTGCGGGAGTTCCTGCGACCGCCACGGCTTCCAGACCCACAGTCCGCCGCCCGCGGCGACGGTCAGGGCGAGGACGCCCGCCAGCCAGGGCAGGGCCCGCCGCCACCGCGAGGGTGACGGCGGCGGGTCCTCGGGCGAGCGCGGAATGATATGAGCGGCGTCGAGCATGGTTCATCACACCTTCGAGGCCATCGTCGGGTCGTAGAGGTCGTGGCCGGCGGACCAGCCCTGGGTGATGGTCTGTTTGGCGCGCGTGGCCAGGTCGTCCACCCGGTTCTGGTCGAGTCCGGCGTCACGGCCCGCGTTCTCGACGGCATTGACGACCGCCTGCTGCGAGCCCTGGACCGTCGCGCCGGTGGTCTTGTGCGCCTCGTCCCGCCCCTGGTTGGTGGTGTCAACGTGGTAGCTGTCGGCGACCTGGGTCATGATGTTGCCGACCTCGTCGTTGATCATGCTGCCGACCTTGGGGATCTTGTCCACCAGGATGCCGCCGCTGCTGTCCCAGACCGTCTTGGCGATGTCCTTCTTCGAATCGATGGCGTCGTTGATCGCCTTGTCGGATATCGCGTGGTTCTGCTGGATCTCGTCCGACATGGCGTGGGTGATCAGTCCGGCGACCTGTCCGCCCGGCATGGTCACGTTCTCGATCGCCGTGGCCATGTCCGGGTGGAGCTCCGGGTGGAGCATGACCTGCTGGATCTGGGCCGACTGGTACGCCTGCTGCGCGGTGGCGATCGTGGCGTAGGCGTCCGTGTTCCGGCCGACCGTGGAGAGCAGCACGGCAGTGTTGTCGTGGTTGAGGAGGGCGGGGACGCCGTTCACGGACAGCCGCGCGTTCGGGCCGCCGCTGTTCGGGCCGGGCCCGTCGAGGGAGTTCTCGACGTCCCCGATGTGGTTGGCGACCATGTTGCCGATGCTGCTGTTGAGGTTGGCGAGCGGCCCGCCGCGCAGCATGTTCGGCCCGTCGCCGGTACCGAAGCGATCGACGACCTTCCCCATCACGTCGTTCATCTCCGCCGTGTGCGGCGGGTACTTGCCGGTGGTGTCGTCCCAGGCCCGGCCGGTGGTGGCGGCCTCCAGGGCGTGCCCGAGCGACGTGACGTGGTCCGGGTTGGGCTTGGTCTCCAGCGGGCGCAGTGGGTAACTGATGTCGTTGAGAAGGGAGTTCTCCTCACCGGTGGTGAACAGCTTGACGTAGTTGGTGTCGCCGCCGGTGCTCTTGACCGTGCCGTCCGGGTTGTACGTGGTCACCGGGTCGTGGAAGAACTTGGTGGCCGCGTCGGGGCTGTGGCCGAGGGCGTCCAGGACGCCGGACAGCGGGTTGAGGTTCGTGACGTTGCCGTCCTTGTCGACCTGCCCGATGAACTTCAGCTCGGTGAACGGGTAACTGTTCTTGTAGGCCACGGCCTGCCAGCGGCCCGGGTTCTCCTCGGTGAGCTGGGTGACGTGCTCGGCGATCGGGTCGAGGAAGTGCGGGTCGTACTTCCCGTTGCGCAGCACGTTGGCGAGAATCTGGTAGCCGTACGGGCTGTGCGCCGGGTCGGCACCCGGCGGGACGGGGATCTGCTTGGCGCCCGCGGCTCGCAGCTTGGTCTCCCAGTCGTCCGAGACGTGGAACGGCTGCTTGGTGTCGGTCGCGGTGGCCAGGGTGAGGCCGAGGTCCTTCTGGATGCCCTTGATGGCGGCGCTGCGGGCCGGGCTGTTGGCGTAGTCCCCGCTCTGCGCCATGGCACCGTACTTCGCCAGGAAGGTCGCCGGGTCCTGGCCGCCGTAGAAGCTGCTGGCGAACCGGGGGTCCTGGTGGTAGTGGTCCAGGATGTTCTGGAGGTTCTTGAGCTGCGCGTCGCTGGCCTTGTCGCCGAGGCCGAGGATGTAGGTGGCCATCTTGGCCTCCTCCTCGGGGATGCCGCCGGCCGGATTGGCGTTGAAGGCGGTGCCGTCACTGCCGGTGTCGTCGCCCAGGGCCCTGGCAGCGTCGACGTCGGCCTCGGTGGCGCGGTCGATCGCGTCGCCGATGGCCTTGGCCGCGGAGTCGGCCTTGGCCTTCCAGTTCTTGCCGTACTCCGGGTCGCGCTTGTCCTCCTGGGTCGTGGGCGCGGGCCAACTCACCGCGCCCTCGCTGTTGACGCTGAGGCCGGCCGTGGTGGCGTCGTGCACGGCATTGACGAGGTCCTGTTTGGCGGCCGTGATCTCGGTGTGGGCGTCCCGGAGGGTCTTGGCCAGCGCGGAGGCCTCCTCGAAGGCGGCGTGGATCTGGTCGCGGGCCCAGGTGAGCTTGGCGTTGGCGAGGCCGGCGGCGTCACCGTGCCAGCCGGACTGCGTGATGGTGCCGATGACCTCGTTCTGCATCCGCTGGGTGAGGTCCCACTTGCGGACCAGGGCCTCGAAGTCGCCCGCCGCCGAGTTGAGGCTGCTGAGGTCGACCTGCTGGAGCTGGCTGAATGTCACCATGATCGTGTTGCTTCCCCCCGCTTGTGCTGCGGCTAGCTCTTCGTGCCCTGTGCCTTGTCGAAGCCGGCGTGGATGTCGCTCTCGGTCTTGTCGTACGCCTGGGCGGTGGTCTGCAGGTTGGTGCCCATGTCGCCCACGGTGCCCTGCAGGGAGTCGACCTGACTCGACCACGTTCCCCAGGAGCCGGTGAGCGCGCCGCCGAGGGACCACCCCTTCAGTGCGCCGGCCGCGGCGGCGACGTGGTCGCCGGGCTGGCTGCATTCGGACTTGACGGAGTCCCGCAGCGCGAAGGCGTTCTGGGCAGCCTGCCGGAGCACCCCGGTGTTGACCGTCACGGCTGCGCCGCCGCCCGCCGGGTTCAGCGAGACCGGGGCGGCGTTGCTGCCGGCCAGGTCCGGGAACTGCTTCTTGGCCGCTTCGGTCAGATTGCCCTTGTCGTCGAAGAGCCAAGGATTCATTCGACGCTCGAATTCGAGGTCTGTCACGTGCTCGCCCCCAGGTGTAGATCGCCATGGAGCGTACCCGAAAGTATTGCCGGTTCGATGGAACGTATCGGCAGGATGATCGAAGGAATGGCAAGCGGGGAAATACTCGATGTCCCTTTGATTGACATCAGGTAAACACAAAGTGAATGGCGACAGGAAAGCCCTGCCCAGGCTGTGTGGAGTCGCACATTGCCGCCGTCTCGCGGGGCGTGCCAGAGTGCCGGGCATGACCCTCCCGCTCACCTCCGCACCGCACACCGCCGCCGGGCCCGCCCCGGCGCACGTCTTCGACTGGCTCGACGAGGCCGCCGCGTTGCGCGCCGACGCCGGGCTGACCCGTACGCTGCGCAGCCGGGCGGCGGAGGACCAGGTGCTGGACCTGGCGGGGAACGACTACCTGGGGCTCACCCGGCACCCGGCGGTGACCCGCGCCGCGGGGGAGGCGGCGCTGCGGTGGGGCGGTGGGGCGACGGGCTCGCGGCTGGTCACCGGCACGACCGCGCTGCACACCGAACTGGAGCAGGAGCTCGCCGAGTTCTGCGGGACGGAGGCCGCCCTGGTGTTCTCCTCCGGCTACACCGCCAACCTCGCCGCGCTCACCGCGCTGACCGATCCGGACACCCTGATCGTGTCCGACGCCTACAACCACGCCTCGCTGATCGACGGCTGCCGGCTCGCCCGGGCCGACGTCCACCGGGCCGCGCACAGCGACCCGGCGGCCGTCGCCGAGGCCCTCGCCGGGCGGACCCAGCGGCGGGCGCTGGTGGTCACCGACTCGGTGTTCTCGGTGGACGGCGACGCGGCGCCGCTGCCCGGGCTGTCCGAGGCCGCCCGGGCCCACGGGGCCGCACTGCTGGTGGACGACGCCCACGGACTGGGCGTGCTCGGCCCCGGCGGCCGCGGCGCCCTGGCCGCGGCCGGGCTCGCCGGGCAGCCGGACACCGTCGCCACCGTCACGCTGTCCAAATCGCTGGGTTCACAGGGCGGTGCCGTGCTCGGACCGCGCCGGGTGATCCGCCACCTCACCGAGACCGCCCGCACCTTCATCTTCGACACCGGCCTCGCCCCGGCCGCCGCCGGAGCCGCCCTGGCCGCCCTGCGCCTGCTGCGCGCCGAACCCCAGCGCGCCGACCGGGCCCGCGAGGTCGCCCGCACCCTCGCCGACCGCCTCACCGCCGCGGGCCTGCGGGCCTGCGAGCCGGACGCGGCCGTGGTCTCGGTCCGTGCGCCGGGCCCCGAGGCCGCCGTCGCCTGGGCCGCCGACTGCCGCCGCGCCGGCCTCGCCGTCGGCTGCTTCCGTCCCCCGTCCGTCCCGGACGGCGTCTCCCGGCTGCGCCTGACCGCCCGCGGGGACCTCACCGACGGCCAGATCGCGGACGCGGTCCGGATCATCGCCGACCTCGCCCCGGCGGGCGCGCGGGTGTAGGACCTGTCCGGATGATCGCGCGCGAAGCCGGACGACGACGGTTACGGCGGGGGTTGCGGCGGGGGCTCGCACCGCCCGCCGCCCCGACGCCGGCTGCGCCCCACTGGCCTGGGGGACCGGGAAGACGGCGGCCGCGATCTCGCACGCCCGGTGAGTTTCGGGTCTCGCCGCCGGAAAACCGCTCGGCGTGAGGCGCCCTGGACGGCAGGATGGCGACATGCCTGACCTGCTCTGGGACGACCACCTGGCGTGGCTGCTGGATCCGTCCGACGGGGGCTGCCTCCCGGATGTGTACGTCGCGGGCACGACGGTGGCGGACTGGCAGACGGTGCTCGACCTGGTGGTGGAGCAGCGCTGGACCTTCGAGTACTCCGAGGGCGACGCGCTGCTGCCGTTGCCCCGGGCCGCGGCTGTGCTGTCCCGCCCGGCCGGCGCCGAGTGCCCGAACCTGCGCGTGTGGCCGGACCCGGAGGTCTGCGCGATCTTCCGGTTCCTCGGCGAGGAGCAGCTCGACTTCGACGTCGACCTGCGTGAACTGCAGGGCCAGGAGCGGCTGGACGTGCTCTGCGGCTTCCTCGCCGCGATCGGACGCCGGCTCGGCAAGTCGGTGCCGATGTACTTCGAAGGCGACACCCGGGAGCCGTTCCTCGGGTACGACCTCGCGGCCGACCGGGTCCGGCTGTTGTGGACCCCGCCGGAGGCAGGAGAGCGGGATGGCTGAGCTGCGCTGGGGCGACCACGCCGCATGGCTGCTCGATCCGGTCCGGGACGGCTGGTTGCCGGGCGGGTGGGTCGCGGACACCACCGTGGCGGACTGGCAGGCCGTGCTCGACCTGGTGGTGGAGCGGGGCTGGGCCCGCACCTTCGTCGTGGGCTGCTTCGAGATGGCGCTGCCGCGGGCCGAGGAGGTGCTGTTCCGGCCGCGCGGCCCCGCGCAGCCGGTGCTGAGCGTGCGGCCGGGGCCGGGGGTCGGGGTGGTGTTCCGGTTCCGCAGTGCGGAGCGGATCGACTTCGACGTCGATGTCGCCGAACTCGACGGCCAGGACGGGCTGGACGCGCTGTGCGGCTTCCTGGCCGCGGTCGGGCGGCGGCTCGGCAGGTCGGTGCCCACGTGGGTCGAGGGCGGCGGTGCGCCGTTCCTGGGGTACGACCTCGAAACCGACCGGGTGCTGGTGCGGTGAGGGCCTACGGCCGTCCGGCCACCAGCAGGGCCTCCGCGCCGATCGGCCGGTAGCCGGCGGCCTGGAAGGCGCGGACGCTGGGGGCGTTGCCGGGGGCCTGCTGGGCCCAGACGGTCCCGCCGGAGGGCAGCAGGTGGCGGGCGGCGACGGCCAGCGCGCGGCCGAGGCCGCGGCCCTGGGCGTGCGGGTCGACCTCGACGGCGGCCTCCCAGCGGCCCGCCACGCCGCGGCCGAGGATCAGCACGCCGCCGTCGGCCTGGTACACCCGGACGTCCTCGCGGTAGCGCAACGCCCTTACCACCCGGGGGTGTTCGCGGTCCTTGACCGGGGTGAGCGGCAGCGGCGGGGCGCCGGGGAGGCGGTCGGCGACGGTGAGCAGGTCGATGTTGTTGACGGTCCGCCCGGTGCGCTCGGCGAAGGCGCTGAGGAAGGGCGGGCAGACCGGCGCGGACAGCGGGTCGCCGGGGGCGGCGGCGATCGCCTCGCGCACCCAGTCCGGGTCCTCGTGGGTGAACACCACGGCGTGGGCGGCGAGGGCCAGCACCCCGGCGTCGCGCGGCGCGGGCTGCGGCACCACGGTGACCGTCCCGTCCGGCGGCGGGAACACCCCGCCCGCCGCATCCGCCAGGATCTCCGCCAGCCCCCGCACGCCCATGTCCCGTTCTCTCCCGGAGAAGTCGTCCGGCCCAGTTGATCACCGTGGGCGGCGATACGCCAGCAGGTACCGCCAGAACAGCAGTCGGCGCACCCGGAATCCCGGCAACTGCTGCTCCGCGTACGCCCGGATCTCGGGAAGGGAGGTCCGCGGCACGGTGACCGGGGCCCGTACGCGCGGGGGCGGGGCGCCGCGTTCGCGCAGGTGGACGACGAGCCGGCAGAGCGCGTTCACCGGCACCGCCGCCAGGCTGATCAGGTTGAGCCTAGACCGCCTTCTTCCGGGCCCGGCTGGGCTGGACCCGGGTCGGTTCGCCCGCGGCCTTCGGGTGGTCGGGCGGGTACGGGAGTTCGCCGAGGCCCTCGTCGTGCAGCTGCTTCTCGTACAGCTCCAGCACGGCGTCCAGCCGGTACGCGTGGCTGTCCATCTCCGCGTTGAGGTCGCCGAGTTCGGCGAAGCGGGCGGGCACCGTCCGGAGGTCGAAGTCCTCCGGCGCGGCGTCGTCCAGCTCCTCCCAGCGCAGCGGGGTGGAGGCGGTGGCGCGGGGGCGGGCGCGCAGGGAGTAGGCGGAGGCGATGGTGCGGTCGCGGGCCATCTGGTTGTAGTCGACGAAGATCCGTTCGCCGCGCTCCTCCTTCCACCAGGCGGTGGTGACCTTCCCGGGCATCCGCTGCTCCAGCAGCCGGCCGAGGGCGATCACGGCGTGCCGGCCGTCGGTGAAGGTCCACTCGGGCACCAGCGGGACGTAGACGTGCAGGCCGCGCCCTCCGGAGGACTTGGGCCAGCCGCGCAGTCCGTGCTCCTCCAGCAGGGCGCGCAGCTCGTGGGCGGCGCGGACGGCGTCGTGGAA
Organism: Kitasatospora sp. NPDC101108; assembly: GCF_055584725.1. Taxonomy (NCBI): domain Bacteria; kingdom Bacillati; phylum Actinomycetota; class Actinomycetes; order Kitasatosporales; family Streptomycetaceae; genus Kitasatospora; species Kitasatospora sp. NPDC101108. Next base: position 383,011 of record NZ_JBVJLM010000005.1, read on the forward strand.
GTCGGTGCCGGGCTGGGGGTCGAGGTCGATGCGCAGCTCGTCGACGTGGTCGGTGTCGGTGCGCCGGACCGGCCAGGGGTGGAAGGTGAGGCAGCCCAGGTTGGCGGCCCACAGCACGGCGGCCGGTTCGGTGGGGCAGATCTCGTCGGCGGAGCGGCCGCTGGGGAAGTTGATCCGGGCGGTGGGCAGCCAGTCCGGCAGCCCCTTGGGCGCCCGCTTCTGGTAGAAGAACTCGCCGTCGACCCCGTCCGGGAAGCGCTGGAGGGTGGTGGGACGGTCCCGCAGCCCGCGCAGCACCCCGTCGGCGACGGCCAGGTAGTACTGCGCGACGTCCAGCTTGGTGAAGCCGCGCTCGGGGTAGTAGACCTTGTCCGGGTTCGACAGCCGGACGGTGCGCCCGGCGACTTCCAGTTCGACGGCTGAGCCCATGCCCCTCACGGTAAGGGCGCCGCGCCCGGCGCGCGCCCCGAGCCGGTTGGCGCGAGGCTGGGCTCATGGACCTGCCCGTGATGCCGCCGGTGGCGCCGATGCTGGCCAAGTCGGTGGCCAAGATCCCCCCGGGGATGCAGTACGAGGCCAAGTGGGACGGCTTCCGCACGATCGTGTTCCGCGACGGCGACGAGGTGGAGCTCGGCAGCCGCACCGGCAAGCCCCTGACCAGGTACTTCCCCGAGCTGGTGGAGGCCTTCCGGCGGGAGCTGCCGCCGCGCTGCGTGCTGGACGGCGAGGTGGTGATCGCCCGGGACGGGCGGCTGCGCTTCGAGGAGCTGCTGGAACGGATCCACCCGGCCGCGAGCCGGGTCAGGCTGCTCGCCGAGCAGACGCCCGCCTCCTTCGTCGCCTTCGACCTGCTCGCGCTCGGTGACGATCCGCTCGTCGACGAGCCGCTCTCGGTGCGCCGCCCGGCCCTGGAAGCGGCGCTGGCCGGGGCGGAGGACCCGGTGTTCACCGCCCCCGCCTCGACCGACCGCGACGTCGCCGAGAGCTGGTTCGCCGAGTTCGAGGGCGCCGGCCTGGACGGGGTGGTGGCCAAGCCGCTGGACCAGCCGTACCGGCCGGGGGAGCGGACGATGTACAAGATCAAGCACGAGCGCACCGCCGACTGCGTGGTGGCCGGCTACCGCGAGCACAAGAGCGGGCCGGTGGTCGGCTCGCTGCTGCTCGGCATCCACGACGAACGGGGCAGGCTCCAGCACGTCGGCGTCTGCGCGGCCTTCCCGATGGCCCGCCGCCGCGAGCTGGCCGAGGAACTGGCCCCGCTCCGGATGGACGACCTCTCCCAACACCCCTGGGGCGCCTGGGCGGAGGAGTCGGCGCACGCGGAGGGCCGGCTGCCGGGGGCGGTCAGCCGCTGGACCGGCGGCAAGGACCTGTCCTGGATCGCGCTGCGCCCGGAGCGGGTGGTCGAGGTGGCCTACGACCACATGGAGGGCAGCCGCTTCCGGCACACCGCACAGTTCCGCCGCTGGCGGCCGGACCGCACGCCGGAGAGCTGCACCTACGAGCAGTTGGAGGAGCCGGTCTCGTACGACCTCCGCCAGATGCTGGGGAACTGACGGAACGTCAGCGATGGCGGCCCGACCCGGATGAGCCGGGGCGGGCCGCCATCGCCGCGCGGGCCCGGGGATCAGGTCCGGACGGTCGAGGCCGTGTTGGTGGGCAGCGTGGTCGGCGAGCCGCCGCCGGTCGGGGAGCCGCCGCCGGTCGGGGAGCCGGAGGGCGAACCGGAGGGCGAACCCGGGGTCGACGGCGAGGCGGTCTCCGCGGGCAGCGCGTAGACGTGCTTCGGCGAGATGATCTTGGTGATCTCGTTCGCGAACAGCGTCGACGGCTCCTGCCCCTGGGAGGTCACGTCGCTGTTGAGCAGCATCACCAGGGTGGCCTGGGCGTCCGGCATGTAGACCGCCACGCTCTCGTAGCCCGGCATCGAGCCGTTGTGGCCGATCCACCCGTTGTTGTCGAACAGGCCGAAGCCGTAGCTGACGTTCGCGTCGCCGGTCGGCAGCATCTTCAGGCGCTCGGTCTGGCTGGCCTGGCTGATGACGGAGCCGGTGGCCACGGTCTTGGCCCAGCTCTCCAGGTCGCCCAGGGTGGTGACGACGGCGCCGGCCGTCCACGCCCAGGAGGGGTTCCAGCCGGTGGCGTCCTGGACCGACCCGTCGGGGGTCTGGTCGGTGTAGCCGTGGACGTGCGGGTCGGGCAGCGTCGCGTCGGTCGGGAAGCTCGTCTTGCCCAGCGAGGCCGGGCTGAACACCTGGGCCTGGAGGAAGTCACCGGCCGACTGCCCGCCGACCTTCTCGATCAGCTTGCCCAGCAGGATGTAGTTGCTGTTGCTGTACTGGTACTTGGAGCCGGGCGGGAACACCGCGGGGTGCTTGTACCCGTAGGCGAGCAGCTGGTCCGGGGTGAACACGTGGTTGGGGTCGTTGATGAAGGTGTTCACGAAGTCCGGGTCGGAGGTGTACGGGAACAGGCCGCTGCGCATCTCGCCGAGCTGGCGGACGGTGATCCCGTCGCCGCCGGGGACACCGTCCACGTACTTGGAGATCGGGTCGTCCAGGCCGACCTTGCCCTGGTCCACCAGGCGCAGCACGGCGGTCGCCGTGAAGGTCTTGCTCTCGCTGCCGATGCGGCTGAACATCCCCGGGTCCATCGGCGTGCTGGCGCTCTTGTCGGCGACGCCGAAGGACTTCTGGTACGTGCCGCTCGGCGTGATGATGCCGACCGAGATGCCGGGGACGCCCGTCTGCTTCTGCACCCGCTGGATCGCGTCGTCCAGCCGGCCGGTGACGGCGGGCGTCAGGGCCACCACCGCGTTGGAGGAGGCGCTGCCGGAGGGGGAGCCGGAGCCGCCGGCGCCCGGGGACGGGCTGAGTGCCGCCGGTTCGGCGGTGACCGCCTGGCCGCCCTGCCGGGCGGGCTGGGAGTCGCCGGAGCAGCCGGCGGCGGCGAGCAGGCCGGTCAGGGCGAGGGCGGCGGCGGCCGTGCGGCCGGCGGTGCGGGGAGCGGCCGGGCGTGGCCGTCGGGTCTTGGTCATGTGTCGAGGCGCCTCTCTGGGGCGAAGGGCCCGGAGCGCCTGCTCCACGGGCCGCAGGGGAGCGTCGCCACGGTAAGCACCGCCGCCGGGGGCCCGCGCGCCGGTGGCGGCCCGGCTGGCCCGAACGGAGCCAACCGCCACCCGCATGGCCCGGCCCGCTGGCGCCGCGTTGTCAAGTACCGGGGTGCGACAGCCGGTTGGTGTCGCCGGGGGCGTCCCGCGCTCGGCCGGACGGGTGAGCACCGGCATGCCGCGGACGCCCCCGCCCCCACCTCGGGCACGATCGTTTAGCCCAGCTGTGGCCGCCCTTAAGAATTCCTCGATGGACCGCACCCCCTCCCACCAGGCAGATTTCTGCCTGCCGGAACGCGCCCGTCAGGAGCGGCCGAACCGCGCCCCTCGGCCCGCACCCCGGGGCCGTCCCCGATCCGCACGTCAGGAGCCGTCGCCCGTGAAGGCACTCGTCAAGCACAACGCCGAGCCCGGGCTCTGGCTGATGGACGTCCCCGAGCCCGAGATCGGCCCCGGCGAGGTGCTGATCAAGGTGCTGCGGACCGGCATCTGCGGCACCGACCTGCACATCCGCAAGTGGGACGGCTGGGCGCAGCAGACCATCAAGACCCCGCTGGTCCTCGGCCACGAGTTCGTCGGCGAGGTCGCCGAGATCGGCGCCGGCGTCGCGGACATCGCGATCGGCGACCTGGTCAGCGGCGAGGGCCACCTGGTCTGCGGCAAGTGCCGCAACTGCCTGGCCGGCCGCCGCCACCTGTGCCGCAACACCGTCGGCCTGGGCGTCAACCGCGACGGCGCCTTCGCCGAGTACGTGGCGCTGCCCGCCTCCAACGTCTGGGTGCACCGGGTGCCGGTCGACCTCGACGTGGCCGCGATCTTCGACCCCTTCGGTAACGCCGTGCACACCGCGCTGTCCTTCCCGCTGATCGGCGAGGACGTGCTGGTCACCGGCGCGGGCCCGATCGGCATCATGGCCGCGGCCGTCGCCAAGCACGCCGGTGCCCGCAACGTGATGATCACCGACGTGTCCCCGTACCGCCTCGACCTGGCCCGCCGGGTCGGCGTGACGCTGGCGCTCAACGTCGCCGAGCACACCATCGAGGAGGGCCAGCAGAAGCTGGGCCTGCGCGAGGGCTTCGACGTCGGCCTGGAGATGTCCGGCCGCCCCGAGGCGATGCAGTCGATGATCGCCAACATGACCCACGGCGGGAAGATCGCCATGCTGGGCCTGCCGGCCGAGCAGTTCCCGGTCGACTGGGCCTCGATCGTCACCTCGATGATCACCATCAAGGGCATCTACGGCCGCGAGATGTTCGAGACCTGGTACGCGATGTCCGTGCTGCTGGAGGGCGGCCTGGACCTCAGCCCGGTGATCACCGGCCGGTACGCCGCCACCGACTTCGAGGCCGCCTTCGACGACGCCGCGAGCGGCAACTGCGGCAAGATCATCCTCGACTGGACCGCCTGAGCACCCCGCTGACGCCAAAAGGAGCCTGTTGTGTTCGACAACGTGCGCGCCGACATCGCCGCCACCCTCGACGAGATCCGCGAGGCCGGCCTGTTCAAGCCGGAGCGGGTCATCGGCACCCCGCAGAGCGCCGCGGTCACCGTCACCGGCGGCGGCCGCCCGGGCGAGGTGCTGAACTTCTGCGCCAACAACTACCTCGGTCTGGCCGACCACCCCGAGGTGCTCGCCGCGGCCAAGGACGCGCTGGACCGCTGGGGCTACGGAATGGCCTCGGTCCGCTTCATCTGCGGCACCCAGGACGTGCACAAGGAGCTGGAGGACCGCCTCTCGGCCTTCCTCGGCCAGGAGGACACCATCCTCTACTCCTCGTGCTTCGACGCCAACGGCGGTGTCTTCGAGACCCTGCTCGGTGCCGAGGACGCCGTCATCTCCGACGCGCTCAACCACGCGAGCATCATCGACGGCATCCGGCTCAGCAAGGCCCGTCGCCACCGCTACGCCAACCGCGACATGGCCGACCTGGAGCAGCAGCTCAAGGAGACCCAGGACGCCCGCCGCCGCCTGATCGTCACGGACGGCGTCTTCTCGATGGACGGCTACGTCGCCCCGCTGCGCGAGATCTGCGACCTGGCCGACCGCTACGACGCCATGGTCATGGTCGACGACTCGCACGCCGTCGGCTTCGTCGGCGCCGGCGGCCGCGGCACCCCCGAACTGCACGGCGTGATGGACCGGGTGGACATCATCACCGGCACCCTGGGCAAGGCGCTCGGCGGCGCCTCCGGCGGCTACGTCGCCGCCCGGCGCGAGATCGTCGCCCTGCTGCGCCAGCGCTCCCGTCCGTACCTGTTCTCCAACTCGCTGGCCCCGGTGATCGCGGCCGCCTCGCTGAAGGTGCTCGACCTGGTCGAGCAGTCCAACGAGCTGCGCGAGAAGCTGGCGGCCAACACCGCGCTGTTCCGCAGCCGGATGACCGAGGCCGGGTTCGAGATCCTGCCGGGCGACCATCCGATCGCCCCGGTGATGATCGGCGACGCGGCGAAGGCGGGCCGGCTGGCCGAACTCCTGCTGGAGCGCGGCGTGTACGTGATCGGCTTCTCCTACCCGGTCGTCCCGCACGGCCAGGCCCGGATCCGGGTGCAGCTCTCCGCCGCGCACTCCACCGAGGACGTCGAGCGCGCCGTCGCCGCCTTCGTGGACGCCCGCGCCGCGCTGGGGGAGTGACCTCCGGCAGGGGGTGACCCCCCGATGGACCGCCCGCGGGCCGGACCGCTCGGAACCGGACCGGCCCGCGGGCTCACAACCCGCCGTGCGGTGGTGGCGAATCGTTTCCCCACCGCCGCACGGCCACCAGACCACCTGCCCCACCCTCCCGCTTCGGGGGTGGGACGCCGGCCAGCACCGGTGTCCCACCCCCGTTCGCGGTTCTCGGGGGCGTCGCCGCCCGTCGCCGCCGGGCACCGCCCGTCGCCGTCGGGCACCGCCCGTCGCCGCCGGGCACCGCCGCCACCCGACGTTACCGGCCAGTAATTTGGCTGATCATCACCTCCCCCGGGCCGAGGGAAGATCGTTAGGCTCGCCGTGATCACATCGAGTGAACCGAGGGAGCACAGCGTGATGACACGACCCCACCGGACCGGCGGACACCGGGCAGTGAGCGCCCTTCTCGTCGCGGCGCTCGGGCTCGGCGCGGGGGCGGTGGCGGCCCCGTCCGCCGGCGCGGCGCCCGCCTCCGGTGCCGTGTCGTCGGCCTTCGGCGGCTTCCGGCTGGCCGACATCACCGCCGCCGACGGAGTCGTCCTCAAGGCAGACGTGTTCACCCCGCCCGCCGGAACCCCGGGTGCGGACGCCCAGGGCCGCTACCCGGTGCTGGTGCAGCCGGCGAGCTGGGGGCAGAACGACCTGGAGTACGTCGCCCAGGGCCACCGCTTCGCCGCCGCCGGATACGTCGTCGTGACGTACACCGTGCGCGGGTTCTGGGGTTCGGGCGGGGAGGTGGACGTCGCCGGGCCCAAGGACGTCGCCGACATCTCGACGGTGATCGACTGGGCGCTCGCCCACACCCCGGCGGACCCCGACCGGGTCGGCATGGTCGGGCTGTCGCTCGGCGGCGGCCTCACCCTCCTCGGCGCCGCGTTCGACGCCCGGATCAAGGCCGTCGCCTCGCTGAGCGGCTGGGCCGACCTGACCGACGCGCTGTACAGCGGGCAGACCCGGCACACCCAGGCCGCCACCAGGCTGGCCACGATCGAGGGTCTGACCGGCCGCAAGAGCCCGGAGTTCGCCACCGCCCTGGACGACCTGTTCGCCGACCACGACCTGCCCGAGGTGGTCACGTGGGCGGACGTCCGCTCACCCGCCACCTACCTGGACCGGATCAACGCCCACGGCACCGCCGTCTACCTGGCCAACGGCTGGAGCGACAGCTTCTTCAACCCCGGCCAGATGACGGACTTCTACCGGAGGCTCACCGTCCCCAAGCGCCTCGAACTGCGCCCGGGCGACCACGCGAGCCAGGAGTTCACCGGCCTGCTCGGCTTCTCCAACGACACCTGGGACGGCGCCCGGGCGTGGCTCGACCACTACCTCAAGGGCACCGGGAGCAGCCGGACCGGCGTCGACCTGGAGGTCCGCCCGACCGGCGCCCACGAGGCCTACCCGGACTGGAGCTCGGTCAACTCCCGTACCGAGCAGCTGGCTTTCGACGGGACGTCCACCCTGCGCGGCGACCGGCCCTCCGGCGCGAGCGGCGGCGTCGTCCTGCTCTCCGGCCTGGTCGACCAGTGGCTGCACCAGCCGCCGACCGCCGTGGTGCCGCTGCTGGACCGTGACGCCGCCGCCGTCCGGCAGTCGCAGCCGTACCGGCAGGGCCTCCCCGTGCGCGGGGCCGTGCAGGTGCACACCACGGTCACCGCCTCGGCGCCGCAGGGTACGGCCGTCGCGTACCTCTACGACACGGACGCCCTCGGCGTCGGCCGGCTGATCGCGCACGCCCCGCAGAGCTGGAGCGGACGGCCGACGGGGCAGCCCTTCCCGCTGGACGTCACGCTGTTCCCCACCGCGTACGACCTCCCGGCCGGGCACCGGCTCACGCTGGTGCTCGGCACCCACGACGACCTGTACGGCGGCGAGACGCCGAAGGGGAGCACGGTGACCTTCGGGCCGGCGGAGGTCTCGCTGCCGGTCCGCTGAGGGCCGGGGCGTCAGTCGTCCCGGCGCTGCTCGTCGCCGCCCCGGTCGTGCGGGGCGGCGGTGCGGGCGGCGGACCCGGGGGAGAGCCGAGTAGCCCCGCCAGGGTCAGCGAGGGCACGAGCGGTGGTCATGGAGATCCTCCCCGGACGACGAGTGCCGGGCCCTCGAAGTCCCCGCCCGGCTGACCGAGCCAAGCGCCGATCGAGCGCGACGGTCAACGGGCCGAAGCGATCTCCGCCGGAAATACGCCACCGGTGGTACTGCCACCCCCGGACCCGGCCGGACGGGCCGGGGCTCGCCCCGACGGTCCCGAGGCTCACCCGGACGGGTCATCGGCGGCGCGCTGGCAGAATTGGGCTGTGATCGACGCACGACGGCTGCGGACCCTCCGGGCCGTGGCGGACCACCGCACCGTGACCGCCGCGGCGGCCGCCCTCTACCTGACCCCCTCCGCGGTCTCCCAGCAGCTGGCCGCGCTGGAGCAGGAGACCGGCCACCACCTGCTGGCCCGGGAGGGCCGGGGCGTGCGGCTGACCGCCGCCGGGGAGATCCTGCTCGGCCACGCCGACGCGGTGCTCGCCCAGCTGGAGCGGGCCGAGGCCGACCTCGCCGCGTACAGCGCGGGCGTCGCGGGCGAGGTCACCGTCGCCTCCTTCGCCACCGGCATCTCCCACGTGCTGGCCCCTGCGATCGGCCTGCTCGCCGAGCGGGCGCCGGGCGTACGGCTCAAGGTGCTGGACGCCGAGGGGGACGCCAGCCTGCCGATGGTGCTGGACGGGCGGGCCGACCTCGCGGTGGCCGTCGAGTACCGGGGCGCCCCGCGCGCCGACGACGCCCGGCTCACCCGGGTCCCGCTGTACGCCGAGCCCTTCGAGGCCGTCCTTCCGCTGACCCACCCGCTGGCCGCCGAGTCGGGGCCGCTCGCGGTGGCCGCACTGGCCGACGAGCCGTGGATCGGCCCGTACCCGGGCAACCCCTGCCACGACGTGGTCCTGCTGGCCTGCGAGCACGCCGGCTTCCAGCCGCGCCTGCTGCACTCCTCGGACGACTTCCGGGCCGTCGTCGCCCTGGCCTCGGCCGGCTCGGGCGTCGCCCTCGTGCCGCGCTCGGCGCTGCGCGGGGTGGATCTGGGCCGGGTCGCGGTCCGGCCGGTGGACAGCGAGCTGGCCACCCGCCGGGTCTTCGCGGCCGTCCGGGCCGGTGCCGACGGGCACCCGCTGATCCGCCCGGTCCTGGACTCCCTCGCCGAGGCGGCCGCCTCGGGGGCCTGAGCCCCCGCGTTCCCTACGCCCGGCGCCGCTACGCCCGCGGCCGCTTCCCCGCCCGGCGCGGGGCCGCCGCGCCCTCGGCCGGGCGGGGCATCCGCTCGATGGCGGAGATCAGTGAGGAGCGGGCGACGCCGTGGGCGTCGGCGACGGCGACCAGCTGCCACAGCTGGTCGGAGAGGCCCGCGACATCGGTGTGGCCGGGCCCGGAACGCGCGATGACGATGATTCCGCGCCCGCGGCCGAAATCGACCAGGCCTTTCGCCCGTAAATTCCGGAGGGCCCGCAGCACGGTGTTCTTGTTGGCCCGGAAATCGGCCGACAGGGCGCTCGCCGAGGGCAGTGACTCGCCTTCCGCGTATTCCCCCCGCTCGATCGACCACTGGATCCGACGTTCGATCTGTACGTGCAGTGGAGATTGCGAGCCCGTCGCGGCAATGCTCATGTCAGCAATGTTAACCGCGTCGGTCAAGGGGGAGTCAAGTGTTGCGCCTGGGGGAGTTGGCGCGGACTCGCCCGGCCGGACAAGTGGTGGGGCGAATTCCGGATGTTTCCCGCCCGCTTCTTCCGGCCGCCCCGTCGGCCGCCGGCCGAAGGCCGCCACGGACGGTGAGAATGGTGCCAATGAAGCCATCCCCGCCGAGTGGCGGGGGTTTCGGCGGAGCGCCGCGTTCCGCCTGTTCGGGAAATCCACTGGTTCCACCGTAGACGGGCCCCGGGCCACCGGTTGGCCTGATCGGCCGCGCTCCTGACGCTCCGTAGCCGCCGGTGGATCCTGGTTGCTTCCGGTTCGAACAGTGCCTACGTTCAGTCCTGCGCGGCCCGGACGGAGCCGCCCCATCGATTCCGTCGGATGGACACGGGGAGATGACGTGAATGACTTCGCGACAACGACGGCGACTGCCGGAAGCGAACCCGCCTGGACCCTCGCACTGGACCGCCTGGGCCGGCTGACACCCCGCGAATGCGAGGTTTTCGTGATGCTCGCCGAAGGGCTGAGCAACGGCCAGATGGCCGCCCGGCTCCAGGTCACCGAACGCACCGTGCGGGCCCATCTCACGGCCGTCCTGGAAAAGCTGGAACTCGAATCCCGGCTCTCCGGGTGCCTGGCCTCCTACGCCCACCACATCTCGTCGTCCCGGGCGTCCCGGGCCCCCGCCGCCTGAATCCCGGAAAGCCCGGAAAGCACCGGACCGCCGAGCGGCCGTCGCGGAACTGTCGCCGACGACAATAGGCACCGGAAAGCACCGCGGGACATCATCGAATCGCGGGGGAGAAGCCCCCGGGCCGCTCCGGGAAACCGGGCCGGTGGTATTCGAAGGGAATCGACATGTCCGACAACGCATTCGACCTGGACGCCCGCATCAGCTCGCCGGTCCAGGGTGGCGGTCAGCTGCCCACGCCGTCGATCAGCACCCTGGCCACCCGGACCATCTGCACCCGGATCGGCTGCAAGGTGACCTCGACCTGTGTCTGCACCACCCTCTGCACCTCGGGCATCTGCTCGAACCCGCAGCAGGACTGACACCGCTGAGGCGACGGGTGCTGCCGTGGATTCAGGACACGGCAGCACCCGTTCGTCCATTCTCGCGCCGGGCCGCCACCACGCCAAGGCCCGGCACGCCCCCGACGCCACCGCACGGCCGACCCCAGGCCACCTCTCCGAGGGAGAACGCATGCACACCGTCCGGGAGACCGGCGAACCGCCCGTCCGCACCCCCGACGCCCCGCTCGCCGAACGGGTCCGCGACGCGGTGCGCCTCGTGGTGTCCCGGACGGCCACGACCGACCAGTGGGCCGACCTCGCCCTGCGCGCCGCCGAGCAGGCCGCCGTACCGATGGGCTGGTACCCGCCCAGCCTGAGCCACGGTCAGGCCGGCCTCGCCCTGCTCCACCTGTACGCCGCCCGGGCCGGCCTCGGCGACCGTGAGCACGCCTACGGCCACGTCCGGGAAGCCGTGCTCGCCACCCAGGTCGAACCGCTGGCCGGCCCGGGCCTGTTCGGCGGCACCGCCGGCCTCGCCCTGGCGCTGGCCGAGTGCGCCGAGGACGAACCCCGGTTCCGGCCCAGCCTGCTGCGCCTGTACGAGCAGCTCGCCGAGCAGGCGATCGCCACCGGGTGGCCGGCCGACGGACAGCCCGTCAGCGACTCCGACTACGACGTGGTCAACGGTGCGGCCGGGGTGCTGACCTGCCTCGCCGCGCTGCCGGACCCGAGCCCCCTGGTCCGGGAGGCCGCCGCCGTGCTGCTCGACCGGCTGATCCGGCCGACCGGCGCCGACCGGCCGCAGGGCGCCCCGCCGCCCTGGCTGCTCCGGCCCGAGGTCTACCCGCCGGTCGGCGACTACCACCGGCAGTACCCGCACGGCTACCTCAACCTCGGCGTCTCCCACGGTGTGCCCGGGGTGGCCGTCGCGCTCGCCGTCGCCTGGGCGGCCGGCCACCGCCGGCCCGGCCAGCGCGAGGCCCTCGCCGAACTGACCGGCTGGCTGCTCGGCCACCGGCTGACCGACGCCCAGGGCCCGCTGTGGGCGAACGGGGTCCCGGTCGACGAGCACGGCGCCGAGCGGCCGGTCGGCCACTGCCACGACCAACTCGCCTGGTGCTACGGCACCGCCGGGGTCGCCGCCGCCCTGCTCGCCGTCGCCGACTGCACCGAGGACGCCGGGCTGCGGGCGGGCGCCGTGGAGGCCTTCGAGGCCGCGCTGCGCCGTACCGCCACCAGCGAACTGCGCGCCCCCACCCTCTGCCACGGACTGGCCGGACTCGTCATGCTGGCCCGGGAGTTCGCCCCGCACAGCGCCGCCGCACGGGAGGCGCTGCCCGGACTGCTGGAACGGCTGCTGGCGTACGCCGACCCCGCGCACCCGGTGGTGTTCGCCGACGAGGACGTCCCCGGCAACACCGTGGACGACCCGGGGCTGCTGTCCGGCGCGGCCGGTGTCGCCCTGGCGCTGCTGGCCGCTCTCGCGGACGAGCGGCCCGCCTGGTTCCGCGTCTTCCTGGGGCGGTGAACCGGGTGTCCCGTTACGTCCCCGCCGGCTTCTTCCTGCTGCGCGCGCCCGCGCTGCCCGCCGACACCTACCACCGGCTCACCGCCGACCCGGCCCGCACCCGCGCCGAACTGCTGGCCCTCGCCCAGGACCCGGAGGTCCGCCGGGCGCTGCTGGTGGCCAGCGAGGACCTGGTGGCCGCCCTGGACCGGCTCGACCGGACGGACGAGCGCCGCGCCCGGCGCCTGCACTCCCGGCTGCTGCGCTACCTCACCCGGATGTCCACCCGCCCCACCCCCTTCGGGGCGTTCGCGGGCGTGGCGACGGGCGAGTTCGGCGACCGCACCACCGCCCGGCTCGGCGGCCCGGCGATCCGCGACACCCGGGTCCGCGGCGACATGGAGTGGCTGTTCGCGCTCATCCGCCGACTGGAGGGCGACCCGGCCCTGCTGCCCCACCTCGACGTCGTCGCGAACTCCACCGCGCACCTCGCCGGGGACCGGGTGGTCCTGCCCTTCACCGAGGTGCACGGCAAGGAGGACAAGCGGGCCGTCCGGATCCGGGCCGTCGAACCGGTCCGGCTGGTGCTGCGGGCCGCGCGGGCGCCCGTCCCGTACCGGCGGCTGGTCGCGGAGCTGACCGACGCCTTCCCGGAGGCCGGGGAGGGCGCCGTCACCGGCCTGGTCCGCCAGCTGTGGGAACTCGGCTTCCTCGGCAGCGATCTGCGCCCGCCGCAGACCGAGGCCCATCCCGAGGAGTACCTGCTGAAGAAGGTCACCGGCCTGCCCGGCGCCGAGGACGTCGCCGAGGGCCTGCGGACCGTGGTCGAGCTGGCCCGCACCGCCCGGGACGTCGGGGGACTGCGGGCGCTGGGCGCCGCCCAGGCCGCGCTGGTGCCCGAACACGACGGCCGGACCTACCAGTTGGACGCCACCCTCGACCTCCGGGCCCCCGTGCTGAACCGCGCGGTCGGCGAGGCCGCCGCCGACGCCGTCGAGGTGCTGCTGCGCCTCGCCGGCGCCTCCGGCACCGACCACCAGCACCTGGCCCGCTACCGGGAGGAGTTCGTCGAGCGGTACGGCGCCGGCGCCCGGGTACCGGTCCTGGAGGTGCTCAGCGCCGACACCGGCCTGGACGCGCCACCGCTCTACACCCAGCCCGGCCGCTCCTTCGACCTGCCGCCCACCACCACCCCGCCGGACACCGGCCGGTTCGACGCCGCCCTCCTGGAACTCGCCCAACGGGCCTGGTGGGACCGGTCGTTCGAGGTGGAGCTGACCGACGCGTGGCTGGACCGGCTGGCCCCGCCCGGCGACAGCCGCCCCGTCCTGCCGGTGGTCGACGCCTACCTGAGCGTCGAGGCCGCCGACCGGGCCGCGATCGACCGCGGCGAGTGGCGGGCCGTGCTGCGCGCCGACGGCATGGCCCAGGGCGGGCGCACCTTCGGCCGCTTCTTCGACCTGCTCGGGCCCGAGGCCGTCGAGCGGCTGCGCGGCTACGCCCGGCGCGAGGAAGCGCTCTTCCCCGACGCCGTCCACGCCGAACTCGCCTTCCAGCCGACCTGGGGCCGGGCCGCCAACGTCGCCGTACGGCCGCGGATCCGGCCGTACGAGATCCCGGTCAACAGCACCCCGTCCGTCCCGCCGGACCGGGTCGTCCCGCTCGACGACCTGCTGCTCGGCGCCACCGACGGGCGGCTGTACCTGTGGTCCCGGCGGCTCGGCCGGGAGGTGGTCGTCGTCCAGCACCACATGCTCAGCCCGCTGGTCGCCCCCGACGTGGCGCGGTTCCTGCTGGAGGTCTCCTACGACGGGTACGTGCTGCCGGTCGCCTTCGACTGGGGGCGGCTCTCCCGGGCGCCGTTCCTGCCCCGGGTGGTCCGCGGCCGCGTCGTGCTCCGTCCCGCCCAGTGGCGGCTCACCGAGCGCGACCTCGCCGACCCGGCCGGCTGGCGCGCCCGCTGGAACGTCCCCCGGCACGTCCATCTGGTCGAGGAGGACAACCGGCTGCTGATCGACCTCGACCACCCGCAGACCCTCCCCGAACTGCGCGAGGCGCTCAAGCCGGGCACGGCACTGGTCCTCCAGGAGCTGCTGCCCGCCCACGACCGGCTCTGGCTGACCGACCGGGACGGGCGGCGCCACCACGAGGAGATCGTCGTCCCGCTGATCGTCCGGGACGCCGCCTCGGCCGCCCGCCGTTCGCCCACCGACCGGACCACCGCCCCTGTGCCCCGGCACCTGCCCGGCGGCGACTGGTCGTTCCTCCAGCTGTACGCCGGCCCCGAGCGCCAGGACGAGATCATCGCCGGCCCACTGGTCGACCTGGTGGCCCGACTGCGTGCCGAAGGCCTGCTGGACCGCTGGTTCTACCTCCGGTACGCCGACCCCCACCCGCACCTGCGGCTGCGGGTGCGCAGCGCCGCCGCGCCGCGGACCCTCGACCGGCTGCTGGCCTGGGGCCGCGACCTGGTCGAACTGGGACTCGCCCGGGACCTCACGGTGGCCTCCTACGCGCCCGAGGTCGCCCGCTACGGCGGCCCCGACGCCTACGACGCCGTCGAGCGGCTCTTCGAGGCCAACAGCGACGCCACCGCCGGCCTGCTCGCCCGGCGCCCCGACCTGCGGCCCGAACCGCTCGGCGTCGCCGCCGTCGACCTGCTGTACGGCCAGTGGGGAGTCCCGCTCGCCGCCCGGGCCGACCTCGCCCCCGCCGGCGCGCAGGACGAGGACGCCCTCCGACGGGCCTTCCGCGCCGACCGGGACTACCTCTGCGAGCTGTTGCTGCCCTGGCCGCGCCGCCCCCACGAGGAGGGCGCCCGCCACCGGCTGCTGCTCGCCGAGGCCTTCGCCGCCCAGCGGCCCGCCGCCCGGGCGGCCGCCGAGGCGGTGCGGCAGGCCGCCGCGGCGGGCCGGCTGGTCGGCAGCGAGCGGCAGATCCTGGCCAGCCTCGCCCACATGCAGGTCAACCGGCTGCTGCCGATCGACCTGGGCCGCGAGGACCGCACGTACGGCCTGTGGCGGCACGCCCTGCGCGCCGTCCGCGGCCGGCTCGCCGCCGGGGCCGGCGGCCCGTCACCGAGGCAGGAGGGCGGACGATGACCTGGCTCCGCGTCATCGCGCTGTTCTGGCGGCTCAGCCGCGCCAAGGTCACCGGCTACGCGCTGTGCACCGTGCTGAACGCCGCCGTCCCCGGCCTGCAGATCGCGCTCACCGCGCGGGTCGTGCAGAGTGTCGCGGACGCCGTCGGCGGCCTGGCCGGGGCCCGGGACGACGCCCTGAGCGCCGGATACCAGCTGCTCGCCCTCGCCGTGTTCGGCCACCTGCTCGGGGTCGCCGTCCAGTACCTGGACTCGCTGCTGCGGCTGGAGCTCACCACCAGCATCGGCGAGCAGGTGATGCGCAAGGGCATCACCCTCGACCTCCAGCAGTACGAGGACGCCGACGCCTACGACAAGCTCCAGCGGGCCTTCCAGGAGAGCAACGGCGGCCGGGTCTACCAGCTGTTCGCCGAGATGCTGGAGGCCGGCCGGGAACTGGTGACCCTGCTGTCCGTGAGCGCCGTGCTGTTCGCCTGGAGCCCCTGGGTGGCGCTGGTCATCCTGGCGTCCCCGATCCCCTCGGTGGTCGCCCACATGGCCTTCAGCCACAAGGTCTTCGAGATCGAGTACGCCCGGACGGCCGACCGGCGGCGGCTGTACTACTACCAGTACCTGACCACCACCGACCACTCCTTCAAGGAGGTCCGGCTCTTCCAGCTCGGGCCCTACCTGCTGGACCGCTACCGGGAGCTGGTCCGCCGCTTCTTCCGGATCGACCGCGGCGTGGCCCGCAGCCAGTCGGTCACGGTCGGCGGCTTCGGCCTGCTGAGCGTGCTCGCCTCCTCCGGCGCCCTGCTGTGGGCGATCCGCGACGCCGCGGACGGCAGCCGGGTCGGCGAACTGGCCGGCTACCTCCAGGCCATCGGCACCGTGCAGGTCGCCGCGCACGGGCTGCTGCTCGGCGCCGCCTCCCTGTACAAGGACACCCTCTTCCTCGGCAACCTGTTCGGCTTCCTCGACCTCCCGGAGCGACGCGTCGCGGGCGGCAGCCGGCCCTTCCCGGCCACCCTGCGCGAGGGCATCGAGTTCCGCGACGTCAGCTTCCACTACCCCGGCACCGACCGGCCCGTCCTGGACCGGCTCAGCTTCCGCATCCCGGCCGGCGCCTGCGTCGCCCTGGTCGGCCAGAACGGCGCGGGGAAGACCACCGTCGTCAAGCTGCTCACCCGGATGTACGAGCCGACCGGCGGCCAGATCCTGATCGACGGCGTCCCGATCGAGGAGTACGACGTCGACGACCTGCAGCGGAACATGGGCGTGATCTTCCAGGACTTCATCCGCTACGAGATGACCGTCCGCCACAACATCGGCTTCGGCCGGGTGGAGTCGCTGGACGACCACGGCCGGGTCCGCCAGGCGGCGGCGTCGGCCGGCGCCGCCCCCGCCGTCGAGGCCCTCCCCGGCGGCTACGACACCATGCTCGGGCGGCACTTCGAGGAGGGCCACCAGCTCTCCGGCGGCCAGTGGCAGAAGATCGCGCTGTCCCGGGCGTTCATGCGCCGCGCCCCGATCGTCGTCCTCGACGAGCCGACCGCCGCGATCGACGCCGAGGCCGAGGCCGAGATCTTCGGCCGGCTGCGCGACATCGCGGGCGAGTCCACCTCCCTGGTCATCGCCCACCGCTTCTCCACCGTCCGGATCGCCGACCGGATCGTCGTCGTCGCCGACGGCCGGCTCGCCGAGGAGGGCACCCATGACGAACTGCTCAGGGCCGACGGCATCTACGCCCGGCTCTTCCGACTCCAGGCGTCCGGCTACCTCACCGACGCCACTCCGCACTGAAGGCTCGCCCATGCCCGTCTCCGTCGTCCTCCCGGTTATGCCCGCCGACCCGGCCCAGCTCGTCCCGTACGCCGAACTCGTCCGGGACGGCCGGGCGGCCCGGCTTTGGCAGGGGCAGTCGCTGCGCCTGGAGACCCACCAGGCCTTCGCCTACCTGGCCGGCCTCGGCCACCGGATACCCGTCGGCACCTCGGTCGCGCTGATGCCGCTGCGGCACGAACTGGACGCAGCGCTCCAGGCCCGCTCGCTGGCCCGGCTCACCGGCCACCGGACCGTCCTCGGACTCGGCCCGGGCGCCGCCGACTTCGTCACCGAACTCCGCGGCGCGCCCTACCCACGCCCGGCCGAGGCCGCCGCCGGGTACCTGCGCACCGTCCGCGCGCTGCTGACCGGGGCCCGGGCCGGCGGCCTGCCGGAGGAACTCGACCACCCCGGCGTGGAGTTGGGCCTCGGCGTGCTCCGCCCGGCGCTCGCCCGGGTGGCCGGGCGGGAGGCCGACGCGGCCATCACCTGGATGACCCCGCCCGGGTACCTGCGCGACATCCTCGGCCCGGCCCTGGCCCGGGGCGCGGCGGAGGCGGACCGGCCGGTGCCGAGGCTGGTCACCGTCGTCCACGCGGCCCTGGACCGCCCGGGGCGCAACCCGTACCGGCTCGCCTACGACGCCGCCCACGCCCACCTCGCCTCGCCGCACTACACGGACATGCTGCGCCGGGCCGGGCTGCGGGTGCACCCGTCCAGCCCCTCGCTGGGCGCCCGGGCCCTGGTCGACTCCGGGGTCTTCGTCCACGGCGACGCCGAGGCGGTGGCCGCCGGGCTGGCGGAGTACGCCCGGGCCGGGGTCGACGAGGTGGTGGTCAACGTCGCGGGCGTGGCCGTCGCGGAGGGCCCCGAAGCGGCGCTGGCGGACCTCGCGGAGATCCTCGACGCGGCCCGGCGGGCACTCTGCTGAGTGTTCGTCAGGTGCGGCGGTCGGTTCGCGTAGGATCGGATGCCCGGGCCGGGGCGAGGGGTTGGACGTGGGCGTGGGTGTGAGCAGTGACGTGACGCGGTGGCTGGCCGCGAACGCCGTTCCGCTGGACAGCCTGGACGCCGGGCACCCGGCGGCGGACCTGGCGCCGCTGCACCGGGTGCTGGACGGGGTCCGGATCGTCGGGCTCGGCGAATCCACCCACGGTACGGCCGAGTTCTTCCGGCTGAAGCACCGGCTGCTGGAGTTCCTGGTCCGCGAACTCGGCTTCGGGGCGCTGGCGATGGAGGCCAGCGCGGCCTCCGCCGAGGCGGTGGACGCGTACGTCCGGTACGGCGCCGGCGATCCGGTGGCCGCCCTCGACCGGCTGGGCTTCTGGACCTGGAAGACCTACGAGGTGCTCGCCCTCGTCGAGTGGCTGCGCGAGCACAACCGGGCGCTGCCGGAGGCCCGACGGGTCCGCTTCGTCGGCATCGACCCCCAGCGCAGCGCCGACTCGGCCGGCGAACTCCACGCCTTCCTGCGGCAGGTGGCGCCCGAGCGGGCGGCCGCCGTCCACGCCACCCTGCAGGCGATCGGCGACAGCACCCCGGCCGGACACCCTGAGGGCGCCCGTGAACTGCTCGACGGCGCGCGGCAGTTGCTCGTCGAGCTGGAGGAGGCGCGGGCGGCGCACGCCGCCACGGCCGGCGCCGCCGCCACCGACCGGGCGATCGCCCACGCCCGCAACCTGGTCCGGGCCGCCGACCTGGCCGGCCGGTCGCCGCTGGGCACGGACGGCGCAGTCGAGGAGGGCTCGCTGGCCGCCCGCGACCGCTACATGGCCGAGGCCGTCGCCGAACTCCACGAGACCACCGGGCTGCGGACGGCCGTGTGGGCCCACAACAGCCATGTGATGACCGGCCGGTACGCGGCCGGCGTCCCCGCCATGGGCCGCCACCTGCGGGAGCGCTACGGCGACGACTACTACGCCCTCGGCCTGCTGCTCGGCAAGGGCGCGTTCCGGGCCCGCACCGGCTCCACCCGCGCGCGCCCGCCGCGCCGCCACGGCATCGGCGGCGGTGGACCGAAGTCCGTCGAGGGCCAGCTCGCCGCCGCCCACCGGGGCGACCACCTCCTCGACCTGCGCGCCGCCCGCGGCGAGCCCGCCGTCGAACGCTGGCTGGCCGAGCGGCACTTCCTGCGCAGCTTCGGCGCGGGCGTGCCCCGGTTCAGCTACCGCTTCGAGCTGGCGCCGACGGTGCTGGCCGAGGAGTACGACGGCCTCGCCTACGTGCGCCGCTCGACCTGCTCCCGGCCGCTGCCGCTGCCCCCCGAGCCCGGCAGCCGCTGAACGGCGGCCGGGCCGCCGCACCGGGGCGCAGGGCCGTCGGCCTGCCTGCGTTCGCCGCGCCGGAGCGCGGCCGACGGCGTCCGGAGGCCCCGGCGGCCACCGGGCGGTGATGCTGACGATGCCGGTCACCGCGCCGTGGCGGGCGACGCCGCCGGGCCCGACGGTTCCGGCCGGGGCGCCGCTGCCGGCGGCAGCCACGGGATCTCCGACCGGGCGTACCGGTACGCCCGGAAGACGGCGTTCTGGGCCCCGCCGGAGGATTCGAGGCCGACGCCCTCGCCGAACGAGCCGAAGTGGGGGACGACGTACTCCCAGACCACCTCGCGGTCGACGGTGACCTCGAAGATCCGGCCGAACGAGCCCTCCGCGATCAGGGTGTTGCCGTTGGGCAGCCGCTGGGCGCTGGACATGTAGGGGCTGTAGAAGTTCTGCGGCGGGTCGTCCCGGTACTCCCAGACGATCGCCCGGCTGGCGCGGTCGACCTCCACCACCCGCGAGTACGGCACCGAAGTCCCCTGCCGGTAGGAGCCGTTGTCGAAGACGAGGATGTTGCCGTTGTCGAGTTCGTGCGGGTGGTGCTGCTGGGCGAGGACGTCCGGTCCGAGCCGCCAGGTCACGTCACCGGTCCGCCGGTCGACGACCACTGCCGTCGAGGCGCTGCGGAAGCCCACCATGACGGAGCCGTCGGCGAGTTCGTTGACCGTGTTGGCCATCGGCCAGTGCTCGCGCGCGTAGTGGGGGTCGAGGACGGTCCGGTCCGGGTCGAGGTGCTCGGCGGCGGCCCAGCGCCAGACGACCTCGCCCTCCCAGGTCATCTCGTACACCACGTCGCCCCAGATCACCCCGCCCGGAGCCTCCGATCCGGGGATGCCGCCCCTGATCCGTGCGGCGGTCCCGGCCGGGAGGGGCTCGACGGCGAGCAGCAGCAGGTTGCCGTTGGACAGCAGCTCGGCGTCGTGGTGGTGGAAGGGGTGGCCGGTCTCGCGGAGCACCGTGCCGTCGGGTGCCACCTGGAGGAACACGCCGCCGTGGTAGACCTCCCAGATCGGGAAGAGCGGCTCGGGCTGCGGCGCCTTGCCCTGGTAGAAGAGCGTGCCGTCGGGCAGCAGCCGGGCGTGGCGTCCGGGCGGGTACGGCAGGGTCCACCGGTGCCGCTCGGTTCCGTCGAGGTCGACCAGGTAGGCCTCGCCGGGGCCGGCGATCGGGGTGATCAGTGTGAGGCCGTCGAAGGCGCGCTCGCGGTCGAGGGCGCGCAGGCCGGTGCCCCGCCGGCGCAGGGTGTTCTGGTCGATCACGGGTCTCTCCGGTTCGATGCGCGGAATATTGACCACATCAATATGCGCCCGCCCTTGTTGCCGTGGCGTTGCGGCGGCATGAAGCCTCCGGGGAGGGCCGCACCCGGCTGCGATACTGGGGGACATGGCAGCTCCGGACCCGCACGGGACAGGCCCGTCACCCGAGACGGCGGCCGTCGGCGCCGCGATCCGCCGTCGGCGCAAGGCCCTCGGCATCCGGATGGTGGATCTGGCCGCGGCCGCCGGGCTCTCCCAGCCGTTCCTCAGCCAGTTGGAACGAGGCCTCGCCACACCGAGCCTGAGCTCGATCTACCGGATCGCCGAGTCCCTGGATTGTCCGCCCGGCGCCTTCCTGCGCGCCCGGTCCGGCGACGGCCCGGTGGCGCACCAGACCGATCCGCAGACCATCCGGGTCACCGAGGGCGGCGGCCAGGAGGCGGAGGTGCTGATCCCCGGTGGGCAGAGCGACACCATGGAGGCGTACCGGCACCACTTCGTCCCCGGGGAGCCGGAACGCGGGTGGTTCGAGCACCCGGGCGAGGACTTCGTCTACGTCCTCCAGGGCGAGGTGATCCTGGAACTGCGCGGCGAGCAGCCGGTGCTGCTGCGCCAGGGCGAGAGCGCGCACCACCGGGGAGACATCCCGCACCGCTGCCGGCCGGCCGGGGACAGCGAGGGGCGGACCCTGCTCGTCGTCTCGTCGGGTGCCCATCCCTGAGTGGCCGTGAGGCCCGCGATCCGGACCGGCGTTGACGCCGGCCGCGCCGTCGGGCTAGCTTCCCGGCATGCAGCAGCGTTCCCTCGCCCTGACGACTCGCGGTCACATCGACCTCCTGCGAGTCTGTACCGCTGCCTGTCGCGCCTGCTGAGAGCCTCCCGCCCCCGACCGGCCCGTTGAACCGACGGGTCCGTACGGTCCGCCGTCGCTCCGCGCGGAATCCGTCCGACCGCCTCACCCCGTGAGGCGGCGGCCCAGCTCTCGACACCCCAGTCCGATCCCGGCATCCGTGATGCACGGTCACGGCCGCTCGCGCGTCCGCAGCTGACGCCTGCCCGGCCGCATCCTCCTGCCACCCGGACGTACCTGCCTGAGGAGTCGCCATGCCCGTTGGAACCGACGCCCTGCCCCCGCCCGTCACCGCCGCCGCCCCGCCACCCGAACTCGTCGCCGTCACCCCTCGGGGCGGTCGCCGCCGTCCACCCCGCTGGCTGCGGCGTTCCGTCGCGCCGATCCTGCTGCTGGCCCTGTGGCAAGCGCTGGGCACGACCGGAGTGCTCCCGGCGCAGGCCCTGCCGCCGCCGGTCACCGTCCTGCGCAAGGCGGTCGAGATGACCGCCGACGGCACCCTGCCCTCCGCCATGGCGGTCTCGTTGCAGCGGGTGCTGTACGGCCTGGTGCTCGGCGGCCTGATCGGGACCGGACTGGCGCTGGCCTCGGGCCTGTCCCGGCTCGGTGAGGACCTGGTCGACCCGATCGTGCAGATGCTGCGCACCGTCCCGTTCATCGGGCTGATCCCGCTGCTCATCATCTGGGCCGGCATCGGCGAGGCGCCCAAGGTGGTGCTGATCGCGCTGGGGGTCGGTTTCAACCTCTACCTCAACCTCCACGCGGGGATCCGCAGTGTGGACAACGCCCTGGTCGAGACCGGCGGAACCCTGGGGCTGAACCGCCGTCAGCAGATCCGGCACATCATCCTGCCCGGTGCGCTGCCCGGCCTGATGACCGGTCTGCGCTACGCGCTGACGGTCTCCTGGCTGGCGCTGGTCTTCGGCGAGACGATCAACGCCGACAACGGCATCGGCTTCCTGATGAACCAGGCCCGGGAGTTCTTCCAGACGGACGTCATCGTCGTCTGCCTCCTCGTCTACGCCCTGCTCGGCCTGGCTGCCGACCTCATCGTCCGTACCTTGGAAAGGATTTTGCTGTCGTGGCGACCGACCTTCAGCGGCACGTGACCACCACGATCGGGCCCGTGGCCCCACCTGGGCCCGCCGTCCTCGTCCGCGCGCTGCGGCGCTCCTTCGGTGCCGACGCGGTCCTCGACGGACTCGATCTGCGCATCGAACCGGGCCAGTTCACCGTTCTGCTCGGGGCGAGCGGATGCGGCAAGAGCACCCTGCTGAAGGTCCTCGCCGGCCTGGACCGGGAGATCACCGGCGAGGTGCTGGTTCCCCGGCGCCGGGCGGTGGCCTTCCAGTCGCCGCGGCTGATGCCGTGGAAGAAGGTCTGGCGCAACGTCGTCCTGGGCCTGCCCGGCCGTCCCGACCGGGCGCTCGCCGAGCACGCGCTCGACGAGGTCGGCCTCCGGCACCGGGCCGACGCCTGGCCCAGGACCCTCTCCGGCGGCGAGGCGCAGCGGTCGGCGCTGGCTCGCGCACTGGTACGTGACCCCGAACTCCTGCTGCTGGACGAGCCGTTCGGTGCGCTGGACGCGCTCACCCGGCTGACCGCGCAACGGCTGGTCGGGGCGGTGTGGGAGCGGCGCCGGTGCGCGGTCCTGCTGGTCACCCATGACGTCGAGGAAGCCGCGCTCCTCGCCGACCGGGTGCTGGTGATGCGTGCCGGGACGATCGTCCACGACGAGGCGGTGGACCTGCCGAGGCCGCGTGCGGCCAACGATCCCGCCGTCGTCGCGCTGCGCAGCTCACTGCTCCGTGAACTCGGCGTCAGCTCCTCCTGATCCGCCTACCGAAGGAACCATCGATGACCGGCCTCTTCCGTCGCGGTGCCGTCGCCGCCGCTCTCGCCCCCGTCCTCTTCGCCACCCTGGCGTCCTGCGGCTCCTCCCCGTCGGACTCCGCGGGGAGCGGACCCGCCAGGACGCTCAGGGTGGGCGACCAGAAGGGCGGCGCCGCCCAGGCCCTGCTGGACGCCTCGGGGCAGGCCAAAAAACTGCCCTACAGCATCAGTTGGGCGTCGTTCACATCCGGACCACCGATGCTGGAGGCGATCGGCGCCGGCTCGGTGGACGTCGGCGCGGTGGGCAACACGCCTCCGGTGTTCGCCGGATCGGCGCACCGGCCGATCAAGGTCGTCGGCGCGCTGCGCTCCTCGGAGGCCGGGGACGCGGTCCTGGTGCCCAAGGGGTCCGCGCTGTCCGACGTGGCCTCGCTCAAGGGGAGGACCGTCGCGGTCGCGCAGGGCAGTTCCGCGCACAACACCCTGGTCGCGCTGCTGCTCGAAGCCGGGCTCAGCCCCGCCGACGTGCACCTGAGCTACCTCCAGCCGGCCGATGCACTGGCCGCTTTCAACTCCGGCAAGGTGGACGCGTGGGCGGTCTGGGACCCGTACACCGCGATCGCCGAGAAGGCCGGCGGGCACGTCCTGGCCACCGGTGAACAGGTCTCCGCCGGGCTCGCCTTCCAGGTGGCCTCGGACCGCGCGCTGGCCGACCCGGCCCGGATCGAGCTGGTCGGCGACTACCTCCAGCGGGTCGGCGCCGCCTGGCGCTGGGCGGCCTCGCACCAGGAGCAGTGGGCCCGGGCGTGGTCCGAGGAAGCGGGCATCCCGTACGACGTCGCCCTCGCCTCGGTACGCCGCACCCAGGCGACCACGTTCGAAGTGGCCCTCGACGACGACGCCGTCCGGTCCGAACAGCGGATCGTCGAGACCTTCGCCGGGCAGAAGCTGATCCCCGCCTCCTTCTCCTTCGCCGACTTCACCGACCGCCGGTTCAACGCCGGCCTGCCCCCGTCCGCCACCAAGACCGCCCCCGCCACCAAGACCGCCCCCGCCAACTGAGACCCCGGAGCGTCCAGCGATGAACATCCATCTCCACTGGTTCCTGCCCACCGGCGGGGACGGCCGAGGCCTGGTCGACCGCCACGCCTACGCCGGCAACTTCGGTGACGGGAGCGCGAGCGCGGCCCCGGGCCGTGCCGCGGCGGCCGTCCGCCGGCCCGACATCGAGTACCTCGCGCAGATCGCCAAGGCCGCCGACCGGCTCGGCTTCGAGGCGGTCCTCACCCCCACCGGCACCTGGTGCGAGGACGCCTGGCTCACCACCGCCTTCCTGGCCCACGAGACCGAGCACCTCAAGTTCCTGGTCGCCTTCCGGCCCGGTCTGATCTCACCCACCCTGGCCGCCCAGATGGCCGCCACCTACCAGCGGGCCACCGGTGGCCGGCTCCTGCTGAACGTGGTGACCGGCGGGGACGCCGAGGAACAGGCCCGCTTCGGCGACCACCTGGACCACGACAGCCGTTACGCCCGGACCGACGAGTTCCTCACCGTGGTGCGCGGCGCCTGGTCCGGAACCCCGTACGACTTCGACGGGGCCCACTACCGGGTGACCGGCGCGCACGTGCCGGTGCCGCCGGCACCCACGGTCCCGATCTTCTTCGGAGGCTCCTCCGCGGCCGCCGGACCGGTCGCCGCCCGGCACGCCGACGTCTACCTCACCTGGGGCGAACCGCCGGCCCAGGTGAAGGAGAAGATCGACTGGATCCGGGAGCTCGCCCACGCCGAGGGACGGGAGGTCCGCTTCGGTGTCCGGCTGCACACCATCTCCCGCGACTCCTCCCGCCACGCCTGGCAGGAGGCCGAACGGCTCCTGGACGGCATCGGCGACGACGAGGTGGCGTTCGCCCAGCGTCTGCTCGGCCGCAGCGAGTCGGTGGGCCAGCGACGGATGCTGGAACTCCACCGGGGATCACGGGACGCGCTGGAGATCCACCCCAACCTGTGGGCCGGCGTCGGCCTCGTCCGCGGCGGCGCGGGCACCGCCCTGGTCGGCAGCCACGAGGAGGTCGCGGACCGGATCGAGGAGTACCACGCCGTCGGCATCGACCACTTCGTCCTCTCCGGGTACCCGCACCTGGAGGAGGCCTACTGGTTCGGTGAGGGCGTCCGCCCCGTCCTCCAGGCCCGCGGCCTGGTCGCCCCGCCGCCGAGCGCCCGCACCCCGGGCGGGCATTCCGGCGGCCGCCGGTGACGGGGTGAGTGGCGTACGGGCGCTGGTGAATAGGCTGGGGGTGACGGTTTCGGCGCGTACGTTTGGAGAAAGCTGATGGACTCGATCCCTGTCTCTGGCGAGGGTCTTCTTCCGGTCGGGGTCGTCGGGCTCGGTGACATCGCGCAGAAGGCGTACCTGCCGGTGCTCACCACCGTGCCCGGGCTGGACCTGCGGCTGATGACCCGGGACCGGGGCAAGCTGGACCGGTTGGGGGAGACGTACCGGATCGACGCCGGGAAGCGGTTCACCGACCTGGGCGAGCTGATCGGGAGTGGCATCCGGGCGGCGTTCGTCCATGCCGCGACCGGTCAGCACGTGCCGATCGTGGAGCAGTTGCTGACGGCGGGCGTGGACGTGTACGTGGACAAGCCGCTGGACCAGACCCTGGACGGCTCGCGCAGGCTGGTCGACCTGGCCGACCGCACCGGCCGCTCGCTGATGGTGGGCTTCAACCGGCGCCACGCGCCCGGCTACGCGCAGGCGGTCGAGCGCCCGCGCGACCTGATCGTGCTGCAGAAGAACCGGGTCGGGCTGGCCGAGGCAGCCCGGACGCTGGTGTTCGACGACTTCATCCACGTGGTGGACACCCTGCGGTTCCTGGTGCCCGGTGAGGTCGAGCAGGTGGACGTCCGGGCCCGGAAGGACCGGGACGGGCTGGTGGAGCACGTGGTGCTCACGCTCGGCGGGGAGGGGTTCACCGCGCTGGGGATCATGAACCGGGTCTCCGGCTCGACGGAGGAGGTGCTGGAGCTCTCCGGCGGCGACTCCAAGCGCGAGGTGCGCAACCTGGCCGAGGTGATCGACCACCGCGGCCAGCCCACCGTGCGCCGGCGCGGCGACTGGGTGTCGGTGGCCCGCCAGCGCGGGATCGAGCAGTGCGTGCTGGCCTTCCTGGACGCCGTGCGGGCCGGGAAGACCCTGGACGCCCACGACGCGCTGCGCACCCACGAGCTGTGCGAGCTGATCGTGGAACGCATCGAGGAGGGCTGACCGGCCGGGCGGTCGCGGCGCTTCATCGGTGTGTCATCGGCCGCTGCCATGGTCGTCCGGTGACCTGGGCCGACCACGGGCCGCGACGGCGCGGACGGATCGGCCGACCTCGTGGGGAGGATGGAATGCAAGCTCGAAGGATCGCCGCCGCCGCGGCCGGACTGCTGCTGACGGTCGGGCTGTCGGCCGTTCAAGGGGCCACCGCACAGGCGGCCACCACGCGTGTGACCGCCCCGTGCGAGGGCACCTACACGATCGTCGTCGGGGGCACCGGCAGCTCGTGGAACAACGACGGCTTCTACGGCAACATCCAGCAGCACGTCGGGTACCCCACCCAGATCCCCAACGGCGCCAGCACGCGGGCGGGTGTCAACGAGCTGAACCGGCTGGTCCGCGACCAGCGTGCCGCGTGCCCGGGCCAGCACGTCAAGATGGCGGGGTACTCCCTGGGCGCCGGGGTGGTGCACGTCTGGGCCACCGAGAACTGGCAGACCTTCGGCAACGTCAACGCCATCCTCGTCGCCGACCCCAAGCGCCAGGGCCCTCCCGGCGCCAACGGCGGCGCGGTGCCCTTCGGCGGCATCATCGGCGCACCGCTGGCCGGCGCCGACCGGTTCTTCGGCAACGTGCCGGTCAAGACCATCTGCCACTGGGACTACGTCTGCGACGAGTCCGCCGGCATCTGGACCTACCCGGCCAACCACGTCAACAACTACCCCGAAGACTTCAACATGGACCACCACAACGACGGCGCCAACGAGCAGTGGTACAACGGCGCCTGGTACCCGGCGAGTTGGTAGTCGTCGGGCGCCCTCCGGCCCGGTCCTGAGCCGCGCTCCCGCGCCACCCGCCGGGTGACGCGGGAGCGCGTCATCGGGATGTCATCGCCCCTCCCTAGCGTGGCCGCGTACAGACAAAACCGGACCGGCAGGGAGAGGACGGACCGATGGCACTGAGCGCGCTCGAACGGGAGGGGCCCGGGCGGAGGGCACCCAGGGGGAGGGTGGCCGGGCGGAGGGGCCCCGGGCGGAGGGGACTCGGGGCGAGGCTGGCAGTGGCGGCCGTCGCCGTGGCGTCACTGCTGGGCACCACGGCCGCCGCCGGATCCCCGGTCGCGGGATCCCCGGCCGGCGCCGCGCCGGACAAGCCGACGATCCGCTACACCGAGTACGGCATCCCGCACATCGTCGCCGCCGACCTGGAGGGGCTGGGGGAGGGGTACGGGTACGCGGCTGCCAAGGACAACGTCTGCACGCTGGCCGACACCTACCTGATGGTCAACGCCCAGCGGTCCCGCTACCTGGGCCCGGACGGCAAGGCGAGCCCCGGCCAGAACCAGAACAGCACCACCAACCTCAACAGCGACCTGTACTTCCAGCGGATCAACGACAACCGCGTGGTGGAGGGGCTGATCGACCAGCCCGCGCCCAAGGGCCCCGAACCGGAGGTCAAGCAGGCCATCCACGGCTACGTCCAGGGGTACAACCGCTACCTGGCCGAGACCGGGGTGAACAACATCTCCGACCCGGCCTGCCGCGGCGCGGCCTGGGTGCGGCCGATCACCGAGCTGGACGTCTACCGGCACGCGCACGCCGAGATCATCATGGGCAGCGCCGATCCGCTGCTGGACGGCGAGGTGACCGCCGCACCCCCAGGGGCGTCGGCCGCGGCCCAGTCGGGTGGGGCCCAGTCGGCTGGGGCCCGGTCGGGTGGGGCCCAGCCGGCCGCCGCCCCGCCCGCGCCCTCCCCGGAGGAGACCGGCAACCGGATCCGCGAGGCGATGGCCGCCGCCCGCCAACAGGGCGCCATGGGCAGCAACGCCCTCGCCGTGGGCTCCCAGGGGATCTCCGGTGGCACCAGCATGCTGCTGGCCAACCCGCACTTCCCCTGGCAGGGCAAGAACCGGATGTGGCAGGCGCAGCTGACCATCCCGGGGCGGTTCAACGTCTCCGGGGCCAGCCTGCTCGGCCTGCCCGCCGTCAACATCGGCCACAACGACGACGTCGCCTGGACCCACACCGTCGCCACGGTGGCCCCGTTCGGGCTGTTCGACGTCCAGGTGGACCCGCTGCACCCGACCAACTACCTGGTGGACGGCACCTGGCAGCCGATGACCTCGCAGCAGGTCGGCGTCGACGTGCTGAACCCGGACGGCTCCGTCGGCAGGGTCACCAGGACCCTCTGGTCCACCCGGTACGGCCCGATCACCACCTCGATCCTCGGCACCCCGCTGCCCTGGGTGGTCAGCGCGCACGCGGTGCGCGACGCGAACATGGACAACCTGCGGGCGTTGAACACCTGGTTCCACCTCGACCAGGCCAAGGACGTCAACGACGTGGTCAGCTCCCTGGAGACCACCGAGGGCGTCCCGTTCTTCAACACCGTCGCCTCGGACCGCAAGGGCAACGCGCTCTACGCGGACATCCAGGCCGCCCCGAACATCACCGACGCCCACGCGCAGTCCTGCCTCACCCTGACCGGTCAGATGCTGTTCAACCAGCAGCTGCGGCTGCCCAACGTGCCGCCGGTCTCCATCTTCGACGGCAAGCGCAGCGAGTGCGACTGGCCGAACGACCCGAACGCCGTCGCGCCCGGACTGCTGGACCCGCACGTGCAACCGCGCCTGATCCGCTCCGACTTCGTGGGCAACGCCAACGACAGTGCCTGGCTGGCCAATCCCGAGCAGCCGCTGTCCTTCCCCCGGGTGATGGGCGACACCGCGCAGCCGCGCTCGCTGCGCACCCAGGAGCTGATCGTGACCGCGCAGAACAGGATCAACGGCAACGACGGCCTGCCGGGCCGGGGCTTCACACCGGAGAACATGCGGCAGCTGCTGTTCGCCGACAACAGCAGGGCGGCCGACCTGGCCCTCAACGCCACGGTGAGCGCCTGCCAGGGCGCGCCGTTCGGGCTCGTCCTGGTGGACGGCAACCTGGTCAACATCAGTGAGGCGTGCCCGATCCTGGCCGCCTGGAACCACAAGTACACGGCGGACAGCCGGGGTTCCTGGCTGTTCGAGAACGTCTGGTTCCTCCTGACCGGCGGGCAGGCGATCGAGAAGCTGCCGTGGCGGGTCCCCTTCGACCCCAAGGACCCGGTGCACACGCCCAATTCGCTCGACGCCGGGAACGACGCCGTCCGCAACTCGCTCGCCCGGGCCGTCCTCGCGCTGCGCAACGCGGGCATCCCGTTGAACGCGCCGCTCTCGGACGTCCAGAAAATCACCCGCAACGGGGAGCAGATCCCGATCCACGGCTCGATCCACGAGCTGGGCGTGCTGAACGTGGTCACGCCCGGCACGGTCGACGGCAAGCTCGACATCACCTTCGGCTCCAGCTTCATCCAGGAGACCAGGTTCACCGCCGACGGCCCGCCCGAATCCGCGTCCGTGCTGGCCTACTCCCAGTCGGCCAACCCGAACTCGCCCCACTACGCCGACCAGACCAAGCTGTTCTCGGCCGGCCAGTGGGTGACCGAGCGGTACACCGAGGACCAGATCGCGGCCTCACCGGCGCTGGAGGTCAAGGTCCTCGGCTGAGGCCGCTCCGCGCACCACAACGACCACGAGGGGGAACACCGTGACGAGGACACTCCACCGCCGGCGAACGGTGGTGGCCCTGCTGGCCGCCGTCGTCGGCTTCGTCGGGACGGCCGCCACGACCGCTCCGGCAGCCCCGGCGACTCAGGCCGCCCCGGCCCGGGCCGCCGGTACGGGCGCGCCGCCGAGGATGGCGGACGGGTTCGGCCTGACCCAGGTCGACCCGGCCGTGGGCGGTTCCACCGACTTCTACCTCACCGTGACCACGCCCGAGGTCACCGGCAGGCACCACATCAAGATCATCCTGCCGAGCGGCTACTACGACGACCCGGCCCGGCGCTACCCCGTGCTGTACTTCCTGCACGGATCGCCCGACGACCCGGTCCAGCAGAACTACCCGGCGCTGACCACCTCCAACGCGATGATCACCGTCATCCCGGACGGCGGCGCCCGCGGCTGGTACGCCAACTGGCTGAACCAGAACACCCAGCTCGGGGCCCAGAACTGGGAGAACTTCCACCTCAACCAGGTGATCCCGTTCATCGACGCGAACCTGCGGACCGTCCCCACCAAGAAGGGCAGGGCCGTCGCCGGCGTCTCGATGGGCGGGTTCGGCGCCCTCCACTACGCCCAGGACCACCCCGAGCTGTTCAACCAGACCGCGTCCCTGTCGGGGGACATCGACCTGTCGGCCGACTCCATGGACCTGCGGCTGGCCGTCGTCGCCTCCCTCATCGACGGGCAGGGCGCGATCTGCGGCTCGTCCTCCGGGTACTGCGACCCCAACAACGACCCGTACAAGCCGGGCGTGGACAGTGACGCCCTGTTCGGCTCGCCCTACCCGGTGTTCAACGCGGACTGGCGGTGGAACGCGGCCGACCCGTCCCAGCACATGGACAAGCTCGCCGGCGTCGGGGTCTCCATCTACGTGGGCAACGGCCACGGCTCGCCCACCGACCTGGAGTTCTGGCTCGAAGGCGCGTCCAAGCACGTCAAGGACCACATGGACGCCCTGGGCATGCCCTACCACTACGTCGACTACGGCGACGGCTCCGCCTGGGGCAGCCAGTGCAACGGCGGCCACAACGGCGGCTGCTGGGAACAGGACCTCCGGGACCTGATCCCGCGGCTGGAGCGGGCCTTCACGTCCTGACCGCGCCACGGCGCCGAGGCACCGTAGGGCTCCACCGGGCGACCCTCCCGGTGGAGCCCGTCGACGTCCCACCGGTCAGCGCGCGGCTCCGGTGCGGACCGGGGCCGCCTGGGCGCCGCGCAGGATCAGCTGGTGCGTGCGCCGCAGCACCGGACTCGGCGGCACCCCCAGGTCCTCGGCGAGCCGGCGGCGCGTGCGGTCGAACACGGCCAGTGCGTCGGCCTGCCGGCCGCCGCGATGCAGCGCCTCCATCAGCATCGCCGCCACCGGCTCGTTCAGCGGGTGCTCGGCGGACAGCGCGACCAACTCGGCGATCGCCCCGGCGAACTGGCCCAGCGCCAGCCGCCACCGCGACCGCCGCTGGGCGACGGTGATCCGGCGCTCGGTCAGCCGCACCCGCTCCAACTCGGCGAGCGGGCCGGGCAGTCCGGCCAGCGGCTCCCCGTGGAACAGGTCCAGCGCCCGGGAACAGAGACGGACCGCCTCGGGCAGGTCACCCGCCCGGTGAGCCGTACCGGCGGCTGCCACCAGGGCCTCCAGGTCGGCCAGGTCGACCTCGGTGGCACCGGCGGCCAGGCGGTAGCCGTACCGGTCGTGCTCGATCACCGAGTCCGGGCAGTCCCCGGTCCGCAGGCTCTTCCGCAGCCGGTAGACGTGGACCGGCACCACGTTGGTGACCGGCGGCTCCGAGCCCCACACGCCGTCGAGCAACTCCTGCCGGCTGACGGTCCGTCCCCGGTGCAGCGCCAGCGCCGCCAGTACGGCCTGCTGGCGCAGGTGCCCGAGATCCAGGGGCCGTCCGTCGTGCCAGGCCCGCAGCGGTCCGAGGACGGAGACCCGCAGCTTCGGACCCGCCGTCCGGCCGTCGCCGCCGCGCGGCACCGGGGCCGCGCCCCCGGTGCGCGGGCCCCGGCCGGGGGCGACGAGTCCGCAGTCGAAGGCGTGGACGATGGCGGCGGCCCGGTCGCGCAACCCGAGCTTCCCGAGGACCCGCGCCAGGTGCCCGGCCACGACCTCCTGGGAGACGCCGAGGGCGGCGGCGATCTCGTCGTCCCGCAGGCCGCAGCCGACCGCCTGGAGCACCTCGCGCTCCTGCTGCCCGAGGGCGGTGGCACCCGACCGGATCGTGGTGGCGCTCGGACGGCCGGTGGTGGCGGTCGACGGCATCGCTGCTCCCTGCACTCCGGGCCCGCCGGTCCGGCGGACGCGTCGCCAAGCTAGCCATGGGCGTGGCGGGCCCGGAATCCGGAACGATCCGGAGGAGCGCGCCGAGCGGTCCGCGCCGGGCCCCGGCGGTCCGCGCCGGTCGCCGGCAGGGGTGTCCGCCGTGCGGGTCAGGGGCAGTCGGCGAGGGCGGGGCGGTCCTTGGTCCGGACGGCGGGGAGCCAGGCGGTGGTGGCGGGACTGGCGGGATCGGGGAGGTGGACGCGGTACCAGAGGGTGGAGGTGCGGTCCTCCTCGTCGATGATGGGCAGCCCGGTGGCGAGCTGGCAGTCGGCATCGAGGGTGTCGTTGTGCCAGACGCGGGTGGCGACGACGTTCTCGGCGGTGTACGGGCGCCGCGGGTCGACGGCGAGGCCCAGGCTGCACCCCGGGTCGCGGTCGGAGCGGTCCTGGCAGCTGCGTTCGGCGTTGAAGACCCGAATCCGGCCGGGGTGTCCGGTCCGGTCCGAGTGCGGCCAGAGGGCGGAGACGGCGGCGGTGGCCGCGGCGCAGGCCGCGACGGCGAGCAGGCCGGCGCGCACGCTCGGGCGGATCCGGCGGCGCGGGCGGCGGCCGGACCGGTGGGCGCGGATGCGGGCGAGCAGGCTCTCGGCGGTGTGCGGGGCTCGGGCGGCGTGGGTGGGGGCGAGGCAGTCGGCGGCCAGGGCGCGCCAGAACGGGGGGACGTCGGGGGCCAGTCGCAGGGCGGCACGGCCCTCGGCGTACTGCTGGGCGGCGGCGCTGCGCGCGGTGGGGGTGGCGCCGGGGAAGGGCGGCACGCCGCCGGCGAACACCTCGTGGATCATGATGCCGAGCGCCCAGATGTCGGCGGTGGCGCGGATCTTGACCCCCTGCTCGCCGAGCGGCTCCTTCCAGCGTTCCGGCGGGAGGTAGTCGGGGGTGCCCATGGGGGCGGAGTGACCGTGGGTGCCGGTGAGTTCGATGGCGAGGCCGAAGTCGGACAGGCGCACCTCGCCGTCGGGGCCGATGAGGACGTTCTCCGGCTTGAGATCGGTGTGGACCCAGCCGGAGCGGTGGAGATGGGCCAGGCCCTCGCAGATGCCGGCGATGATCCGGCCGCCCAGGGCCTCGTCGACGCCGGTGGCGAGCAGGTCGCGCAGGGTGCACCGGGCGCGTTCCATGACCAGGACGATCGCGCCGTCGAGCGCGGGGTGGTCGGGGGCGGTCAGGGTGAGGGTGTCGAGCAGCGGCACCAGCCGGGGGTGCGGGGCGGTGCGGGCCAGCTCGATCTCGCGTCGGGCGGTTTCGGCGACGCTGCGGGCCTGACGGGGGGCCAGCCCGGCGGTCGGCAGCACCTTGAGCGCGACCGTGCCGTCTCCCTCCGGCGCGCCCTCCGGTGCGGAGCGGTTGGCCCGGCGGGCGGCGTAGACCGTCGCCCAGCCGCCTTCGCCGATGGGTTCGACGACGGTCCACTCGCCGACCCGGTGGCCGGGCGGCAGCAGGTCCTCGCCGTCCCCGTGGAAGTCCGGGTCGTGCGGCATCGCGGTCCCTCCCTACCGTCCGGGCTCGGCGGCTTCGGGGCGCGGCAGCAGCGCGAGATGCTCCTCGCGGACGATGCCGAACTTCAGGGCGAGCCCGACCACCGCCTCGCGCTTGCCGTTGCGGCGCTCCGCGCGGTCGTTGCCGTCGGGCAGGTCGATGCGGAGCTTCTCGTCGGCGAGGTAGTCGATGTGCGAGCTGACCGCGCGGGCGGTGAGCCGGCCGCAGGCCGGATGGCTGCGCAGCCGCGCGACCACCTGCGGGGTGGTGGGCACGGCGGCGGGGGAGCGGTCGCGCAGCCACGGTTCGCAGAGTGCGACCAGGACCAGGAAGTAGGTGGCGGTCTCGTCCAGCGAGTACGCCGTCATGGTGCGGCTCTCCCAGGAGCCGACGCGGGCGTGCGGGTCCAGGTAGACGTGGTCGGGCGCGAACACCTGGAAGGACAGCGGCGTCTCGCGCCGGGAGGGCAGCACGACCCGGGAGAACTCGAACGGGATCGGTGCACCGATCCGCCGGGGCGGCACCCGCAGGTACTCGCCGGCGCCCTCCGGGTTCTCCACCAGGTAGGCGTGGGTGTTGCTGAGGTTGCTCAACTGCCAGTGGTCGTCGGTCGCGTGGATCTCCCCGGCGAGCCGGGAGACCGTCTCGTCGCCGAGCCGGAGTTCCACCGGCGTGGTGGCGGAGCCGCGGCCGAAGCGCGCCCGCTCTCCCGGGCCGAGCCGCAGGGTGACCGCCGCGTCGCCGTTCCCCTCCGGCAGGTGGACGAGAATCCCGCTCACCGTTCCTCCGTCCCGCGCACCGCTCCCCCGTTTCGCCCGCCGGCCCTCGCCGGACGGACGAACGCTACCTCTTTGAGCATGACAATAAACCGTATGGTGTTGTAGACCACTTGGCGGCGAGCTCGCGGGGAGGATGTGAACGGGCGCGCGGGGCGGTCAGCCCTGGGAACGGCACGGCCCGCGGGCGGAAGCACTCGTGCTTCCGCCCGCGGGTGACTTGCGTGCTGATCAGTTGACGGCGGGTCCGGCGGTGGTGTTGAGCCAGGTCCAGTCGGACCAGGTGGAGAAGCCGGTCTGCCACTTGTGGTGGATGCCGGCGCTGCTGGCGCCGAAGACCTCGATCCGTCCGTCGGCGTTGGCGGTGGCGAAGATCTCGGTGCCTCCGCCGCCGAAGGTGTCCCACTGGCTGTACGGGGCGTTCAGGTTGGTCTGCCAGGTGTGCTGGGCGGTGCTGCCGTTGATGGCGAAGACCTCGACGCGGCCGTCCGCGGTCGGCTGGCTGGTGATCCTGGCGTCGGCCGGTCCGCCGGCGGCTTCCCAGTCGGACCAAGTGGTGGGGTTGGTCTGGTACTTGTGGAAGATTCCGGCGGGGCCGGAGGCGAGGACTTCGAGGCGGCCGTCCTGGTTGTGGTCGACGGTGAGGGCGTGTCCGCCGCCGCCGAAGGTTTCCCAGGTGGACCAGCCGCCGTTGACGGCGGTCTGCCACTGGTGCTGGAAGGTGGTGCTGTTGAGGGCGAAGACTTCGAGGCGGCCGTCGGGGGCTTTGCCGAGCCGGACTTCGCTGTCGGCCGGGCCGCCGCCGGCCGCCTGCCAGTCGGACCAGCCGCTGTTGGGGGCGGTCTGGTACGTGTGGAAGATTCCGGCGGGGCCGGAGGCGAAGAGTTCGAGGCGGCCGTCCTGGTTGGAGCCGACGGCGAGGTCGTGTCCGCCGCCGCCGAAGGTCTCCCAGGTGGACCAGGTGCCGGAGGGCTGGAGTTGGTAGCGGTGCTGGAGGGTGCTGCCGTTGAGGGCGAAGACCTCCAGTCGGCCGTCGGCGTCGGGGCCGATGGCCAGTTGTGCGCCGCCGGGGCCGCCCAGGGACTCCCAGTCGGACCAGGCGCCGTTGACGGTCGTCTGCCAGGCGTGCGAGACGCCGTTGGTTCCGGCGGCGAACACCTCCAGGCGGCCGTCCGCAGACCTCGTGGACACCACTCGGCCGGACTTCGCCGGGTACACCAACGGCGCCGGGCGGGGGCCGGATCCGGGCGTGCAGGGCATGGTGATGCCGCGGTCCGCGAGGTAGGGGATCGGGTCGGTACGCACGGTCGCGTCGGCGTCGGCCCAGACCCGCAGGTGCAGGTGCGGGCCGCTGGACTCGCCCTCGCTGCCCATCAGGGCGATCTGCTGACCGGCCGTCACGTGGTCGCCGGCGGCCACGTCCCGTTCGCGCATGTGGCCGTACTCGGTGATGGTCCCGTCGGGGTGCAGGATACGGATCCACTGGCCGTAGCCCTGGGCCGGTCCGGAGGCCACCACCTGGCCGTCGCCGACCGCGTAGATCGGGCTGCCGTAGTCGTTGGCGATGTCGATGCCGTTGTGTTCCGGGGTGTAGCCCTGGGAGATGTACCCGGCGGCGGGGCAGGAGGCCGAGAACCCGGCGACTGCGGCGGGTGCGGCTTCGGCGGCGGCGGTCGGTACGGTGACCGGCAGCAGCAGGGCGGCGGCGGCCAGGGCCAGGCGCGGAGCGCGGCGGGAGAGGGAGCGGAACACCGGGGAGCGGAACACCGGGGAGCGGAACACCGGGGAGCGGAACACCGGGGCGCCCACTCTCACGCCTTGCACAGGCGGTCGATGATGCCGTCGATGTGGCGGCGCGTCAGGTCGGGCCGGATGGCGTGGCCGCCGGGCGCCGGCGCGGCGCCGAGCCCGCCGACGGACGCGAGGATGCCCCTGCGGGTGGGGTGGTGCGCGGTCAACCTGGCCTCCTGGGAACGTGGCGGCGGTCCCTCCGGACCGCCCGGTGTCGAGCGGTTGGGACGGTAGCCACGCGTCAGTCGGCGCAGAACCCGGAACCATACGGACTGACAGGAGCGGGCCGGGCGTACTCGCGCCGCACCCACGAGCCGCGCGAGCCGCTCGTGGGCGCTGACCGGGCAGCTGACCGTGGAGCGGATCGTGGAGCGGATCGGGTAAAGCCGGGCAAAGCCAGGGTCAAGCTGAGTGAAAGCTGGAAGGTGCCTGGGAATCAGCTGAATCGGGGTTTCCTCAAGTCACCCGGCCGGAACCGACAGTTCACTGACGAGGTCTTGTCGGGGCATTTTCTACGCGCGTATCTTGAGGGCGCCGCGGGGGACGGGATGCGTTCCCCGCTTTCTCTCCCCTTCCTTCTACGCGAGTAGCGCCCGCTGCCCGAGCTAGGAGCCGTGCCCCGGTGACCACCGCCCCCGCACCCCGCCCCCGCAGAGCCGCCCTGCTGCGCAGCGCCGTCGCCCCGGCCGCGCTCGCCGCCTCGCTGGTGCTCGTCCCGCTGCCGCTCGCCCACGCCGCCGGTGCGGCCGCCGCCCCGCCCGCGCCGACCGAGTCCGGCCCGCTGCGGATCCACGACATCCAGGGCACCACCCGGATCTCGCCGCAGGCCGGCAAGCCCGTCACCGGCGTGCCCGGCATCGTCACCGGCGTGCGCGCGTACGGCAGCGTCAAGGGTTTCTGGCTGCAGGACCCCGAGCCGGACGCGAACCCCGCCACCAGCGAGGGCATCTTCGTCTACACCGGGGGAAACCCGACCGTGAAGGTCGGCGACTCGGTCCTGGTGAGCGGCAAGGTCAGCGAGTACTACCCGAACCTCTCCGGCGGCTCGCAGTCCCTCACCGAACTCACCGGCCCCGCCGTCACGGTGCTCTCCGCGGGCAACCCGCTGCCCGCCCCGGTGGTGGTGGACACCCGCAACATCCCCGGCACCTACACCCCGCCGGCCGGGCCCGACGGCAGCATCGACGCCGGGCAGCTGAACCCGGAGAAGTACGCCCTGGACTTCTACGAGTCGCTGGAGGGCATGCTCGTCCAGGTCAAGGACGTCCGGGTGATCCAGGCGACCGACAGGTACAACGAGCTGTGGGTCGCCGCCGACCGCCAGGACCAGCGCAGCAAGCGCGGCGGCGTGCTGTACGAGTCCTACCGGGAGCCCAACGTCGGCCGCCTGATGGTGCAGCAGCAGGCGCCCGTCTCCCAGCAGCCCTTCCCGGTGGCCAACGTCGGCGACGAGCTGACCGGCGCCACCACCGGCCCGCTGGACTACAACCAGTTCGGCGGCTACACCCTGGTCGCCGGCACCATGGGCACCCTCAAGGACAACCACCTCCAGCGCGAGGTCACCGCCCGGGCCGGCGAGCGCGAACTCACCATCGCCACCTACAACGTGGAGAACCTGGCCGCCACCAACCCGGACGCCAAGTTCGCCGGGCTGGCCCAGGGCATCGTCACCAACCTGCGCTCGCCCGACATCGTCGCCCTGGAGGAGATCCAGGACAACAACGGCGCCAGGAACGACGGCACCGTCGACGCGAGCCAGACCGTCGCCAAGTTCCTCGCCGCGATCAAGGCGGCCGGCGGCCCCGCCTACGACTGGCGGTCGGTCGACCCCCAGGACGGCAAGGACGGTGGCGAACCCGGCGGCAACATCCGCCAGGTCTTCCTGTTCAACCCCCAGCGGGTCTCCTTCACCGACATCCCCGGCGGCGCCGCCACCAGCGCCGTCGGCGTCACCGGCACCGGCGCCGCCGCCTCGCTGACCGCCTCGCCCGGCCGGATCGAGCCGACCGACGAGGCCTGGGCCAACAGCCGCAAGCCCCTGGTCGGGCAGTTCACCTTCCGCGGCCAGAAGGTCTTCGTGATCGCCAACCACTTCAACAGCAAGGGCGGCGACCAGGGCATCGACAGCCGCTTCCAGGCCCCCACCCGCAGCTCCGAGGTGCAGCGGCTCAAGCAGGCCACCGTCGAGCAGGCCTTCGTCGCCCGGCTGCTGGCCGCCGACAAGCAGGCCCGGATCGTCTCGCTCGGCGACTTCAACGACTTCCAGTTCTCGCCCGCGCTGGCCGCGCTCACCAAGGGCGGCGTGCTGCGCGACCTGGTGAACGAACTGCCGGAGACCGAGCAGTACTCCTACGTGTACCAGGGCAACTCCCAGGTGCTGGACCACATCCTGGTCAGCCCCGAGGTCGGCTACGCCAAGTACGACGTGGTGCACATCAACGCCGAGTTCGCCCAGCAGGCCAGCGACCACGACCCGCAGGTGGTCCGGATCAAGCCGTGAGCCCGCGGCTATAGTGCCTCCGCTGCCGGTGATCACCGGCAGCGGAGGCCTTTTTGCGTATCACGGGGGACGGCATGGAGTACCGGATCGAGCGGATCGGCCGGGAGGACTGGCAGCGGCTGCGCACCATCCGGCTGGCCCAACTCCTCGACACCCCCATGGCGTTCGGGGAGCCCTACGAGTACGCCCGGATCCAGGGCGAGGGCAACTGGCGGGCCCGGACGGACTGGCTGAACGAGCCCGGCCGGATCGGCCTGGTCGCCGTGGACGCGACCGACCGGTGGGTCGCCACCATGCTCTCGACGCCCGGCATCAAGGCCGAGACCGTCGACCTGATCGGTGTCTGGGTCGACCCGGCGCACCGCGGCCGCGACCTCGGCGTCGCCGACGCCCTGCTGGACGCCGTCATCGCCTGGGCCCGTGAGGGCGGCGCCAGGTGGATGATGCTCGGCGTGCACGAGGCCAACCACCGCGCCGCCGCCTTCTACCGGCGGCGCGGCTTCACGTACACCGGCGGCGAGACGCCGTACGTGCTGGACGAGAGCGCCCGGATCCTGGAGATGCGTCTCCCGCTCGACTAAAACCAGGCCGGTCAGCCGGTCACGTACTCCGCCAGGTGCTCGCCGGTCAGCGTGGAGCGGGCCGCCACCAGCTCGGCCGGGGTGCCCTCGAACACCACCCGGCCGCCGTCGTGCCCGGCGCCCGGGCCGAGGTCGATGATCCAGTCGGCGTGCGCCATGACCGCCAGGTGGTGCTCGATCACGATCACCGACTTGCCGGAGTCCACCAGCCGGTCCAGCAGGCCGAGCAGCTGCTCGACGTCCGCGAGGTGCAGACCGGTGGTCGGTTCGTCCAGGACGTAGACCCCGCCCTTGTCGCCCATGTGGGTGGCCAGCTTCAGCCGCTGACGCTCACCGCCGGACAGCGTGGTCAGCGGCTGCCCGAGGCTCAGGTAGCCGAGGCCGACGTCGGCGAGCCGCTGCAGGATCCGGTGCGCGGCCGGCAGCTTCGCCTCCCCGGCGCCGAAGAACTCCTCCGCCTCGGTCACCGACATCGCCAGCACCTCGCTGATGTCCCGGCCGCCCAGCCGGTACTCCAGCACCGAGGCCTGGTAGCGCCGGCCCTCGCAGTCCTCGCAGGTGCTGGCCACCCCGGCCATCATCGCCAGGTCGGTGTAGACGACACCCGCGCCGTTGCAGGTCGGGCAGGCGCCCTCCGAGTTGGCGCTGAACAGGGCCGGCTTCACGTCGTTCGCCTTGGCGAAGGCCTTGCGGATCGGGTCGAGCAGCCCGGTGTACGTGGCCGGGTTGCTGCGGCGGGAGCCCTTGATCGCACCCTGGTCCACGTACACCACGCCCTCGTCGGAGGCCCCCGACTGGCGTCCCAGCGAGCCGTGGATCAGCGAGCTCTTCCCGGAGCCCGCGACCCCGGTGACCACGGTGAGCACCCCGAGCGGGACGTCCACGTCCACGTCCCGCAGGTTGTGGGTGTTCGCGCCGCGGATCGCCAGCTTGCCGGTGGGCGTGCGGACCGCCTCCCGCAGCGGGGCCCGGTCCGCCAGGTGCCGTCCGGTCACCGTGCCGCTGTCGCGCAGCCCGGCCACACTGCCCTCGAAGCAGACCGAGCCGCCCGCCGCACCGGCCCCCGGGCCGAGGTCCACCACGTGGTCGGCGATCGCGATGGTCTGCGGCTTGTGCTCCACCACCAGCACCGTGTTGCCCTTGTCCCGCAGCCGCAGCAGCAGGTCGTTCATCCGGCTGATGTCGTGGGGGTGCAGCCCGGTGGTGGGCTCGTCGAAGACGTACGTGGTGTCGGTGAGCGAGGAGCCGAGGTGGCGGATCATCTTGACCCGCTGCGCCTCGCCGCCGGAGAGGGTGCCGGACGGGCGGTCCAGCGAGAGGTAGCCGAGGCCGATCTCCACGAAGGAGTCCAGAACCTCCCGCAGCGCGGTGAGCAGCGGCGCCACCGAGGGCTCGTCCAGTGCGCGCACCCAGTCGGCGAGGTCGCTGATCTGCATCGCGCAGGCGTCGGCGATGCTGAGCTTGCCGATCTTCGAGGAACGGGCCGCCGCGCTCAGCCGGGTGCCCTCGCACTCCGGGCAGGCGGTGAAGGTGACGGCGCGCTCCACGAAGGCCCGGATGTGCGGCTGGAGGGCGTCCTTGTCCTTGGACAGCATGGACTTCTGGAGCTTGGGGATCAGGCCCTCGTAGGTGAGGTTGACCCCGTTGATCTTGACCTTGGTCGGCTCCCGGTGCAGGAAGTCCTGGAGTTCCTTCTTGGTGTACCTGCGGATCGGCTTGTCCGGGTCGAGGAAGCCCGAGTTGGCGTAGACGCCGACCGTCCACCAGCTGTCCGGCTTCCAGCCCGGGATGAGGATCGCGCCCTCGGCGAGCGACTTGGTGTCGTCGTAGAGCTGGGTGAGGTCGATGTCGGAGACGCTGCCCCGGCCCTCGCAGCGCGGGCACATGCCGCCGGTGATGCTGAAGCTGCGCCGCTCCTTGACCGTCCGGCCGCCGCGCTCGACGGTCACCGCGCCGGCGCCGCTGATCGAGGGGACGTTGAAGGAGAAGGCCTTGGGGGAGCCGATGTGCGGCTTGCCGAGCCGGCTGAACAGGATGCGCAGCATCGCGTTGGCGTCGGTGGCGGTGCCGACGGTGGAGCGCGGGTCGGCGCCCATCCGCTGCTGGTCGACGATGATCGCGGTGGTCAGCCCCTCCAGGACGTCCACCTCGGGGCGGGCCAGGGTGGGCATGAAGCCCTGGACGAAGGCGCTGTAGGTCTCGTTGATCAGCCGCTGCGATTCGGCGGCGACGGTGTCGAAGACCAGCGAGCTCTTGCCGGAGCCGGACACCCCGGTGAACACCGTCAGCCGGCGCTTGGGGATGTCGACGCTGACGTCCTTGAGGTTGTTCTCGCGGGCGCCGTGCACCCTGATCAGGTCGTGGCTGTCGGCGACGTGCGGCTCGGCCATCGTTCTCTTCGCTCCCTGGCGGTCGGGCGGGCTCTGCGGGCCCTCTGCGGGCCCTCCGGAGGCTGTGGGCGCTCCGGAGGGTTCCGGGGTCTTCGGGGGCTCCGGGCGGCTCAGCGCACTTCGTTGAAGCGGACCATGTTGCCCGCCGGGTCGCGGAAGGCGCAGTCGCGGATGCCGTACGGCTGCAGGGTCGGCTCCTGGACGAGCTCGGCGCCACCGGACTTCAGCCGGTCGAACACGCCGTCCAGGTCGGCGGTGGCGAGCACCAGCCGGGCGTACGTCCCCTTGGCCATCATCTCGGTGATGGTACGCCGCTCGTCCTCGGTGATGCCCGGGTCCGCGAACGGCGGCTCCAGCACCAGCGACACGCCGGGCTGGTCCTTGGGGCCGACGGTGATCCACCGCATCGGGCCGCCGCCGACGTCCTGGCGGACTTCGAAGCCGAGCAGGTCCCGGTAGAAGGCCAGGGAGGCCTCGGGGTCGGTGTGGGGGAGGAAGGTCCAGTGAATGGTGATGTCGTTCATGACTGCAACGCTAGGGGCGGCCGCCCGGAGGGCGCTTCTCGAATCCTGATCGGTTCGTCCCCGGCCTCCGCGGGGCACCTGCCGGAGGGCGCTCGCCCGACCCCCCGATCGGGCGAGCGCCTGGTCCGCTGCCCAGCCGCCCAGCCGCTCAGCGCTCAGGCGCGGCAGCGCAGCAGCTCCAGCGGCGGGTGGGCGAGCGCCTCCGCCCAGAAGTCCTCGCCGTACTCGCGCAAGCCCTCCTCGGAGATCCGCAGCGGCACCCACTCCAGCTCGGAGAACCCGGCCCCGCTCAGGGACTCCTCGTAGACCTCACGGCGCGGGACCGTGCCGAGGATGCTGATCGGCTCCGGGTCGAGCAGCGCGGTGACCTTCACCCGCGGGCCGGTCTCGACGTGGTCACCGGTCGGCTCGCAGCGGAACCCGTACTGCTCCAGGGACGCGCAGTCGAAGGCGTAGTCCGGCTTCTGGGTGAAGACGTAGAACTCCCCGCCCGGCACCAGGCTGCGGTGGATGTTGCGACACATCCGGTCCAGTGACGCCCGGTCCTCCGCGTAGTTGAGGCACTGCACCGCCAGGGCCACGTCGAACTTCCGCTCCAGCTGCCGGAGTTCGGCCACGTCGCCGACCTCGTAGCGCACCCCCAGCGGCTCGCGCCGCTCGAACGACTCCGCGGCGGCGATCATCTCGGTGGAGATGTCGACCCCGAGCACCTCGGCGGCACCGCGCCGGCGGAGCTCCCGGCTGTAGAAACCGGTGCCGCAGGCCAGGTCGAGGACGCTCTTGCCGCGCACGTCCCCGACCAGGGCCAGGACGCTCGGCACCTCCCCGTAGCGCACCAACGGAAGGGACTTGAAACCCTCGAACGCCTCGCCGATCCGGTCGTACTGCTGCACGCTCATCGCGCCGTCCTCCCCTGTGGTCGGCCCTGTTCGGCCGTTTGACGCGGCTTACGGCCAGGAACGCGCCGTGGCCTCCGCCGGGAAGTCTTCCGCAGCCCGGCGGGGCCGGCGTACTGGCAGAAGCCACGAATCAGCGGCGGCGGGCGAGGTGCACGGTGAGGTCGGCGTCCAGTTCGACGTGCTCCGGCAGCACGGCCAGGATCCGGCGGAACACCTCCTCCCGGGCGTCGTCCGGCAGCACGAGGTAGGCCGAGACGGTCGACAGCAGGCCGACGTACTCCCGCGCACTCCTGGTCAGGCGCTGCGCGATGACGGTCTGTCGGACGTCGGTGAACGGCCCGGAGCGCTCCAGTTCGGTGCCCGGCCACTGCAGCTGAGCCTCCGGCGGCGTCCCGTCCGGGGCGGGGAGTTCGTCGTTCCGCAGGAACGGTGCGCGGGCCGTCCGGACGGCCTCCTCGACGACCGGGTCGGCCGGCCGGGCCGGGCCGCCGAAACAGGCGAACACACCGCCCGGCTCCAGCAGTCCGGCGATCCGCTCCCACCGGCCCTCCCGCCGCGTCCAGTGCAGCGAGGCCGCCGCGTAGACCAGGTCGTACCGCTCGCCGGGCGCCAGCGCCTCGAACGCCGAGCGCACCGTCCGGACGCCCGCGGGGCCGCTCGCCGGGCCGCTCGCCGGTACGTTCCGGCGCAGCTCGGCGAGCATGGCGGCGTCGGGCTCGGTCGCGGTGACGGCGACGCCGCGCCCGGCGAACAGCCGGGTCGCCTTGCCCGTCCCGGCACCGATCTCCAGGGCCGTCCGCACCGGCCGGCCCGCGTACTCCGCGACCAGCTCGAAGAGTTCGGTGGGATAGCCGGGCCGGTAGCGCTCGTAGGCCTCCGCGACCGTCCCGAAACTCAGCGCCCGCTCAGGCATCCCGCACACCCGGCAGCGCCAGCCACTCCTGCCAGGTGATGTCGCGCCCGAGGAGGCGCGGCCGCCGGAACGGCCAGTCCGCGGCGATCCACCGGGGCACCAGGGCGTCCAGCGCCTGCTCCACCTCGCTGCCGACCAGCTCGTCCACCACCCACCAGGAGATCTCCCCGTCGGCCCCGGCCCGCTCCGGCGGATCGATGTACACGCACCCGCGCACCGCCGTCTCGGCCCGGTCCAGCAGCACGTAGTTGAACGACTCGTGCGCGGCGATCTCCCGCTCGTGCCGCGCCAGGTCCACCCGGTTCGCCTCCGCCGTCATCGTCTCCGACGGCCAGCCCCACGCGGGCCCGAAGATGCCGAACAGCCGCTCCCGCGACCCCATCACGGCCGGATAGTCCATCGGCGCGTCCGCCTCCCGGATCGGCCGCAGGTGGTACGCCCCGTCGAGCAGCGGGACGCGGACGGGATGGACGAAGTCAGCGGGAAGCCAGGTCATGCGGCCGAGGCTATCCAGGCCCCGGCCGCGGGCGCACGGAATTTCGCCCCCGCACCTCGGGTGCCCCGCCCGGGCCGCAGACACGAACACCCACCGGCGCTATGTTGAGTCGGGCTCACAGCGACCGGCGAGGAGAGGCACGTGCCAGAGCACCGATCCGACGGCAACAAGCCACCGACCGGCGACCGGACCGTCCTTTTGATCCTGGTACTCCTGGCAGTGCCCTTCATCCTGTTCCTGCTGTGGATCTGGCTCTCCTCCGGCACCGGCCCCTGGGGAAGCGGCG
Organism: Kitasatospora sp. NPDC101108; assembly: GCF_055584725.1. Lineage (NCBI taxonomy): Bacteria > Bacillati > Actinomycetota > Actinomycetes > Kitasatosporales > Streptomycetaceae > Kitasatospora > Kitasatospora sp. NPDC101108. The sequence goes on from NZ_JBVJLM010000005.1 coordinate 427,953, forward strand.
ACACCCCTCCCGGCCCCGGCCACATCTGAGGCCACGGCTTCCGAGGCCACGATCCCGCCACCGGCCGCTGACCGTCCGCCGAGCGGTGGCCGAGGCCGGCCAGGACGTCCCCCGATCGCGCACGCGTCCTGGCCTTCCCCGGCCCCCGTTCCCCCCGACCCGTCGGCACCGCCCCCGTCAAGGCGGACCGCCGCGGGTGGTCAGCCGCAGTAGGCCGCGACCGGATGGGAAGAGCGTGGCAGCCCGCTCCCTGACGTGACGTCAACTCCAGGGTCGAACTGCCGGGTGAACCCCTACGGTAGCCGTCGCCGCCCCCGGGCCCGGAGCGGTCAACCCCAGGGTGGACGACACCGGCCGCGGCCGTCCGTACCCTGCCGGGATGCGGGTGATCGGGCGGAGGCCGCGGGTGGATCCGGTGCAGGCGGACACCGCGCTCGCCGTCGTGCTCACGGTGGTGGCCGTCGTGTACGGGCTGCAGTCCTACCAGGCCCGGTACCGGGCGGAGGGCTGGCGGCCGTTCGATCTGGCCGCGGTCGGGCTGTGCGTCCTGGTGGCACTGCCGCTGGCGGTGCGCCGGCGGTACCCGTGGCCCGTGCTGATCGTCTCCGTCACCGGTCTGCTGGTGTACACCGCCGCCGGGTACCAGCCCTCGGTGAACCTGTGGCCGCCGCTGCTCGCGGGCTACACCGTCATCGCCCGGCGGCCGCCGCGCGAGGCGGTCACGGCCGGATCGCTGACCGGCGGGGCCTGGATCGCCAGCGGGCTGGAGGCGCGGCTGTCGGTGGAGCTCGCGATCGCGCAGTCCGTCCTCGCGCTCGGCATCGTGGGGATCTTCGCGACCGGTACCCGGCGTCTGGCCGAGCGGAACGCCCAGCTGGCCGAGGCGACCGACCGGCTGCGGCGCGAGCAGGAACTGCGGGCGCGGCACGCCGTGGTGGAGGAGCGGGTACGGATCGCCCGTGAGCTGCACGACGTGATCGCCCACCACCTGTCGGCCCTGGCGGTGCAGGCGGGCGTCGCCGAGTACGTCTTCGCCTCGGACCCGCCGGCGGCCCGGGCCGCCCTGGCCGCGATCGGCGCGACCAGCCGCGAGGCGCTGGAGGAGATGCGCGGGCTGCTCCAGGTCCTGCGGCTGTCCGGCGAGGTGCCGTGCGACCAGGAGCCGCTCTACCGGGCGGCGCCCGGTCTGGCCCAGCTCGGCGAACTCGTCGAGCGCACCCGGGCGGCCGGCGTGCCGGTCCGGGTCGTCGTGGCGGGCCCCGAGCGGACGCTGGCCCCCGGCGTAGACCTGTGCGCGTTCCGGGTCGTCCAGGAGGCCCTGACCAACGTGATCAAGCACGCCGGCCGGCCCGCCACCGCGACCGTCGACCTGTGCCACCGGCCGGACCGCCTCGACGGCCGGATCACCGACGACGGCCCCGGCGACGGCCGGGCGGTGCCCGGCAGCGGACTCGGTTTGATCGGGATCCGTGAACGCGTCAGACTCTACGGGGGCTCCGTGCGCACCGGCCCGCGCCCGGAGGGTGGGTTCGAGGTCGCGTTCACGCTGCCGGTCGCCCCGACCGACCGGTGACGTCGCGCACCGGTCGAGGCACGGGGACGAGGGGGCGACGGTGACGTCGGTGCTGATCGTGGACGACCAGGTGCTCATCCGAGCGGGCATCGCCGCTCTGGTCCGGGCCACCGACGGCCTGGAGGTGGCCGGTGAGGCCGCCGGCGGCGAGGAGGCCGTCGAGCTGGCCGCCGGCTGCGCCCCCGACGTCATCCTGATGGACATCCGGCTGCCCGGCATGAGCGGCATCGCCGCCCTGGAACGGATCCTCGCCGCCGCACCACCACCGAAGCCCAAGGTCGTCATGCTGACCGTCTACGACCTGGACCAGTACGTCTACGCGGCGCTGCGCGCGGGGGCCAGCGGGTTCCTGCTCAAGGACACGCCGCCCGAGCGGCTGCTCGCCGCAATCAGGCAGATCGCGGACGGCGAGCTGCTGTTCGCCCCGACCGTCACCCGGCGCCTGGTGGAGGCGTTCGCCCGGCAGGGCGAGCCGCTCGCCGGCCGGCCGGACACGCTGGACGGGCTGACCGCGCGCGAACGGGACGTCCTGCACCTTGTGGGCCGCGGCCTGACCAACGACCAGATCGCGGAACGCCTGGTGGTGAGCATCGCCACGGTCAAGACGCATGTGAACCGGATGATGTCCAAGCTCGCGCTCACCAGCCGCGCCCAGGCCGTGGTCGTCGCCTACGAGAGCGGCCTGGTCACGGTCGGCGGAGACCGGCGGCCCGCCGCCGACTGACGCCGCGGCCCGCGGTTCCGGTCCCGCCGGGGCCACGCGGGCGGTACCGGGCGCCGCTCGGGCCGGCACTGCGAAACAAGCAGGCATGATTGCTTTTTTCTCCGGCCGGTGCCACGCTGCTGCGCGGCGGCATGCGTGCGGGGTGTCGCCAACCCACCGGCAGGGGAGGCGCTTTGGCGCGCACGAGCTCGGTACTGCGGATCGGCAACGCCTCGGGGTTCTACGGGGACCGCTTCGCGGCGGTGCGGGAGATGCTGACGGGCGGTCCGCTGGACGTGCTCACCGGGGACTACCTCGCCGAGCTCACCATGCTGATCCTGGCGCGGGACCGGCTGAGGGACCCGTCGCTCGGCTACGCGCGGACGTTCCTGCGCCAGATGGAGGAGTGCCTCGGGCTGGCCCGGGAGCGGGGCGTGCGGATCGTGGTGAACGCGGGCGGCCTCAACCCGGCCCGGCTCGCCGAGCGGCTGCGGGAGTTGGCGCAGCGCCTGGGGGTACCGACCGCCGTCGCCCATGTCGAGGGCGACGACCTGCTGCCGCGCCGGGAGGAACTCGGACTGCCGGAGCGGGCGCTGGCCGCCAACGCCTACCTCGGCGGGTTCGGGATCGCCGCGTGCCTGGCCGGGGGCGCGGACGTGGTGGTGACCGGACGGGTGACCGACGCCGCGCTGGTCGCCGGGCCGGCGATCGCCCACTTCGGCTGGACGCCCGCCGACCTCGACGCCCTCGCCGGGGCGGTGGTGGCCGGGCACGTGCTGGAGTGCGGCGCCCAGGCCACCGGCGGCAACTACGCCTTCTTCGGCGAGCACGACGTGGACCACCCCGGCTTCCCGCTGGCCGAGCTGCACCCGGACGGCTCCAGTGTGATCACCAAGCACCCGGGCACCGGCGGAGCCGTCACGGTCGGCACCGTCACCGCCCAACTCCTGTACGAGACCGGCGGACCGCACTACCTCGGCCCCGACGTCACGGCCCGGCTCGACACCGTCCGGCTCGCCGAGGACGGCCCGGACCGGGTGCGGATCGACGGCGTGCGCGGCGAGGCCCCGCCACCCACCCTCAAGGTCGGCTGCAACAGCCTGGGCGGCCACCGCAACGAGGTGGTGTTCGTCCTCACCGGCCTGGACATCGAGGCCAAGGCCGCCCTGGTGCAACGGCAGTTCGCCGCCGCGCTGCCGCCCGAACTCCACCCGGCCGAACTGCGCTGGACCCTCGCCCGCACCGACCATCCGGATGCCGCCACCGAGGAGGCCGCCTCGGCCCTGCTCCGGCTGACCGCCCGAGACCCGGACCCGGTCAAGGTCGGCCGCGAGCTCGGCAAGGCCGCAGTGGAGTTGGGACTCGCGGGCTACCCCGGCTTCCACCTCGCCGCCCCGCCCGGTCCGGGCGCGCCGTACGGGGTGTTCAGCGCCGCTTACGTGGACGCCAAGCTGGTCGAGCACACCGCCGTACTGCCGGACGGCCGCCGGATCGCCGTCCCGCCCGCGCCCGTGACCGGTCAACCCGCCGACGTCGTGCCCGAGTTGCCCGAGCCGCTGCCGCCGGGCCCGACCCGCCGCGCCCCGCTCGGGGTGCTGCTCGGTGCCCGCAGCGGCGACAAGGGCGGTGACGCCAACCTCGGCGTCTGGGCCCGCACGGACGACGCCTGGCGCTGGCTCGCGCACACCCTCACCGTCGACAGGCTGCGCGAACTCCTCCCCGAGGCTGCCGAGTTGCCCGTCACCCGACACCTGCTGCCGAACCTCAGGGCGGTCAACTTCACCCTCACCGGCCTGCTGGGTGAGGGCGTCGCCGCCCAGCACCGCTTCGACCCCCAGGCCAAGGCCCTGGGGGAGTGGCTGCGCTCGCGCCACCTCGACATTCCGGAGGTTCTTCTGTGACCGCCCTGCCCACCCGTGTCGACCCGGCCGGGGCCGAGTACGCCGAGCACCGGGCCGCGATGATCGAGAAACTGGCCGCGCTGGACGGCGAGCACGCCAAGGCGCTGGCCGGCGGCGGCCCCAAGTACGTGGAGCGCCACCGCGAGCGGGGCAAGCTGCTGGCCCGGGAGCGGATCGAGCTGCTGGTCGACGAGGACTCGCCGTTCCTGGAGCTGTCCCCGCTGGCGGCCTGGGGCAGCGACCACCCGGTGGGCGCGGCGCTGGTCACCGGCATCGGCGTGATCGAGGGCGTCGAGTGCGTGATCACCGCCAACGACCCGACGGTGCGCGGCGGCGCCAGCAACCCGTGGACCCTGCGGAAGGCCCTGCGGGCCAACGAGATCGCGCTGGACAACCGCCTCCCGCTGGTCAACCTGGTCGAGTCCGGCGGCGCCGACCTGCCCAGCCAGAAGGAGATCTTCATCCCCGGCGGCGCCCTCTTCCGCGACCTCACCCGGCTGTCCGCCGCCGGGATCCCCACCGTCGCCGTGGTGTTCGGCAACTCGACGGCCGGCGGCGCCTACGTGCCGGGGATGTCCGACCACACCGTGCTGGTCAGGGAGCGCGCCAAGGTCTTCCTCGGCGGCCCGCCGCTGGTCAGGATGGCCACCGGTGAGGAGGCCGACGACGAGTCGCTGGGCGGCGCCGAGATGCACGCCCGCACCTCCGGTCTGGCCGACCACTTCGCGGTGGACGAGCGGGACGCGCTGCGGATCGCCCGCCGGATCGTCGCCCGGCTCGACCACCGCAAGCCGGGCCCGGACCCGGACCGGTTCGCGGAGCCGCCGAAGTACGACGAGGAGGAGCTGCTCGGGATCGTCCCCGGGGACCTCAAGGTGCCCTTCGACCCGCGCGAGGTGATCGCCCGGATCGTCGACGGCTCGGATTTCGACGAGTTCAAGCCGCTCTACGGCACCAGCCTGGCCACCGGCTGGGCCCGGCTGCACGGCTACCCGGTCGGCATCCTGGCCAACGCCCAGGGCGTGCTGTTCAGCGCGGAGTCCCAGAAGGCCGCCCAGTTCGTCCAGTTGGCGAACCAGCGGAGCACCCCGCTGCTGTTCCTGCACAACACCACCGGCTACATGGTCGGCCGGGACTACGAGCAGGGCGGCATCATCAAGCACGGCGCGACGATGATCAACGCCGTCGCCAACTCGAAGGTCCCGCACCTGTCCGTGCTGATGGGCGCCTCCTACGGGGCCGGCCACTATGGCATGTGCGGCCGGGCGTTCGAGCCGCGCTTCCTGTTCTCCTGGCCGAGCGCCAAGTCCGCCGTGATGGGCCCGCAGCAGCTCGCCGGGGTGCTGTCGATCGTGGCCCGCCAGTCGGCCGCCGCTAAGGGGCAGCCGTACGACGAGGACGCGGACGCCGCGATCCGGGCGATGGTCGAGCAGCAGATCGAGGCGGAGTCGCTGCCGGTGTTCCTGTCCGGCCGGCTCTACGACGACGGCGTGATCGACCCGCGCGACACCCGTACGGTGCTCGGCCTGTGCCTGTCCGCGATCCACAACGCGCCGGTCGAGGGCGCGCGCGGCTACGGCGTCTTCCGTCTGTGAGAGGGCAACCGACCATGAGCACCAAGACGTTGATCACCAACCTGCTGGTCGCCAACCGGGGCGAGATCGCCCGCCGGGTGTTCCGCACCTGCCGGGAGCTCGGCATCGCGACCACCGCCGTGCACTCCGACCCGGACGCCGGCGCCCCGCACGTGCGGGAGGCCGACGCCGCCGTCCGGCTGCCGGGTGCGGCGCCCGCCGACACCTACCTGCGCGGCGAGCTGATCGTGCGGGCCGCGCTGGCGGCCGGGGCCGACGCCGTCCACCCGGGGTACGGATTCCTGTCCGAGAGCGCCGAGTTCGCGCGGGCCGTGCTGGACGCGGGCCTGGTGTGGGTCGGCCCGCCGCCGGCCGCGATCGCCGCGATGGGCTCCAAGACCGCCGCCAAGCGGCTGATGGCCGCGGCCGGAGTACCCGTGCTGGGCGCGCTCGACCGGCCGGTAGAGGCCGACCTGCCGGTGCTGGTCAAGGCCGCGGCGGGCGGCGGCGGCCGCGGCATGCGCGTCGTGCGGGACCTCGCGCACCTGCCCGCCGAGATCGACGCGGCCCGGGCCGAGGCGGCCAAGGCCTTCGGCTCCGACGAGGTGTTCTGCGAGCGCTACCTGCCCGGCGGCCGGCACGTCGAGGTCCAGCTGCTGGCCGACGCCCACGGCACGGTCTGGGCGGTCGGGGACCGCGACTGCTCGCTGCAGCGGCGGCACCAGAAGGTGATCGAGGAGGCCCCGGCCCCCGGCCTGCCGGCGGACGTACGGACCGAGCTGCACGCGGCCGCGGTGAACGCCGCCCGGGCGATCGGCTACGTCGGCGCCGGAACCGCCGAGTTCCTGCTCGCCCAGGACGGCCGGTTCTTCTTCCTGGAGATGAACACCCGCCTCCAGGTCGAGCACCCGGTCACCGAGGCGGTCACCGGCCTGGACCTGGTCGCGCTCCAACTCGCCGTCGCCGAGGGCGAGAAGCTTCCCGGGCCGACCCCGCCGCCGACCGCCGGCCACGCGATCGAGGCCCGGCTGTACGCGGAGGACCCGGCCAGGGACTGGCAGCCCGCCACCGGCACCCTGCACGGCTTCGGACTCGCCGTCGAGCACAGCGAGTTCGCCGACGGTCCGGTGCGGCTGGACTCCGGGGTCGAGTCCGGCAGCGAGATCACCCCGCACTACGACGCGATGCTCGCCAAGGTGATCGTCCGGGCCCCGACCCGGGCCGCCGCCGCCCGCCGACTGGCCGACGTCCTCGCCCGGGCCCGGATCCACGGCCCGGCCACCAACCGGGAGTTGCTGGTCCGCGCGCTGCGGCACCCGGCCTTCCGCGCCGAACGACTGCACACCGGCTTCCTCACCGAGCACGCGGCCGAGCTCACCGCCCCCGACGGCGAGGGCGCCGGGCGCGCCGCCCTGGCCGCCGCCCTCGCCGAGGCCGAGGCCCGTCGGACCGCCCTGCCGTCCGGCTGGCGCAACCTGCCCTCCCAGCCCCAGTCCAAGCGCTACCGCGCCTCGGACGGGGAGGAGTTGGAGGTCCGCTACCGCCGGTCCAGGGCCGGGATGGAGGCCGACGCCCACCCGGACGTCGAACTCGTCGAAGCCACGACCGACCTGGTCATCCTTCGCGAGGGCGAGGTCCAACGCCCGTACGCCGTGGCCCGCTACGGCGACCGGGTGTACGTCGACACCCCGGCCGGCAGCACCGCGCTGACCGCGCTGCCGCGCTTCCCCGACCCCACCGCCCGGACCGACCCGGGCGCCCTGCTCGCCCCGATGCCCGGCACCGTCCTGCGCACCGCCGCCGCCGTCGGCGACACCGTCACGGCCGGGCAGCCGCTGCTGGTCCTGGAGGCGATGAAGATGGAGCACCGGGTCACCGCCCCCGCCGACGGCGTCCTCGCCGAACTCCGGGTCGCCCCCGGCCAACAGGTCGAGCTCGGCACCCTGCTCGCCGTCGTCAAGTCCACCGAAGCAGCCTGACACCCCCGTCCCGCCTGAGGAAGGACCCGCATGTCCGGCATCGGCAGTCAGCTCCTCGAAACCCCCGAACGCACCGCCCTGCGCAAGGCCGTCGGCGACCTCGGCCGCCGTTACGGCTCCGCCTACTACCTCGCCAAGGCCAGGGCCGGCGAGCCCGCCGACGAGCTGTGGGCGGAGGCCGGCAAGGCCGGCTACCTGGGCGTCAACCTGCCCGCCGAGTACGGCGGCGGGGGCGGCGGCATCAGCGACCTCGCCATCGTCCTGGAGGAACTCGGCACCGCGGGCTGCCCGTTGCTGCTGCTGATCGTCTCCCCGGCGATCTGCGGCACGGTGATCGCCCGCTACGGCACCGAGGAGCAGAAGCGGCGCTGGCTGCCCGGCCTGGCCGACGGCACCCGCCGGATGGCCTTCGGCATCACCGAACCGGACGCGGGCAGCAACTCGCACCGGATCTCCACGGTCGCCCGCCGGGACGGCGGGGACTGGCTGCTGACCGGCCGCAAGGTGTTCGTCTCCGGCATCGACCACTCGGACGCCGTGCTGTTCGTGGCCCGTGCCGAGACCACGGACGCCGGAGGGGGTCGCACCGGCAGGCTCAAGCCCTGCCTGTTCGTCGTGCCGCGCGACACCCCAGGCTTCGAGTACCGGGCGATCCCGATGGAACTCGTCGCCCCCGAGAAGCAGTTCCAGGTCTTCCTGGACGACGTCCGGCTGCCCGCCGACGCCCTGGTCGGCGACGAGAACGCCGGCCTGCTCCAGCTGTTCGCCGGTCTCAACCCGGAGCGCGTCCTCACCGCCGCCTTCTCGCTCGGCCTGGCCCGCCAGGCGCTCGGCAAGGCGGTGGAGTACGCGAAGACCCGTACCGTCTGGTCCACTCCGATCGGCGCCCACCAGGGCCTGGCGCACCCGCTGGCCCAGTGCGCGGTGGAGATCGAACTGGCCCGGCTGATGACCCAGAAGGCCGGGCTGCTCTACGACGCGGGCGAGGACGTCGCCGCCGGGGAGGCGGCGAACATGGCCAAGTACGCCGCCGGTGAGGCCGCCGCCAGGACGGTCGACCAGGCGGTGCAGACCCTCGGCGGCAACGGCCTCACCCAGGAGTACGGCCTGGGCGCGCTGCTGGCCGCCACCCGGGTCGGCAGGGTCGCCCCGGTCAGCCGGGAGATGGTGCTCAACTACGTCGCCCAGCACACCCTCGGCCTGCCGAGGTCGTACTGATCCGGCGAAACGTTCTAGCGGGCTCCCGACAGGTGGGCGAACACCACGGTGTTGGACTCGTACCCGGTCTTCCGGTCGAACTTCCCGCCACAGGTGATCAGCCGGAGCTCGGCCCGCTCGGTGGGGCCGTACACCAGGGCGTCGGGGAAGTCCCGCTTCGGGATGACCCGGACCGAGTCGACGGTGAAGACCGCGGCGCGCCGGTCCTTGCGGGTCACCTCGACGGTGTCGCCCACACGCAGCAGTCCGAGCCGGTAGAACACGGCCGGTCCGCTGCGGGTGTCGGCGTGGCCGACCACGAGGGCGTTCCCGGCGGCGCCGGGCGCGGTGCCGTCCCGGTACCAGCCGGTCAGGTTGCGCTGGTCGGTCGGCGGGGTGTCCAGCTGCTGGGACGGCGTCAGCCCGAGGCCGGTCACCGGGGCGTCGACCTTGATCGCGGGGATCCGGATCCGGGTCGGCACCGAGGCCGCCAGCGGCGGGAAGGCGGGTGCCGGGGTCGGCTTCACCGTCCCGGTCGGAGCGGCGGTCGGGGCGGTGGGCGCCGGCGGTACCGGGGCGGGCAGTGGTGGGCCGCCGAGGCCGTCGGTGCCGTCGTGGAGGAGCCAGCCGCCGCCGGCCGCCAGGGCCAGCGCGACGACCCCGGCCGCCATCGGGCCGGGGCCGCCGCGCCGGGCGCGCGTGGGGCGGTCAGGACGTGGCATTGCGTCCGGAGCGGCGGCGCATCGCGCGGATCCAGAGCCCGGCGGCACCGGCCAGCAGGGCGGAGCCACCGAGCACCTCGGCGGTGTTCGGTCCGGAGGTGCCGCCGCCGCCGGTGCCCACTCCGCCGTGCGGTCCGCCGCCGGGCAGGTGCGGGGGTGGCGGGGCCGAGGTGGCGCAGGAGACGTCGAAGACCTTCTGCTTCGCCGCGCCGGTCTCGCCCACGAACGTCCATTCGAGCTTGTAGTGCCCGTCCGGAAGGGTCAGCGCGCTGGTCACGCCGGTGCCGTTGGCGAGGGTGATCGACCCGGACTGGACCAGTGCGGTGCCGGTCGGCGGGTTCTGCTCGATCGTCCAGTTGACCAGCTGGAGGGTGTCGAAGTTGAAGGCGTCCAGGTAGAACCGGCAGACCTTGGGCTGGTCGCGCTGGTCGGTCACCGCGGTGGTGGTCTCGTGCACCTTGATGTCGCCGTTGTCGCCCGGCGCGGCCAGCGCGGCCGGCGCCGTACCGAGGGTGAGTGCGGCCGCGGCGGTGGCGGCGGCGAGCAGACGGCGGGAGGAGGGCAGATGGGCGGAGGGAGGTCTCACGGAGGTTGCTCCAGGGTCCGGGGCCGCACCTCGGGGGTGGGCGGCCGTGCTGCAAACCGTCCGGTCGAGCGCCCTCCGGAGCAAACGCGCCACGCGTGCGCCGGTTCCGGTTCCTCACAATGGCCGAGCCTGCCCCCTGACTGTCCGTATGCTCCTGAACGCACCCCGGAACCACTTAGTTGTCGCGTCAACTTCCTTACTGGAGGCATGCCTTGGTCTTCCGAAGCGAGTTCCCGGACGTTCCCGACGTCGACCTGCCGATCCACGAAGCGGTGCTGTCACCGGCCGCCGGGTACGGCGACCGGACGGCCCTGATCGACGGCCTCACCGGGGAGCGGGTCAGCTACGCCCGGCTCGCCGCCTCGGTCGAGCGGGTCGCCGCCGGGCTGGCCGAGGCGGGGGTGCGCAAGGGCGACGTGGTCGCGCTCTTCAGCCCGAACTCGATCGCCTACCCCACGGCCTGCTACGGCGCCACCCGGGCGGGCGCCACCGTGACCACGGTGTCCTCGCTGAGCACCCCCGGCGAACTGGCCGGCCAACTGGCCGACAGCGACGCCCGCTGGCTGATCACCGTCTCCCCGTTCCTGCCGACCGCCCGGGCCGCCGCCGACCTGCTCGCCGCCGCCGGCCGCCCGCTGACCGGCACGGTCGTCCTGGACGGCGCCGAGGGCCACCCCTCGCTCGCCGACCTGCTGGCCGCCACCGGCCCCGCCCCCGAGCCGGCCATCGACCCGGGCGAGGACGTCGCCGTCCTGCCGTACTCCAGCGGCACCACCGGCCTGCCCAAGGGCGTGATGCTCACCCACCGCTCGATCGCCACCAACCTCGCCCAGGCCGACGCCCTCTACCGCCCCGCCGTGGGCGAACGGGTGCTCGCCGTGCTGCCCTTCTTCCACATCTACGGCCTGACGGCGCTGCTCAACCAGCCGCTGAGGTGCGGCGCCACCGTGGTCGTGCTGCCCCGCTTCGACCTGGAGACCTTCTGCCGCGCGGTCGAGCAGCACCGGGTGCAGGGCCTGGTCGTCGCCCCGCCGATCGTCCTCGCGCTCGCCAAGCACCCGGTCGTGGACCGCTTCGACCTCTCCTCGGTCCAGTACCTGCTGTGCGCCGCCGCCCCGCTGGACCAGGAGCTCGCCGAGGCCTGCGCCCGCCGGCTGAACCTGCCGCACCTGCTCCAGGGCTACGGGATGACCGAGCTGTCGCCCGTCACCCACGTGGTGTCGCCGACCGAGCCCGCCCCCTCGCCCGGCTCGGTCGGCCGGCTCGTCCCCTCCACCGAACTGCGGGTGAGCGCCCTGGACGGCTCCGGCGACGACCTCGGCCCGGGGGAGCGGGGCGAGCTGCTGATCCGCGGCCCCCAGGTGATGAAGGGGTACTTCGGCCGGCCCTCCGAGACCGCCGCCGTGGTCGACGCCGAGGGCTGGCTGCACACCGGCGACATCGGCTACGTGGACGAGCGCGGGTACCTGTTCGTCGTCGACCGGGTCAAGGAGCTGATCAAGTACAAGGGCTACCAGGTCGCCCCCGCCGAACTGGAGGCCGTGCTGCTGGGCCACCCCCAGATCGCCGACGCCGCCGTGATCGGCGTCCCCGACGCCGACGGCACCGAGTGCCCCAAAGCCTTCGTGGTCCGCGCGCCGGGCAGCGAACTCACCGAGGAGGACGTCACCGGCTACGTCGCCGGGCGGGTCGCCCCGTACAAGAAGGTACGCGCGGTGGAGTTCGTGGACGCCGTCCCCAAGTCCGCGGCCGGAAAGATCCTGCGCCGCGAACTGCGCGCCCGCGAGGCCGCCCGGGCCGGAGCCGCCTCCTGAAGGCCGGGACCCCCGGCGGACGAGGACCGTGGCCCGTCTGTGAGGATCGACCCGCCGTGTCCCCACCGGGACGGACCCCGTCGACACAGGAACCGCCACCCGCCATGACCAGCCACCCCGCCGTCCGCATCCCCCAGCAGGAGCGCAGCCGCGCCACCCGGGCCCGGCTGCTCGCGGCCGCCGTGGAGTGCCTGGCCGAGCTCGGCTGGCAGGGCTCCACCGTCACCGTGGTCGCCGAACGGGCCGGGGTCTCCCGGGGCGCCGCCCAGCACCACTTCCCGACCCGCGAGGACCTCTTCACCGCGGCCGTCGAGCACGTGACCGCCGAGCGGCTGGCGGCCGTCCGCGCCCACGCGGACGAACTGCCGGCCGCCGGCCCCGACCGCACCCGGGCCGTGGTCGACATGATCGTCCGCCTCTACACCGGCCCGCTGTTCCGCGCCGCCCTGCACCTGTGGACCGCCGCCGCCACCGAGGAGGGCCTGCGCGAGCGGATCATCGCCCTGGAGGGCCACGTCGGCCGGGAGGCCCACCGGGCCGCCGTGGAGTTCCTGGACGCCGACGAGACCCGCCCCGGCGTGCGCGAATCGGTGCAGGCCACCCTCGACCTCGCCCGCGGACTCGGCCTGGCCAACCTGCTCACCGACGACAGCCTTCGACGTTCCGGGGTGATCCGGCAGTGGGCGGGCGTTCTGGAGAGTACGCTGCGGCCGGTACGCCCATGACGCCCGTACAACCGAGCGACCGGAGGCCCCCTGGCGAAGGGGTCGCCGGGCGGCCGATGTCCGTGCAGTCTGGAGAAGAAACCCGGCCGGCACGGACCGTGAGGCCCATCCGGCCGGGCACGAGCCGAACCGGGGTGCTGCCTGAATGCACGGACACGAGTGGGACGCGAACGCCGCCGTCGGCCCCGCGCCGGACGGCGATACCGTGCGTCCGGAAGGCCACCGCCTCGTCCCGCTCGCCACGGCGCTGCTCCAGGCCGACGGACTGATCCTGCACTGGAGCGAGGACGCCGAGGCCCTGCTCGGCTACTCCGCCGAGGAGGCCGTCGGCAGCTACGCCGCCCGGCTGCTCACCGACGAGTCCGACCGCCCCGCCGTGCTCGCCCTGTTCCAGCGGATCATGGCCGGCAGCGGCTCCTCCTTCGTCTTCCCGGTCCGCCACCGCGACGGCCACCGGGTCGAGCTGGAGTTCCGCACCTACCCGATCGCCGGACCGGCCGGCACCCTGCTGCTGCTCGCCACCGCCTCCGACACCCGGGCCGTCCACGCGATCGAGGCCGACCTCGCCGTGCTGGGCGGCATCTTCGGCCGCTCCCCGATCGGCATGGCCGTCTACGACACCGACCTGCGCTTCGTCCGGATCAACGAGGCACTCGCCCGGATGAACGGCGTGCCGGTCGCCGCCCACCTCGGCCGGCGGATATCCGCCGTCCTGCCCGGCATCAACACCGCCGAGATCGAACAGACCATGAGACAGGTGCTCAGGAGCGGCAAGCCCGTGGTCGACGCCCGCTCGCACGGCCGCGTCCCCGGCGACCCCCGACGGGACCGCGCCTGGTCCGCCTCCTACTTCCGGCTGGAGGACTCCACCGGCAAGGTCTTCGGCGTCTGCTCCTCGATCATCGACGTCACCGAGCGCTTCCAGGCCGAGGCCCGCGCCGCCCGCGCCCAGGAGCGGCTGGCCACCATCGCCGAGGCCACCGCCCGGATCGGCACCACCCTCGACCTCCAGCGCACCGCCGAGGAGCTGATCGAGGCGGTCGTCCCCCGGTTCGCCGACTTCGCCACCGTCGACCTGCTGGAGCCGGTGCTGCGCGGCGCCGAACCCACCCCGATCCCCGCCGACCGCTCCGTCACCCTGCGCGCCGTCGCCGTCGGGGAGAACTACGAGACCGGCCTGGCGCACGCCGTGGACGTCGTCGGCGAGACCTCCGAGTACGCCCCGGACCGCAGCTACACCCAGTGCCTGCGCAGCGGACGGCCGCTGCTGCGCGCCCACGTGGACGAGGAGGTGCTGCGCGGCCTGGTGTCCAGCGAGGACCGGGTCGCCCCCGGTATAGCCGCCGGCATCCACTCGTACCTGATGGTCCCGATCACCGCCCGGGGCATGGTGCTCGGCGGCTCCGAGTTCATCCGGATGCGCAACCCCGAGCCCTTCAACGAGGCCGACGTCGCGCTCGCCGAGGAACTCGTCGCCCGCACCGCCCTCGCCCTCGACAACGCCCGGCTCTACCGCCGCGAGCGGGAGACCGCCCTCACCCTCCAGCGCAGCCTGCTGCCGCAGGAGATCCACCGCACCCTCGGCCTGGAGATCGCCTACCGCTACCTGCCCAGCAGCGTGGTCAGCGAGGTCGGCGGCGACTGGTTCGACGTGGTGCCGCTGTCCTGCGGGCGGGTCGCCCTGGTGGTCGGCGACGTGATGGGCCACGGCATCCGGGCCGCCGCCACCATGGGCCAACTGCGCACCGTCGCCCGCACCCTCGCCACCCTGGACATGCCGCCCGAGCAGGTCCTCACCCGACTGGACGAGACCGCCTCGGGCATCGGCGAGGGCCAGTTCGCCACCTGCATCTGCGCCGTCTACGACCCGCTGGAGCGCACCGTCCAGGTCGCCTCGGCCGGGCACCTGCCGCCGGTCTGGGTCGGCACCGACGGCGTCGCCCGCCGGGTCGAGGTGCCGCCCGGCGTACCGCTGGGCGTGGGCGGGGTCGCCTTCGAGTCGATCGGGTTCACGCTCCCCGAGGGCGGCGTGCTCGCCCTCTACACCGACGGCCTGGTCGAGCGGCGCGGCCAGGACCTGGACCACGGCATCGACCTGCTGGCCCGCACCCTGGCCGGGCCCGGCCGCACGCTGGAGGAGACCTGCGACGCCGTGATCGGCGCCCTGGTCACCGACGGCACCGAGGACGACATCGCGATGATCATGGCCAGGGCGCTGCCGGTGCCCGCCGACCGGATCGCCACCCTCCCGCTCACCGGCGGCGGCAAGCTCCCCGGCCGGGCCCGCCGCTTCACCCGCGCCACCCTGGAGTCCTGGGGCCTGAGCGCGCTCTCCGACTACGCCGAGCTGCTGGTCAGCGAACTGGTCACCAACGCCCTGCTGCACGCCGAGGCGCCGCGCCGCCTGCGGCTGTTCCGCGACCGGGTGCTCACCGTCGAGGTCTCCGACGCCGGCGGCGCGGCCCCGCAGCTGCGCCCCTTCGCCGAGCAGGACGAGGGCGGGCGCGGGATGTTCCTGGTCAGCGAGCTGGCCCAGCGCTGGGGCAGCCGGCTGACCAGGGACGGCAAGGTCGTCTGGGCCGAGCTGGAACTGCCCTTCGGGGCGTAGTGCCAGGCCCCTGGCGGCCGACGCCGCACGTGCGAGAACGGCCGTTCCCGGATCCGGAACGGCCGTTCTCCGTACTTCCTAGGCGGGCACCCGCTGGGGCTGCTCGGGCCGGACGGCCTCGACCGGCTCGGCCGGGCCGACCGGTTCGACCGGTTCGACCGGCGTCGGCGCGGACCGGTCGCGCAGCAGCCACCAGGCCAGCGCCGCCGCGGCGGTCAGCAGCACCCCGGCCAGCAGCCCGGCGCCGTTCATGCCGTGCATGAAGGACCCCTTCGCGGTCGCCAGCAGCGGCTGCCCCAGCTCCGGCGGCAGCCCCTGCGCCGTCTCCACGGCCGTGCCCAGCGACTCCCCGGCCCGGGCGGCGGCCTCGGGGGAGACCCCGGCCGGGACGGACAGCCCGTTCGCGTAGATCGAGCCGACCACCGAGCCGACCAGCGCGATGCCGAGCGCGGTGCCCAGCTCGTACGCCGTCTCCGAGACCGCCGAGGCGGCCCCGGCCTTGTCGGCCGGCGCGGCGGACAGCACCAGGTCGGCGCCGAGGGTGTAGACCACGCCCTCGGCCGTGCCGGTCACCAGGAAGGAGACGGCCAGCAGCAGGTAGGTGGTGTCCTGCTCCGTCCAGCCCAGCACGCCCGTGGCCAGGCCCATCGCCAGCAGACTGACGGCCAGCGCCCGGCGGGCGCCGAAACGCCGGGCGATCCGGGCGGTCAGCAGCCCGCCGGCCACCGAACCGGCGAAGGCCGGCAGCTCCGCCAGGCCCGCCCGGAGCGGCTCGTAGCCGCGCACCAGCTGGAGGTACTGGGAGACCACGAAGATCACGCCGGACAGGCCGACCAGCGAGATCAGCGAGGCCGTGACGGCGGCGGTGAACCGCCGGTCCCGGAACAGCCGGACGTCCAGCAGCGGGGTCTCCAGCCGCAGCTGGCGGCGGACGAAGAGGGCCAGCGCGGCGGCGCCCAGCAGGAAGGTGACCGGCACGTCCCAGCGGGCGGGGCCGTGCGCGGCGCCCTCCTTGATCGCGTACACCACGCCGATCACGCCGGCCATCGACAGCACGACGCTCAGCACGTCCCAGCGCCCCGGCTCCGGGTCCCGGGACTCCGGCAGCAGCCAGGCGCCGGACACCAGCAGCAGGACCAGCACCGGGATGTTCAGCAGGAACACCGAACCCCACCAGAAGTGCTCCAGCAGCAGCCCGCCGACCACCGGCCCGAGCGCGGCACCGGCGGTGGCGGCCGCGCCCCAGACGCCGATCGCGGTGGCCCGCTCCCGGTCGTCCGGGAACAGGCTGCGGATCAGCGAGAGGGTGGAGGGCATGATCGTCGCCCCGGCGACGCCGAGCAGCGCCCGGGCCAGGATCAGCCAGCCGGGGCCCGGGGCGTACGCGGCCAGCAGCGAGGCGGCGCCGAAGGCGGTGGCGCCGGTCAGCAGCAGCTTCTTGCGGCCGATCCGGTCGCTCAGGGCACCCATGCTGACCAGCAGGCCGGCCAGCACGAAGGAGTAGGAGTCGCCGATCCAGAGCAGCTGGGTGCCGCTGGGGCGCAGGGTCTCGCTGATGGAGGGGAGGGCGAGGGAGAGCACGGTCGCGTCCAGCGCGACCACGGTGACGGCCAGCACCAGGACGGCGAGGCCGGTCCAGCGCTGGCGGGCGGTCAGGGCGGGGGTACTGCTCATGGGGTATCGGTTTCCGGTTTCCGGTCCGAGGTGCTGTGGGTGGGGGTGCTGTGGGTGGGGGGAGCGGGGTCCCGGCGCAGGGCGCCGCCGAGGAAGAGCTCGGCGAGGGAGAAGGCGGCGTCGCGCGGGGCGAGCCGGCCGTCCTGGATGGCCCAGCCGATCCCGGCCACCAGGTCGAAGAAGGCCTCGCTCAGCCAGGCGGCGCTCAGCTCGATCCGGAAGACCCCCTCGCGCTGCCCGCGCAGGAAGAGCGCGTGCAGCCGGTCGATCTGGACCTCCCAGAGGTCGTTGATCTCGTCGTCCTCGTAGAGCTGGTTCTCGCCCGCCAGGAAGGCGCAGAGCATGGCGTCCGGGACGGCGGCGTCCACCAGGCGGCGCAGGGCCGCCCGGGCGTCGCCCTCCTCGACGGCCGCGGTGTCCAGGGCGGCGGCGAAGCGCTGCAGTCCGAGCCGGCCGACGTCGCGGATCAGCGCGTCGCGGCCCGGGAACAGCCGGTGCAGGGTGGCCCGGCTGATGCCCGCGGCGCGGGCGATCTCGTCCAGGTGGGCGGTGGGGCGGCGGGACAGCACGCCGACGGCGGCTTCCAGAACGGTGTCGCGGTCGGTGGCCATGAGTCGAGTGTAGTCCAGGTGAGACATCGATGTCTCATAATTGCCTTGGAGCTCTCAGCTGCCTCATGCGTGAATCGAATCCGGGCAGCAAAAACCGGGGACGGCTGGTGTGCCGCCCCCGGTGGGGTGCTGCGGGCCCGCGGCCCGCGCTCTTCCGGTCAGCTCTGGTTGTAGAACCCGGTCTCGTCGAGCGGGCGGTCGATCACCATCACCTCGACGTCCGCCGGGGTGAGCAGGAAGACCCGGCGGGCGATCCGCTCGATGCCGCCCCGGGTTCCGAAGATCAGCCCGGAGGCGAAGTCGACCATGCGCTTGGCCTCGGCCTCGTCCATCTCGGTGAGGTCCATCACCACCGGGGTGCTCGCCCGGATGTGCTCACCGACCGTGCGGGCCGCCTCGAAGCCCGTCGGCCGCAGGGAGACGATCTTCGCGGGCGCGGGGACGGCGGACACCGTCTCCTGATCCACCCACTCGTCGTCGTACACCGCGGCCGGGTAGTTCCCGGAGGGCATCAGCCACCCGTTGTGGTGCTCGTCGCGAAGTGCTCCCATGCCGCGCCTCCCTGCCTCGTCCCGTCTGGTCCCCCCGGGGTTGCGTGTCCTTTTTGACACGTCATCCACTCGTCGGAACTGTCCGAGTATCGCACTGTTCACCGGTCCCGTGCCCGCTCGTGGCCTCCGTACGAGTCGCGCCGCGCCGGAAACCGGGGCGGACCCGGGCAAAGACAGCGACGCCGCGCAGCTCGGTACGGTTGCGCGCGTAGACCATATCGGTAGCGGTCACCGCGTATTTGACCTTCTGTCAACAATGCGGAAACGATTTCACTCGCCGGTCGAACCGTCCACCAGCTCACGCAACAGATCCGCGTGCCCGTTGTGTCGCGCGTACTCCTCGATCATGTGGACCAGGATCCAGCGGAGCGTCACCTCCTGGTCCTGCCGCCGCCGCTTGCCGACGGTGTCCAGCGGCAGTCCGGCCGACGCGCGGCGGGCGGACTCGATCTCGGCGTGCCAGGTGGCGAAGTCGGCGGCGACGTCCGCGGTGTCGACGTGGTCGAAGTCGCCGTCCGGGTCCGCCTCGGTCCAGTAGTGGCCGGTGGCGATCTCCTGGCCGAGCAGGATGCCCTGGAACCAGTGCCGCTCGACCTCGGCCATGTGCCGGACCAGGCCGAGCAGGGAGAGCGTGGACGGCGGGACGGAGCGCAGCCGCAGCTGGTCGTCGGTCAGGCCCTCGCACTTCAGGGCGAGGGTGCTGCGGTGGTAGTCGAGCCAGGAGGTGAGCATGGCGGCCTCGTCGGCGGCCATCGGCGGGTCCACCCGCGGGGTGAGTTCGGTCATGCCCGCCATCGTGACCCCGACGGCGCGGGGACGCGAACGAATTGTCAGCCGGCCTGCGTCCGGCGGCGGGCCGCGGCCGCCCGCCAGAGCCCGACCAGGCTGCCCAGCACCAGCAGGGCGATCACCCCGGCCGAGACCAGGAACGCGGCCGAGCCCGGCTGGTCCGCACTGGCCGCCGCGACGACGTACACGGCGGTGGTCGGCACCACGCCGATCGCGGTGGCGAACAGGAAGGGGAGGAAGCGGACCCCGGAGAAGGCCGCGCCGTAGTTGCCCGCCTGGAACGGCAGGCCGGGCAGCAGCCGCAGCACCAGGACGCTGCGGAAGCCCTGGTCGGTGAAGCGCCGGTCGAGGGCGCCGAGCACCTTGCCGCGCAGGTACGGCCGCAGCGCCTCCCGGCCCAGCCCCCGGCCGAGCGCGAAGGCCATGGCCGCGCCCAGGGTGGTGCCGAGCACCGCGAGCAGCACCCCCTGCTGGATGCCCAGCAGCAGTCCGGCCACGGCGTTCAGCGCGGGGCGCGGCACGAAGGCGAGCGTCCCGACCGCGTAGACGAGGGTGAACAGCGGGGCGAACCAGTAGCCGGGCATCCGGTCCGCCAGCCCGCCCGA
This sequence comes from Kitasatospora sp. NPDC101108, assembly GCF_055584725.1. NCBI lineage: Bacteria > Bacillati > Actinomycetota > Actinomycetes > Kitasatosporales > Streptomycetaceae > Kitasatospora > Kitasatospora sp. NPDC101108. Next base: position 447,565 of record NZ_JBVJLM010000005.1, read on the forward strand.
GAGCAGGTCGGTGGGGCTCCACAGCAGCAGCGAGCCGGCGCAGGCGCCCAGCAGCAGCACCAGCAGGCCGAACCGCCACCAGGCCGCGCGGGCCGGGCGCCGCCCGTCGTGGGCGGCGGGCTCGGCGGGGTCTTCGGCGGGGTCTTCGGCGGTCGGTGCGGCGGAGGTCGTCAGGGCTGCGGGCACGGCGAGAGCCTAACCGGTCCCCGGCGAGGGCCGGCCGGGGGCGAGGGCCGACGCTGGTGATCACGGTCGGGATGAGGGCGGACGGGGCCCCGCCGCAGGCGTCGGGGGCTGGGCGCACACCTGGGTGGGCCTGGCCACACTCCTGGCCCGGAACGGGGTGGACGGGGGTCCGTGCGGTGCACAGTGGGTGCACTGCACGGAAGGCGAGGGAAGTTCATGGGGAAGCCGGGTGGGTGGGCGGCCGGGGCCGCGACGGGGTTCCTGCGGGCGTGCGCGGTCGCGGCCGTGACCCTGCTGGTCCCGGCGGTGTGGGCGGGCGCGGTGGTGCTGGGCTGGTCCTGGGGTCCGGCCAACCCGTGGTCGTGGCTGCTGCCGCTGGTGCTGGTGTGCGTCGGCACCCTCGGGCTGAGCCGCCCGGTGTGCCGGGCCGTGCGCGCCCTGGTGGCCCGCTGGGGCGGCCCGGTCCTGCCCGCCGGGTACCGGCAGGCTCCGCCGGTGAGCCGGATGTCCACCGGGTTCTGGTGGAACGGCTTCACGTACGAGAGGACCCGCCGCGACGCCCTGATGGACCAGCACTGGCGGGTCCGGTGGCGCGACCCGGCCAACCTGCGGGACCTGCGCTTCGTCGCGGTCGCGGCGGTCACCGCGGGCCCGGTCGCCGCGCTGCCGCCGGCGGCGCTGGCCGCGGCCGTGCCCGGGATCGTCCGGCCGGAGGCGCCCGCCCGGCTGCTCGGGGTGCTCGGCCTGCTGCTGGCCGCCGGCGGCGCCCCGTACGCCTGGCGGGTGCTGACGCCGGTGGCCGAGCGCTTCCTGCGGCCCTCGCGGGCGATGGCGCTGGCCCAGCGGGTGGCGGAGCTGACCGCCCAGCGGGCGGACGCCACCGTCGCCCAGGATGCCGAGATCCGCCGGATCGAACGGGACCTGCACGACGGGGCGCAGGCCCGGCTGGTCTCGCTCGGGCTCTCGCTGGCCACCGCCCAGCTGCTGGTGGAGCGCGACCCGGAGCGGGCCAAGGCGCTGATGCGGGACGCCCAGGACGGCGCGAAGGCCTCGCTGGCCGAACTGCGCGACCTGATCCGGGGCATCAGCCCGCCGGTGCTGACCGAGCGCGGACTGGTGGACGCCGTCCGCGCCCTCGCCCTGGACCTGCGGCTGAAGGTGACCGTCGAGGCTGCGGACCCGGTGCGGGTGGACGCGCCGATCGAGTCCGCGGTGTACTTCGGCGTCGCCGAGCTGCTCACCAACGCCGTCAAGCACGGCGGGGCGACCCGGGCCGGTGTCACCTTCCGCCAGGACGGGCACGGGCTCGTCGTCGAGGTCGAGGACGACGGCTCGGGCGGCGTCCGGGAACGGCCCGGCGGCGGGCTCGCGGGCCTGCGCCGCCGCCTCGACGCCTTCGACGGCTCCCTCGACATCACCAGTCCGCCCGGCGGACCGACCCACGTCAGGATGACGGTGCCATGCGAATTCTCGTAGCCGAAGACCTCTACCTCCTGCGCGACGGGATGGTCCACCTGATCGAGGCCTGCGGGCACGAGGTGGTGGCCACCGCCTCCACCGGGCCGGAGACGCTCGACGCGCTGCTGGCGCACCGCCCGGACGTGTCCGTGATCGACGTCCGGATGCCGCCGACCCAGTCGGACGAGGGCCTGCGGGCGGCGCTCGCGGCCCGCCGCGAGCTGCCCGGGCTGCCGATCCTGATCCTGTCCCAGCACGTCGAGCAGCTCTACGCACGGGAGCTGCTGGCGGACGGCTCCGGCGGGGTCGGCTACCTGCTGAAGGAGAGCGTCTTCGACGCCGACCAGTTCCTCGGCTCGCTGGAGCGGGTCGCGGCCGGCGGCACGGCGATGGACCCGGCGGTGATCGCCAGGCTGCTGTCCGCGAGCCCGCCGGAGCGGGGGCTCAGCCAGCTCACCGCGCGCGAGTACGAGGTGCTGGGGCTGATGGCCGAGGGGCTGTCCAACCAGGCCATCGGGCGGCGGCTGTTCCTCAGCGACAGCGCGATCAGCAAGTACACCACCTCGATGTTCGGCAAGCTCCGCATCGCCGATGACGACGACACCAACCGCCGCGTCCGCGCCGTGCTCACCTACCTCAACCAGCCCTGAGGTTCCGTCCGGCGCGCGGGGCGGTCCGCCGGTGGATGGGCCCGCCGGGGGCGTACCAGCCGGCCTTCTTGCGGACGGCCGGGCTCGGGTCGTCGGCCTGGCAGGCCCGCAGGGCGGCGACGGCGCGGGCGTCGGTGTGGGCGAACTTGCCGACGAGTTCGGCGGCCCTGGACCGGACCCGCGGGTCGGGGTCGTCGGACAGGTGGCGCAGCGCGGGTTCGAGGACCAGGCCCGCGCCGGGGGCGCAGGCGTCGTCCTTGCAGCGGTCGCAGGCCAGGGCGTGGAAGGCGGCGATCCTGACCCCGGCGTCGGGGTCGTCGGCCATGGCGACGAGCAGGTCCATGGAGTCGGTGTCGACCAGGTGGTCCAGGAGGCGGCAGCAGCCCTCCCGGACGGCCGGGTGGTCGTGGGAGAGCCCGGCGCGGATCGCGCCCAGGGCGTCCGCCCCGCGCCGGAGCAGTTCGCGGTAGGCCGCCACGGTGCGCTGGGGGTCGCCCAGGCAGGAGACCAGGGCTTCGTCGTCGGTCTTGAGGAATCCGAGCACGGCCCCAGTGTCGGACCGCAACGTGCGGTAGGGCAAAGGGTTTTGGGAACCGAGGGCGGCGACGGCGGCGGGCGCGGATCGCGGGAACCGCCGGGCGCCGGAGCGCGCCCGGCGGTCGACGACACGAGTGGGATTCCCGGTGAGTTGCCGGTCAGATGGCGGAGAGGTCTTTGCCGGAAGTCCTTTCCGGTGACACTGCGGTCACGTCGTCGTCGGTGGAATCCGGTTCGGCCCGGCGCAGTGCCCCGGCGCTCAGCAGCAGGGCGGAGGCGAGCAGGGTGACCAGTCCGAAGGAGACGGAGAGCGAGGTGGCCTGGGCGAGGGCGCCGATCACGGCGGGGGCTATCAGGCCGGAGGTGTAGGTGACGGTGGCGACGCCCGCGATGGCCTGGCTGGGGTTGCTGCCGATCCGTCCGGCGGCCGCGAAGGCGAGCGGCACGATCACCGCGATGCCCACGCCGATCAGCGCGAAGCCGGGGATGGCCAGCGCCGGGTGGTCGGCGGCCACTACGAGGACGCCGCCGAGGGTGGCGACCGCCCCGCCCAGCCGGGTGGCGCGGACGGCGCCGAGGCGGCGGATCACGGCGTCCCCGGCCAGGCGGCTGACCGCCATGGTGAGCGAGAAGGCGGTGTACGAGGCGGCCGCGAGGGTGGCGGAGGCGCCGGTGACGTCCTTGAGGTAGACGCCGCTCCAGTCCATCGAGGCGCCCTCGGCGAACACCGCGCAGAAGCCGACCAGCCCGATCACCAGCGAACTGCGCGGCGGCAGGGCGAAGCGCGGCGGCTCCTGTGCCCCTTCGGCCGCCCGGAAGTCGGGCAGGCTTCGGCAGACCGGCTGGGCGAGGGCGAGCAACACAAGGGCCGTGAGGGCCAGTTGGAGCCGGGCGTCGAGGTTCAGGTGGGCGGCCAGGATGCCGAAGCCGGAGGCCACCAGTCCGCCCGCGCTCCACATCCCGTGCAGCCCGGACATGATCGAGCGGCCGAGGCGCTCCTCGATCTCCACGCCCTGGGCGTTCATGGCGACGTCGGCCATGCCCGCCGTGGCGCCGTACACCAGCAGCACCGCGCACAGCGCCGGGAGCGAGGGGGCGAGGGCGGGCAGGGTGAGGGCCAGGCACCAGAGCGAGATCAGTCCGCGCACCGCGGCCCGGCCGCCGTAGCGGTGGACGAAGCGCCCGGCGAGCGGCATCGCGAGGGAGGAGCCGATGGCCGGCATCACCAGGGCCAGGCCGAGCCGGCCGGGGGAGAGGTCCAGCCGGTCCTGGATCCACGGGATGCGGGTGACGAAGGTGCCGCCGACGGCGCCGTGCACGCCGAAGACCAGCGCGATGCTCAGCCGGGAGCGGCGTGGCTCGGTGAGCGGTTCGTGGGTCGTGACTGTCATGCGGCGTTCCCTCCCGGTCGCGCGGGTCGCGGCGCGACGGTGCCCTGTGGGTGGTCTGCGTGCAGGCCGATGGCTCCGCGCGGCGGGGTCGTCCGTCCGGCGGTGGTGCGATCGTTCGATAAACTATCAGGAAGGGACCCTGATAGAAACACTCTGGAAGGATGACCGGCCATGACCACCGCGCGTACGGCCACGCCGAGCACCGCCCGGGCGATCAACGACCGGCTGGCGCTCAACCTCCTGCTCGAACAGGGTCCGCTCACCGCGACCGAGCTGCGCGACCTCACCGGCCTGTCCCGGCCGACCGTCGCCGACCTGCTCGACCGCCTCCAGCGCACCGGCCTGGTCGCCGTCGTCGGCGAACGCGGCGAACAGCGGCGCGGGCCCAACGCCCGGCTCTACGCGCTGGTCGCCTCCCGCGCCCACATCGCCGCCTTCGACGTCCGCGAGGAGGGCGTCAGCCTGGTCGTCGCCGACCTCGCCGGGCGCAGTCTCGCCACCGCCGAGGTGCCGGTCGAGGCCTCCGCCGCAGGGGCCGCCGGTGCCGCCGAGGCGATCGTGCGCACCCTGCTGGAGACCGCGCGCGGCGCCGGCGTCGAGCGGCTGCACACCGTCGCGGTCGGCGCCCCCGGCCTGGTCGACCCCGCCACCGGCCGACTGCACAGCACCGGCAAGCTCCCCGGCTGGCACGCCGAACTCCTCACCGCGCTGCGGGAGTTGCCCGACACCGACGTCATCCTGGAGAACGAGGTCAACCTGGCGGGCCGGGCCGAGTACCGGGTCGGCGCCGCGCGCGACCGCGACACCTTCGTGCTGATGTGGCTCGGCCACAGCGTCGGCGCCGCCGTCATCCTGGACGGGCAGCTGCGCCGGGGCTTCTCCGGCGGAACCGGCGAGATCTGCTTCCTGCCCGTCCCCGGCACGGTCGGGCTGCCCAGCGCCGACAGCTGCGAGGGCGGTTTCCACGGCCTGGTCGGCAGCGCCGCCATCTGCGCACTCGCCCGCACCCACGGGCTGCCCGCCGACCGGGCCGGGGACGCGTCCGCCGCGGAGGCCGCCGTGCGCGCCGCCCTGGCCGCCGGTGCGGCGGGCGAGGCGTTCCTGGACGAGCTGGCCGAGCGGATCGCGCTCGGCGCGGCCGCGCTCTGCGTGGTGCTCGACCCCGGCTGCGTGGTGCTCGGCGGCGAGATCGGCCGGGCCGGCGGCGCCGAGCTGGCCGGCCGGGTCGAACGGCGGCTGGCCGGGTTCTCCCCGCTGCGCACCGAGGTGCGGGCCGGTACGGCGGGCGGCGGGGCGGTGCTCGCCGGGGCGGTGCTCACGGCCGGGGACGCCGTGCGGCGGGACCTGTTCGGCGAGCCGTAGGCCGGGCCGCCGGGCCGCGTCCGTCGGCTGGTCCGGGGGCTGGTTCGGGGGCTGGTCCGGGGCTGTTTCCCGTCGGCGTGCCCGGTACGGCAGGATGGCGGACGGGGGGCGCGTGCCCCGTACCTCGAACCACCGTCAGGAGTCGCACATGGGCCAGCCCGAGGTGCCGGTCAACCCGTACCGCATCGGTGAGGCGGCGGCGCTGCTCGGCGTCAGCGCGGACACCATGCGGCGCTGGGTGGACGCCGGGCGGCTCGCCGCCGTGCGGGACGAGCACGGGCACCGGATCATCCCCGGCGCCGAGCTCGCCGCCTTCGCCCGCGAGCTGGCCCGGCCGGAGAACGCCGAGGCCGAGGGCCGCCCGTCCTCGGCGCGCAACCGCTTCCCCGGGATCATCACCCAGGTGGTGCTCGGCGACGTGGCCGCGCAGGTGGAGGTGCAGGCCGGGCCGTTCCGGGTGGTGTCGCTGATCAGCCGGGAGTCGGCGGAGGAGCTGAACCTGGTGCCGGGCGCGCCCGCCACGGCGGTCATCAAGTCGACCAATGTGATGATCGAGCGGCGCTAGCGTCTCTCCGCCGTCCGTTCCCCACCGAAGAAGCGAGAGGCCCGGATGCCGCCCCGCACCTGCCGACCACCCCGAGCGCCGCGCCGGGGGTCGAGGCCGTCGCCGCCCGGCACGGCCGCGCCGGGCGCGCCCGGCACGACATCGGGCCCGACCGGCCTCCACGACCTCACCCCCTGGCTGTCCGGAAGGATCCGATGAGCCCCGCCGCCCCCGCCGACCGCCGCCCGGTGCTCGCCGTCGCCCACCGCGGCGACCCGTACCGCCACCGCGAGAACACCCTGCCCTCGATCGAGTCCGCGCTCGCCGCCGGGGCCGACGCCGTCGAGGTGGACGTCCAGCTCACCCGCGACAAGGTGCCGGTGCTGCTGCACGACCCCACCCTGGAACGGCTCTGGGGCGACCCGCGCTCGATCGGCCGGGTCACCACCGAGCAGCTGGACGAGCTGCGCCAGGGCGCACTGGCCGTGCCCACCCTCGCCGAGGCGATCAAGGCCGTGGCGGAGGCGAACGGCCCGCGGCTGCTGATCGACCTGGACGACCCCGGCCCGGCCGCCGCCACCTGGTCCGTCGTCACCGGCCTCGGCGCCGAGGGGCTGGTCTCCTTCTGCGGCCACACCACCGCCATGCTGGCCGTGCGCGAGCTCAGCCCGGACGCCGAGATCGCGCTCACCTGGAAGCAGCCCCGGATGCCCGCCCCCGCCCTGCTGCGCGACCTGCGGCCGCGCTACCTCAACCCGCCGTTCGGCCTGGTCACCCCCGGGTTCGTCGAGGCCGCGGCGGACGAGGGACTCGCCGTCTCCACCTGGACCGCCGATCTGCGCCGCACCATGCGCCGACTGCGCGACACCGGCGCCGCCTCCATCACCACCAACCGGATCTCCGTGCTGCGCTCCGTCGTGGACGGCCGCCGGTGACGGTGCTCGGCACCCGCGCCCTGGGCCGAGCCCTACTGGCCCGTCAGCACCTGCTCGCCCGCACCGGCCGGACGCCGCTGGAGGTCGTCCACCACCTCGGCGGTCTCCAGGCCCAGGCCGTCCCCCAGCCGCCGTACCTCGGGCTGCTCTCCCGGCTGGACGGCTTCGCCCCGGAGCAGCTCACCGGGCTGATCGAAGGGCGGGAGGTGGTCCGGATCGCGCTCCAGCGCGGCACCATCCACCTGGTCACCGCCGAGGACTGCCTGACCCTGCGTCCGCTGCTCCAGCCCGTCCTGGACCAGGCGCTGCGGACCACCTACGGCAAGCGGCTGGCCGGACTCGACCTGACCGCGCTGGCCGCCGAGGCCCGCGCCCTGGTCGAGGAGGAGCCGCGCACCTTCCAGCGGCTCGGCGCGCTGCTGGCGGCGACCCGGCCGGACCGCGACCCGGCGGCACTGGCCCAGGCCGCGCGCTGCCTGCTGCCGCTGGTCCAGGTGCCGCCGCGCGGGCTGTGGGGGCGCGGCGGCCCGGGGGCCCACACCACCGCCGAGGCCTGGCTCGGCCGCCCGCTCGACCCCGCGCCCCCGCCGGACGGCCTGGTGCTGCGCTACCTCGCCGCCTTCGGCCCGGCCGGTGCGGCCGACCTGCGGAAGTGGTCCGGCCTCAGCGGGCTCGGCCCCGTGCTGCGGCGACTCGCCCCACAGCTGCTGACCTTCCGGGACGAGCAGGGCCGGCCGCTGTACGACCTGCCGGACGCGCCCCGGCCGGAGCCGGACACCCCCGCGCCGGTGCGGCTGCTCGCGCCGTTCGACAACCTGCTGCTCTCGCACGCCGACCGGAGCCGGGTGCTGCCGGAGGAGTACCAGGGGCGGGTGATGACCCAGAACGGGCTGGTGCACGGCACCCTGCTGGTGGACGGGCTGGTCGCCGGGACGTGGCGGCTGACCGGCGAGCAGGAGGTGGCCGTCCGGCCGTTCGTCCGCCTGGCGCGGGCGGACCGGGAGGCGGCGGAGGCGGAGGCGCACCGGGTGCTGGCCTTCGCGGGCGGGGGCGGGGGCGGTGCGGTGCGGATCGAGGCGGCTGCCGAGTCCTGAACGGGCAGACCGTCAGGTTCTCTGTTGAGATGGGTCGGTTCGGACTCAACGACGACCCCCGCCGGAGGCTGCCGTGTCCGTGGAGCGCCCGCCCGGTGAGCGGCCCGACCACCGCAGGCCGTACCTGATGCTGCCGCCCGCCGTGCGGTGGGCGGCAGCCTGGTCGGTGGCGGTGATCCTGCTGATCACCGTCGGCTCGCTGGTGGTGTTCGCGCTGGTCGAGCTGAGGGCCGCCACCGTGCCGTTCATCCTGGCGCTGCTGGGGGCCTCGCTGCTCCACCCGGTGGTGCCCTGGCTGGTCCGCCGGGGGGTGAGCCGGAGCCTGGCGGCCGGACTGACCTGCCTGGTGCTGGTGGTCGCGGTGGTCGGGGTGATCGTCCTGCTGGTCAACTCCCTGGTGCACAGCGCCCCGCAGATCGCCGCCTCGCTCCCGTCCGCCGGGCGGCGGCTGGCCGAGTGGCTGGGGCCGTTCGGGGCGAAGGTCCAGCACGCGCTGGAGAACGCCAAGGGCGAGACCAACTCGCTGATCTCGGCGCTGACCAACGGCGTGCTCTCGGGGCTCGGGCTGCTCATCCAGCTGATCACCGGCGGGGTGCTGGCGCTGGCCCTGGTCTTCTTCTTCCTGCGCGACGGCCACCGCACCGGCGATGCCATCCGGGCCACCCTGCCCGGACGCGGCGCGGACACCGTGGTCGCCTGCGCCGACCGCGCCTTCGAGGCGATGGCCGGCTTCATGCGCGGAACCACGCTGATCGCCCTGATCGACGCGGTCTTCATCACCGTGGGCCTGCTCGCCCTCGGTGTCCCCGGCGCCCCGGGCCTGGGCGCGCTGGTCTTCATGGGGGCGTACATCCCGTTCGTCGGCGCGTTCCTGTCCGGCGCGGTGGCGGTGCTGGTCGCGCTGGCGGACGGCGGGCTCGGCACGGCGCTGTGGGCGCTCGGTGTGGTGCTGACGGTCCAGATGATCGAGGGCAACATCCTCCAGCCGACCATCCAGAGCCGCACGGTGGAGCTGCACCCGGCGACCATCATGGTCGCCGTCGTGGCCGGCTCCGGCATCGCGGGCATCATCGGCGCCCTCCTGGCGGTGCCGGTGTGCGCGGCGGGCATGGGCGTGATCTCGGTCCTCCGGGGGTTGCCGGACGGGCGCGGGTAAGTCGGTTGCCCCGGACGGACGGGTGTGCGAGCATCACTAATGCGACGGGAGTCGCAATAGAGATGGAGGGGTGCGCATGGAACTGTTCGAGGTGGCCGGGGCGGGGGACGGGCCGTACGGGGTGACCGTGGGGCCGGACGGGGGCGTGTGGTTCACCCTGGTGCACGCCGGGGAGATCGGGCGACTGGCGCCCGACGGTTCGGTGCGGCGGTTCGGGCTCGGTGCGCCGCGCTGCGGGCCCTCGGTGATCACCGCCGGGCCGGACGGGGCACTCTGGTTCGCCCAGATGAACGCCGGGCGGATCGGACGGATCGCGGTGGACGGCGAGGCGTCCTCGTTCGCGCTGTCGGCGGTGGACGCCGGACCGGGCGGGATCGTCACCGGGCCGGACGGCGCGCTGTGGTTCACCGAGGTGAACGCCGACCGGGTCGGGCGGATCACCGTGGACGGCGAGCTGACGGAGTACCCGCTGCCGGTGCCGGGTGCCTTCCCCGCGCACATCACCGCCGGGCCGGACGGCGCTCTGTGGTGCGCGCTCAACCAGGCCGACGCGATCGCGCGGGTGAGCACCGACGGCGAGGTGACCGTCCACCGGCTGCCCACCGGGGGCACCGCGCCGGTCGGGATCACCGCCGGGCCCGACGGGGCGCTCTGGTACGTCGGGATCGGCGGCGGACTGGTCGGGCGGATCACCGTCGACGGGCAGGTCACCGAGTACCCGTTGGCCGACCGGGCCGCCAGGCCGCACGCGATCACCGCCGGGCCGGACGGGCGGCTCTGGTTCACCGAGTGGGGCGCCGGCCGGATCGGCGTGCTCACCCCGGACGGGCGGCTGGACGGCCACCCGATCCCCGGCCCCGGCGCCGAACCGCACGGAATCGCCGTCGGCCCGGACGGGGCGGTGTACGCGGCCCTGGAGCGCGGCCAGATCGCCCGGCTGCCGGGCTGAGCGCCGAGACTGACGTCTCGTCAACTTCATTGGTGAGCTGGAGCGTTGTGCGGGCCGGCCCGACCGGACCCGGTCGGGAGGTCCCGGGTGCGGTCCGGGAACTCGGGCCCAGCGGCCCCGGCCGGGCGGGCCCAAGGGCCCTGGGGCGCGCGGGGGGTGGGTTCGGATCATGGATCGCCACCCATTCGCACGACGTTCCGAAGGAGCGCGTCCTTGAGCGCCACCCAGGCACAGGGCGACCCCACCCCGCCGTCAACGACCCTGCCCCCGCGCCCGGTTCGGGCCAGGCGGCCGGGTTCGGCCCTGGTCGGACTGCTGACCACCACCGATCACAAGACGATCGGCACCATGTACCTGGTGTCCTCGTTCGCGTTCTTCCTGATCGGCGGCGTCCTCGCGCTGGTCATGCGCGCCGAACTCGCCCGGCCCGGAACGCAGATCCTCTCCAACGAGCAGTTCAACCAGGCCTTCACCATGCACGGCTCGGTGATGCTGCTGCTCTTCGCGATGCCGCTGTTCACCGGCTTCGCCAACTGGATCATGCCGCTGCAGATCGGCGCGCCCGACGTGGCGTTCCCGCGGCTGAACATGCTGTCCTACTGGCTGTTCATGTTCGGCTCGCTGATCGCCGCCGCCGGCTTCGCCACCCCGCAGGGCGCCGCCGACTTCGGCTGGTTCCTCTACGCGCCGCTGTCCGACGCCGTCCACTCACCGGGCGTCGGCTCCGACATGTGGATCATGGGCGTCACGCTGTCCGGCTTCGGCAGCATCTTCGGCGCGGTCAACTTCATCACCACCATCATCTGCATGCGCGCCCCCGGGCTGACCATGTTCCGGATGTCCATCTTCTGCTGGAACGTGCTGCTCACCTCGGTGCTGGTGCTGCTGGTCTTCCCGGTGCTGGCCGCCGCGCTGCTCGCGCTCGAATGCGACCGCAAGTTCGGCTCGCACGTCTTCGACCCGGCCAACGGCGGGGCGATGCTCTGGCAGCACCTGTTCTGGTTCTTCGGGCATCCCGAGGTGTACATCCTGGCGCTGCCGTTCTTCGGCATCGTCTCGGAGGTCATCCCGGTGTTCAGCCGCAAGCCGATGTTCGGCTACGCGGGCCTGATCGCCGCCACGGTGGCCATCGCCGGGCTGTCGGTGACGGTGTGGGCGCACCACATGTACGTCACCGGGCAGGTGCTGCTGCCGTTCTTCTCCTTCATGACCTTCCTGATCGCCGTGCCGACCGGGGTCAAGTTCTTCAACTGGGTCGGCACCATGTGGCGGGGCTCGCTGAGCTTCGAGACCCCGATGCTGTGGACCGTCGGCTTCCTGGTCACCTTCCTGTTCGGCGGTCTGACGGGCGTGCTGCTCGCCGCCCCGCCGATCGACTTCCACGTCTCCGACTCGTACTTCGTCGTCGCCCACTTCCACTACACGCTGTTCGGCACGGTGGTGTACGCGATGTTCGCCGGCTTCCACTTCTGGTGGCCCAAGATGACCGGCAAGAAGCTCGACGAGCGGCTCGGCCGGATCACCTTCTGGACGCTCACCGTCGGCTTCCACGCGACCTTCCTGGTGCAGCACTGGCTGGGTGCCGAGGGCATGCCCCGCCGGTACGCCGACTACCTGGCCTCGGACGGCTTCACCACGCTCAACACCGTGTCCACCATCGGGTCCTTCCTGCTCGGTCTGTCGATCCTGCCGTTCCTCTACAACGTCTGGAAGACCGCCAAGTACGGCGAGCGCGTCACCTCGGACGACCCCTGGGGCTGGGGCCGCTCCCTGGAGTGGGCCACCTCCTGCCCGCCGCCCCGGCACAACTTCGTCAAGCTGCCCCGGATCCGCTCCGAATCCCCGGCCTTCGACCTCCACCACCCGGACATCGCGGCCCGGGACGTGCTGGAGAACACCGGGAAGCCCGCCCCGCACCTGGACGGGGTGGAGCCGGTGAAGTACGACCGGCCGCTGACCCGGGCGCAGCGGGCCCAGGCGTCGTCCACCTCGCCCGCGTCGTCCTCGCCCGTGTCCTCCTCGCCCGCGTCCTCCGACGGCTGAGGCCGTCCCTCCCCCCGAACGGCCGTCCCCGCCCGTGCCGCTGCCCCCGGGCGGGCGGGGACGGCCCCGCCACCCCGCCGTGATCCGTGCACTCCAGGAAGGCCGGCCCATGACCCACACCGTGCTCGCCATCGGCACCGCCGCGCTCACCGCGAGCGGCTGCGTCTGGTACCTGCCCGCCATCGCCGACCTCCAGGCCGGCGCCGACCGGCCCCGCTCCACCCGCACCGCCGCGGCGGGCTGCGTGCTCTGGTGGGCGGCGCTCGCGCTGACCGGCGGACTGCTGCTCGCCGTGCCCGACTGGCACCCGGCCGCCCAGGTGGCCCTCACCGGGCTGGTCGGCGGCACGGCCCTGCGACTGCGGGCGGCGTGGGACCGGCGCGGGGAGCAGCGGGAGGCCGCGGCGCGCTGGGCCGCGCTGGAGGCCGGACCGGTGCCGGGGAGCGCCCGCCCGGCGGCCCTCGTGCTGGCCGGGTGGCTGGTGGTCGGCGCCGCCGTGGCCTCGCTGGGGGCGGTGGCGATCCTGCTGTCCGACGGCGGCGGCCTGGCCTCGAAGGTGACGCTGGCGGCGGTCGTCGGGGCCGGTGTCGCGCTCGCCTTCCTGCTGGTGGGGCTGGGCAACGCCCGTCTGCAGGGGCGGCCGGCGCGACGGTCGCGGCCGCGGTGACGACGGCGAGGGTGGTCCCGAGGGCGAGCCCGGTGCGCTTCACGGAGCCCGCTCCGGTCGGTTCGGTGAGTCGGGCACCAGCCGGAACAGTGCGGGGGCCGGCCCCACAGGAGCGGGCGTCCCGGACGGCGGAGCGGCGGTGACGGGGACGGGCGAATGGGGTCGTTCGGCCCTGGGCGCCTGCCCTGACGCGGGGGATGATGCGCTGGGCCCCGCTGTTCGTGTGCGGGGGTGACGAGGGCGGAGCCGCGTGATGGCGACCATGGCGGAGGGGGCCGAGGCTTCGGCGCCGGTCCGGGTGTTCCTGCTGGACGACCACGAGGTGGTGCGCCGCGGGGTGCACGACCTGCTGGACGGCGAGCCGGACCTGGTGGTGGTCGGGGAGGCCGCGACGGCCGAGCAGGCGCTGGTCCGGGTGCCGGCGCTGCGGCCCGACGTGGCGGTGCTGGACGTGCGGCTGGGCGACGGGGACGGCGTGTCGGTCTGCCGTGAGCTGCGCTCCCGGATGCCCGACCTGGCCTGTCTGATGCTCACCTCCTTCGACGACGAGGAGGCGCTGCTGGACGCCGTGATGGCGGGCGCCGCCGGGTACGTGCTGAAGCAGATCAGCGGCACCGACCTGGTCGCCGCCGTCCGGACCGTCGCCTCCGGCCGTTCGATGCTCGACCCGGGCGCGGCCACCCGGCTGCTGAACCGGCTGCGCAGCGACGCCGAGCCGGCCCGGCCGGTGACCGCCGGGCCGGCCCTGACGGCGCGCGAGCAGGAGGTGCTGGCGCTGATCGGGGAGGGGCTGACCAACCGGCAGATCGGCGAGCGGCTCTACCTCGCCGAGAAGACGGTGAAGAACCACGTCTCCCGGCTGCTCGCCAAGCTCGGTGTGGAGCGCCGGGTGCAGGCGGCGCTGATCGCCACCGAGCTGCGGCAGTCCGCGGCCGCCCGGTCGACCCCGCTGCGCCGCGGCTGACCGGCACCGGGGCCGACCGGCCGTCCCGGGGCAGCACACGAAAGCCCGTCCGCCCTCCGGCGAATCGCCGGAGGGCGGACGCACACTCGCGGCGCGCGTGCCGGCGTCATGAACCGGTGAACGGCCCGGTGGTGACGAAGCGGTGGAGCTGGCGGGCGAAGGTCCGCGCCTCCTCGGGTGGCCAGGAGGCGAGGGACGCTTCGATGATCGCGGCGAGGCGCTGCCGGGTGGCCTCCACCGCCTGCTGTCCGGTTTCGCTCAGGACGAGCAGGGTGGCGCGGCGGTCGTCTGGGTCGGGCTCACGGCACAGCAGACCGGCTTCCTCCAGGCGGGTGGCGCGGCGGGTGACGCCGGAGCGGTCGAGGCCGATCTCGCCCGCGAGGTCGGCGGCGCTGCACGGGCCGGTCCGGGCGAGCCCGCTGAGGACGGGGTAGGTGGTTTCGTCCACCGCCTCGCCCAGGCCGCCCGTCAGGCGGGCGTACAGCTGTGCCCGGGTGCCCCGTCGGAGCAGGGTTCCCAGGGCGTCGGCGATCTCGTGTCCCACGTCGTCAGGCATGGCCCAAAGGATAGCGTGCGCGCCGCACGCAATCTGTAGTACGGTACAGATGCGTGCTCGACGCACGCACTTTCCGTCGAAACCTGGACTCCAAGGGGACCGTCATGACCACCGTCAGCAACCACACCGACGCCCGCTCCGCCCTCACCGACCTGCTGCTCACCCCGGGCCTCGACCTCGACGAGGCCGCGGACCGGCACTTCGCCCCCGACTACCGCCAGCGCACCGACGGGAGCTGGGCGGACCGCACCGAGTTCCTCGCCCACATCGCCCACCTGCGCACGGTCGTCGCCGGCGGCTCGGTCGAGGTGCACGACGAACTCGTCTCCGGCGACCGCTACGCCGACCGCCACACGATGGAGGTGATCAAGACCGACGGCTCCACCGTCCTCATGGAGGTCTACCTCTTCGCCGAGTTCGCCCCGGACGGCCGCTTCCGCCGCATCGAGGAGACCACCCTCATGCTCAAGGGCGCCGACGCCGACCGGAACCTCGGCAGCGCCCGCTGACCCGCAGGCCCGCCTGACGTCCCGGGGCCGCTCCCGTTCCGGAACCACGGCGCACCGCCGCCACGGCGCATCCACCCAACAGTTGAGAGGAAGTGGTTGTCATGCTCGACGTGCTCATCGCCGGGGCCGGCCCGGTCGGGCTCTGGCTCGCTGCGGAGTTGCGGCTGCACGGGGTGGAGGTGGCCGTCGTGGAACGCCGGGCGGCCCCGGACGGACGATCGCGGGCGGTCGGCATGCAGGCCGGCACGCTGGACACCTTCGCCACCCGAGGGCTCGCGCAGCGGTTCATCGAACGCGGCACCCCGGTGCCGACCGGCCACTTCGGCGCGGCGACCACCCGCCTGGACTTCTCCGCGGTCGGGGCGGTGCACCCCTTCATGCTGGCGCTCGGTCAGTCCGTCACCGAACGGCTCCTGGAGGAGCACGCGCTCGCGGTGGGCGCCCGGGTGCTGCGCGGGCAGGAGGTCGTCTCGCTCACCCAGGGCCCGGACGCCGTCGAGGTGGTGATCCGGACCGCCGGCGGACACCGGACCGTTCGGGCCCGCTGGGTGGTGGGCTGCGACGGCACCCGCAGCGCGGTGCGCCAGGCGGCCGGCATCGAGTTCCCCGGTCAGGACAGCACACTGACCGGGTGGCTCGCCGACGTCGAACTCGACGATCCGCCCACCGCGCCGCTCGCCGCCGCCGGTCCGGCCGGTTCGTTCCTGGTGGCCCCGATCGGCGACGGCGTCCACCGGCTGGCGGGCCTGTCCACGGCCACCATGCACCGCGGCGCCGGCGAACCGCTGACGCTGGAGGAGGTGCGCGAGCAGACCCGCGCGCTGCTGGGGCGGGACCTGGGCATCCGCGGCGCCCGCTGGCTGTCCCGCTACGGCAACGCCACCCGGCAGGCCGCACGGTACCGGGCCGGACGGGTACTGCTGGCCGGGGACGCGGCGCACATGTTCTTCCCGGCGGGCGGGCAGGGCATGAACCTCGGCATCCAGGACGCCACCAACCTCGGCTGGAAGCTGGCCGCCACCCTCCAGAGCCGGGCACCCGACGGACTGCTCGACAGCTACGACACCGAGCGCCGCCCGGCCGCCCGCGCCGTCATCGACAACACCCGCGCGCAACTCGCCCTGTTCGCGGCGGCGAGCCCGGAGCAGATCGCCCTGCGCGAGGTCTGGTCCGCCGCGCTGGCCGAACCACGGACCAACCGACAGTGGGCCCGCAGGATCGCCGGCTTCGACGACCCGCTCCCGACCGGCACCGGACCCGACACCCACCCGCTGACCGGCACCCGGCTGGCCGGCCTCGCCCTGGCCGGCGCCGACGCAGCCACCGCCCACCCCCTGATGCACCACGGCCGACCACTGCTGCTGGACCTCGACGGGACGCGGACGCCGTGCTCCGCGCCCGGCCTGGAGCAGCGGACGGCAGCCGTCAGTGCCCAGGACTCGCACCCGCTCTGGCGGGACGTCACCGCCGTACTCATCCGCCCGGACGCCCGGATCGCCTGGGCCGGCACCGACACCGACCCCCAGCGCCGCGCCGCGGCCTGCCGCACCGCCCTGCGAACCCTTTGCCGGTGCTGATCGTCCGGTCGGCAGCCGCCCCGGTCGGCAGCTGCCCCGGTCGGCGTGGACCGCCCGGGACGGGGGGCGCCGGGGCCCGGGCGGTGGGCGGACCCAGGGGTCACGACCCGAGCGGCGCCTCCCAGACCAGCCGGGTGCCGCCGCCCTCGCCGTGCGCCGGGCCGAGGGTGAAGGACCCGCCGACCCGTTCCGCGCGCTCGGCGAGGTTGCGCAGCCCGCTGCGCCGCCCGCCCTCGGGGATGCCGACCCCGTCGTCGGCGACGCTGAGCACCACCCGTCCGGCCAGGGCGCGCAGGTTCACCTCGACCCGGGTGGCGCGGGCGTGCCGGGCGGCGTTGCTGAGGGCCTCCGCCAGGACGGCGACCACGTGCTCGGCGAGTTCCGGGGGGACGTCGGTGTCGAGCAGGCCCTCCATGCTCAGCCGGGGCGCGAGGCCGAGCGGGCCCTGGGCCTCGGTGACGACCCGGGTGGCGCGGGCGCGCAGCCCGCGGTCGGGTTCGCTGTGGGCGCGCAGGCCGAAGATGGTCGAACGGATGATCTTGATGGTCTCGTCCAGGTCCGCCACCGCCCGGGCGACCCGGTCGGCGGCGGCCGGGCTCTCGATCAGCCGGCCCGCGCTCTGCAGGGTCATCCCGGTGGCGAACAGCCGCTGGATGGCCAGGTCGTGGAGGTCCCGGGCGATCCGGTCGCGGTCCTCCAGCAGGTTCAACTGCTCGGCGTCGCGCCGCCGTTCGGCCAGCTCCAGGGCGAGCGCCGCCTGGTCGGCGAAGCCCAGCAGCGGCCCGGTCTCCTCCGGTCCGAACGCGGCCTCGCCCCGCGCCCGGGCGAGCAGCAGCACGCCGCGCCCGTACCCGGTGCCGGTGCCCAGCGGCACCGCGACGGCCGGCCCCAGCCCGTCGAAGCGGCCCGCCGGACCGGCCGCGAAGCGCGCGTCGCAGGCCAGTTCGTCGCTGGTCACCGGCGAGCCCGAGGCGTACGCGGCGCCGGAGAGCGTGCCGTCCACCGGCACCGTCACCCCGAGCCGGGCCGAGGGCTCGGCGCCGAGCGCCACCTCCACGGCCAGTTCCTCGGCCCGCTCCTCCGGGCCGGCCAGCGCCACCGAGACGTCCGCCAGTTCGGCGCCGGCGATCTCCCGGGCCCGGCGGGCGATCAGCTCGACCACGTCCAGGCGCGGCGCGCCCGACAGCAGGCTACGGGTGATCTCGGTGCTCGCCCGCAGCCAGCGCTGGCGCAGCTGCGCCTCCTCGTACAGCCGGGCGTTGTCGATCGCGACCCCGGCGGCGACGGCCAGGGTGGCGATCACCGCCTCGTCGTCCTCGTCGAAGTCCAGTCCGCCGCGCTTGTCGGTCAGGTAGAGGTTGCCGAACACCTCGCCGCGCACCCGCACCGGCACCCCCAGGAAGGTGTGCATCGGCGGGTGGTCGGGCGGGAAGCCGACCGAGGACGGGTGGTCGGAGAGCACCGGGCAGCGCAGCGGCCGGGGGTGGCGGATCAGCTCGCCGAGGATGCCCCGGCCGGCGGGCGGCGCGCCGATCCCCGCCATCTCCTCGTCGGACAGACCGACCGTCAGGAACTGCGACAGGCTGTGGCCGTCCGGGCCGATCACGCCGAGCGCGCCGTAGCGGGCGTCCACCAGGTCGACGGCGGCTTCGACGATCCGGTGCAGCGCCTGGGCGAGGTCCAGCTCACGGCCGACCGCGAGCACCGCCTCCAGCAGGTTGTGCACCCGGTTCTGGGTGCCGCGCGCCGCGTCGATCCGCCACTGGAGCTCCTCCAGCAGTTCGTCCAGGCGCAGCCGGGGCATCCGCGCGCCGCCGCCCGCCGCGCTGCCGTCCGCTCCGCCCACCACTGTCCTCCTCGTTGTCGCCCGGCACTCGTTCCCGCCCGGACCCGTCCTTGCCCCGACCCCCGCCGGCCGGGCCGCCCGCCGACCGGGCACGCCGACCGGCCGGCCGGAGCGGCTCGGGCGCCGTCCGACCAGCGGGAACGTCGTGTCCACACGGTAGTGCCCGGGTGTCGCCGGGGTGGAGGCCGGGGTCGCCCGTAGTGTTCCGGCCGTCGGGTCCTTCGTCCCGTGAGCAGGGGGCTTGTGGCCTCTGGTGACGGGCCGTCGGCGGACGACAGGGTGGAGGCAGAGCGGACGGGGCGTCAGTGCGCGCGCCGTTCCCGGGCACCGAGGCAGCAGGAGGAACTCTGATGACGACAACCGTGGTGGCCGGGATCGACGGCTCGCCGGCGAGCACCGCCGCCGCCCAGTGGGCCGCCGAGGAGGCGCGACGCCGCGGGTCGGCGCTGCGGCTGGTGCACGCCTGGCCCTGGCTGACCGACGGGGTGTCCTCCTTCACCGAGCCGGACGACCTGCCGACCGCCGCCCAGCGCATCCTGGCCGAGGCCGCCGACGCGGTCCGCGGACCGCACCCGGAGCTGACCGTCCGCGCCGACGCGGTGCTGGACGCCCCGGTGGACGGGCTGGTGACGGCCGCCGCCGAGGCGGACCTGCTGGTGCTCGGCTCGCGCGGGCGCGGCGGCTTCACCGGGCTGCTGCTCGGCTCGGTCAGCATGGCGGTGGCCGGGCGCAGCGACACGCCCGTGGTCGTGGTGCGGGACACCCGGCAGGGGCACGAGCCCTCCGGTGAGGTGGTGGTCGGGGTGGACGCCCACAACCCGGAGGAGGCGGTGCTCGCCTTCGCCTTCCGCGAGGCGGCCCTGCGCGGCGCCCGGGTCCGGGCGGTGCACGGCTGGGACCTGCCGCCGCTGTTCGGCTACGCGGGCGGGGCCGTACCGCCGGCGGAGGTCGAGCAGCTGGAGGCGCTGGAGGCGAAGCTGCTGACGCTCGCCCTGGCCGGGCAGCGCGAGCGGCATCCGGCGGTCGAGGTGGTCGAGGACGTCCGGCTGGGCGCCGCCCGTGGGCTGGTGGAGACCTCCGCCGGGGCCGCCCTGGTGGTGGTCGGCCGGCGCCACCGCTCGGTCGAGCTCGGCCCGCGCCTCGGCCGGGTCGCGCACGCGGCGCTGCACCACGCCGAGGCGCCGGTCGCGGTCGTTCCGCACGACTGACGCGCACGGCCCGGCGGGCGGGGAGCGTGTCCCCGGCCGCCGGGCCGTCGGTGTCAGCGCGGGCGCTCGCCCGGCGGCAGGACCGTGGCGGTCAGCCGCAGCGGCGGGCTGTGCCGGAAGGTGAGGGTGAAGCCCACCCGCCGACCGGGCCTCAGCGGGGGCGGGGCGGCGATCATCAGATCGGCGTCCTCGGGGGACATCGCCAGTGCGCCCCGGCCGGGGACGGGCAGGGCGGGGACCGGCTCCCAGCGGCCCGCGGCGCCCTGGTGAAGGTGTCGCTTCAGGGTGATCGGCCCGCCGAACTCCCATTCGGCGCCGGTCAGTTCGTCGGGTACGTCGCCCGGGTTGCGGATCGTGAAGAAGGCCGCGGTGGCCGAGGCGGCACCCGCCGTCGGCAGCAGCATCCAGCCGTCGTCGGCCTCCACCGGGCGCGGAGCCCCGGCGCCGCCGACGGCCGTCCAGCCGGTGAGCAGGGCCAGCGCGAGCGCCGCCGCCCCGACCGGCGGGCCCGCCGCCTTGATGCGCTCTCCCGCCCTCACCGCCGGCCCGCCTTCCGCTGCTGCCCGCGCCCCGGTTCCCAGGTGCGCAGCCGCAGGCTGTTGCCCACCACCAGCAGCGAGCTGAGCGACATCGCGACCGCCGCCAGCATCGGGTTCAGCAGCCCGACGGCCGCCAGCGGGATCAGCACCAGGTTGTAGCCGAAGGCCCAGAGCAGGTTGGCCCGGATGGTGGCCAGGGTCTGCCGGGCGAGGCGCACCGCGTCCACCACCGCCTCCATCTCGCCGCGCACCAGGGTCAGTCCGGCCGCGCCGATCGCGGCGTCGCTGCCGGAGGCCAAAGCCACCCCGAGGTCGGCCGAGGCCAGCGCGACCGCGTCGTTGACGCCGTCGCCGACCACCGCGACCGTCCGTCCGGCGGCCCGCAGTTCGGCCACCACCTCGGCCTTGCGCTCGGGCGAGGCCGAGTCGTGCACCCGCTCGATGCCCAGTTCGGCGGCGACGGCGCGCGCGGCGCCCGGGCCGTCGCCGGTCAGCAGGACGGTCTCCAGCCCCATTCCGCGCAGCCGGTGGAGGGCTCGCCAGCTGCCCGAGCGCAGGGTGTCGCCGACCGCCAGCACGGCCGCCGCCCGTCCGTCCAGCTCCACCAGTACGGCGGTGCGGCCGGCGTCCCCGGCCGCCGTGACGGCCCGGGCGAGCTCGGGCGGCAATGCGGAGGCGGCGCCGGTGGTGGCGGCGCCGGTGGTGGCGCCGGGGGTGGCGCCGCCGCCGGGCCGGACGGCCCGGACCGACCGCCCCTCGACCGTGCCGGACACCCCCAGCCCGGTCGTCGCCGCGAAGCCGTCCACCGGCGGCAGGGCCGCGCAACGCTCCCGGGCGGCCGCCGCGACGGCCCGTCCGATCGGGTGCTCCGAGCGGTGCTCGACCGCGCCCGCCAGCCGCAGCACCTCCTGCTCGGAGAGCCCGGTGAAGTCGTCGGCGACCGTCACCGCCACCAGCTCCATCCGGCCGGTGGTCAGCGTGCCGGTCTTGTCCACCACCACCGTGTCCACCCGGCGCAGGCTCTCCAGCACCTCCGGGCCGCGCACCAGCACGCCCAGTTCGGCGCCCCGGCCGGTCGCGGCGAGCAGTGCCGTCGGGGTGGCCAGGCCCAGCGCGCACGGGCAGGCCACCACCAGCACGGCGACCGCCGCCGTCACCGCCGACTGCGGGGCCGCGTCCGCCCCCAGCCAGAAGCCCAGTACGCACACCGCCACCGTCAGCACACAGGGCACGAACACCCCGGCGACGGCGTCCGCCAGCCGCTGCGCCCGGGCCTTGCCGGCCTGGGCGTCGGCCACCAGCGCGGTGATCCGGGCCAGTTGGGTGTCCGCGCCGACGGCCGTGGCCCGGACCACCAGCGACCCGCCGACGTTCACCGTCGCCCCGGCCACCCCGTCCCCGGGGCCGACCTCGACCGGCACACTCTCCCCGGTCAGCAGGCTCAGGTCGAGCGCCGAACCCCCTTCGACCACCACCCCGTCGGTGGCCACCCGTTCCCCCGGGCGTACCACGAACTCCTGCCCGGGCAGCAGGAGTTCGATCGGTATCAGGCGCTCCTCGCCGTC
Source organism: Kitasatospora sp. NPDC101108 (assembly GCF_055584725.1). Lineage (NCBI taxonomy): Bacteria > Bacillati > Actinomycetota > Actinomycetes > Kitasatosporales > Streptomycetaceae > Kitasatospora > Kitasatospora sp. NPDC101108. Next base: position 469,301 of record NZ_JBVJLM010000005.1, read on the forward strand.
CTCCGCCCGGACGCACACCTGCTTGGCGCCGAGCTCGGCGAGCGCTCGGAGCGCGGACCCGCTGCGGCGCCGCACCCGGCCCTCCAGCAGCCGCCCGGCCAGGACGAACAGCGGCACGCCGACCGCCGCCTCCAGGTACACGTGCGCCGCGCCGCCGCCGTCGGCGGTCAGCGAGAACGGCATCCGCATGCCCAACTGTCCGGCCCCGCCCAGGAACAGCGCGTACGCCGACCAGCCGAAGGAGGCGACGACACCCAGGCTGACCAGGGTGTCCATGGTCGCGGCGGCGTGCCGAAGCCCCCGCAGGGCCCGGCGGTGGAAGTCCGCCGAGCCCCAGGTCACCACCGGGACGGCGAGCGCGAAGCACACCCACTGCCAAGCGGTGAACTGGAGCGCGGGCACCATCGACAGCGCCAGCACGGGGACGGCCGGCAGGGCGGTGACCAGCAGCCGCCGACGCTCGTCCGGCTCCTCCTCGGTCGGCCCACCGGGCGTCTCGGACGAGGCCAACTCGGCCGTGTAGCCGGCCCGTTCGACGGCTGCGACCAGGTCCTCGACGGACACCCCGGCCGGATGCAGCACCCGGGCCCGTCCGGTCGCCAGGTTCACCCCGGCCGTGACCCCGTCGATCCGGCCCAACCGCTTCTCGACCCGGCCCACGCACGCGGCGCAGGTCATCCCGCCGACCGCCAGATCGGTGGACACCAGCGCCCCGGAGTCCGGCCCCGCGACCGGGCTCACCGCATCCCGCCCATGTCGTGCCCACCCGCGTCGGGCGACGCGCCGCCGCCCCGGCTCGGCGTCAGCCCCGGAGCCACCGGCCCGGCCTGCCGTCCCACCTCGTACGCCACCACGAACACCACCACCAGCAGCAGGGCGAACCCCGCCAGCACACTCAACGGCCGGACACCCGGCGATTTCGCACTCACCCTCCACCAGTCGGACGACCGGAGCGGCTGGTTCCCGCACCGTGCGAAGTCGCTCCGGTGCCGGGCGCTACGCGTCGTCCGGGTGGGACGGGTTCCACAGCCGGTCGGCCTCGCCACGGGCGAGGTGCTCCTCGTAGATCCGCACCTTCTCCCGCATCACGTCCAACGTCCCCTGCAACTCCCGGATCTGCGCCTCCACGTGGTCCTGGTGCCGGCGCAGCAGCTCAAGCCGCTCCTGCTCGTTGCCCGTGCCCTGGCGGGCCAGCTCGACGTACTGCCGGATCACCGCCAGGGGCATCCCGGAGGACCGCAGCTTCGTGCAGACCGCCAGCCACTCCAGGTCCTCCTCGCGGTAGACCCGGCGGCCGTTGGACCGGCGGCGAACCGGGTTGGCGAACAGCCCCTCCCGCTCGTAGAACCGCAGGGCGTCCACGCTCAGCCCGCTGCGCCGCGCCACCTCACCGATGCTCAGATCCACGACCGTCCCTCCGTCAGCCAGTTGTTGATCCAGACCCGGCTCCAGGACCTGGCGTCGAGCCGTCGACCCATCGGAAACGGCGGAGACGTCGCACCGGGGCATCGCGGACTCCCAGGATCACTGATCCCGGACGCTCCGCGGGCCGGTGACGTCCGCCCCCAACTCCGTGACCCGGCCGCGCAGTTCGCGGTCGGCGGTGACCACCAGGCAGGCCCGTGCCGCTTCTCCGGCGCGGGCCTCGCGGACGAGTTCCACGATCCGGTCGTCCCCGCTGCCCTCCGCCGGCACCACCCGGACCTCGGGCACACCGGTGACACCGCGGGCCGCGCCCTCGACCACCAGCACCACCTCCAGCGGGCCCGGATGCCCCGGCAGTCCCCGCGCGGCGACCCCGACCAGGGAGTCCCGCAGGCGCTCGGCTGCGCCGCGCCGGTCGCGCCACCAGCCGTCGGGCACCGAGCCGACCACGTTCGCGCCGTCCACCACCAGCAGGAGCGGCGGCGCGGCCTCGTACTGTTCCATGGCCGCCAAGCCTGCCACGGCGAACGGCGGGCCCGGGCCGCCCGGGGGCCCGGGGCCGGTGCCGTGGTCCCACCGGTTGACATCGGGTGGGCGACCGTGTCCGAGGGCATCGGCGCCGCGTCCACCTCACGGGTGACGTGACGACCGGTCCCGTCGCACGGCCAGGCCAGCGGTGGATGGTGCTGCCACCCGCGGGCCGGTCAGTCCGCCAGGGTGATCCGGATGCCGACGGTGCCGCGCTCGCCGCGGCGCAGCCGGCTGCCGAGCAGGGTGAGCACGCCGAGCAGGCCGTACTTCTGGCGCAGCAGGGTGCGGTAGGCGGCGGTGCGCTCGGGGCCGAGGATCTCGGCGGTGGCGGGGTACTGCTCGCCGGTCGGCCTGCCCTTGACGTCGCAGGGGCCGACCAGGACGTCGGAGCGGTTGCGGATCCGCTTGACCTTCCAGGAGTCCGTGACGGTCCAGATGCCGAGGGCCTCCCCGTCGCGGACCACCCACACCGGGGTCGGCACCGGGGTGCCGTCCTTCTTGTAGGTGGTGACGAGCAGGTAGCTGCCGCTGGAAAGGGCGACGATGCGGGCGAGCCGGTCCGAGGCGGCGGGGTCGGGCGTGGTCATGGCCGGAAGTCTAGGGCTTGTCCTCGGACTCCGCGGGCGCCGCCGCAGGTCAGCCCCGGCGGGGGCGGCGGCGGAGCAGTGCGCGGGCGCGGCGGGAGAGCCGCCGGTGGCTGCGGCTGCCGACACCGCTGGAGCCGATGCCCATCGCTCCCACGCCGGTGGGACCGCCGACGAGCCACGGCGCCGTGGTGACGGCGGAGGCGGAAGAGGCGGAAGAGGCGGAAGAGGCGGAAGAGGCGGAAGAGGCGGCGGAGGCGGCGGACGTGGAGGAACCGGCCGGGGTACGGCGGCGGCGGATGGTGCGGGTGGCGCCCCAGACGGCGAGTCCGGTGGCGAGGACGGCCCCCGACCACAGCGCGGGCGTCAGGACGGGGTTGCCGTGGAGGGTGGGCGTGCGGGACCACGGCGGCAGGTCGGCCCCGCCGTCCCCGGCGGCCCCCGGAGCACCGCCGGACGGGCTGCCGGCCGCCCCGCCCGTGGCACCGGCGGTGGCCTGCGGGGCGAGGTCCTCGGCCAGCTGCCCGACCGGCTGCACCTTGCCCGCGGCCGCGAAGCCCCAGTCGAGCAGGCTGGCGGCCTCGTCGTACACCTTGCCCTGGGCCTCGGGGTGCATCACCGTCACCAGCAGGGTGCGGCCGCCGCGCTCGGCGGCGCCGGTGAAGGTGGCGCCCGCGTTGGTGGTGTAGCCGTTCTTGACACCGATCAGGCCCGGGTACTTGCCGAGCAGCCGGTCGGTGTTGGCGATGTCGAAGGTGGTGCGCTGGCCGGTGGCCTTGTCCAGGCCGCCGGGGAAGCGCGCGGTGCGGGTGGAGCAGTAGGAGCGGAAGTCGGCGTTGCGCAGCCCGGCGCGGGCGAACAGGGTGAGGTCGTACGCGGAGGAGACCTGGCCGTCCATGTCGTAGCCGTCGGGGGAGGCGACCTTGGTGTCCTTGGCCTGGAGCGACCGGGCGCGGGCCTGCATCTCGGTGACGGTCTGCGGGACGCCACCGTTCATGTGCGCGAGCACGTGCACGGCGTCGTTGCCGGAGCTGAGGAAGACGCCCCGCCAGAGGTCCTCGACCCGGTACGGGAGGTTCTCCTTGACGCCGACCAGGCTGCTGCCGACGCCGAGGTCGGCGAGTTCGGCCGGGGTGACCTGATGCTGCAGCGAGCGGTCGAACTTCGGCAGCACGGTGTCCGCGAACAGCATCTTGAGGGTGCTGGCCGGGGGCATCGGCAGGTGGGCGTTGCGGGCGGCGAGCACCTCGCCGGTGCCGGCGTCGGCGACCAGCCAGGAGCGGCCGGTCAGTTCGCCGGGCAGGGCGGGAGCACCGGCCAGCGGCGCGACCTGGACGTCCGAGCGGCCCAGCCGCTCCCCGCCCACGGTGGAGGAGCCGGTGTCCTGGCCGATGGCCGCCGCGGCGCCGGCGGCGAGCACCAGGGCGGAGGCGGCGGAGGCGGCCGCGATCCTGGCGGCGGCCGGTGACTTCTGCTGACGCATCTGCTGCACACGGCGAACGTACCGGCGCCGCCGCCGGGCCGCCGTGCCTGCTGCTCCGTCCGGAGCCACCCGCCCTTCCGGCGCCTGTCTGCCCGCCTGGTGCGCCAGCCCGTCTGCCCGCCCGCCGGTCCGTCTGCGCCCCCGCCCGGCGCCCGCGACTTTGGTGATCGCCGGTCGCGCCGAAAGTCGGTTGGGCGGGCGGTGGCGGATTCCTAGGCTCGCGGGCATGAAGAACCTGCTCGGCTACCTCGGTTTCGTGCTGATCCTGGGCGGCGGCACCGGCCTGGTGTCCGACCGGCTCGGGGGCTTCCGGCTGTTCGGCTTCGTCCGCTTCCTGGTGCCGGACGGCCACGAGACCGCCGGGTACGCCGTGCTGCTGGTGCTCGGCGTCCTGCTGGCGATCCCGGCCGCCCGCCAGGGCTGACCTGGCAGGCCCGGCAGGGCTACCCGGCAGGCCCGGCAGGGCAGCCCGGGCGCGACTGCCGGGTCAGCTCCCGCCCCCCGAGGCCACCCCGTCGAGCAGCACCGCGAGTCCGGCCCGGAAGGCCTCCCGGCCACCGTCCTCGGGCGCCCCGCCTCCGGTGCTCTGCAGGGCGGTCAGCAGTGGGAAGCGCTGCGGGAAGTCCGGTGCCAGTTCGGCGAGTCGGATCGAGCGGGCGTGCCACCAGTCCTCGTCGGCGACGCCGGTGGCGGCTGCGGCGCCGCGCGCCTCCGCGGTGGCGGCGGCCGTGCCGCGGACGAACTGCCAGAGTGCGGCGACCGCCCCGCGCAGTCGGTCCGGGGCCAGTGCGGCCGGCTGGAGAGCGCCCAGCAGGCTTTCCATCGCAGCGAGTTCGGCCGGTCCGAGGACGGGCCGGGCCTGCGAGACCTGGAGCACCCAGGGGTGGCGCAGGTAGCAGGCGTACAACTGCTCGGCCCAGGCGGTGACGGCGGCCCGCCAGTCGTCCGACGGTGGGAGCTCACCGGGGAGTTCGGCGAGTACCCGGTCGTGCATCAGGTCGAGCAGTTCGGCCTTGCCGGGCACGTAGGTGTACAGCGCCATCGCGGTGCGGCCGAGCCGTTCGCCCACGGCGCGCATCGACAGGGCGGCCATCCCCTCGGCGTCGGCCACCGCGATTCCGGCGGACACGATCGCGTCCACACTCAGGACCGGTTTCGGGCCGCTGCGCCCGGTGCGCGGCTCCTCGGCCCGGCCCCAGAGGAGGGCGAGTGAGCGATCGGGGTCTCCCTGCCCGGCGTAGACGGTCATCCAGCATCTCCTTATGGCGTAAAGTATCCGCATGACGGTAACTCTTTATGCCGTAAGGTTATCAGCATTCCGTACCGAAGGGGTTTCGCGATGACACTGCCAGTCACCTTCGTCGAGGTCGTGGCGGTCGACCGGATCACGCCGCGCACCGCCCGGGTCACCTTCGAGGCCGAGACCCTGGCCGACACCGTGGGGACCACGCCCGACCAGCAGCTCAAGCTCTGCTTCCCGCGCCCCGGCCAGCCCCGGCCGGTGCTGCCCGCCCAGCAGGACGACCCGATGGGCTGGTACCAGGCCTACCTGGCCGTCCCCGAGGCCGAGCGCCCGCTGCTGCGCAGCTTCACCCTGCGCCGCAGGCACCCCGGCACCCGCCGGATCGAGGTCGACTTCGTGCTGCACGGCGATGCCGGCCCGGCCGCCGCCTGGGCACTGGGGGCCGCGCCGGGGGACGTGCTCGGCCTGGTCGGACCGTCCGCGCTGTACGCCCCGCCGGTCCCGTTCGCCGAGGCCGCGGCGGAGGCCGACTGGGTGCTCCTGGCGGGGGACGAGACGGCGCTGCCGGCCGTGGCGACGCTGCTGGAGGCGCTGCCCGAGGGAGTTCGGGCGTACGCCTGGATCGAGGTCGAGGACCGGGCGGAACGCCAGGAGCTGTGCAGTCGAGCCGAGTTGGAGGTGCGCTGGCTGCACCGGGACGGCGCGGCCCCGGGCAGCGCGCTGACCGCGGCGTTCCGGGACGGCGTGCTGCCGGGCGGGCGGCCCTTCGTCTGGCTGGCCGGGGAGGCGGGGGCGGTACGGGCGGTGCGCCGGCATCTGGTCGGGGAGCGGGGGGTGCCGAAGGAGCACATCGACTTCACCGGGTACTGGCGCCGGCGGCTGACGCAGGACGACGCGCCGACGGCCGAGGACCTGGCGGACGCCCAGGAGCGGCCGGCCGCCGCCTCCTGACGGTGCTGTCGTGGCGGGTGGCGGAACCTGACGCGGCCTGACCGGAACCGCCGGGCGGCCGGGGTGCGTGGACGAACTCCCCGGCCGCCCGTGCGGCTTCCGCCCGGGGCCGCCGAAGTGCGTGGTTTCGGCCTCGGTCGACGGGGAAGGAAGGGTCGCAGTGTCGAAGTGTCGAAGTGTCGACAAGTATGCAGGCGGTGGCGATGTTCCGCCGATGGCCAGATTCCGCCACTGGCACTTTTTGCAGGTCGATCGGCCAGTTCTCACCGTTCTCCGACCGGCTCTGATCGGTGAAAAAGGGGCGGACGCCGCCGGATTTATACTGTGTATTTTACTTTCTGATGGTCATTTTTACTTCCTGATGGGGATTTCGCCCCTTGTCGTGGTCGTGTCGGATGCGCTGGAATGCGTCCGCTGTCGGGACGCGCGGTCCGGAGCACACGCGTCCGACCAGGATCCGGGTACGCTCAGCCGTGCAACCTGACGTCTCATCAGACGAAAGGATGTCCATTGATCGGCTGGCGCAAGACCCAGCTAGCAGCCGCCGTCACCGTCACCGCCGCGTCCATGGTCCTGAGCCTCGGGACCATCGCGAGCGCAGCTCCGGCCCAGGATCCGCAGAACGCCCAGGCGGCGTCCTCGGACGGGGCGCCGGCGCCGGTGATCGTGATCCTGAAGGACCAGATAGCGGACGCCCCGGCCGACCACGGTCACCTGGGCGCCCGTCAGCAGAAGACCGCCAACTCGCAGGCGCCGCTGCTGAACAAGGTCAAGGCCAACGGCGGCACCAACGTCAAGAGCTTCGTGGTCGGCAACGCCTTCTCGGCCACGGTCAGCCCGGCCCTGCGCGCCTCGCTGCAGGCCGACCCGGCGGTCGCCGCCGTCGTCGCGGACACCCAGGTCCAGGTCGCCCCGGTCGCCGGGGCCAAGGCGAAGAAGGACGCGGACACCGCGGCCGCGTCCTCGGGCAAGTCCGGCGACGCCTCGAAGGCCGTTACGGGCAGCAACGGCCAGGCCTCCCAGGAGAACGCGACCAACACGGTCTGCCCCTCGGACCCGTCCAAGCCGCTGATGGAGCCCGAGGGCCTCTACTCGGTGCACGCCTACACCGGCAACGGCAACCCCGGCGTGGAGAACCTGGCCACCGGCAAGGGCGTCAAGGTCGCCTACATCGCCGACGCGCTCGACCCGAACAACCCGGACTTCATCCGGGCCGACGGTTCGCACGCCGTGGTCGACTACCAGGACTTCTCGGGTGAGGGCTGGAACACGCCGAGCGGTGGCGCCGAGGCCTTCGGCGACGCCTCGGCGGTCATCGCCCAGGGCCGTCAGACCTACGACGTCTCGCAGTGGGTCAACGCCTCGCACCCGCTGCCGGCCGGCTGCAACATCCACGTCCGCGGCCTCGCCCCGGACGCCGACCTGGTCGCCCTGAAGGCCGGCGGCGAGATGATGTCCAACTCGTCGATCCTGCAGTCCATCGACTACGCGGTGCGGGTCGCCCACGTGGACGTCCTGAACGAGTCCTTCGGCGGCAACGTCACCCCGGACAGCGGCGCCCACGACACCATCGCGCTCTTCAACGAGCAGGCCGTCAAGGCCGGTGTCACCGTCGCTGTCTCCACCGGTGACGCGGGACTGAGCGGCACCATCGGCACCCCGGCCACCGACCCGTACGTGATCTCGGTCGGCGCCTCGACGGACAACCAGAACTACCAGCAGACCGGTTACGCGGCCTCCAAGTTCTCCAACGGGACCTGGAGCAACAGCCGGATCTCGGCGCTGTCCTCGGGCGGCTTCACCATGGCCGGCCGGACCCTCGACCTGGTCGCCCCGGGCGAGTCGGACTGGGCGCTGTGCACCGCCGACACCTCCAAGTTCGCGGACTGCACCAACTTCAACGGCAAGCCCACCAACATCCAGTCGTTCGGTGGCACCAGCCAGGCCGCCCCGTTCGTCACCGGCGCCGCGGCCCTGGTCATCCAGGCCTACCGCGACACCCACGGCGGCGACTCGCCGTCCCCGGCGCTGGTGAAGAAGCTCATCACCGGCACCGCCACCGACCTCGGCGTCCCGGCCGAGGAGCAGGGCGCCGGTCTGCTGAACGTCCGGGCCGCCGTCGAGGCCGCCCGCGGCTACGACGACGGCGACGGCACCGACGGTGCCCGCACCGTCGTGGTGAACACCGGCCAGGTGAACATCTCCGGCGCCCCGGGCTCGACCCACACCGCCGACGTCTCCGTCACCAACACCAGTGACGAGACCCAGTCGGTGAGCGCCACCACCCGCAGCTTCGCGCCGCAGGCGAACAACCAGCAGACCGTCAAGCTGGACTCGTCCGCGACCGACACCTTCAAGTACGCCACCAACGGTGCCACCTGGGTGCAGAAGCAGGTCAAGTTCACCGTTCCGGCCGGTGCCGACCGCCTCGCGGCGTCGATCGCCTGGCACGGCGGCCCGAACCCGGTCACCAACGGCCCCGTGGTCCGCATGACGCTGCTCGACCCGTCGGGCCGCTTCGAGACCAACACCCGTCCGCAGGGCGGCGCCACCCCGGCCAACTTCGGCCTGGTCGACGTCCCGCACCCGGTGGCCGGCGAGTGGACCGCGGTCCTCTACACCCCGGCGGGCAAGGCCGGTTACAACGGTGACGTCCAGCTCGGCACCTCCACCCAGCGCGCGGTCCCGGCCGGCGCGGTGAGCCCGAACACCACCGACCTGAAGCCGGGTGAGACGAAGACCCTCAAGGTCCAGCTCACCACCCCGGCGACCAGCGGTGACAGCAGCGAGGCCGTCGTGGTCTCCAGCTCGAACGGCAACACCACCAGCGTTCCGGTCGTGCTGCGCAGCCTCGTCCCGGTCAAGGACGGCAAGGGCACCTTCACCGGCACCATCACCGGTGGCAACGGCCGCGGCTCCTCGCCGACGCAGATGTTCGCCTACGGCTTCGACGTCCCGAAGGGCCAGAAGGACCTGCGGGTCGGCGTCACCGTCGCCAAGGACGCGAACCTGTTCATGCAGGGCGCGCTGATCAGCCCGAACGGCACCCCGATCGACATCGAGGGCAACGTGCTGTTCGACGCCCAGGGCAACGTCACCGGCACCGCCAACGGCGTCTCGGCCACCACGGTCAACCCGGCCGAGGGCCACTGGCGCTTCGTCCTGAACGTGCTCGGCCCGGTCAGCGGCCAGGAGCTCGCGCAGGACTTCGCCGGCACCATCGCGTTCAACCAGAACCAGGCCACCGCGGCCGGTCTGCCGAACGACGCGAAGACCAAGCTGGCGGCCGGCAAGCCGGTCACGGTCAACGTGAACTACACCAACAACACGGTCGCCCCCCAGTCGATCGCGGCCGACGGCCGCCTCGACAAGCGCGTCGACCTGCCGCTGGTGCCGCAGGGTGCCTCGGCCAGCGTCAACCTGCCGCTGAGCCTCACCTCCTCGGTGCCGAGCTTCCTGGTGCCCCCGGGCACCGACCAGCTCAAGGCCGTGGCGGCGTCCACGACGCCGGCGCAGGTCGAGCTGAGCGCCACCACCGCCTCGCCGGACCTCTTCGGTGACCTGAAGAAGGCCCAGGACGGCTCGACCATCTCGGTCGCCACCTCCAAGGGCAGCGCCGAGCAGCCGGTCGTCCCGGGTGCCTGGGGCTCCTTCGTCCAGCAGATCGGCCCGTTCGGCCCCGCCGGCGCGCCGAAGGGCACCTCCACCATCACCGCCACCGCGCACACCCTGGCGTTCGACCCGGCGCTGACCTCCAGCACCGGTGACCCGTACGCCTCCGGTGTCAACGCCTCGGCCCCGGCCGCCGCCCCGGTGACCGTCGCCCCCGGCGCCACCGGCTCGCTGCAGGTGACCCTCACCCCGACCGGCCCGAAGGGCAGCACGGTCAAGGGTGTGCTCTACCTGGTGTCCGGCCCGACCTTCGTGCCGACCGCCAACAACAGCCTCGGCACCACCGGTTCGGTGCTCGCGGCGATCCCCTACAGCTACACGGTGAACTGACGCTCAATCAGTTCAGCGCGAGCTGAGGCCGAGGCCGTCCCGGAACTCCGGGGCGGCCTCGGCCGCTTCGTACCCCCGGGGTTCCGGACCCGCCGCGCTGGGCAGGTTCGGATCGAAGCGACCATGTGACGGACCGAACCGGGAGCGGGAGTTGAACGAGGCGATCAAGCACAGCCACGTCGAGGTGAACGGCGTACGGCTGCACCTCGCGGAACAGGGAGAGGGGCCGCTGGTCCTGCTGCTGCACGGCTTCCCGGAGAGCTGGTACTCCTGGCGGCACCAGTTCGCGCCGCTCGCCGCGGCCGGGTACCGGGTGGTCGCCCCCGACCAGCGCGGCTACGCCCGCAGCTCGCAGCCGGAGGACGTGGACAAGTACACCCTGCTGCACCTGGTCGGCGACGTGACCGCGCTGATCGGCGCGCTCGGCGCGGAGCGGGCCGTGGTCGTCGGGCACGACTGGGGCGCGCCGGTCGCCTGGGCCACCGCGGCGCTGCGGCCGGACCTGGTGCGCGGCGTCGCCGGGCTGAGCGTGCCGCCGCTGCCGGTCGGCGGGCCGCCGCCGCTGCAAGCCGCCCGGGAGAACTTCGGGGACGGCTTCTACCAGATCTACTTCCAGGAACCGGGCCGCGCCGACGCCGAGTTGGCGGCCGACGTGAAGTCCAGCCTGCGGCGCATCCTGTGCGGCGTCCAGCCGGACGGCGTGCCGCGCCCGTGGATCGTGCCCGAGGGAAAGACCCTGCTGGACACCGTCCCCGAGCCCGAGAAGCTGCCGGACTGGCTCACCGACGCGGACCTCGACGCCTTCACCGCCGACTACGCGCCGCACGGCGGGCGGGCCTTCACCGGCGGCCTCAACTGGTACCGCAACCTGGACCGCAACGCCGAACTGCTGGCCGCCTTCACCGGTGTGACGGTCGAGGTGCCGGCGCTGTACGTCGCGGGCGAGCAGGACCTGGTCAACGCGCTGATCCCGGCGGAGGCCCTGGCCTACCTGCTGGACCGGCTGCCCAGGCTGCACCGGCACGTCCGGCTGCCGGACACCGGGCACTGGACCCAGCAGGAGCGCCCGGCCGAGGTGACCGGGGCGCTGCTGGACTTCCTGAAGAGCCTGGACTAGCTACGTCCCCTGCCCGGCCCGGTCGCCGCTGCCCGTGCGGGCGGTGACCAGGCCGGACTCGTAGGCCGCGATGACGGCCTGGGCGCGGTCCCGGACGTCGAGCTTGCCGAAGATGCTGGTGATGTAGTTCTTCACCGTGGACTGGCTGATGTCCAGGGCCAGTGAGATCGCGGCGTTGTCCAGGCCGGTGGCGATCAGCCGCCAGACCTCGACCTCGCGGGGCGTGAGCTCGCCGGTGGCGAGGACCGGCGGCGCCGGGACGGCGGCGGCGACGGGTGCCCGGACGTAGGTCGAGATCAGCCGGGTGAGCAGCCGCGGGGCGACCACCGCCTCCCCGGCGTGCACGGTCCGGATCGCCGCGGCCAGGTCCTCGGGGGAGACGTCCTTGGGCAGGAACCCGTGGGCCCCGGCGCGCAGCGCGGCCACCACGTACTCGTCCATGTCGAAGGTGCTCAGGGCCAGCACCCGGCAACCGGGCAGGTCCCGGGCCAGCCGCTGGGTCGCGCCGACGCCGTCCAGGACGGGCATCCGGATGTCCATCACCACGACGTCGGGGCGCAGCCGGAGGGCGGCGGCGACGGCCTGCTCCCCGTCCTCGGCCTCGCCGACCACGTCGAGGCCCGGGTCGGGGGAGAGGATCAGCGACAGGCCGCGCCGGACCAGCGGCTGGTCGTCCACGATGAGCACCCTGATCGCGGGGCCGGCGCTGTCCGCCGGGCCGGTGCCGCCGGTCATCGGACCGCCTGCCCGTGCTGGACGGCGGCCTCGGCCGATTCGGCGCCGGTCAGCGGGAGTTCGGCCCGCACCGCGAAGCCGCCGTCCGGCCGGGGGCCGGTCGTCAGGGTGCCGCCGTGCAGGGCGACGCGCTCGCGCATGCCGAGCAGGCCGTACCCGGCGGGGCCCGCGCCCGGTCCGCGTTCCGGCGGGGGCGCGCCGCCGCCGTCGTCCCGCACCTCGACGGTCACCCGGTCCGGGTGGTAGGCCAGGCGAACGGACGCCCGGGCCGGGCCGGCGTACTTGCGGGCGTTGGTCAGGCCCTCCTGGACGATCCGGAACACGGTCAGGCCGACGGTCGGCGGCAGCGGACGCGGGGGCCCCTCGACGGTGAGCTCGGTGGGCAGCCCGGCCAGGCAGGACTCGTCCACCAGCCGGCCCACCTCGTCCGCCCCGGGCTGGGGCAGCGGCGGGGCGGAGTCCGGTTCGTCGCCGGCCCGCAGGACGTTCAGCAGCTGGCGCATCTCGCGCAGCGCCAGCCGTCCGGAGGACTCCAGGGTGACCAGGGCGTCCCGGACCACCTCCTGGTGGTCGAGGTTGGCCCGGGCGCCGCCGGCCATCAGCTGCATGGTGGTGATGTGGTGGGCCACGATGTCGTGCAGCTCCCGGGCGATCCGGCGGCGTTCCTCGGCCACCGCGCGGTCGGCCAGCAGCCGGCGGTTGGCCTCCACCTCGCGCTGCCAGCGGGACACCGCCAGACCGGCCGTTCCCACCATGACGGCGGCCGCCGGGTCGGCGACGAGCTGCTCCACGAGCGGGGCGTGAAGGCGGAACTGGCTCAGCGTCGTGCTCACCGCCGTCACCAGCACGGCGGCCGCGGTCACCGGGACGCCGCGGGTCACCCCGACCGAGTACAGCGCGACGGCCAGCACCGCGCCGAAGTGCGAGCCCATCGGGGCGAGCAGGTCGGCCGCCGCCTGGAGCGCCAGGACGACGGCCAGCGCCGGCACCGGGTGGCTGCGCCGGGCCAGCAGTGGCAGACCGGAGAGGACGGTCAACGCGAAGGCCGCCACGGACATGCCGCGGACGTTGGTCAGCGGGCCGAGCAGCAGGTAGCCGAGCAGGTCCAGCGTGCCGGCGCCGATGGCCACCAGGGCGTCCGTACGGGTCCACGGCAGGCGGTCCGTCCAGTCCCCCCGTGGCCCGTCCGTACCCGTGTCCGTCCCGGGGCGCTGACGCCCGTCCATCTGATTCCTCCCGGCCGACCAGCGCTGACGCCCCATTCTGGCATCGGCCGTCCGGCCCGGGCATGGTCCCCCGGGCGGAGGAGCAGGGGCCCGGACCAGGAGCACGGTCCCGGTTCCGCCGCAGGTGGGGGAGTGCGGGCCCGGCCCCGGATCGTCCGCTGCTCGGACGCTCGGGCACCCCTTCACCTGATGGTCTGGAGACAGGCGCCGGGAACTCCCGGTGCCGAAGCCGACGTTCGCGTCCATCAGCCGGAGGAATCGTGATCCGCGCACTGACCGGGTTCGCCACCAAACACGCGTGGAAGGTCATCGCCCTGTGGGCGGTGCTGGGCATGGGGCTGGCGGTCCTCGGCCCGGCGCTGATGTCCCGGGTGACCCAGTCCCAGAGCGGGGACTTCCTGCCCCGGAGCTACGACTCGGCCGCCGCGCTGCGGATCGCCGAGGAGCACTTCGGGGTGAAGTCGGACGCCACCACGGTCACGGTGCTGGTCGCCCGGACCGACGGCAAGGTGCTCGCCGCCGCCGACCAGCAGCGGATCGAGGCCGAGGCCGCGAAGCTCGCCACCCACCGGGTCACGATGCCCCGGCGGGAGGACGAGCCGGAGTTCCTCGTCCCCGACCACTCCCAGACACCCCGGATCGCCCCCGCGACGGTGGCGCCCGACCGGACCTTCGAACTGCTGTCGGTCGAACTCACCGGCAACGCCTCCGAGGAGGGAGTGCAGGGCGTCTTCCGGGTCTTCCGGGACGACGCCCGCGCACGGTTCGCCGACCTCGGGATGCGCACCGGGTTCACCGGCAGCCTGGCCCAGGTGGCGGACAGCGCCGACGCCAACCGCACCGCCGCGACGATCGGCGGCGCCCTCGTCACGGGACTGATCGTCCTGCTCAACGTGCTGGTGTTCCGCAGCGTCCTCGCCGCGGTGCTGCCGCTGCTCGCGGTCGCCGTGATCGGCGGCGCGGCCACCGGCGCGGTGGCCGGCGCGGCCGCGCTCGCCGGCCTCAAGCTGGACGCCGGCACCCCGGGTCTGATCTCCGTGGTCCTGCTCGGCATCGGCGTCGACTACCTGCTGTTCCTGCTCTTCCGGTTCCGCGAGCAGCTGCGGGCGCGGCCCGAGCAGCCCGCCCGGGAGGCCGCCGCCGAGGTGTCCGGCCGGGTCGGCACCGCGATCACCTCCGCCGCGCTGACCATCGTGGCCGCCTTCGCCACCCTCGGTGTGGCGTCCTTCGGCCTGTTCCGCTCGCTCGGCCCGGCGATCGCCGTCGCCGTGCTGGTCATGCTGCTGGGCAGCCTGACCCTGATGCCCGCCCTGCTGGCCGCCTGCGGACGCAAGATCTTCTGGCCGTCGCGCAGCCTGCGGCGGGTGCCGCGGCCGGGCCTCGCCGCCCGCCTCGGGGACCTGGTCGCCCGCCGTCCGCTGGCGCTGCTGCTCGCCTCCGTCGCCCTGCTCGGCGCGCTGGCCGCCGGTACGGCCGGGCTCCGGATGAACTACAGCCAGGCCGACGACACCAGGACGCCGGCCACCGCCACCGCCGCGGAGATCTCCCGCGCCCTGCCGGCCGGGGTGTCCGACCCGACGACCGTCTACCTGGTGGCCAAGGACGGCGGCACCCTGGACGCCGGCCGGTTCGACGGTCTCGCCCACGCCCTCACCGGGGTCGAGGGTGTCGGCCAGGTGGGCCGGACCGTCCTCGCCGACGACCACCGCGCCGCCCGGATCGACCTCTACCTGAACGCCGACCCGCAGAGCCAGCGGGCCCGCGACCTCGCCTCCGGCCCGGTCCGCGCCGCGGTCGCCGGGCACGCCCCGGACGGGACGACCGGCCACGTGGGCGGCACGGCGGCGATCTTCGCCGACATCTCCACCGCCGTCGACCACGACCTGACCGTGGTCTTCCCGGTCGCCGCCGCCCTGATCGCCCTGATCCTGCTGCTGCTCCTGCGCAGCCTGCTCGCCCCGGTGGCCCTGATGCTCGCGGTCGGCCTCGGGTTCGCGGCCACCCTCGGCGCCGCCACCCTGCTGTTCCAGCACGGCCTGGGCGAGCCCGGCGTCGCCTTCACCCTGCCCCTGGTGCTGTTCCTGTTCGTCGTCGCCCTGGGCACCGACTACAACATCCTGATCACCGACCGCATCCGCGAGGAGATGCACCGGCCCGGTCCGGCCCGCGCCGCCGTGGCCCGCGCCGTCCGCCACACCGCCCCGGCCGTCGCCACGGCGGGCCTGGTCCTGGCCGGCTCCTTCGCCAGCCTGGCCACCACGCCGGGCAGCGAGCAGATCGCCTTCTCGCTGACCCTCGGGATCCTGCTCTCCGCCGTGGTCCTCTCCCTCGTCACGGTCCCGGCCGTGGCGGCCCTGCTCGGCCGCTCCCTCTGGTGGCCCCTGCGGCCCGTCCCGGCCGCGGCGCCGTCCGCCGACCGCGCGCCGGTCGCCACCCCGCGGCCGGCCCCGGACCACCTGCGCGTCGGGTGACGGCTTCCGGCCGCGAAACGGGGACCGTCGCCCACCAGGCGGCGGTCCCCCGCCACGGTGGCCCGGACGACCCGAAACTCACCCGGGGCGTCAGACCGGCAGCAGGCGGGCGATCAGTTCGCCGAGCCGGCGGGCGTTGCGGCAGGAGTGCATCTCCACGACGTCCGCGTAGGCCGGGGCGGCGGAGTCGCCGGTCGACCAGAGCGCGGGCTGTTCGGGGTTGAGCCAGAAGACCCGCCGGGCCCGGGCGGCGATCCGGCGCAGGGCGTCCAGGTTGGGGTCGCGGTGGTTGGTGCGGGCGTCGCCGAGGACGAGGACGCAGGTGCGCGGGCCGACGGCGTCCAGGTGGTGGTCGGCGAACTCGCCGAGGGCGGAGCCGTAGTCGCTGTTGCCGTGGTGGCCCGTCACCTCGGCCTCGGCGAGGATGCGCGCGGCGAGGCGGGCCGGCTCGTCCTGGCCGCGCCGCAGCAGGTCGGTGACCTCGGCGGTGCGGTTGACGAACGCGAACACCCGGACCTTGCTGAACTGTTCGCCCATCGCCTGGACCAGCAGCATGGTGAAGTCGGCGAAACCCGCCACCGAGCCGGACACGTCGCACAGCAGCACCAGCTCCGGCCGGGCCGGGCGGCGCAGCCGGTACGCCGGTCGCAGCGGGACTCCGCCGGTGGTGAGCGAGCGGCGCAGGGTGCGGCGCAGGTCGATCCGGCCGCGGGCGGCGCGGCGGCGCCGGGCGGCCAGCCGGGTGGCGAGCTTGCGGGCCAGCGGGTGGACGGTGCGGCGCAGTTCGGCGAGCTGTTCGCGGCCCGCGTGGAGGAAGTCGATCCGGTCGGCGGTGGGGGCGACGGCGCGCTCCGCGATCCGTTCGGGGCCGCGCAGTTCGGCGACCCGGCGGCGGGCCTCGCCGGTGACCAGGGCGCGGAAGTCGCGGATGCGGCGGCGGATCTCGTCGGCGAGGACGCGGTCGGAGAGGTCCTTCCCGGAGGGGTCCTCCCGTCCGGGGTTCTCGCGCAGCGCGGCGAGGATCCGGGCGAGCAGGGTCTCGGGGGAGAGGCGGTTCAGCGCCTGGTGGGCGGACCAGCCGTCGGAGCCGGGGGTGCTGCCGGCGCCGTACCGGCCGAAGGCCTCGACGACCTCGCCGGCCAGCCGGGCCTGGGCGGCGCGGTCGTCGGCGGCGAGGGCGGCGGCGAGGCGCTCGCGCAGCCGGTCGCGCAGCGGGTCGGGGCGGCCGAAGCGCGGCGGCTCGGGGTCGTCCGGTACGGGCGGCGGCTCGGCGCGCAGGGCTTCGGGGGTGCCGACGCCGAGCGGGAAGAACAGGTCGAAGGTGGCGTCGAAGACCGTCCGCTGGCCGTCCGAGCGCAGCAGGGCGGCGGCCAGGCCGGCCCGCATCTGCTCGCGGTCGGCGAAGCCGAGCACGTCGAGCACGGCGGCGGCGTCCACCGTCTCGGCCGGGCCGATCCGCAGGCCGTGCCCGCGCAGGGCGCGGACCAGGCCGGTCAGCCGGGCGGCGGTGTCGGCGGGGCCTGCCGCGGTCACGCGAGGGTGAGCTTCTGGGCGGCCTTGCGGACGTCGTCCTGGTGCTTGAGGATCACCCCGAGGGTGTCCCGGACGACGGTCTCGTCCAGGGAGTCGGCGCCGAGGGCGAGCAGGGTGCGGGCCCAGTCGACGGTCTCGGCGACGGACGGCGCCTTGCGCAGTTCCATGGCCCGCAGTGCGCCGACCACCCGGACCAGTGAGGCGGCCAGGGTGTCGTCCAGGCCGGGCACCTTGAGCCGGACGATCCGCCGCTCCAACTCGGCGTCCGGGTAGTCGAGGTGGAGGAAGAGGCAGCGGCGGCGCAGCGCCTCGGAGAGCTCGCGGGTGGCGTTGGAGGTGAGCAGGACGAAGGGGCGGCGGCCGGCGGTGATGGTGCCGAGTTCGGGGACGGTCACCTGGAAGTCGCTGAGCACCTCCAGCAGCAGGGCCTCGACCTCGACGTCGGCCTTGTCCATCTCGTCGATCAGCAGCACCGTGGGCTCCTCGCCGCGGATGGCGGTGAGCAGTGGGCGGGCGAGCAGGAACTCCTCGCCGAAGATGTCGCCGCGAGCCTGGTCCCAGCTCTCGTCGCGGCCGGCGGTGATCCGCAGCAGCTGCTTGGCGTGGTTCCACTCGTACAGGGCGCGGGCCTCGTCGATGCCCTCGTAGCACTGCAGTCGCACCAGCCGGGCGGCGCCCAGTTCGGCGACGGCCTTGGCGAGTTCGGTCTTGCCGACCCCGGCGGGGCCCTCGACCAGCAGGGGCTTGCCGAGCCGGTCGGCGAGGAAGACGGTGGTGGCCACGGCGGTGGAGGCGAGGTAGCCGGTGGCGGCGAGCCGCTCGGCGGTGTCCGCCACCGAGGTGAAGAAGCCCGTGCCGTCGCCGTTCCCGCTGCTGCCGCTGGTCATCTGACGCGCCCCGTTCCGGTTCGCCGGGCCCGTTCCGTCGGGCCCGCGCGGCGCCACCCTACCGGCCGGTCACTTGCTTGTCGCCGGGTCCGGTTCCGCCCGTGGAGCGGCGTACGACGGGCTGCTGCCCGCCGTACGCCGCTCGGATGCGGAGCGGTGGCCCCGGGCGTCAGTTGACGTACAGGACCGGGCCGCCGGCGACCGAGGTGTCGGTGACCGGGCCGTAGGTGGCGCTGAAGTAGCCGGTCGAGAAGCACAGGCCGGGACCGGAGACCAGGTTGGCGGGCTGGTTGGAGAAGCTGATGCTGTTGTCGGTGTTCGAGGTGGAGCCGGTGATGCCGCTGGGGCTCTGGTAGACGCAGCTCACGGTACCCAGAAGGGTGTTGAGGACGACCGTGATGCCCACCGGGCCGGCGCCGGTGCCGTTGAGCGACACGTTGGTGCCGGAGCCGGAGGTGACCGTGTTGGTGTAGGGCAGGCTGGTGGCGGTGACGCTCTGCACGCTCATCACGCCGAAGACGCTGGAACTGCAGGAGTCGAAGGACTGGCTGTTGAGCTGCTCGGTCGCGCTGCCGGGGGCGGACGGGTTGGACGTCACGGTGGCGGAGAACGAGGAGTTGGCACAGCTGACGCCGTTGGTGCTGCCGGGGCCGTCGGTGAAGGTGGCGGCGGTGCCGGGGGCGAGGTTGGCGACCAGGGTGTCGCCGACGGCGATGGCCGGGCCGCTCGCGCTGCCCTGGGTCAGGACGGCGGCGGCGGAGGCCTGGGCGGGTGCCACGGCGGCACCGGTGAGGGCGATGGCGGCGAGGGATGCGGCTGCGAGCGTGCGACGGATGCGCATGAGGGTGCCTCTCTCCGTCCGGGGACGGGTGGGGGAATCCCCGTCGCGCGGGTGTGGTGGTGCGCACGACGGGGGAGGTGCACGGCGAACCGCAGCTCCGGCGGAGCGCGAGTGGGTGCGGGCCGGCGGACGGGCACCGGGGGCGGGCCCGGCGCCACGGGCCCGCTCGTGCGGTCGGCGGTGTTGCGTGCCGTGCAGCGGTGTCGGATTCGGCCGGTGGTGGCCTGCGCAACAACCGGTTGGAAACCTGGCAGTGTTGTAAACCGGGTGTTGCGTCAATGTCAATACAGGCCACAGGAGTTGGTGATGGATCCCAAGCCCCTCCGGAGTTCCGACGTGCTCCTCCTGCCGGGTGCCAGGGCCGGCCGTGATCCGGCCAGGTCGATCAAGCCGGGCCCGCGCCGGCAGCCCGCCGGAGTGGTCGCCGCGACCCAGCGCGAACGGCTGCTGGACGGGCTGGTCCGGACGGTGGCCGAACGCGGCTACCAGCACGCGACGGTCAGCGACATCTGCCGGGCGGCCGGGGTGACCAGGCCGGTCTTCTATGAGCTGTTCAGCGGCAAGGAGGACGCCTTCCTGGCCGCGCACCGGTTCGGCACCGGGGTGGTGATCCGGCGGATGGCGGCGGCCTTCGCGGCCGAATCCGACTGGTGCGCGGGGATCCGGGAGGCGCTCGGCGCGATGCTCCAACTCCTGTCCGGGACACCGTCCTTCGCGACCATGGCGGTGATCGAGATCGAGGCGGTCGGGTCCGCCGGTCGGCGCGAGCGCGATCAACTCCTCACCCGCTTCCGGGCGTTCTTCGCCGAGGTTCCCCAACTTCCCGGCGGTGTCGGGGTGCAGGAGATGGTGGACGCGGTGGTGGGCGGTGTGTACAGCGCGATCTACCGGCGGATCGCCTCCGGTCGCACCGATCAACTGCCGGAGCTGCTACCGGTGTTGGGCATGTTCTGCCTGGCGCCCTTCCTCGGGCCGGCCGAGGCGGACCGGCGGCTCGCGTCGAGGATCGGTGAAGATCCTTCGTGCACCCGTATTGACCGCGCAACTACCGGGCAGTAGCTTCCAGTTACTCACCGCGCCCCGACCGGGACACCCCGCCGCCGAGCGGCGGACGGCCCGACCGGGACGCGCTCAACGCTGTCCGCGCCAGGGCAACGTGCCAGTGCCTGCACACCCGTTTCCATCCACAGGGAGCACACATGGCCATGTCCGAGGACGCCGCCGTCGCGGCGGAGACCCCGACGCCGACCGGGACCAGAAGAGGCCGGGTACGGATCAAGCGCACCGCCCTGATGGCCGTACCGGCCGTCGCCGTCGGGGGCATCCTGATGACCCTCACCGCCCAGGGCGTGCTCGCCGCGCAGTTCTCCATCTCCGGCATGCCGTTCACCATCACCGCCGACAGGCTCGACGGCGACGGCTTCGCCCAGTTCGGCTCGCTGGACCACATGATCCCGGGCAGCCCCAACCAGGGCCGTACCGGTGGCCAGGTGCTGGTCGCGGTGTCGGCGATCAAGACCGCCGAGATCACCAACCTGTGCCAGAGCGTCGACCTCGGTGGCGTCAACCTGGTGATCCGCGCGGGTGACCAGGGCACCCCGGTGTCCGCCTCCGACCTCACCACCGACTCCGATCTGCTGTCCGGCGACGCGGAGTTCAAGAACATCGAGATCGGCGGCGACGCCAGCACGTACACCAAGGCCGGCGACGTCGGCAAGGGCGGCAAGGGCGTCTTCGGCCAGCAGGCCGACCACGTCCAGCTGACCCACCTCAACCAGCACAACTACGCGAGCACCGCCGTCGGGTTCAGACTGCCCAACCTGCGGCTGAGCTTCAGCTCCAAGGGCTGCTGAGCATGGCGGAGTCCGTACCGGAGCCGGCCGCGACCGGCGAGGGCGCCGTGGCGCGGGCCGAGGCGGTGACGGCCCAGGGGACGGCCGCCACCCCCGCCGCGGCCACCGCCCCCGCCGCGGGCCCCGCTCCCGCCGCGGGCCCCGCCGCAGCTCCCGCTGCGTCCGAAGCGTCCGCTCCGACCGCCGCGCCCGCGAGCCCCGCGGGTCCGGTCAGGCGCGACTGGCGGGGCCGACGACCGTTCTGGGGCGGGCTGCTGGTGACGCTCGGCGGCGCCGAGATCCTGTTCACGCTGTGGGCCCCGCTGCCCCTCCTGCTGCACATCTCGCTGGTGGGGCTGGCGGGGTACCTGGTGCCCTCGGTGATGCTGCTGTGCGGGCTGCTGATCCTGTTCAACCCGACGCAGCGGCTGTTCTACTCCATCCTCGCGGTGCTCGCCTCGCTGGCCAGCTGGGTGACCTCCAACCTCGGCGGGTTCCTGATCGGGATGCTGCTCGGGGTGGTCGGCGCCTGCCTGACCTTCGGGTGGCTGCCCGACCAGCCGCTGCGCCGTGGGCGGCAGCGGCGGGAGGACCGGCGCGCGCAGCGCCGGGCGGCGGGGGCCGGGGTCTGACGGCCGGCGGGAGTCATCGGCAACGCCCCGCGCAACCGGTGGTGGGAGAGCACCGGTTGCGCGGGGCGTTCCGGCCGTCCGCCGGACCCTTCGCGGACCGGCGGACGGAAGGACCTGCGGACCTGCGGTCAGATGGTCGAGGCGTCGATCACGAAGCGATACCGGACGTCGCCGTCCAGCACCCGCCGGTACGCCTCGTTGATCTGCTCGGCCCGGATCAGCTCGATCTGCGCGGTGATGCCGTGCTCGGCGCAGAAGTCCAGCATCTCCTGGGTCTCCGGCAGCCCGCCGATCGCCGACCCCGCCAGCGAACGGCGCCCGAGGGCCAGCGGGAACGGGTGCACCGAGACCGGCTTCTCCGGCATGCCGACCTGCACCATGGTGCCGTCGGTGCGCAGCAGGCCGATGTAGGCGGTCAGGTCGAGATCGGCGGAGACGGTGTTGACGATCAGGTCGAAGCTGCCCGCGAGCTCCTCGAAGGTCGCCGGGTCGGAGGTGGCCCGGTAGTGGTCCGCGCCGAGCCGCAGGCCGTCCTCACGCTTGCGCAGCGACTGGCTGAGCACGGTGACCTCCGCGCCCATCGCGTGGGCGAGCTGCACGCCCATGTGGCCGAGCCCGCCCAGGCCCACGATCGCGACCTTCCGGCCCGGGCCGGCGCCCCAGTGGGCCAGCGGCGAGTACAGGGTGATGCCCGCGCACAGCAGCGGCGCGGCGGCGTCCAGCGGCAGCGCGTCGGGGATGCGCAGCGCGTACGCCTCGTCCACGACCAGCTCGGCCGCGTAGCCGCCGTAGGTGGGCCGGCCGTCCTTGCCGGTGGCGTTGTAGGTGAAGACCATCCCGCCCTCGCCGGTGCAGTACTGCTGCAGGCCGGCCCGGCAGTTGTCGCACTCCCGGCAGGAGTCGACGAAGCAGCCGACGCCGACCCGGTCGCCGACCTTCCAGCGGGTCACGCCCGGGCCGACCTCGGCGACCACGCCGGCGATCTCGTGGCCCGGGACCATCGGGAAGATCCCGGGGCCCCAGTCCTCGCCGACCTGGTGGATGTCGGAGTGGCAGATGCCGGAGTACTTGATGTCGATCACGATGTCGTGCTCGCCGACGGCCCGGGTGGTGACGGTGGTCTTCGCCAGCGGGGCCTTCGGCCGCTGGGCCGCGTAGGCGGCGACGGTGCGGGTGGCTGCGGCGGGGGTGGTAGCGGTGGTAGCGGGGGTGGTAGCGGGGGCCGTGCTCTGGGGCGTCTCGTTCGTCATGCCCATCAGACTGCGGCGGGTCGGCGGGCCCAACCAGATCATTGTTCATCGCACGAAAACGGAACGTACGACCGGGGAACCTACGCACGGCAGTATCACCCTCGTCCGTGCCCCGGCGCCCGCTCCGGCCCGCATACTGCACTCATGGACCAGCGCACCGAACTCAGCGAGTTCCTCCGATCCCGCCGCGCCCGGCTGCGGCCCGAGGACGTGGGCCTGCCGGCCGGCACCACCCGCCGACGGGTGCCCGGGCTGCGGCGCGAGGAGCTGGCCCAGCTCGCCGGAGTCAGCACGGCGTACTACACCCGGCTCGAACAGGGCCACGGCGAGAACGTCTCCGCCGCCGTGCTGGACGCCATCGCCCGGGTGCTGCGCCTGGGCCCCGCCGAGCGCGAACACCTCGGCCGGCTCACCAAGCCCGCCCGCCGCCGCCCCGGCGGCACCGGTCCCACCCGCCCCCAGCGGGTGCGGCCCGCGCTGCAGCAACTGCTCGACACCATGGAGAGCGTGCCCGCGTACGTGCTCGGACGGCGGCTGGACATCATCGCCTGGAACCGGCTGGGCGCCGCCCTGCTCGGGGACTTCGCCGCGATGCCGCCGGAGCAGCGCAACATGGCCTGGCACGTCTTCCTCGACCCGGCCGCCCGAGAGCTCTTCGAGGACTGGGAGACCAAGGCCTGCGACGTCGTCGGCCTGCTGCGGCTGGACGCCGGACTCTACCCGGACGACCGGGCCCTCGCCTCGCTGGTCGGCGAACTCTCCGTCAAGAGCGAGGAGTTCCGCAGCCTCTGGGCCACCTACCGGATCCAGGACAAGGGCCACGGCACCAAGCGCCTGCACCACCCGGTGGTCGGGCCGCTCAGCCTCCAGTACGAGACGCTGCGCCCGGCCGGGGACGCCGACCAGGTGCTGGTCGCCTACCATGCCGAGCCCGGTTCGGCGTCCGCCGAATCCCTGCGGCTGCTGGCGAGTTGGGACGCCACCGAACTCCGGGCGTCGGCGGCGGACCGGGCGTCGGCCGCCGACCAGGCCGACCAGGCCGATCGGGCCGATCGGGCCGATCGGGTCGCCGAGCAGAACCGGTAGCGGTTCGGTTCGCCGGTTCGGCGTTCCACCGAGGGCCGATGGTCCCGGGTCCCTCCGGGCCCATCGGCCCTTCCGGCGCGCGGCGGGCGGCGGTTGACTGGGCCGGTCATGGACAACAGCAGCAAGGCCGCCGCCACCACCGCCGAGTACGACCGCCTGATCGCCCGCCACCACGCGATGCGACTGCGGCGCCAACTCCTCACCCCCACCTCGCCGTCGGAGGTCTCCGCCGACGACGTCTCCGACGGTCCAGGTTCCGACGGACCAGGTTCCGACGGTCCCGGCTTCGCCGGTCACGACGGCTACGACGGCGTCGGGGACCAGCACCTGATCCGGCGCGACCTCGACCTGGTCGCCCCGCTCCCGGAGCTGATCGACCACCTCTACGCGGTCATGTTCCGCCGCCGACCGTACCTGCGCGCGCTCTTCCCCGCCTCGATGGAGTTCCAGCAGGCCCATCTGGAACGCGTCTTCCAGCACCTGATCGACCACCTCCACCAGCCCGTCGAACTGGCCCGGATGCTCCGCGGGCTCGGCCGCGACCACCGGAAGCTGGGCGTCCGCCCGGTCCACTTCGAGGCCTTCGAGGAAGCCCTGTGCGCCGCGATCCGCCACCGGGCCGGTGAGCACTGGACCGAGGCCCTGGAAGCCGCCTGGGTACGGATGCTGCGCTTCGCCGTCGGCGCGATGGTCGCCGGCGCCGAGTCCGCGCTCGCCGAACCCCCTTACTGGCACGCCCTGGTGACCGGCCACGAGCGCCGCCGCCCCGACCTCGCCGTCCTGCGGGTGCGCACCGGCGAGCCGTACCCGTACCGGGCCGGCCAGTACGGTACCGTCGAACACCCCGCGCTGCCGCACACCTGGCGGCAGTACTCGATGGGCTGCGCCCCGCGCGGCGACAACGAGTTGGAGTTCCACGTCCGCCGCACCGGTCCCGGCGGTGTCAGCGCGGCCCTGGTCGAGCGCACCGCCGTCGGCGACCGGCTGCGGCTCGGCCCGCCGCGCGGCAGCCTGCTGCCCGAGGGCGACGGCGGCGGCGACCGCGACGGCGACCGCGGCGGCGACGGGGACGGCGACGGCTTCGACCGCGACTCTGCCCGCGACCTGCTGCTGGTCGCGGGCGGAACCGGTCTCGCCCCGATGAAGGCGATCGTCGAACAGCAGGCCCTCCACCGCCCGCCGGGCCGCCGCGTCCACCTCTTCGTCGGCGCCCGCGACCGGGCCGACCTCTACGACTGGCACGCGCTCTCCGAACTCGGCCTGCACAAACCCTGGCTGGCGCTCACCCCGGTGACGGTCGGCCGCCTCGCCGACACCGTCGCCGCCGCCGGGGACTGGCGCGAGCACCTGGCCTGCGTCAGCGGGCCGGCCGGGATGGTCGCCTCGGTGCGGACCGAACTGCTGGCGGCCGGGCTGCCGTTGGCGCGGGTGAGGTACGACCAGGCGCTCTCCCGGTAGCCCGCCGGCCTCCTCCTACCGGTAGCAGTAGGAGTCCGAGGAGGCGTCGCCGCCCGCCAGGTGGGTCTGGTGGACGCGCAGCCCCCGGAAGTCGGCGCCGTGCGGGAAGAAGCGCTCGTCGATGCTCAGCCCGCCGTCGACCGGGTCGGCGTCCAGCTTGACCAGCCAGGGGTCGATGCCGTCCGGGTAGAACTGGTCGTCCCAGGCGCCGTAGAGGGAGTTGGTGAGGTAGAGCCGCTTCCCGTCCCGGCTGATCTCCACCATCTGGGGTGCCCCGTTCAGCGGCCGCCCCGGCTCGGCCGGGTGCGGCGTCCGGGCGACGACCCCGCCCAGGCGCACCGAGGAGGCGAGCCGGGGGTGGAACGGGTCCGAGACGTCGTACTGGAGCAACTCGCCGGTGCCCCAGGCCGACACGTACAGCCAACCGTCGTCCACCGACAGGTTGATGTCCGTCACCAGCGGCGGCACCGCCCCGAACGGCCGCAGCGCGGGCGGCAGTTCGTCGGCGGAGGCGGGCTCGGCCGGGATCTCGATCACCTTGCGCGCGGTGAAGGCCGGGCCCTCCCGGTACCAGAGCCACACCGAGGAGGAGAGGTCCTCGACGTTCACCACCACCCCGGCGAACCCCCACTCCGCGTGCGGGTCGTGCGCCGGGCGCAGCTCCAGCACCATCTGGTACTGGTCCCCGAGATCGACCCGCTGGAGGTGCCGCCCGGAGTCCAGCTCCCAGAAGTGCAGCGCGTGCCCGTACTTGCGGCGGAGCAGCTGCTCGGGCAGCACGCCGTCCTCGACCATCCACGGGGTGCCCCACTCGCTGGTCACCCCGACGTTCGTCCCGAGGTGCCACCAGACGTCGTAGGCGAAGAGCTGCGGCCCGCGCTCGGTCTCCCAGGGGCGCAGCACGTCGAAGGTGGTGTGGTCGAGCAGCGCCACCCCGCCGGGCCCGTCGCCGCCGTCCCCGGCCCCGAGGCAGGACAGGAAGACGCCGTCCGGGCCGCAGTGCAGGGTGTGCGGGCGCGAGTAGCCCGCCCTCGCCGCGAGCTCCTTGGCCTCCACCGTCTTGACCAGCCGGGGCCGGACCGGGTCCGGACGGGTGTCCATCACGTGCAGCCGCGACGACCGCAGCCCGGGCAGCAGCAGGTACCGCCGCTCCGGGTTCTCGTGGCAGGCGTGCGCCAGCGCGCTGGAGCAGGCGTTCCACCCGAAGTGGTGTAACTCGTCACCGAGGGTGGGAAGTTCGGCGAAGTTGAGTACCTTTCCGTAGCTCGCCGACTCCGGGTCGGTGTCGACGGTGAGCAGGGCGTCCGGCCGTTGCGCCGACCGGTCGAACCCGGCCACGTACGCCAAGGTCTCCGGCGGGGCCGCGATCGCCTCGGAGGCCGACCGGTAGAGCGATGAATCCATCTGTTCTCCCAACTCGCCGTGTCCGTCCGGGCAGCGTTCCACACGACCCCCGGCGCACAGCAGGCGCACGTGAAGCGGCCGGCAGGCGCGCGGCTACCCTGGTCAGGGGCACGGCAGGCGACGGCGAGCGGCTCCGCGCGGACGTCGCCGCGCGGCCCGGAGCTACCGGCCGGTATGGTCGGGGCGGAACGGGTGGTCACCCGCCCTGGCGGCGGGCGGAGCGGAGGAACGGGTGCGGCGGCAGATGGAGTTTCGGGAAGACATCCTGGGTGCCCCTTACGAGGCGGCGGAGCTGGAGCTGCGGCCGGACGACGAGGGGGCGGTCTGCGCGACCCTCGTGCGGCGGCTGGTACCGGGCGCCGAGCGGGCCGTGCTGTACATCCACGGGTACAACGACTACTTCTTCCAGACCAACCTGGCCGACCACTACGCCGCGCTCGGCTTCTCCTTCTACGCCCTGGACCTGCGCAAGTACGGGCGCTCGCTGCGGCCGCACCATTCGCCGAACTTCGTCCGGAGCCTCGCCGAGTACGACGAGGAGATCGACGAGGCGGTCCGGATCATCCGGGAGGTCGACGGCCACCGGCAGCTGCTGCTGAACGGGCACTCCACCGGCGGCCTGGTCGGCGCCCTGTGGGCGGGTCGCCGGGCCGGGCGGGGCGTGGTGGACGGGCTGTTCCTGAACAGCCCGTTCCTGTCGATGCCCGCCGGAGCGGCCGTGCGGACCGCCGGCGGCCCGGTGGTGACGGCGATCGCGCGGCTGAAGCCGACCCGGATCCTGCCCTCCTCGCTCAACCCGCACTACACCCACAGCCTGCACCGGGACCACAAGGGTGAGTGGGACTTCGACCTCCGGCTCAAGCCCGCCGAGGGCTTCCCGCTGTACGCGGGCTGGCTGGCCGCGATCCACCAGGGGCACCGGCAGCTGCGGCTCGGGCTGGGCATCGACGTGCCGGTGCTGCTGATGGCCTCGGCCAGGTCGATCTCCACCACCACCTGGCACAACGCCCTGCACCACGCCGACGCCGTGCTGCGGGCCGACGACATCGCCGCGCAGGGCCCGAAGCTCGGCCGCCACGTCACGGTGGTCCGGATCGAGGGCGGCATGCACGACCTGGTGCTCTCCGGCGAGGCGGCCCGCACCAAGGTGTTCGCCGAGCTGGACCACTGGCTCGCCGCCCACCTGGACGTCCGGCCGGTCGGGGAGAACGCGTGACGGACGAGCCGGTGCCGGTCGGGCGGACCACCGACCTCGGCTTCGCCAAGCTGATGCCGGACATCGACCGCGACGGCGGCTGGCTGCTCACCCTCGACGGCACCCCGCAGTCGTACGTCGACCTCACCGACCCGACCCACCTCGAATTCGAGTACACCCGGCGGATCGGCCACCTCGCCGACGCCCTCGCCCCCGCCGGCCGTCCGCTGGACGTGCTGCACCTGGGCGGCGGCGCCCTCACCATGCCGCGCTACCTGGCCGCGACCCGCCCCGGCTCGCGCCAGCGGGTGGTGGACGTGGACGGGCCGCTGCTCGACCTGGTCGCCGAACACCTGCCCTGGCAGGGCCCCGGCGCGGACATCACCGCCACGGTCGGCGACGCCCGGGCCGCACTGGCCGCCACCCCAGCCGACTCGCAGGACCTGGTGATCGCGGACGTCTTCCACGGCTCCCGCACCCCGGCCCACCTCACCTCGGTGGAGTTCCTGCGGCTGGCCGCGGCCGCCCTGCGCCCCGGCGGCTGCTACGCCGCCAACCTGGCGGACGGCCCGCCGCTGGCCTTCGCCAAGGCGCAGGCGGCGACGGTGCGGGCGGTGTTCCCGTACGTCCTCCTGGTCGCCGAGGCGCCGGTGCTGCGCGGACGCCGGTACGGCAACATCCTGCTGGCCGGCTCGACGGAGCCGCTGCCGACCGCCGAACTGACCCGCCTGCTGGCGGGCGACATCTTCCCGGCCCGGCTCACCGCGGGCGACGAACTGGCCGCCCTGGTCGGCCGGACCGCCCCGGTCACCGACGCGGACGCCACCGACTCCCCGCCCCCACCGGACGGCGCCTTCAGCGTCGGCTGAGGCGGGCAGCGGCCACCGCCCGCCCGGTCCGCGCCGGTTGGGGCCGCGCCGGTCCTACCCGGGAAGCGCTCGTCGAACTCGTCGGTGCGCAGCCGGGCAGGAAGTGGTGCGAGGCTTTCGTGGGCGCCGGTACGGCAACATCCTGCTGGCTGGCTCGACGGACCCGCTGCCGACGGCGCTCGTGTACGCCCTGGCCCGACCGCCGCTGATCGGCCTGTTTCACCAAGTCCCCTCCAGGCGGCTCCTGTTGGGGGCTGCCCTGTCCTTCGACGCCGCGACCACGCTCACTGCGGTGGTACCCGACTCAGCGGTGCTGACCGTCGCCCGGGCGCTCGCCGCCCTCGACGCCTCCCTCTTCGCGGCCCCGCCGCCACCCCGGCCGCGCTCTGCGCCCCCGGGGAACTGCCCAGGGCGATCTCGGTGACCGCGGGCGGGGCGGCAACGCGGTGGCACTCACCCTGGGTGCCCCGATCGGCACCGTCATCGGCTCGGCGCTCGGCTGGCGCGCCTCGCTCTGGTTCGTGACCCTCCTCGCGGTGGTCACCGCCGTCCCCGCCCGGACCGGCCTGCCCGTCGTCCCCCGGCGGACACCTCGACCTGCTGCGCCGCACTACACCTACCTGGATCCGGTGGCGCACGGGCCACCGAACTCGGCAGCCACGGCATGGCCGCGCTGATGATCGTCTTCGATGCCGGCGGCCTGCTCGCCGGACGAGCCGTCAGCCGCCTCATCACCGGCCACGGCGTCGGCCCCGTCCTGCGCGGCGCCCTCACCCTGATCGCCGACCTGTTGGCAGCGCTGGCCGTCACCACCGTGTCCCGCCTGCCGCTGGTGGCCACGGTCGTCTCCTTCCCGCTGATGTCCGCCTTCGGCTGCGCCTGGTGGTCAGGCGGCACCAGCCAGCAGACCCGCCCGGCCCCCACCCAACGCGCCCAAGCCCTGGGCCTGCACTTCTCCGCCCAGTTCCTCGGCGTGGCCGTCGCCGGCGCCCTCGGCGGCCTCGCCCTCTCGGGCCCCGGCCCCGCCGCCGTACCGGTGCCCTCGGTGGCCTCGTCCTCTCGGGCTCCGGCCCCGCCGCCGTACCGGCGGCCGGCGCGGCCATAGCCCTGCCCACCCTCCCGACCGTCCGTTACCTCAGTCCGGCCAGACGATGATCCCCCGCACTCCAACGTGTACCAGCCGGGCGCCCCGCCCCTGACGCCCCTGCCCGCCCGCCCGACCGGACCGGCGCAAGCCGCAGCCGCGACCGCCAAGGACGGCGCCCGCAGCAGAAGTCGACGTGGCCGACTTCTGCTGCGGTCAGCCCGTTGGCCCGTTGGCCCGTTGGCCCGTTGGCCCGTTGGCCCGTGGGTCCGGCACCGTAGGTCGTCGTTGGTTGTTGGGTTCTCTCGTCCGGTTGGGGCGTCGGGGGTTTCCGAGTCCCGAGGGCCGCGGAGCACGGTGGTGGCAGGCGCGGTCCGGGCCGGCGCGAGAAGTCGGTGTGGCCGACTTCTCGCGCGGGCGGTCTGGTGATGTGGGGTCTGGCAGCGTGGTTGTCGCTGGTTACGGGGGTTTTCTGATTCGTTTGGAGCGCCGGGGGCGCTGGGTTGGTGTAGCGGTGGTGGCAGGCGTAGTTCGGGTTGGTGTGAGAAGTCGGTGTGGCCGACTTCTGGTGCGGTCAGCCGGTTGGCCCGTGGGTCCGGCGGTGTAGGTCGTTGCTGGTTGTTGGGTTCTCTTGTCCGGTTGGGGTGTCGGGGGTTTCTGAGTCCCGGGGGCCGCGGACCATGGTGGTGGCTGGCGCGGTTCGGGCCGGCGCGAGAGGTCGGTGTGGCCGACTTCTCGCGCGGGCGGTCTGGTGGTGTGGGGTCTGGCAGCGTGGTTGTCGCTGGTTGCGGGGGTTTTCTGGTGCGTTTGGAGTGCCGGGGGCTCTGGGTTGGTGTGAGAAGTCGGTGTGGCCGACTTCTGGTGCTGTCAGCCGGTTGGCCCGTGGGTCCGGCGGTGTAGGTCGTCGCTGGTTGCGGGGTTCTCTCGTCCGGTTGGGGCGTCGGGGGCTTCCGGCTCGCGAGGGCCGCCCCGGACCATGGTGGTGGCCGACTTCTCGCGCGGGCGGCCTGGCGGCCTGGGGTGGTCCACATGTCCGGGTGAGTCGCCAAGCGTCGGGATTGGGCTGCTGGCGGCTGGTGGGCGATCAGGAGGCACGAGCCGCGGCTGTGGCTGGTGTTGGGGCCGGCCTGGGGTGGCGCGAGAGGGCGGGTGATCGACTTCGGCTGCGCGGAGGGGCGGGCGCGGGTCGCGTCTCGGGGAGGGGTGGCCGCATGCCGCGCAGTGGGTGGGGTGGGCGGCATGCGGCCGGGAGGGGCGTGCGGGGATCAGGGGATGATGACCCGGCGTCCGCGGGTGTGGCCGGCCTGGCTGTCGAGGTGGGCGGCTGCGGCCTCGGCGAGCGTGTAGGTCTTCTCGACCGGGATGTGGAGCCTTCCGCGCGAGATGAGGTCGGCGGCCACCGAGAGGGCCGCCGTTACGCTCCCGGCCACGCCGGAGAAGCGGACGCCGTGGTCGGGTGCGCCGAGGTCGGCGATGGTGATCACCTTCCGCGGGTCCCCGGTCAGGTCGACGAGTTCGCGGATCACGCCCGAGCCGGCCAGGTCGAGGGCGGCGTCGATGCGGCCGAGTTGCCGTACCCGGTCGACCCAGCCTTCGCCGTACGTCGTGGGGACGGCGCCCAGGCTGCGCAGGTAGTCCTGGTTGGCGGCCCCGGCCGTGCCGATCACCGTGATGCCGCGGTCGCGGGCGATCTGCAGCACCGCTGAGCCGACGCCGCCCGACGCGCCGCTGACCAGCAGCGTCTGTCCGGGCTGTACGCCGACCTCGCGGATGATGCGCAGCGCGGTCTCCACCACGGAGGGGTACCCGGCGGCCTCTTCGAAGGTCAGGCCCTCGGGCATGCGGGCCCAGGCCGACAGCACTGCGAACTCGGCGTAGGTGTCGGAGCCTTCGCCGAAGACGCGGTCTCCGATCTCGACCCCTTCGACGCCCTCGCCGACCTCGTCCACCACCCCCGCGGCGTCCTGTCCGACCCCGGAGGGGAGAACGGTCGGATGGGCACCCAGCTTCTGGCCTTCGCGGATCCGCCAGTCGACGGGGTTCACGCCCGCCGCCCGTACGGCGATGCGTATCCGGCCGGGGCCCGCGTGGGGCTCGTCGGCGTCGATGAGGTGCAGAACGTCAGGACCGCCGAACTCGGCGAAGTTCACTTTCTTCATGCCACGGACCGTAACACTAACCGTTAGTGTTTTGGAACCGTTGTTGTTTCGTACCTGCTAGGGTCATGCCATGACCGAGCCGTCCGGCCGCCGTGAGCGCAAAAAAGCCGCGACCCGCCAGAAGATCGCCGACACCGCCCTCCGGCTCTTCCTGGACCGCGGGTACGAGGCGGTGGGAATCCGTGACGTGGCCGCCGAGGCCGACGTGGCCGTCACCACGCTCTTCTCCCACTTCGCCTCGAAAGAGGCCCTGGTGTTCGAGCGGGACGACGACTTCGAGCAGCGCCTCACCCGGGCGGTCACCGGCCGGGCGTCGCACGAGCCGCTGATCCCCGCGCTGCGCCGCGAGATCCAGGCCCTCGTCCGGCACTGCACCGCGGACGGCGCCGCCCCGATCTGGCGCATGATCGACGAATCGCCCGCCCTGCGGGAGTATGAGGAGTCGATGCGGCTGCGCCACGCGGAGTCGCTGGCGGTGGCCATCGCCGCCGATCCCGAGCTGTCGCGGGGCGCGACGGCGAGCCGGGCGATCGCCAGGTTCGTGATCGACGCCTACTCGCTGGCCCGCGAGGCGCCCGATCCGGATGCCGCGCTGGACGAGATCTTCGGAATGATCGAGGCGGCCTGGGCCGCCACCCGCCGCCCCTCCGCGGACGCCACCGGCCCGGCCCGGCCGTAGCGGGGACCCGACCCCGGCCTGGCTCGGGTCCTGACGGCGCGTCGCGGGGAAGGGGGCCGCGGGACGGGTGTCAGAATCGGCGGGTTCGGGCGGCCGGGGTTGTCCACGGAGGAGTCGGTATGAGCGGCGGCGGGGAACGGCCGGAGTTGGAGCAGGTGCCTGAGACGGCGCTGTGGACGCTGTGGTACCGGGCGCTGGAGGCGCGCCGGCCGGACGGGGTGCTCCACGATCCCAAGGCCGTCGAGCTGGTCGACCGGCTCGACTACCCCTTCGCGGAGCGGTTCGGGGCCAGCGGCATCCAGGCCCAGCTCCAGGCCCTGCGGGTGGGCTGCTTCGACCGCGAGGTGTCGGACTTCCTGGCCCGGGAGCCGCGCGGCACCGTGGTCTGCCTGGGGGACGGCCTGGAGACCCAGTACTGGCGGGTCGACAACGGGCGGGCCCGCTGGCTGAGCGTGGACCTGCCGGAGATGGTGGCGCTGCGCGAGAAGCTGCTGCCGCCAGGCCCGCGTCAGCGCTACCTGGCCGCCGACGCCACCGACCTGGGGTGGGCCGACGAGGTGGACCGTGACCGCGAGGTGCTGCTCTGCGCCCAGGGACTCCTGCTGTACCTGCCGCCGGCCCGGGTGAGGTCCCTGATCGCGGACTGCGCGGAGCGCTTCCCGGGCGGCTCGCTCGTGCTGGACGCCGTGCCGCGCTGGTTCGGCCGGCTCACCGTGAGGGGGAGGCTGCGCCTCCACGGGTACCGGGTGCCGCCGATGCCGTGGGCGATGGACGCGGACGAGCGGGACAAGCTCCGCACCGCGAGTCCGGCGGTGGTGGGCGTGCGGGACGTCCGGCCGACCGGCGGCCGGGGACCGCTCGGTGTCCTGCTGCCACTGGCCATGGCCGTCCCGCCGCTGGCCACCCGCCGTCTCTCCGTCACCGTCCTGGACTTCGCCGGGCGGACCGGGCAGGCGTAGCCGGGGCGGTACGGGTCAGCCCATGGTGAAGACGAAGCTGGCGGAGTTGTAGTAGTCCGGCAGGTGCACCAGCAGCGATCCCGGGTGCGGGGGGTCCGCCTTCGGCCAGTCCTGCGGGCCCAGCAGGTGTGCGGAGTAGTCGCTGGCGGGGACTCGTGGGACGAACAGGAGGCGGAAGGTGCCCTCCTGGGCGTCGGGCGCGAACCGCCAGAGCTGCTCGGCGCGTTCCGCCTCGGACCGGCAGGTCCGGAGGGTGACGGTGACGTTGTTTCCGCCCGCGGTGGTGCCGTCGAGACAGGTTCCGGTGGCCGTGTTGCGCAGTTGGTAGCTGTCCTGTTCGGCCGGTAGCCGTTGCCAGTGCTGGGCGGCCTGGCCGGTGCACTGCTGGAGCTGGAGCTGAACGGGGCCGGTGGCCTGGGTGCTGGTCGCGAGGCCGATGCAGAGCCCCGAGCTGTGGTTGACGAGCGGAAGCCCGGCGGCGACCGGTGGTGCGGGGGGCGGGGTGGTGTCGACCGAGGTGGCGGCTGCCGGTCGCGCGGCAGCTACGGGGGTGCCGGTGGGCGCCGCGGGCGAGGGGGAGGCGGCGGCCGAGGGGGAGGCGGCAGGCGAAGCGGTGGCCATCGCGGCCGAGCCGATTTCCGGCGACTCGCCGTCGAAGCCCTGAGCCGGCAGCGTCCTGGCGGCGGCGGACAGGGTCGGGGCGTCGACCGGCAGGGGGTGTTCGCCGGCCCCCTCCACCGTGCTGAGTAGGAGGCCGGCGATGGCGAGCGCGGCGATGGCGCCGGCGGCGGCCGAAGCAAGGGGTATGAGCAGGCGTCGGCCGGTGCGGCCATCGGCGCGCGTCGGCCGGCGCAGGCGTCGGCTGCGGTCGGGGGCGACGGGCGCGGCGTCGTCGGATTCCCGACCGCTGGGCTGGTCCGGGGGTTGCTGCGCGAGCGCGGGTTCGGGCGCGGGCGCGGGCCCGGGTGCGGGCGCGGGTACGGGTGCGGGGGCCGATGACGATGGCGCGGCCGTTTCCCACAGCACCAGCGCCCTCAGCAGAACGGGTCGCTGCCAGGTGCGAATGGCGTCCAGGTCCGCCCGCAGACTCCGGCAGCTCGCGCACCCCGCCAGGTGGCGGTCGAGTTCCCCGGCCTCGCCGCCGCCGGCGTGGCGGACGTGGTCGCCGAGTCGTGCGGCCAGGTGCCGGCAGGAGCGCTGAGGAGCGCGGGAGGCGTATGCCTGGAGGCAGGCGTCCTGGAGGCGACGCCCGGCGGGGCTGTCGGTGTGCGGGGCGGGCGGTCCGGTGGTGTCGTCGAGGTGCCGCCACAGATCTTCCTGCTGTGCGGCGGGCAGGCTTTCGAAAGCGGCCAGGATGAGCGAGTCCGCTTCCGCCGCGGCGAGTGCCGCGCGCGCCGACGCGTCCGCGCCCCCCGGCGGCGCCGACGCGTCCGCACCCCTCGGCGGCGTCGACGCGTCCGCGTCGTCGGGCCGGGGAAGCCTCGTGAGCCAGGCGGTGAAGGCCGGGCTCAGTTCCGGTTCGCGTCCCGTGTCGACCCACTCGGCCGCCGCCCTGGTCACCTCGGCCAGCAGGCGCAGGCGGCTCGGCACCGGGTCGCCGCTGGAGCCACCGGCTTTCGCCGCTCGCTGCCACGCGTCGTCGGCGAGCTCCTGGGCGGCGCGGCCGTCGGCGCAGCACGTCCTGGCGTACGCGGACACGGCTTCCCGGTGGTGGCGCGCCGGACGGGTGGGGGTGGGCTCGTCCGGCTGCGGGCGGCCTGGGATTCGGTCGGCCGGATCGGCTTCCGGGATCGTCGCGGTTCCCGAATGTGGCATTTTCACTCCTGAGCATGCCGGTGGGAAGGCATGTGGTCGAACAGTCGCTGCTCGGTCCCGGACGCGGAGGTGGGCCGGGTGCCGCGGGCAGACCGGGGAATGCCGCGGGTCGGGCACCCGGTCCGGCGCATGACCAGTGGTCTATCACGGCGGTGGGGAAAACATGATCATCGGTCAGTTCACGAAGTGGACGGAAGTGCGAGACGTTCTGTCAGTAGAGCGTTCGTCCGGAAGAGTTCCGGGCGGCGTGCGTGCACGGGGATCGGGCCGGCCCGGCTGCGTGGGGGGCTCAGCCGTGTCGGCTGCGTGGCTTCTGCGCTCCCCGGCGGCGGTCCCGGCGCCAGGGGCGACGCGGGGGTCGCCGGTGTTCGGCCGCCAGTGCGAGGTCGACCTCCACCCGTGCTCCGCCCAGCGGGCCGGCCCCGATGCGGAGGCGGCCCCGGGTCGATTCGGCCGCGCTGCGCGCGATGTCCAGCCCGAGGCCGGTCGATCCGGCGCCGCTGGCGCCCCGGGAGAGTGCGGCGACCGGATCCGCGATGCCCGGCCCGTCGTCCTCGACCACGAGGACGACGCTCTGCGCGGTCCGCCGTACGCTCACGGCGAAGCGGGTGCCGTCGGGGGTGTGCCGGAAGACGTTGCCCACCAGCGCGTCGACCACCGCGGCGACATGATCGCCCGGAAGCTGCACGGGCGTCGGTTCGTCCGTCGCCTCGAAGGTGCAGGCCCGGCCCTGTTGCTCGGCGAGGACGGCCCAGAAGCCGACGCGGTGGGCGGCGACCTCGGACACCTGGCAGGACTCGTCCGGGGCCGGGCCGGTCGGCCAGGTGCCCGGCGTGCCGGTCCCGGTGCCGGAGTGTGTCCCGACGGGCCTGGTGGACAGGGGTGTGCGGGCGGCGACGATGATCGCGTCCAGTTCGTCCTCCAGTTGTTCGACCGCCTTCGCCAGTTGGGGTGCGGCCGGGGCGGGGCTGATCCGTTCGGCGGCGAGGCGCAGCGCGGTCATCGGAGTGCGGAGCCGGTGCGACAGGTCGGCGACCAGCTCCCGTTCGGTCGCCAGCAGCTGCCTGACCCGGTCGGCCATGGTGTTGAAGGCGTCGCCGACCGCCCGGAGTTCGGCCGGGCCGGCGGGTTCGACGCGGACGGCGAGGTCGCCCGCGCCGAGGGCTGCCGCCGCGTGGGAGAGCTTGCGCGAGGCGCGCACCAGACGGGCGCCGAGCCGGTCGGCGATCAGCACCGATCCGATCACCAGACCCGTGGCGAGCAGGGCCATGACGGTCCAGGCCCGGGTCAGTCCGCGGTTCAGCTCGCTGTCGGGCACGAACTCCTCGATGACGGCGACCTGGTCGTGGTCCAGCAGGACGGGCTGGAGGTAGTCGCGGCCTCCGGGAACGTCGCCGGTCAGGGCGGTCCTGCCCTGTACCGCCCGGTCCAGCAGCTGGGTGCCGGCCCGGGTGGTGCCCAGGAGGCTGCCGTCGGGCAGGTGGATGCAGAGCTGGCCCGTGGTGTCGGTGCGGGCCACCGCCGCGGTGAGACCGGCCTGGTCGGGGTCCAGTGCGAGCAGCGGAATCGCGGAGTCGACACGCTGTTCGGCGGCGAGCATCGCCTCGGTCTGGACGTGGGTGCGCAGCAGCAGGGCGAGCGGGACGAGAAACGACACGGTGACCAGGACCGTCACCGCGAGCGCCACCGTGGCGAGGGCGGATCTCACCGGGGCGACACCAGCTTCACTCCGACGCCCCGGACCGTGTGCAGGAAGCGCGGGCGGGCCGCGCGCTCGCCCAACTTCCGGCGCAGACAGGACAAGTGGACGTCCACGGTCTGCTCGTCCACGTACGGCTGCCGCCACACTTCGGCGAGCAGCTGCCGTTTGGAGACGACCCGGTCGGCGTTCAGCGCCAGGAACGACAGCAGGTCGAACTCACGCCGGGTCAGCCCGATCTCGCGGCCGGCCAGGTGGACGGTACGGGCGAGCGGGTCGATCCGCAGCTCGCCCAGCACCTGCGGCCCGCGGTCCGCGTCGGGGGCCCCGCCGCTCCGGGAGCCGAAGGCGTGGGCCGGGCCCGCGCAGCGACGCAGGACGGCGGTCAGCCGGGCGAGCAACTGCCCGCCGGAGAACGGCTTGACCAGGTAGTCGTCCGCGCCCGCGTTGAGCAGCTTGATGATCTCGGCGTCGTCGTCCCGCGCGGTCGCGACCAGCACCGGGACCTGGGACAGTCCGCGGATCATCTTCAGGGCGTCGGCGCCGTCGAGGTCCGGCAGGCCGAGGTCCAGCACCACCGCGTCCGGCTGCCACTGGGCGACCTCGCGCAGCGCGCCGAATCCGTCGGGGGAACTGCGTACCACCAGCTGATGGCCGGCCAGCAGCTCGATCAGGGAGGCGCGGATGGCGGGGTCGTCTTCCACGACGAGGACGGTCGTCATGGCGCACACCGTAGCCGACGGGCGGAGCCGGTCGAGCCGACTTCGAACCGGTGGGCGGGCAGGGGCGGGCACACCCGGGGCGGCCGGTCGGCCAGGGCCTCGGATGCAGTGCGTTTTCGCTGGTCAGATGGGGTGCTGGGGCGGGAGTTCGGGGAAGTTTAGCCGAGTCTTAGCTGTTCCTTAAACAGCGGTCCGGCAGACGGCTCCGGCCTTCCTCGTGCAGGGGACCGGTGGGCGCAGCGGGTGCTGCGCCCACCGGGGGGCGGATGCCCGGCCGGGCCGGTCAGGAGACGTTGAGGGCGGTGTCGTCGATCACGAAGCTGGTCTGCTCGGCGCCCGTGGCCTCGACGCCGGTGAAGGTGATGGTCACCTTCCGGCCTGCGAAGGCGGAGAGGTCGAGGGTCTTGTGGACGTAGCCGTCGGCGGCGTCCCGGTTGGTGTAGGTGGCCAGGGTGGTCGAGTTGGCGGTGACGGTCAGGGTGTCCGCGCCGGTGGACGGGTTGTTGCTCTCGACGTGCAGCCAGAAGCCGAGGACGGCTTTGCAGCCGGCCGGGACGGTCACCTGCTGGGAGAGGGTGTCGGTCGCGGGGGTGAAGTAGCCGCCGAGCCAGGCCTCCCAGTTGCCCGAGTGGGGCTGCCTCCCGCCGGTGTCGATCACGGCGGGGGTGGCCGTCCAGGGCGACGCGTCGCCGGTCTCGAAACCGGGATCGCCGAGCAACTGTGCCGGGGTGCAGGTGGCGGACGGCCGAGTGGGACTCGGCGCGGCGGTCCGGGTCGCGGTGGGCTTCGCGGTCGCGGTCGCGGTCGCGGTCGCGGTGGCGGTGGCGGTGGCGGTGGGCCTTGCGGTCGGGGTGGAACCGGCGGTGGGGCGGGTGCTCGGGGTGGAACCGGCGGTGGGGCGGGTGCTCGGGGTGGTGGCGGTAGGTGTCGGTTGCCGGCAGCCGAGGGTGGTGACGGAGGCGGCGAGGCGCTGGGTGAGGAAGTCGAAGAGGTTCTGGCCGTCCTGAGGTGAGGGGGCGGCGGTGGTGAACTGCTTGTCCAGATCGATGCGTTGGGCGCCGAATGTGGTGAGGTCGGTGCAGTAGGCGGTCGGGTCGCCGTTGGCGGCGGTGCCGAGTGCGGGCTGGTCGACGCCCGCCCGGTAGAGGTTGGTCTTGTTCCGGTTCTGCTGGTTGTTCTCGTTGGTCATGGGGTCGCTGAGGGGAACGATCGCGACGGGCGCCGCCTGGAACTTGGCGGCCTGGAGTTCGTCGAGCGCGAGAGAGGTGACCCTGCTGCCGGGGTCGGCGAGGTCGGGGGCCGTCCACGGGGTGCAGCCCAGGGCGGGGTCGAGGAAGTTGTCGAGCAGCAGGTTGTCGCTGCCGTTGAGCAGCGCAGTGGGTTGCGCCGCCCCTCCGCCGCCCATGGCGGCGAGGTTCTTCGCGCTCTTCTGGGCGGTCGTGCCCTGGGCGGTGGCCAGGTACTCGGTGGTGACGTTGTCGCTCTGGTCCTGGTCGACCACGCCGAAGTCGCGCGTGGTCGGGCAGGGCTTGCCGTCGCGGGCGGTGCCCAGCGGCGGGACCGCGAGCCTGCCGGCCGTCTCGGCGGCGTTGGCGGCGGTGAAGAAGGCGGGGGCGTTGCAGTAGGCGAACTGGCCGAAGGGCCGGCCCCCCGGCGTGCCGCCGACGCACTTCCCGGCGGCGGTCCGGCCGGCCAGGGTCAGGACGTTGCCGTTGTAGCCGAACCAGATCCCCACCACGGCGTTCGCGGGCAGTACGGGGACGACCGGCGCCACGGCGGGGACGGTTCCCTTGTCGATGACCAGGGGGCTGTAGACGGAGACCGCGCCGGTGGCGGGGTCGAGGACGGTGGCCTGGACGAAGGCCGACTGGTTGCCGTTGGACTCGTGGCAGGCGCC
This sequence comes from Kitasatospora sp. NPDC101108, assembly GCF_055584725.1. NCBI lineage: Bacteria > Bacillati > Actinomycetota > Actinomycetes > Kitasatosporales > Streptomycetaceae > Kitasatospora > Kitasatospora sp. NPDC101108. The sequence goes on from NZ_JBVJLM010000005.1 coordinate 509,070, forward strand.
CTGGGCCGGATCGCCGGCCTCCAGTGTGTAGGGCGTGGCCAGGCCCTGGGCGGTGAGCGGGTCGGCCGGGACCGTGATGGTGCAGTTCGGGTTGGGCTGGGCCGGCGCCGCGGCTTGCGGGGCGGCCGGCGTGGTGGCGGCGAAGGAGGCGCTCAGGAGGGCGACGCCCGTGCTGAGCACGGCGGCGAGGCCGAGCCCGAGCCTGGTCACCCGGCGGCTTCTGCCGCGAGAACGGTGGTGAGCTGATCGTGAAGTCATGTGAGACCTCCGGCAGGTGGCCGTGACGGCGCGATGAGGGGGAGTGGGACCGGCCGCACGCGGACCAGGCACTCGGGTCCACGGGGAAGTCCGCGTCGGGGGCGGCAGGCGGAAGCCGTTCTCAACCTGCCCGGGCCCCAGGCGAGTTCGATCGTACGAGGCGGGACGTGCGGATTCCTCCGGCGACGGGATCCCCTAAAAGTCGCCTAAGGAACAGCTCATCCGGCGGATCGTCGGCGGTGCTGCGCGGGGCTGCGCGGTGCTGCGCGGGGCTCTGGGGCACCGAAGTGAGCCCGGCGTGAGCGCTCCCTTAGGGAAACCGAAAGTTGCGCGCTGACGGTGTTTCCGACCGGCCGACGGGCCGTACGGTCTCTCTCACCGAGCCCGGCACCACAGGCATCACCGCCACCGGCCCGGTCTCACCCGCCCGCCGCCGACACCGCGACTTCCAGGCGTCGGCATTCGGGCCAACAAGCGACGCACGCAGCCGTTGGCCACGGCCAGTTGCCGGCGCGCGTTCCCACTCGGTCCGTACCGTAAGGAGCACCTGTGAACGACACGGCCATCCCGGCGGTCACCGCCGCCCCCGAAGGAGGCGCTGAGCTGCGGCTCCTGGTCCGTCTCGACTGGCAGCGCGTCGCCGAACTCGGCCTTGTGGCATCCGAGTTGGCCAACGAGCTGAAGCGGCCGGTGACGCTCGACGAAGCGGTGAGCCACCAGCTGTCCTTCCGCACCCGCCCGGTCGCTCCGGCCCACGGCACCGTCGGCACCCTCGGCGGCGGGACACCGACGACCGCGGTGGTGCCGCTGGCCGGCGCGGCTGTCGAATCCCCTCGTCCGGCCCAGGCCGCACCGGGCAAGCAGACCGCACCCGCGTCGCTGGAGAGCGGCCCGTCGGGCCGCCCCGCGGCCGTCGCGTCCGGCCGGCCGCCGGTGCAGCAGGCAACCGGACAGGCGCAGATGGGCGATGAGAACTCCTATCCGTTGGCCGCCGCCGGATGACCGCCGAGGCCGGACCGGCCCCGCCTCGCCGGTCGGATTCGGTTGGTTCCGGCCCCGGCGCTGGTTCCTGCTCGTACCGCACTCACAGCACTCACAGCACTCATCGGAATCTCTCGTCCCGAAGGGACCGCAGCATGGAACTCTCGTCCCGGACCACTTCTCCCCGCCTCCGCGGCGGGGGCGGCCGAGCGCGCGGCCGCCGACGGATCTCGTACCTCCTCCTCGCCGCCGGGACCTCGCTGCTGGCCGTGGCGTGCACTCCCACCGTCCCGACGGCCGCTTCTTCCGCCGTGCCGTCCGCCGCACCGACGCCGTCGGATGCCGGGACCAACGACATGCCGCCCGCAGCGCCGAGCGGCGCACCGTCCGGGATGCCGGCCTCCGCACCCGCGGGAACGCCGACCGGGATGCCCGCCGTCACGCCGACCGGAACGCCCGCCACCACACCGGTCGGAATGCCGACGACGAAGTTGGGCGGAAAGCCCAGCAGGCCGCCCGGTCCGCCCACCGCCCGGCCGACCACCGGGCCGGGTGACCTGCCGACCGCCGCACCGACGGCCGGCCGGACCGATCCGTCCACCGGCATGCCGACTCCGGGCGTGACCCGCCCGCCCACCGGCATGCCGACCGCGACGGGCGGCACTCCCACGCCGGTCTACGGCGGCCACTGGTAGAGCGCCACCCGCCCACTCCCACGCGCACCGGCCCCATGCCGAGTGCCGTGCCACCACCTCTCTCGGACAAGGACAGAGCTTGAGGAATTCGACCAGGTCACGCCGCAGGTCCCCGCGGTACACCGCGGTGAGACTTCGCGCGGCCGCCGCCGGCACCGCACCGGGGCTGCCGAAGCCCCCGGGGCCGATCCTGGCCGCCGCCGTCGTGGTGGTGCTCGCCGTGGCCGCCACGGTGCTGCAGGCGCTCCAGCTCCCCGCGACCGCGCACAACCGCAGCGGCACGGAGGCGGTGCACCGGTTCGTCGACTTCTTCTTCGGCGTGCTGACGCTGATGGCGCTCAGTGGCAGCGTCACGCTCGGACTCCTGGCGGCCGAGCGGAGGCTGCTGACGCCGCGTCACCGGGTCGCCGTGCAGGCGCTGCACCGCGCCGTCTCGGTGGCCGCGGTGGTGACGCTGGTGATCCACATCGCCGACAAGGTCGCCGAGGGCCACGCGGCGCCGGCGGCGGCGGTGGTGCCGTTCGCCTCCGGCACCAGCTTCGTGGTCGGCGTAGGCACCGTGGCCGGGGAGCTCCTGGTCCTGGCCGCGGTGACCGGCGCCCTGCGCGGCCGCTTCGCCGACGACCCCCGTCTCACCCGGCTGTGGCGACCGCTGCACTGGGTCGCCTACGCCTCGTGGCCGCTCGCCCTCGCGCACGGGCTGGAGGCCGGGCGGCCGGCCAGGGCCTGGGTGGTGTGGTCGTACGGCGTCAACATGGCCGCGGTGGCGCTGGTGCTGCTCATCAAGTTCCTGCACGGAGCGGGACGCAACACCACCGGCATCGGCGTCAACCGCCGCCTGATGGCCGTGGACCTGATCGGTACGGGGGAGGAGGCGGACCGCCCGCCGATCGGCGACCAACTGCCCGTCTTCGGCGAGTCCTCCGCCCTGCTGGCCCTGGACGTGGAGGTACCGGACGCCCGGCCGGCGGCGACGCCGGAATCCGCGCCGGCGGCCACCGCTTTCGCCCCGCCGCTCACGGACCCGGCCGCCATGGCATGGGACACCGGCGAGCTGAACGCCCTCCTCGACGTCGGTCGTCAGCAGTACCTGGCCGAGCAGGCGGCGTTCCAGCAGCAACTTCCGCCGCAGCAGACGCAGTTCACCGCGAATGTCTGGTACGCCGGTGAACGCGTCGCGATGTTCGACGCCGGGGGTCGGCAGTACCCCGTCGAGCCGACGTGGTACCCGCAGCAGGCTGAGTACCTGGGGCCGCAGCCGCGGCCGTATGCCCGGCCGTACCCGCCCCAGACATCCACCGAGTACTCCGGCTACCCGGCGGACCACCCCGGGTACCCGCAGCGCCCCGGCACCGCCCCGTCGTTCCCGCCCGCGGAAGCGGTCTGGTCCAGCCCCGGCTACTGGTACCAACCCGTGCAGACCCATCCCTTCGAGTACGGCGCCGACTCCTGGCAGGACCGATGACGGCCGCCGCCACGGAAGGCCCCGAGGTGATCCGGATGGGTCCGCCCCGGCTCACCGCCGGGCTCGACCAGTACATCCGGATGGGCTACGAGGCCCATCTCGCCGTCCACGGCCCGCTGCCCCGGTACGGCGCGCCGGAGCTGGTCGAGCTCGCCCGGCGGATCGGGCTGAGCGGCAAGGGCGGCGCTGCCTTCCCCTTCGCCCGCAAGCTCCAGGCGGTGATCGACTCCGCCCGGCGCCGGCGCCTGCCCGCGGCCGTCGTCGTCAACGCCACCGAGGGCGAGCCCGGCAGCGCCAAGGACCGGATGCTGCTCGCCCGGGCCCCGCACCTCGTGCTGGACGGCGCGCTGCTGGTCGGCGAGGCACTGCGTGCCGAGAGCGTCGCCGTCGGCGTGGACGAGGGCAGCCCGGGTGTCGCCTCGATGCCCTCGGCGGTCGCGGAACGCCGCTCCCGGCTGCCGATCCGGGTCGTGCAGCAGCCGGCCCGCTTCGTCTCCGGCGAGTCCGGTGCACTGGTCCGCGGGATCAACGGGCTGGTCGCCCTGCCGCCGAGCCGAAAGGTCCGCTCCTCCGAGGGCGGGCCCGGGGGCGTCGACGGGCTGCCGACGCTGCTGTCCAACGCCGAGACGTACGCCCAACTGGCCGTCGCCGCCCGGCTCGGGGCGGAGGCGTACTGTGCCGTCGGCTCGGCGGACGAGCCAGGAACGGTGCTGCTCACGGTCAACCGTCCGGGCGCCCGACGGCCCGTGGTGGTGGAGGCCCCCGCCGGGACCCCGCTCGGCGCGGTGCTGGACGCCTGCGGGACCGGGCCGGGGCAGGGCGTGCTGGTCGGCGGCTACCACGGGATGTTCCTGGATGCGGCGTCGGCGGCGTCCGCTCCCTGCTCGCGGGCCGGGATGCGGGAGTCCGGCGGAACGTTCGGCGCCGGGATCGTCATCCCGCTGCCCGAGGACACCTGTCCGCTGGGCGAGGCGCATCGGATCGTCCAGTGGCTGGCCGCGGAGTCCGCGGGCCAGTGCGGCCCCTGCCGACGGGGGCTGCCGGAGCTGGCGCGGGCCTTCGGCGCGATGGTCGTCGGCGGCGGCACCCGGGCGGTGGAGGAGGTCCGCCGGCTCGCCGCCGCGGTGGTGGGTCAGGGCGCCTGCTCCCACCCCGACGGCTCCGCCGGATTCGTCCGGTCCGCCCTCAGCGCCTTCGCGGATGACGTCCGGGCGCACACCGAGCGCGCCGGGTGCGGGCGGCGGGTGCGCGCGGTGCTGCCGACCGCACCCTGGGCCCCGGACCGGGACGCCGCCCGGGTCGGACGGGTGAATCTGAAGGTGGACTGGGCGCTGTGCGACGGGCACGGCCTCTGCGCGGACGTCGCCCCGGAGCTGATCACCCTCGACCGGCACGGCTTCCCCGTGGTCGGCGAGGGCGCCGTGCCGGTCTGGTCGCTACTGTCCGCCAAGCGCGCGGTCAACCGGTGTCCGGCGCTGGCCCTGCGCCTCATCGCCCCCAGCCCCTGAACCGGGCGGCCGGGTGGTGGATCATGCACCGTCCGGCGGTCGCCGCAACGCGTTTTGCCCAATCTTGAAGGAATGCCGACCGGGCTGGAACTATTGACGGCGGGGCGCACGTCGTAACCAGCAGTGATCGGCCAGGGGGACGGGCCACCCGGCACGTTAGGCTGCGCCTTGGGGGAGCGGCCTGGTGCCGCCATCGGACAACCACCGGGACGGGTGTCCGGCTCCACGGGGAGCCGGGGCGTCCCGACCTGCCACGGAGGTGCTGGCCTTGCACATCGACGCCTGGATCGAGAGCGTCCCACCGACTGCGGTGTACGCGCTGATCGGCCTGATCATCGGGATCGAGTCGCTGGGCATCCCGCTGCCCGGTGAGATCGCCCTGGTCACGGCGTCCCTGATGGCCGTCAAGGGCGTGGTGAGCCCGTGGGGGATCGCGGCCTGTGCGATCGCGGGCGCGATTATCGGCGACTCGATCGGGTACTCGATCGGTCGCAAGGGGGGCAAGCCGCTCTTCGAGAAGCTGGGACGGAAGTTCCCCAAGCACTTCGGGCCCTCGCACCTGGCCACCGCCGAGCGCTCGTTCCAGAAGTGGGGCATGTGGGCGGTCTTCTTCGGCCGCTTCATCGCGCTGCTGCGCATCTTCGCCGGTCCGCTGGCGGGCGCGCTGAAGATGCCGTACTGGAAGTTCCTGATCGCCAACGTGCTGGGCGGCGTGATCTGGGCCGGTGGTACGACGCTGCTGGTCTTCAAGGTGGGCAAGGCCATCGAGCCGTGGCTGTCCCGGTTCTCCTGGGCGGGCCTGGCGGCCGCCGTCGTGGTGGGCGTCACCTCGGCCTGGCTGATGAAGCGCCGGGCGGCGAAGACCCACGCGAAGATCGAGGCGGAGGAGGCGGCGAAGGCCGCCGAGGCGCTCAAGGCTCCCGTCGCCGAGTGACGGAACGTCACGGATAGCTGTCCCGGCGTCGTCGGGCCCCCGGAGTAGCATCGGCTGGAACCTGCCGATCTTGCACCACTGGAGGGCCCGATGACGCAGCCGACGCCGCAGACGACGTGGGACGCCGTGGACGCGTACATCTCCGAGCAGCTGGTCGGGCACGACCCGGCGCTGGAGGCGGCCACGGCCGCCGCCGACGCGGCCGGGCTCCCGCCGATCGCGGTGGCGCCCAACCAGGGCAAGCTGCTGCACCTGCTGGCGCTGACCCAGGGGGCGCGCCGGATCCTGGAGGTCGGCACGCTCGGCGGCTACAGCACGATCTGGCTGGCCCGGGCGCTGCCCGCCGACGGCACGCTGATCTCGCTGGAGCTCGACCCCCGGCACGCCGAGGTGGCGCGCGGCAACCTGGCCCGCGCCGGGCTGGGGGAGGTCGCCGAGGTGCGGGTCGGCCGGGCCGCCGACTCGCTGGCGGCGCTGGTCGAGCAGGGCGAGCAGCCCTTCGACCTGGTGTTCATCGACGCGGACAAGCCGAGCAACCCCGAGTACTTCCGCCGGGCCCTCCAGCTGACCGCGCCGGGCTCGCTGATCATCATCGACAACGTGGTGCGCGGCGGCGCGATCGCCGATGCCGCCAGCACCGACCCGGCGGTCGTCGGCACCCGCACCCTGCACGAGCTGATCGCCGCCGAGCCGAGGGTCACCGGGACGTCCGTCCAGACGGTGGGCAGCAAGGGCTACGACGGGTTCACCCTGGTCCGCGTGCAGGGCTGACCCGCAGAAGCGGGCACGGCTGAGCCGCAGGAGCGCGCACCGGCTGAGCCACAGAAGCGCGCAGGGCGACAGAAGGAGCGGAGACATCGTGCGGATCGGACTGCTGGGCACCGGCACCTGGGCCGAGCGGGTGCACGCGCCCGTGCTGGCGGAGCACCCCGGGCTGGAGTTCACCGGCGTCTGGGGCCGCCGCCCGGAGGCGGCCGAGGCCCTGGGCGCGGCGCACGGTGTGCCCGGCTACGGCGACCTCGACCGGCTGCTGGCCGAGGTGGACGCGGTCTCCGTCGCGCTGCCGCCGTCCGTCCAGGCGGGGCTCGCGGTACGGGCCGCCGAGGCGGGCTGCCACCTGCTGCTGGACAAGCCGGTCGCGTTCACCGTGCCGGACGCCCGGGCGGTGGCCGAGGCGGTGCGCGCGCACGCGGTGGCCTCGGTGGTGTTCTTCACCGTCCGCTTCGGCGGCGACCAGATCCCGTGGATCGAGCGGCAGGCGGAGCTCGGCGGCTGGTTCACCGGCCGCTCGGACTGGCTGGGCTCGGTGTTCGCGCCGGACAGCACCAGCCCGTACGCGGCCTCGCCGTGGCGCCGCGAGAAGGGCGCGCTGTGGGACGTCGGCCCGCACGCGCTGTCCGTGCTGCTGCCCGTGCTCGGCGACGCGACGCAGGTCACCGCGGTGGCCGGGCCGCTGGACACCGTGCACCTGGTGGTCCGGCACGTCGGCGGCGCGTCCAGCACGATGGCGCTCAGCCTGACCGCGCCGCGGGCGGGCGGCGGCGTGGCGATGGAGCTGCGCGGCGAGCACGGGGTGGCGCAGCTGCCGGAGCGGGGCGAGGCCCCGACCGTCGCCCTGCACCGCGCGGTGGACGCCCTGCTGGCCTCGGCCGCCTCGGGCGAACCGCACCCCTGCGCGGCGGACTTCGGTCTGCGGGTGGTGGAGATCCTGGCGGCGGCCGAGCGCTCGCTGGCCGACGGCGGTCCGGTGTCGGTCTGACACCCCGTACCGAGGATCCGCCGGTAGGAGTTGTCCAAAAGTCGTCCAACAGCCGTCCAACCAGCGGAAATGCGTGATCGAGTGGCGTCGCGTCCGGTTCTCACCGGAACTTGTTGCGTACCTGATCGTTCGTGGATTACTGTGTTCCCCATGAAGATCAGACGCTGATCCACCGCAAGGTCAAATCGGGTTGTTCCACTCGGAAAAGCATGCGTAATGGGTGGCGTTGATGTCACTGTGTTCCAGTCGACGGGATAGCGACTTTCCGTCGATTTTTTTGCGCGGTCGAGGGCGTCGACATCAGTTGACCGCCTGAACCAGGCCTGCGCTTCACGGCACTCCGATCGGACGTGCTGATCAACCACGCCTTGAGCCGTCCAGTCACGGCTCGGGCGTTTCTGCTGCGCGGATTCGATGACGATTCTCTTTTGATCGTCGAATTGCGAGCATTCACCGGGAAATACGGTCACGGCCGTCGATGACGAGCCGTTCCGTCAATTCCCGGCGCCCGGTGCTGGGCTTTGCCCTGCAGTGATGAGAAAACACGCGTACCGGAGGATTCCCATGTCCCTGCTGTCCTTGACGCCCCCGATCGACGTCGTTTCCCGGCCCTTCTGGCACCGGCCCGAACCCCGGGTCGCGGTGAAGGAGATCGATCCGGATTTCGAACTGCTGCGGAAGTCCTTCCCACGGACCTGGGAGGGCCTGCTGACCGTGAAGTCCCTGCTGGACGGAATGGCCGTCCTGGAGACCTTCCCGTTCTCCCAGGAGGGCACCGAAGCGCAGCAGCACCTGGCCGGGCAGGCCGCCCGGGTGCTCGCCGGGGTCGCGGACCGGGAGGAGGACGCCCGGCCGGAGCTGGCGAGCTGTGCCCGCGAGGGCGCGCAGACCCTGGGCGCGTACGCCCGGACCGGCCGGTGGCCGACCTCGCCCATCCGCAGGCCGTCCCCGAGCGAGCCCTGGCTGTACTGCGGGCCGCTCGGCACCTGGGGCCGGCGGGCGACCCGGGTGCCGGTCAGCCTGTTGGTCACGCTGCCGGACCCGGCCCGCCAGGCCTACGTGGACACCGTGGACGCGAACCTGGACACCGTCCGCCGCGTCGTGGCCGACGCCCTGGAGGGAGAGGTCCGGATGGACTGCGCCGAGCTGCCCGCGATGAACGCGGCCCGCCTGGTGCTGGCCGGGGGCGAGACCACCTTCGGGCACAAGAACTTCGCCCACTTCTTCCCGCTGGAGGTCCCGGACGGAGAGGTCCGCGCGGAGGACTTCACCGTTGTCTTCACCAACGTGCACCAGGCCCGGTTCGAGGCCTGCTCCCTCCCGCTGTTCAGCCGCCTCGCCGACCGCCGGCCGGAGAGCACGGCGGAACGCCTGCTGGAGGCGTCGCTGATGTGGTTCCGCTGCCACGACCTGGGGCACTTCTGGCGGCTCGTCGAGTCCTCCCAGCCCGCCGGCCGGATGGGCGACTCACCGCCCTTCGAGAAGATGGCTCTGGAGGAGTCCTACGCCGACAGCCTCGGCCTGCTGTCCGCCGCCGCGCTGCTGCCGGATCCGCTGCCGCTGGAGGAGGCCTACTCCGCCGAGCTGTTGCGCTACCTCTCGCGGGACCCGCAGTCCTTCGGTGACACGGTGGCCGCCGTGATCGAGCTGGGCCGGCTCACCGAGGAGGGCCTCGACGGGGTCACGACCGGCGGCCCCTGGCTGGCCAAGAGCGCCGACGTCCTGGCGGACCACGCCCGGCTGATCCACGACACCCTGTGGGGAGCCGGCCTCGGCGACCCGGGACGCCTGGCGCAGTCCTACGCCGTCGGCCGGGAGGCGGCCGAGCGGTTCGCCCCGGTCTTCGAGCTGGTCCCGACGGACATCGACTACGTCTGGGGGTGAACCCCCGGCCATTCCCCTGGCCAATCCTGCTCGATCCCTGGCAAACGAATCGGTCGGTGATCTAGCATGTCACCTACGCATCGTTTGCCAGGGCGGGAGACATTGAACGAAGACACGTTTCGGCAGCTCGACGAGGTCGACCTCCAGATCCTCGCCCTCCTCCAGGAGGACGGCCGGGCGACCCAGGCCGCCATCGCCAAGACCGTCGGGCTGACCGGGCCCTCGGTGTACTCCCGGATCCGGCGGATGGAGCGCGACGGAGTCATCCGCGGCTACACCGCGCTCGTCGACCCCCGCGCGCTCCGGCAGGACCTGGTCGCCTACATGCGCGTGGGGACGTACGCCGACGAGGGTGAGCAGGAGCCCTTCGAGACCTTCGTCCGGGACGAGCCCCAGATCCTGGAGTGCCACGACGTCGACGGCGAGGACAGCTACGTCCTGAAGATCCGCACCGCCTCGCCCCAGTCGCTGCGCAGCCTGCTGGCCCGCGTCCGGGCCATCCCCGGCGTCAGCCGGACGGTGACCTCCATCGCGCTGGAGACCATCAAGGAACCGACCGCCAGCGCGCACCTCGCCGCCCCCAAGCCGCCCGGGAACAAGGAGGAGGACCCGTCGTGATCCAGGTTCTATGGCTCGGCCTGATGCTCGGCGCCGGTGCCGCGCTGTCCGTCGGCCCGATCTTCGTGACCATCCTCCAGACCGCCGCGACCCGGGGGTTCGCCCCCGCGCTGCGCGTCATCCTCGGCTCCGCCACCGCCGACCTGATCCTGCTGATACCCGCCCTGGCGTTCGCCTGGATCATCACGGCCGTCGCCCAGGCGTCCTTCTGGGTCGGCATCGCCGGGGCGGTCTGCTTCCTCTGGCTCGCCGCGCTCGCCGCCCGCGACGCGCGACGGCTCTGGCGCGGCGAGGCCGTTCCCGCCGTGAGTGAGTCCTGGGCGTTCTGGAAGGGCGTCACCGCCAACCTGGCCAACCCGCTCACCTGGACGTTCTGGCTGGCCACCGGCACGCCCACGATGATGCGGGCCCGGCACCTGGCCGGCTGGCCGGGGCTGCTCCTGTTCACCGTCACCTGGTTCGTCGTCGCCTCGGGGCTGGAGGCCGTCTTCGCCTACGCGGTCGCGCGCTCCGGCCGCCGGCTGGGCATCCGCAGCCAGAGCCTGGTCACCGGCGTGTCCGCCGCGTTGTTCGTCGGGATCGCGGCGTTCCTGGTCGCCTCCTCCTGACGTCCTTGCGTCAAACGCCTGGTCAGAACGGCGGCGGCGAGGGCCGGGAGTTCTCCGGCCGGCGGTCGGTGGGCCGGGCCGGCGGGATGACCGGGGCGCGGAAGTCACGCGGACCGGTCCACAGCGCGGGTACGGAGTCACTGCGGCGGGCCAGCTCGTAGGCCAGCGCCTCGTAGTTGACGCGCCAGCCGTGGAAGTGCCGCCAGGCGTCCTCGACCGGGCGTTCGCGCGGGAAGCCGGCGGCGGTGATCATGGCGACGGCGCCCAGGTACTCGCCGTAGGTGAGGCGGATCGGGGTCTCCGGGTCCGGGTCGGCGTCGAAGTCGACGCGCAGTGAGCGGCCGATGTCGCGCATCGCGGTGAAGCCGGCCCGGATCACCAGCCTGGCCTCGGGCGGGGCCGAGCGCGGGCAGAGGGCGAGGTGCAGCGCGGCGGCGTCCATCACCGCGATCAGGCCGACCACCCAGCTGCGGTTGGGCTGCGGGGAGCGGAAGGACAGCAGCACCGGGTAGTTGGAGTGGCTCTCGCCGATGTCGGCGGCCAGGCGCTCCCAGTCGCGGTAGAGCTGGGGGAGCGCGGTCTCGGTGTCGACGAGGGACTGCCGGGCGAGCAGCTCCGGCCCCCAGGCAGGCTCGCCCGCCCGGGACTGGAGCAGGGTCACCTCGGTCTCACGCCGCTGGTAGGCGGCGTACAGGGTGGGCAGGTAGGCGATCTGCAGGGCGATCACCAGCGGGCCGCTGGCGGCGGCCATGAAGTCGATCGCGGACAGCTGGAGCCGCTCGCCGCTGGCGTAGCCGAGGGTGAAGAGGCTGGACCCGGCCTCCCGGATGGACACCGACCAGCCGAGCCCGGAGGTGCCGTGCAGCAGCAGGGTGTAGGCGAGCAGCATCCCGCTGAGCCACACCCCGAGCATGCCGAGCAGCACCAGCGGGGCGAGCCAGGTCAGCGCGCGGTCCTGCGCCCGGTAGCTGCCGAACGGCGTGGCCCACAGCCGCAGCACCGTGCGCAGCACCCCCCAGAGCCGGTGCACCAGGGCCGAGTAGAGACCGCGGGGGACGACCAGGGTGCGCAGGATGCTGCCCACGACGAGCAGGAGCAGCAGCACGCCGAGCAGCGTGTGGATCAACCTCATGGCGCCATTGTGTCGGTTGGTCGCGGCGGGCGGGTTCCCCAGGGGTTCCGTACGGCCGTATCGGGTCCGTACGGGTTCGGCAGGCGTTCCGAAGGCGTTCCGAAGAGGGTTCCGAAGAGGGTTCCGAAGGCGGTTCCGTGGGGTCCCGTGGGGGTTCCGCATTCCGCTATGAGCATGATCACACCGGTTGAGGCCGTCCAACCGACCCACCTGTCGACGTCTTGATCAGTGGAGGAGTCCGTCCGACGAGCGAAGCGGAGAGCGGCCTGTGAGGGAACACCACGACGGGGAAGTCGAGGAGCGGAAGGCCGGGCGCCGCCGGTGGCGGGTGCCGCGGTGGATCGACTACCCGCGCGGCGGGCGGCGCGGGGTCCGCCGCTGGCTCCCGTCCTGGCGGCAGTTGCTCGTGGTGGTGGGGATCCCGGTGGTGGCGCTGACGGGGCTGGCGGCCTGGTTCTACGCGACCACCGAGGTCCCGGACGACCTGAACGCCTTCGCCACCCAGCAGAACAACGTCTACTACTGGGCGGACGGCACCGAGATGGCCCGGATCGGCGACACCAACCGGCAGGAGGTGCCGCTCGACCAGGTGCCGGAGCCGGTGCAGTGGGCCGTGCTGTCCGCCGAGAACGAGACCTTCTACTCGGACCCGGGGATCTCCCTCAAGGGCATCAGCCGCGCGGTCTACGAGATGCTCTCGGGCGGCGACACCCAGGGCGGCTCGACCATCACCCAGCAGTACGTCAAGAACATCTACCTGAACCAGCGCCAGGACGTCTCCCGCAAGCTCAGCGAGATGGTCATCGCGATCAAGCTGGACCAGCGGATGAGCAAGCGGGACATCCTGGCTGGCTACCTGAACACCAGCTGGTTCGGGCGCGGCAGTTACGGCATCGAGCGGGCCGCCGCGGCGTACTACGGCAAGGACGTCTCGCAGCTGAACCCGAGCGAGGGCGCCTTCCTGGCCGCCCTGTTGAAGGGCGCCGGGCAGTACGACCCGGCGCTGAGCCAGGCCAACCACGAGCGGGCCGAGGAGCGGTGGTCCTGGATCCTCGACCGGATGGTCCAGGCCGGCAAGCTGTCCGCCGCCGAACGCGCCACGTACACGGTCTTCCCGGAGCCCCGGCCGCAGCCGAAGGCCGCCGGGATGAGCGGGCAGGTCGGGTACCTGGTGGACATGGCCCGTAGCTACGTGGAGAGCCACAGCGACATCACGCCCGCCCAGTTCGACCTGGGCGGCCACCAGATCTTCACCACCTTCGAGAGGCCGAAGGTCAACGCGCTGGCCGCGGCCGTGCAGGAGGCCACCAAGGGGATCGACCCGGGCAGCCGGGAGGCCGACAGACTGGTGAAGGTCGGCGCCGCCTCGGTGGCCCTCGACGGGCGGATCGTCGCGCTGTACGGCGGCCCCGACTACCTGAAACAGGGCTTCGACAACGCCAACGCCTCGACGGTGCCGATGGGTTCGGCCTTCACCCCGCTGGTGTACGCCGCCGGGCTCAGCGAGGGCGTGCAGCGCCGGCGCGGCGACAACCGGACCCCGGTGACGCCCGGCACCACCTACGACGGCGACAACGGCGTGAACGTGATGACCCCGGAGGGCCCGTACTGGGGACGCGACGGGAAGATCGTGAAGACCGCCAACGACGGCAAGCGGAACTGGGGCCAGGTGAGCCTGCGCAGCGCCGTGGAGCAGTCCGTCAACGGGCCGATGATGCAGCTCGCCATGGACGTCGGCCTGGACCGGGTCCAGCAGACCGCGGCCGCCCTGGGCCTGCTGCCGGACAGCATGGGCGAGTTGGTGCCCGCCTTCGGCGTCGGCAACTCCAGGCCGAGCGCGATCCGGGCCGCCGACGCCTACGCCGCCTTCGCGGCCGGCGGCCGCCACACCGACCCGTACTCGGTCCTCCGGATCACCCGCAACGGCAAGCAGCTCGACCTGCGGCTGCCGACCGCCGTCCAGGCGCTGCCCCCGTCGGTGGCGGCGGAGGTCGACACGGCACTCAAGGGGGCGGTGCGCGGCGGCAGCGCCCAGGCGCTGGCGGAGGCGGGCCCCGGCCTGGCCGCCAAGCCCGGCACCACCCCGGACCGTACGGCCGGCTGGACCGTCGGCTACAACGGGCAGCTGTCGACGGCGGTCACCGTCTTCCGGGCGGACCTCAAGGACATGAAGCTGCTTCCCCTGGAGGGCCTCGGCGGGGCCGCCCCGGACACCCCGGACTCCGAACTGCCCGGCCGGATCTGGACCTCGTACATGAAGGAGGCGGTCCGGTAGAACAGAGGGGTGAAGCTCAAGGGCATCACCTACGACACCGGCACCCCGACCGTCGACGGCGCCACCACCCGGCCGGACCTCACGGCGGAGGTGGTGGCGGCCGAGTTCGGCTGCGGTCTGGTCCGCTCCTGGCCGGACGGGCGCACCACACCGAAGGCGGCCTTCGGGGCCGTGGCCCGGGCGTACGCGCCCGGGAGGGGCTGAGCCCTTCGCCGGCTCAGCCCTCCCGCGCCCAGGGGCGGAGCTTCTCCGGGGTGCGGACCACCCTCCGGGTTCCTGGTGCCGGCCTCGGTGCAGGTGGTGCTCGGCATCGCGCACGTCCCCGCGGTCCACCTCCCGCTGGGGGTGCTGATGTTCGGGCTCAGCGTGCTGGCCCTGGGGCGGCGCACCGGTTGAGGGGGATCGCGCTGCAGGGCCGTCCCGCCGTCACTTCACGAGGCGGGACCAGTCGGCCGGTTGGCCGGGGTCGAGCTGGCGCAGCTTGTCGAGCACCTTCGGGTCCTGGGCGTCCAGCCAGTCGGCGACCTGGCGGAAGGTGACGCAGCGGACGCCGTCCCGGTGGCAGACGTCCTTCACCACGTCCTCGACGGCCTGCATGTAGATGCCGCCGTTCCAGTCCTCGAAGTGGTTCCCGATGAACAGCGGGGCCCGGCTGCCGTTGTAGACCCGCTCGAAGCCGGCGAGGTAGCTCTCCTTGGTCTCCTTCTCCCACTCGGCGTACTTCCTCGGATCGCCCTTGGAGGTGTTGCCGGACTGGCCGGCGAGGAAGTTGAAGTCCATCGAGAGGCCCTGGGAGCCCTTCGCGGGGAAGGGCAGCATCTGGAGCGGGAAGTTCCAGATGCCCTCCTTCCTGCTCGGCCAGACCTGGAACTCGCCGGGCGAGCTGGCGTCGTAGCGGAAGCCCGCCGCCTTCTCGGCGGGGAGGAGGTT
Source organism: Kitasatospora sp. NPDC101108 (assembly GCF_055584725.1). NCBI lineage: Bacteria > Bacillati > Actinomycetota > Actinomycetes > Kitasatosporales > Streptomycetaceae > Kitasatospora > Kitasatospora sp. NPDC101108. The sequence goes on from NZ_JBVJLM010000005.1 coordinate 524,117, forward strand.
CTTCTGCCCCTCCAGGCAGGGGGCGCGGCCGCCGACCAGCTCCTTGGTGTAGTCGAAGGGGAGCGGCGGGAGGTCCTTGTAACCGGTGTTGGTCTTCCAGCTGGTGACGAAGGAGACGGCCTGGTCCAGTTCGCTCTTCCATTCGTCGGTGCTCCAGTCGTCACCGCCCTTCTTCCCGCAGAAGTGCCCGTTGAAGTGGGTGCCGATCTCGTTGCCGTCCAGCCAGGCCAGGCGCAGCTGCTCCAGGGTGTCCTTGATGTGGGCGTCGGTGGCGTAGTCGATCGAGGCGGCGCCCGGGTCGTGCTGGGGCGGGTGGTAGAGGCCGCGCTTGGACTTGGGGAGGGTGTAGATGCCGCTCAGGAAGTACGTCATCTGCGCGTTGTTCTCCTGGCCCAGCTTGCGGAAGCGGGAGAAGAGGTGGTCGTCGCCCTCCAAACCGCCGTCCCAGGAGAAGACGACGAACTGCGGTGGCTGCTCGCCCGGTTTGAGCCTCTCGGGCTTGGGCTGCTTGGGCTGCGGGCCGGTGTAGGAGGTGGAGCCGTCGCCGATGACGTGGACCTTGCCGTCCCAGGTCGGCGTCGGGGTGGGGGCGGGGGCGGCCGTGCCGGCGGGTTCCGGGTCCGCTTCCGGGGCGGTGGGACCGGGGGCGGCGGCGTTGGGTCTGCCCTGGGAGAAGGAGTCCCCCACGGTGAGCGTGAGGGACGCGACGACCCCCACGGCCAACAGGACGACCGCACCGCGAGCAGCCCGCACGGCTTCCCCTTCTCTCGACCTACAGTTCGATCAAACAGAACTCTCGTCTGATCGATGACTCGGGAGGCGGGAAAGGTTGCACGGTTCGCGAAGAAAGTCCCCCGGGGCGCGCGAAGGCTGCCCGCCCGCGGGCGGGCAGCCTCCCCTGCGGCACTACTGGGTGAAGTTCACGTCGATCACCTGGTAGAAGGCGTGCCCGGTGTCGGCCACCTCCCACACGCCGAGGATCACGTGGTAGCCGGAGCGGTTCGGCAGCTTGACCGGGTGCGGCTTGTCGAGGTGCGGGTCGCTGTGGGCCTCCGGCATCTTGTCGTACGGCATGTCGCCGTACGGCTTGTAGGTCGCGAAGGGCTCACGCTCGAACTGGGCGCGGCTCAGCGGGGCGGTCGGGTCCCAATCCTCCTTCGTCACGAAGTAGTTGTAGCGACGCGTCCGGTGCTTGGCCGAGAAGCCCCACTGGAAGGGCACCTCGACGCCCGCCCGGAGGTCGACCTTCTGCCAGTCCCGCACCTCGTCGAGCACCGCACCGGCCGGCTCGCTGCCGCCGCTGGCGATCTTCCCGTCCGGCGGAACCGGCTTGGGGCCGCTCACGACGTCCGTCGGCACGTCCGGGTCCGTGAGGCCCACCTGCGTCGCCGGGAAGAACTTCCCGGCTTCCAGCCCGTTGGACGGCCAGCCGCCCTTGAAGTGGATGTCGGCGCGAGAGCGAGGGTTCGTCAGCCGCCCGTGCCGGGGGGCCACCTCGCCGTTTTCCGCAGTCATTTCCGTTCCCTCTCGAAGTCGGTTCCTCTGGGCAGGGGCATGACAGCTCATCGGGCATGGCGCACCAGCACGGGAGCAGGCTTCCCAGGCTCAGCGGAGGATTGATGCTTCGTAGGCTACCCGTCGCTTCGGGTCGGGCGCCGTCACGCCACTCGCACGAGCCGGAAGCGTTGCGAACCGTCCGATCGGGCTCTTTCTGATCATCGGATCGCCGCAGAGGGGGCCTGACGCCGGAGCGCCGGGGGCGGCGGTCAGGTCGTCGGGCCGTGCCGGCGGCGGTAGTCGACGATCACGTGGAAGCGGGTCTGGACGTCCTGCCATTCGACCTCCTCGCGTCGGTAGGCGCGCAGGCCGGGCAGGACGATCGGACGGCCGGCGGCGCGGTGGGCCAGAACGTGCCTGCGCGGCCCGCCCTTGCCGTCGCTCTCGCGCAGCGTGACGTCGGTGACCTCCGACCAGGGCAGGACGCGGCGGCGCCAGGGGGTGCGGAGGTGCATCCCGTGCGGGGTCAACTCGGTCGAGCCGTAGAGGTCCTGCGGCACGCTGCACAGGAGCGCCGGCAGCCAGATCGCGGAGAGGAACGCGCCGAGCTGCCAGTCGGCCATCCAGGGCAGGACGCAGAGCAGGACGGTCAGGATCGCGGCGGGTATTTCGGTGCGGCGGCGCTGGGCGCGGCTGAGCGCGAATCTGAGGGGTTCCATTGGGGGATGGTAGGGGACTTCGGGGTGCAACGTCCGCCGCTGAAGGCATCGTAGGGGGTGGGAGGAGTGGGGGAGTTGGCGCGGGTCCAGGCGTGGGCCTGGGCGTAGGAGTAGAAGCGGAGCGGTTCGTCGGCCGGGGGCAGGGCCTTCACGAGGAGGTTGGTGGTGCGGTCGCGGACGACCCAGACCTGGTAGGAGGCGCCGGGCGGGGGGTCGGCGGGGACGACGGCGTAGCGGTCGCTCATCGCCGGGTCGCGATCTGGATGAAGCCGGAGGCCTTCTCGACGCGTTCGGCGAACTCGTTGAACTCGCCGTCGATGGGGGAGATGGTCGCCTTGGTGGGGACCAGGATCGCGCCGGCGCGCTGGTCGAGGAGGCGCTGAAGGGCGGCCTGGAGCATGGGGCGGTGTTCGGGCCCCTTCGCGTCGGCTTCGTCGTCGACGACGATGAGGGAGATGTCCCAGTTGAAGGTGGCGGCGTAGGACTCGCACATGTGCAACTCGCGCTCGGGGAAGGCGGAGTTGCTCTTGGTGAGGTAGGCGACGACCTGGAAGGGAGGGGTGGGGGGCATGGTGGTCTCCATGGTTGCGCAATGCGTCCGGCGAATCACCGGGTGTAGCCATGGTGGCGTGCGGGAGGTTACGATCTCCAGGCCACAACCTTCACGGTTGTGCCAAGTGACAGTCGGGGAGACGCCATGGAGCTTCTGGAAATTGACTCGTCATCATCTCCGGCCGTTCGCTTCGGCGAGGAGCTTCGCAGGTTGCGGCGTTCCAGGCGCTGGTCCCAGTCGGAACTCGGCCGGCGCATGGGCTACAGCCACGGCCTGGTCTCATACGTCGAACGGGCTAAGAAGCCCGTCACTCTTAAATTCGCGGTGGCGGCAGACCGGGTGTTCGACACGGGTGGTGTCTTCAAGGAGCTCTGGCGCCGGATCTCGAACGCCAGCCTGCTGGAGGGCTTTGCCGAGTTCGTGGACGCGGAGGCGCGTTGCCGGAAGCTGCGGACCTTCGAGTTGGGAGTGATCCCCGGCCTGTTGCAGACGCTGGACTATGCGGCCGCCCTGGAGGCGGGGAGTGTTCGCCGTGGCAGCATCACTCAGGCCCAGGCCGATGGGCGAGTTGACTTCCTGGCCGGACGGCAGAGGCTCCTGGAGAAGGACACGCCGCCGGTCATCCATGCTGTGCTCGACGAGAGTTGCCTGCTCCGCACGGTGGGCGGCGCGGAGGTCATGGGCGCGCAGTTGGATCACCTGTTGGCGCTGGCCGAGCGGCCGAACATCACCATCCAGGTGGCGCCGTTCTGCCTGGGCGAGCAGCGTCCGTTCCTGTTGCCCGTGGTCCTGTTGACGCTTCCCGACAGGTCCGTGGTGGGCTACGCGGAATCCCATTCGCGCGGCCATCTGGAGCGGGGGAGGGAGAGCGTTGCGGGCTGGGAAGACGACTACGATCACCTGAAGGTGGAGTCGTTGGACACGGCGGCTTCGCTCGCCAAGATCCGCGCTGTTCGGAAGGAACTTCAATGACGACCCATAACCTGGCCGGCGCCCGGTGGGTGAAGAGTCGCCACAGTGGCAACGGTGGCAACTGCGTCGAGGTGGCCCCCGGACTTTCCGGCGTGATGCCCGTTCGCGACTCGAAGGACCCGGAGGGGCCGGTGCTCGTCTTCCCCGCCGTGGCGTGGAAGTCCTTCATCGCCGCGGCCGTCTCCGGCGAGTTCGGCGACGTCTAGCCCCACGCCTCTTCCCCGCGAGCCCCCGGACCGGCCGGTCCGGGGGCTCGCGGCATTGACAGGGAGTGCCCCTCGGGCCAATGCTAAGCAAGCGCTTAGTCATGGAATCCGTCGTCCCGAGGAGCCGCCCGATGTCCGAGACTCCCGCCGATCCGCCCGGCCTGGATCTGGGGCGCCTGCGTTCCCACCTGGACCGGGAGCTGCCCGGGACCGTCCAGGGGTCTCTGCGGGCCTCGCTCATCGAGGGCGGCCGGTCCAACCTCACCTACGTCCTCAGCGACGATTCCCGCCGCTGGGTCCTGCGCCGGCCGCCGCTGGGGCACGTCCTCGCGACCGCGCACGACATGGGCCGCGAGTACCGGGTGATGTCAGCCCTCCGTGACACCGACGTCCCCGTCCCCGACATGCTGCTGATCGACCACGACACCGACGTCCTCGGCGCCCCCTGGTACCTCATGGAACACGTCTCGGGCGTCGCGCACCGCTCCCGGAAGACGCTGGCCGCCCTCGGCGAACAGCGGGTCGCCGCCCTCGGCCGCCGCCTGGTCGAGACCCTCGCCGCCCTGCACAGGATCGACCCGGCCACCGTGGGCCTCGCCGACTTCGGCCGCCCGGACGGCTACCTGGAACGCCAGCTGAGCCGCTGGTCCAAGCAGCTCGCCGCCTCCCGCAGCCGCGACCTCCCCGACCTCGACCGGCTGCACGCCCTCCTCGCCGAACGCCTGCCCACCTCTCCGGCGCCCGCCCTGGTCCACGGCGACTACCGCCTCGACAACGTCCTGGTCGACGACTCCGACACGATCACCGCCGTCCTCGACTGGGAGATGTCCACCCTCGGCGACCCGCTCACCGACATCGGCCTCCTCGTCATGTACACCGAGCTGGCCGGCGTCGGCGGCGGCATCATCCCCTCCGCCATGACCGCCCCCGGCTTTCCCAAGCCCGACGAGATCGTCTCGTACTACGCCGAGCTGACCGGCCGCCAGGCCGCCGACCTCGACTGGTACGTGGCCTTCGCCTCCTTCAAGCTCGCCGCCGTCGCCGAGGGCATCCACTACCGCTTCCAGCAGGGCCGCACCCTGGGCGCCGGTTTCGAGCGCGCCGGCGAGATGGCCCCGATCCTCGCCCGGCACGGCCTCGGCACCCTCAAGGAGAACTGATGGACTTCGCCTACGACGCCCGCACCGAAGAACTCCGCGAGCAGCTGCTCGCGTTCATGGACCAGCACGTCCACCCCGCCGAGCCGGTCCTGGCCGCCCAGCTGGCCGACCCCGCCCGCGAGCCCTGGGCCGTCCCGCCCGTGGTCGCCGACCTCCAGGCGGAGGCCCGCAAGCAGGGCCTGTGGAACCTCTTCATTCCCGGCGAGCACGGCGCCGGCCTCACCAACCTCCAGTACGCCCCGCTCGCCGAGATCACCGGCCGCAGCATCCAGCTGGCCCCGCCCGCGCTCAACTGCGCCGCGCCCGACACCGGCAACATGGAGCTGCTCGCCCAGTTCGGCAGCGCCGAGCAGAAGGAGCGCTGGCTGCGCCCCCTCCTCGACGCCGAGATCCGCTCCGCGTTCGCGATGACCGAGCCCGAGGTCGCCTCCTCGGACGCCACCAACATCGCCACCCGGATCGAGCGCGACGGCGACGAGTACGTGATCAACGGCCGCAAGTGGTACATCACCGGCGCGATGAACCCGGACTGCAAGCTGTTCATCGTGATGGGCAAGACCGACCCGAACGCCGACCCGCACCGCCAGCAGAGCATGGTGATCGTCCCGCGCGACACCCCGGGTGTCACCGTCAAGCGCGGCATGACCGTCTTCGGCTACGACGACGCCGACCACGGCGGCCACGCCGAGGTGCTGTTCGACGACGTGCGCGTCCCGGCCGAGAACCTGATCGGCGAGGAGGGCACCGGCTTCGCCATCGCCCAGGCCCGGCTCGGGCCCGGCCGGATCCACCACTGCATGCGGGCCATCGGCCTCGCCGAACGCGCCCTGGAGCTGATGTGCCGCCGGGCGAACGAGCGCGTGGCCTTCGGCCGTCCGCTGGCCGAGCAGGGCGTGGTGCAGGACTGGATCGCCGAATCCCGGGTGCGGATCGAGCAGTTGCGGCTGCTCGTCCTCAAGACCGCCTGGCTGATGGACACCGTCGGCAACCGCGGTGCCCACACCGAGATCCAGGCCATCAAGATCGCCACCCCGCGCACCGTCGAGTGGATCCTCGACAAGGCCGTCCAGGCCCACGGCGCCGCGGGCGTCAGCCAGGACACCCCGCTGGCCCAGCTCTGGGCGGGCAACCGCACCCTGCGCCTCGCCGACGGGCCGGACGAGGTCCACAAGCGCTCGCTGGCCCGCCGGGAGCTCAAGCGGTACCGCTGATCGGGACCAGTCCGGGGCAGACGTCCTGCCGGCGGTAGCCGTTCGTCGTCGGGGAGGAGCCGAGGGCCCCGTACGGTGTCATACCGAAGTACTCAGGGGGACTTGGCTCCCCGGTATGACGGATCCGGGGCGCCCCGCCCGTAGCGTCTCCTTCGTCAACGGAACACGACCAGGAGGCGGCGAGATGGGCAGGCGGGGACGGGCCGTGGCGGCGGTACTGCTGGCGGCGTCGGCGGCGCTCGGGGTGGCGGGTGCGCCCGGGGCGGTGGCGGCGCCGGCGGACGGCGGCGGCGGGCGGCAGGCCACGGCGTGGCTGCCGCAGCCGACCGGGCCGTACCCGATCGGGACCACCTCGCTGCACCTGACCGACACCGGGCGGGAGGACCCCTGGCAGCCCGGGCGCAAGCGCGAGCTGATGATCAGCTTCTGGTACCCGACCGGCCGCCCGGCCACCGGGCAGGAGCGGGCCCGCTACATGGCGCCCGCCGCCGGGGACCACTTCGGCACCGCCACCGGCGTGGGGAAGCTCAACTACGGTGTGCGGCCGGGCAGCACGGACTGGTCGGGCATCCTCACCCACGCCCGGCAGGACGCCCCGGCCCGACCCGGCGGACCGCGCCCGGTGGTGCTGTACTCGCCCGGGCTCGGCGACCCGCGCAGCTGGGGCACGGCCCTGGTCGAGGACCTCGCCTCCCGCGGCTACGTCGTCGTCACCGTCGACCACACCTACGAGGCCTCCGAAGTCGCCTTCCCCGACGGGGACCTGGCCACCTCGGTGTTCCCCGCCATGCTGGGGCAGCCCGGCCTGGACATCGGCGCCGTGCTGCGCAAGTCCCTGGCCACCCGGGTCGACGACACCCGCTTCGTGCTGGACGAACTCGCCGGGCTGCGCCGCGTCCAGGGCCTGCCGACCGGCCTCGCCGCCTCGCTGGACCTGGACCGGATCGGCATGGTCGGCCACTCGGCGGGCGGCTTCACCGCCCTGCAGACCATGCACGACGACCCGCGGATCGCGGCCGGGATCAACCTGGACGGCCAACTGCACTTCCCCGGCCCGGACGGGCGGACCGGTGTCTTCCTGCCGAGCGTCGCCCGGGACGGCCTGGACCGCCCGTTCCTGCTGATGGGCACCGGGAGCCCGGACTCCGGCAGCTATCGCCGGCAGCCCGGCTGGGACGCCCTCTGGCGGCACAGCACCGGCTGGCACGCCGACGTCACCCTGGACGGCTCCCGGCACGGCTCCTACACCGACGCGCAGTCCCTGCTGCCCCAGCTCGCCCGCCAGGACGCGATCGGCCCCGACGGGCTGACCGCGGACGTCGGCACCATCCGCCCCGACCGCGCCGAACTCGCCACCCGCTCCTACGTGGCGTCCTTCTTCGACCACTGGCTGCGCGGCCACGACGACCACCTGCTGGACGGCCCCTCGGCGCGCTTCCCGGAGATGACGTACGAGCGGTAGCCGGTGGCGCGACGGCGGTCGATCCCCGCCGGTTGCGGCCGGGCGCGTCAGGGGCGCAGGTGGGCCGCGACGTAGGGGACGGCGATCTGGTCCACTCCCCGGGGGCGGCCGAAGGCCGGGTGGACGTTGACCTCGAAGACCACGCCGCCGTTCTCGGCGGCGAGGTCGACGCCGGCCAGCGGGAGGCCCAGGGACTTGGTCGCGAGGATCGCCAACTCGGCCAGCCCCGGCGGCAGTTCGTCGATCTCCAGGGTGGTCGAGGAGGCGCCCTGGCACTCGTTGCAGGGCGCGTCCGGGTCCGGCTGGACGTGCTCCACCGCGCGGACGGCCCGGCCGCCGAGGACGACCACCCGGTACTGGTGGCGCCGCCCGTCGGCGGTAAAGTTCCGGGCGTCCTGGGCGATCAGCCAGTCGGCGTCGAGCGCCGCGTAGTGCCGTGCTGCGGCGGCCAGTTGGGCGTGGGTGGTGACGTGGAAGACGTCGTCGCCGCCCATGCCGACGCACGGCCGGGCCCAGACGTCGCCGCCGAGCCGTTCGAAGGCCTCGGCGGCGGCCTCCGGCGTCGGCCGGGAGAGCGTGATCGTCGGCATGTGCGGCACGCCGTCACGGGTGAAGCGCTCGACCGTACGGTCCTTCTCGGTCGCCGCCCGCCAGGCCTCGACGTCGGTGCCGAGCGAGCGGACCCCGGACGCGCGCAGCAGCCGCTGGCAGTGGGCGAAGGCGGGGCGCCGGTGCGGCGGGATCTCGTAGACGACCACCGCGTCCGTGGTCACCACGCGCCCCTCGGCCTCCAGCCGGACGGTCCCGTCGCCCACCGCCTCGATCCGGCCGGCGGGGCCGGCGTCGGGAGCGCCGTCCGTCATGAAGTGCCAGGCGTCCAGCAGGACGGGCTCGCGGCCGGTCAGCCGCCGGGCGGCGATCGCCATCGCCTCCCGGGTGCCTTCGGTCGAGCTGTGGTCGGTCAGCAGAACGAGATCTCGTCGGCCCATGGGGCCATGGAAGCGGCGCGCGGCCGTGCGCGGCAAGGAGGCCCCGTGAGCCATCCGGGTGAGGCCGTGGCCTGAACCGGCCGGGCCGGGCGGGGCGGGCGGGCCGGCCGGGGCGGGGCGGCCGAGCAGGGCCGCCCCGCCCCGCCCGTCGCCGGAGGTCATCGCCGAACGGCCGTCAGTCCCCCAGCACCGCGATCCGGCCGGTGCTGCGCCCGTCGGCGACCAGCTGGACGGCCTCGGCGGCCCCCACGAGCGGCACCCGGGCGCTGACCAGGGGCCGGACCACGCCCTGCTCGGCGAGCTTGCTCAGCTCGTCGTGGGCGGTCCGGACGGCGCGCGGGTCGTGGGTGTTGTAGAGGCCCCAGTGCAGGCCGAGGATCGCGTAGTTCTTCACCAGGGCGTGGTTGAGCGCCGGTGCCGGGATCTGCCCGGCGGCGAAGCCCACCACCACGATCCGGCCCTCGAAGGCCACGCACTTGGTGGAGCCGGTGTAGGCGTCGCCGCCGACCGGGTCGAAGACCACGTCCGCGCCGCGCCCGCCGGTGAACTCCTTGACGGCGGCGACGAAGTCCCCGGCCGTCCGGTCGACCACCAGGTCGGCGCCGAGTGCCCGGGCCGCCTCCGCCTTGGCCGTGCCGCCGACCACGGCGACCACCCGGGCCCCGGCGGCCCGGCCGAGCTGGACGGCCGCGCTGCCCACCCCGCCGGCCGCCGCGTGCACCAGCAGGGTCTCCCCGGCCCGCAGCCGGGCCCGGCGGTGCAGGGCGAACCAGGCGGTCTGGTAGCCGATGTGCAGCGCCGCCGCCTCGGCGTCGTCCAGTGCCCCGGGCGCCGGGAACGCGGCCGCGGCGTCCAGCAGCGCGTACTCGGCGAAGGCGCCGTGCGGCAGCACCGGGTTGCCGATCAGCCGCTCGCCCCGCCGGGCGCCGTCGGCGACCTCGCCGCACAGCTCCACGCCGGGGGTGAACGGCAGCGGCGGACGGACCTGGTACTGCCCGCGCACCATCAGCGCGTCCGGGAAGTTCACCGCCGCGGCCCTGACCCGGACCAGCAGCTGCCCCGGGCCGGGCACCGGCCGCGCCACGTCGTCGGCCAGCCGCATCACCGCGGCCGGCTCGCCGAGCTCACCCACCTGCCAGGCCCTCACAGTGCCTCGCTCCTCTCCAGTTCCTGCTGGAGCCGGTTCATCCCGGCGATCCAGCGGTCCGGGTCGGTGGCCCGGACGCGGTAGTACTCGGCGGTCTCGGGGTGCGGCAGGATCAGGAAGCGCTCCTCGCGCAGCCCGTCCAGCGCCGCCCCGGCGACGTCCTCCGGATCCAGCGCGGTCGGCGCGAGCAGCGCCTCGCCGACCGCGCCGGTGGCGGCCAGCATGTCGGTGCGCACGCCCTGCGGGCAGAGCGCGTGCACCTTGACGCCCCGGTGGCGGTAGGTGGCGGAGAGCCACTCGGCGAAGGCGAGCGCGCCGTGCTTGCTGACGGCGTACGGTGCCGAGCCCAGCATGGTGAGCAGTCCGGCGGCGGAGACGGTGGCCAGGAAGCGGCCGTGGCCGCGCTCCAGCCAGCCGGGCAGCAGCAGTTCGGCGGCCCGGACGTGGGCCATCACGTTGACCTCCCAGGCGCTCGCCCAGGCCGTGGCGGGCGCGTCGGCGCCGCCGACCGGGGCGACGCCCGCGTTGGCGCACCACACGTCGATCTCGCCGAGCTCCGCACGGGCCCGGCCGACCAGGGTGGCCAGACCGGCGGCGGAGGCGGCGTCGCCGGGCAGGGCGGCGCCGCCGCAGTCCTTCGCGACGGCGTGGGCGGCCTCGGCGTCCAGGTCGTTGACCACGACCCGGGCGCCGGCCGCGGCGAAGGCCCGGGCCAGTGCGGCGCCGATGCCCCGGCCGGCGCCGGTCACCACCACGCCCTGGCCCTCGAAGTCGGGCACGGCCTCCGTCACAGCCCACCGCCGAGGGTGACGCCGCCGTCCACCACCAGGGTCTGGCCGGTGATCCAGCCGGCCTCCGGGGAGAGCAGGAAGGCGACCGCGCCGGCGATGTCCTCGGGGACGCCGAGCCGGCCCAGCGGGTAGGCCTTGGCGACCTTCTCCTCGCGGCCCTCGTACAGCGCCTCGGCGAACTTGGTCTTCACGACCGCGGGGGCGACGGCGTTGACCCGGATGCCCTGCGGGCCCAGCTCGGCGCCGAGTTCGGTGGTGAGCCGGATCAGCGCGGCCTTGCTGACGCCGTACATGCCGATCCCGAGCGAGGCGCGGATGCCGGCGATCGAGGCGACGTTGACGACCGAGCCGCCGTGCTCGCCCATCCAGGCGGCGTGCGCCCGGCGGGTCCAGGCCAGCGGGCCGAGCACGTTGACGGCCAGGATCTTGGCGGCGGCGGCCTCGTCGGTGTCCAGCACCGGCCCGTACACCGGGTTGATGCCGGTGTTGTTGACCAGGTGGTCGAGCCGGCCGAAGGCCTCCAGGGTGCGGGCGACGGCCTCCTCCTGGTGGGCCGGGTCGTCGGCCTTGCCCGCGACCGCGATCGCGTTCTCCGGGCCGCCGAGGTCGCGGACGGCCTCGGCGAGCGGCTCGGGGTTGCGCGCGGTGAGGCAGACCTTGGCGCCGCGCTCGACCAGTTCGCGCGCGATGCCGAGGCCGATGCCGCGGCTCGAACCGGTCACGACGGCCACCCGGCCCTTGAAGGAGTGCACCACGGAGGGTCCTGCCTTTCCCGCGAGGGTTGTGGTTCGAATCGCTGACTAAGCGCTTGCTCAGCATGGTGTCGGTGCGGCAGCCTGTCAACAGTCCGCCGGACCACGACGGACGGCCGACGGGAAAGCCCGTACGAATCCTCTGGGAGGATGGCGCCATGACCAGCACGCCGATCGCCGACCTCTGGCCGACCCTGCCCGGCGCCGACACCCGCCCCGAGGCGGCGTACCGGCTGCTCCAGGCGGCCGTCGAGTCGTTCGCGGAGCGCGGCTTCCACGCCACCACCACCCGGGACATCGCCACCGCGGCCGGGATGAGCCCCGCCGCGCTCTACATCCACTACCAGTCCAAAGCCGCCCTGCTCGCCGAGATCAGCCAGGCCGGGCACACCGCCACCCTGGCCCTGGTGCGGGCGGCGGCGGCCGGGGACGGCGGCCCGGCGGAGCGGATGCGGCGGCTGGTCGAGCAGTTCACCGCCTGGCACGCCCGGGCCCGCACCGTCGGCCGGGTGGTCAACTACGAGCTGCACGCGCTGCCCGAGGACGCCTACGCGGTCGTCGCCGCGCTGCGCCTGGACATCGAGCGCGAGGTCAGCGCGCTGATCGAGGCCGGTGTGGCGGCCGGGGAGTTCGAGGTGGCCGAGGTGCGCACGGCGGCCCGCGCCGTCACCTCGCTTGGCATCGACGTCTCCCGCTGGTACACCGAGCGCTCCTCCGGGACGCCGGAGGAACTCGGCCGCCGCTACGGAGAGTTGGTGCTGCGGATGCTGGGCGCCCGGGCCTGACGCCAGGCCCTCCCGCCACACCCTTGACCAGCCCTGGGAGCGCGGGCAGACTCGTATACGAAGTACGTGTGCCTCGTAGGCGTACAGCGCCGACTTCCGGCGCATCCCCGGCCCGCACGGACGGACCCCGGCGCGGCTTCCGTCACCGCGCACCCCAGCAGTACCTTCCGCGGCGACCGCGCCCCCGACCAGCGGCGCCGACGGAAGCGGACCCCGACCCGGGCCGGCCGGCAGGTCGGTCGTGTGCGCGGTACGCCGGGTGCGGCCCGGGCGGAGGGAGAGGGAGGCGCGCGCGATGCCTTCCCCACACGGAATCCAGCAACGATCGAGCCCGGTCCGGCCCCGCTTCTGGCTGGAGACGGCCCTCGGCGGGCTGTCCGGGCTGCTGTTCCTGCTCACCCTGGTGTGGCCGCAGTGGATCGAGGCGTTCCTCGGCGTCGACCCGGACGCCGGCAGCGGCGCGGCCGAATGGCTGCTGGTCGCCGTGGCGGCCGCGGTCACGGCCGTCTGCCTGCTCGGCGCGCGGATCGAGTGGCGCCGGGCGCACCCGGCCCCGGCCCGCGCCGCGCGGTGAGCGGAGAGGAGCGCAGTCATGACCGACACCACTTCCACTTCCGCCGCCGACCCCGACCTGGCCGCACTCGTCCGGACGGCTCCGCTGAGCTTCCTGGGCACGGTCACCCGGGTGGGCGGCACCTCGCTGACCGCGGTCACGGCCGACGAGCGGACCGCCGTCGTCCAGGTGGACCAGGTGCTGCACGCACCGGACGCCTTCCAGCAGCTCGCCGGCAGCGAGGTCACCGTCCAACTCGCGGCCGCCGCCGAGGTCGGCGACAGGGCCGCCTTCTTCACCCAGGGCCTGGCCTACGGGGACGGCCTCGCCGTCACCGAGGTGGGCCGGTTGCCCGTCGAAGCGGTCCAGCCGCACCTCGCCCGCGTGGCCACCACCGCCGACTCGATGCCCTTCTCGGCCGTCCTGCGCGACATCGCGGACGAGGACCTGGCCGCCCACGCCGCCCAGGCGGACGCCGTGGTCCTCGGCGTGGTCGTCGGGCTGGAGCGGGTCGGCGAGCCCCAACTCGGCGAACACGCGCCGCGGTGGTGGCGCGCCCAGCTCGACGTGCGACACGTGGAGCACGGCGCCGTCTCCCCCGGACGGATCGCCGTCCTCTACCCGAACAGCCATGACTTCATGTGGCACCGCGTCCCCAAGCCCCGGGCCGGGCAGGAGGGGATGTGGATCCTGCACGCCACCGAGGGCGACCTGCGCGAGACGGCCCCGTTCCAGCTGGTCGACTCCGACGACTACCAACCGGCGGGCAAGCTCGCCGTGCTGAGGCAACGGAGGTGATCCACCATGCCCACGATCAAGGTCGTCAACATGACACCCGCGTCGTTGAGCGGTGACCGGTCCCTGGACGCCGAGCCCAACATCGCCGTCAACCCCGAGCAGCCCAACGAGATCGTCGCGACCGCCTTCACCGGCGACCCGCTGCGAGGCCCGCTGGCGCCGATCTACGTCTCGACCGACGGCGGGAACACCTGGGTGCTGCGCACCGTCGTCCCCAACGGCAGCCCGTTCCTGGGGACCGGGGACATCACGGTGAGCTTCGCGTCCCGCGGCGGTGCGCTGTACGCGGGAATCCTCAACGGCCAGGCCGCCATGAAGAGAATCCTCATCATGGAGATCCTGCGTTCGCCCTCCATCGGCTCGACCGCGCCGATGGAGGTCCTCGTCACGCGCAACGACGAGGACCAGCCCTGGGTGGTCGCCGACACCGTCGGTGTGAACGGTGCCGACCGGGACCGCGTCTACGTCGCCGGCAACAACACCGGTGCGGCCGTCGGCAAGAAGGGCAGCGGTCAGACCGCCACCGTGGACGTCTCGGGCGACGCCCGGACGGCGCCCGCACCGGCCGGATTCACAGCCACCACCATCGAGACCCGCAAGACCATCGAGCAGGACGGGCCGCCGGTCCGGGTCGCCGTGCACCCCGACGGCACGGTGTACGGGGCGCTGCAGAGCTGGCAGGGCTTCGACGGCACCAACGTCAGCTTCGACATCGTGGTCACCCGCGACGACGGTGGCGCCGTCGGGCCCAACCCCTTCAACGCCCTGAGGGACCCCGGCGGTTTCGTCGGCATGCGGGCCGTCACCAACAAGAAGGACCCCGACGGGATCATGGGGCAGGACCGTCTCGGCGGCGACCTGGCGATCGCGGTCGACCCCACCGACTCCGGCAAGGTCTGGATCGCCTGGGGAGACCTGGACGGCCCGGCCGGTGTCAACTGCGTCCTGCACGTGGCACATTCGGTGGATCGCGGCCAGACGTGGACCACGACCCCGTTCAACCTCGCCGACGCCAGGAACCCCGGCCTGGCGGTCAACTCCGACGGACTGGTCGGGCTGGTCTACCAGCAGTTCTCCAACAACCACTGGACCACCAGGCTCGAACTGTCCGCCGACGGCTGGCAGACGCCCTCCCAGCAGCACGTGCTGCACCAGGCCCGGGCCGACGTCCCGCCCGCGGGGACCCAGCTGCCCTACCTCGGCGACTACATCCGGATGCTCGCGCTGGGCCGCGACTTCTACGGCGTGTTCTCCGGGAACAACACGCCGGACCTGACCAACTTCCCGTCCGGTGTGACCTACCAGCGCAACGCCAACTTCGCCACCCACCAACTGCTCAACCTCGACGGGACCGTGGTGCCGATCTCGATCGACCCGTTCTTCTTCCACCGGGCCGCCTGAACCGCGTGCCCGAACACCAGGTCGCCCGCCACGACCGGTCGTGGCGGGCGCCCCGCTGTCGGGCACTGATGGTTCGGCGGTGTTCAGGCGGTGGCCAGGCAGAACTGGACGAGCCCGGCGTCCACGTCGAGGACGATCTTCTCCATCTCGGCCCACGGCGGGTGGAACACGGTGCCCCACTCGACGGTGAAGCCCAGCACCTTGCCCTGGGCGGGGTCGGTGAAGTGGCGGGAGAAGACGTAGTCGTCGCTGGTCCCGCTGGTGGGGTAGAGGTGGAAGCCGGTCAGCGGCTCGTAGGCCTTGCCGCGCACGCCCCGGAGGCCCTGGCAGAAGGCGGTGGCGAGTTCGAGGGCGATGTCGGCGTCGTCCTTGGGGATGTACTCGGCGTACGCGGTGTCGCCCGCGAGTCCGCGCTTGCCGTCGTACCGGGGGTTGCGGAAGTTCATCGACGGGTCGTCCGACTGGTTCTCGTCGTCGCCCCAGTTGCAGAGCATGTCCTGGGAGTAGCTGTGCACGTCGACGAGCCACCTCGTCCGCGGGTACCGGTCCAGCAGCCAGCGGACGTTGCGGGTCTCGGGCTCGGAGAACGCGCTCGGGCCCTGGTAGACCTGCTGGTCGCACGGGTCGGTCGAGACCTGGGGGGTGGCGGTCGGCGCGAAGGCGGTGGTGAAGTCGAAGAGGAAGTCGTAGTTGCGGTTGAGGTCGATGCCGATGCAGTCGGGGTTCGAACTGCCGCTGGAGTTGGCCGGGTTGCGGTTCTTGCGCCACATCGGGTCGACGGTCTGGCTGTACAGCCGGCCGTCCGGGTTGACGAGCGGGAAGACGACCAGGTCCAGCCGCTGGAGCAGCTCCTCGACCTGGCCCGGGGTGAAGGTGGTGCCGCCGTAGCCCAGACCGGTGCCGGACCGGTAGGCCTCCAGCAGGTCGGCGGCGAAGTGCACCAGGATCTCGCAGCTGCCCCACTCGCGGGCGTGCACACCGCCGATCAGGATGACGCAGTCCTTGGGGACCGGGGCGGGGGCTCCGACCAGCAGGGCGTGGGCGGTGCGGTTCTCGATCGTGGGCTCGGGCAGGGTGATGAGCTCGGTGGTACCGGGATAGGCGGCGGCCAGGCTGGTCACCGCCGACTCGACCTCGGTGATGTTCAGGTACGGCATGACGGGCCTCCCGGCTCAGCCGGCGAGCTTGGCGGCCAGGCCGCGCGGGACGGCGTCGGCGGCGGCGAACCGGTCGCCGGTTCCGACCTCGGCCTGGGCGGCCCGCCCGGCCTCACTGGCGTTCCCGATGCGGGTGACCGTGACGCCCTCGCGTTCGAGGGTCGCCACCTGGTCCTCGGGGGCGTAGACGTCGATGCCGACGCGGCCGTCCGGCTCCGTCCGCGGGCGACCGCCGGTGTCGGGACGGGCCTCGCGCAGCAGGGCGCGCAGGGTGTTTGCGTCCTTCGCGGTGACGCGGAGCTTGAGGATGTCGGGCCGGGTGGGGGGTGTGGATGGGACGGCGGACATGGCGACCTCTGGTGACGAGCACGGATATGTCCGACGTGTACCTCGTATCCTCAGGATCCGCCGTCGCCGTAGAAGGCGTCAAGGGGCGGCTCCGGCATCCCGTTCAGCAGACTGTCGAGGCCGGCCAGCATCTCGGCCTGGTCGTCGAACTCGGCGAAGCGGGGGACCAGCGCGCGCAGCCGAGGGAACTCGGTGGCGGACAGCCGGTGCAGGCCCAGCCGCAGCGCCGGGTCCGGCTCCTCCGGGTTGTCGACCACCTGGCGCTTGTCCACCAGCAGGCAGCCGAGGTTCCAGGCCACGAAGCTGCGGTAGACGGTCAGGGCGGTGGCGTCGTCGAAACCGGCCCGCCCGAGCACCGACAGGATGTGCTCGGTGAGTTCGAGCGCCGGGGCCGGCCGCCGGGACACCGGGACGGAAAGCGGGCGGGTCGCCACCAGCGGCAGGATCTCGGGGTGGGCGTGGGCCACGGCGGCGAAGGCCTGGGCGATCCGGCGCAGCTCCGTCCGCCATTCGGGCTCGTGCGGGCCGCCGCCGGCGCTGGTGCGCAGCCGGGCGTTGATCTCGGTGAAGTAGGCCTCGGTCAGGCCGTCCAGCAGGGCTTCCTTTCCGGGGGTGTAGCGGTACAGCGCCATCGACTCGACACCGAGCTCCGTGGCCAGCCTGCGCATGGTGAGCGCGCCGAGCCCCTCGCGGTCCACCAGTGCCACGGCGGCCTGGAGCACCAGGGGGCGGTTCAGGCGTCCCCGCTTCTCGGGGGCGTCCCGCTCAACCATGGCCGTACTCCTCCGAGTCGGTGCCGACGTCGTCGGCCGGGCCCTGTCGTGTGGTGCCGTGTGGTGCCGGGCGGGTGGGGCAAGTTACGCAGCGGATACAGATCCAGGATACAAGGGACGAATAGGTGGAAAACAGGCCTGGTGGGCGGCCTGGTCGGTCACGGACCGTAGCTGATCGGCGGGTCGGTGTCGGGTCGGCGTGGGTCGGTGTGGGGTCGGCGGTGGTGAACGGCGGTCCGGTTCAGCCGGGCAGCAGCAGCCGGACGGCCAGCCATCCCACCAGGGCGGCCGAGCCGAGGGCGGTCAGCAGCCGGCCGTCCGGGCGGCGGCGGTCACGGGCAGCGGGCGGGCGGGAATGCCGGTCATGGGCCGATGGTGGCGACCACGTCCACGGGGACGCGAGCGGCTTTGTCGGTGCGGGCGGGTAGCGTGGGGTACTCCGGTGAGCACTGGTCCGAGGAGGGCCCGATGGACAGTCAGAACGACCGCGTCAGCAAGCTGTTGGCCGATGCCTGGGCATCCTGGGCGGAGCGCGGGGCGGCCCTGGGTCCGGAGGACTGGGACCGGCCCACCCGGCTGTCCGAGTGGACCGTCCGGGACCTCTACGCCCACGTGGCGCCGGCGCCGGAGCAGTTCGCCGGGCTGCGCGAGGTGGTGGTCGAGGGCCCGGCGGGGCTGACCGCCGGGGCGGAGATCCTGCGGACGTTCAACCGGCCGGGCGGGCTCGCCCACACCGCCGCCGGGCAGATCGCCGAGATGGCCAAGGAGGCCGCCAGGGAGACCGAACCGGCCGCACTGGTCGCCCGGTTCGGCATCGAGGGCCCGGCCGCCCTGGCCGGGATCGCGGACCTCCCGCCCGACACCGTGGTGGCGCACCCGCTGCTCGGGAAGGTGACGGTGGGGGCGCTCGGCGAGGTGGCGCTGATGGAGGCCACCGTCCACCTGCTCGACCTGATCGACGCCGTCGGCGGACCGGCACCCGCCGAGGAGGCCCTGCACTTCACCCGCGGACTGCTGGCCGAGGCCGCGGACCCGGTGGCCTTCATCGAGGCCGCGGCGGGGCGCAGTTCGGAACCGGTGCTGCCCATCATCCGGTGAGCCGCCGGGGGCCGGGCGTTCCCGGTCCACCGTCTTCGCTGGTCGGCCGTATGATCTGCACCAGGGACAACGGGATGGGTGGGGGTCGTCGGTGGACTCGTTGTGGAACATGTGGTGGCTGGTGCCCGCCGTGCTCTACGGAGGCGGGGCGATCGCCAACCGGGTGCGCCGGGACGTGAAGGAGCGGCACGAGCGCAAGCTCGAACTGCTCAACGCCCAGCACCAGCAGCGCCTGGCCCTGGACGCGGCCAACCGGCCGCCCGAGCCGGTCTGCGGCTGCACCCACCACCTGGCCAAGCACGACAAGCAGGGCCGCTGCCACGAGGTGGTCGAGACGCCCACCGCCTGGGACGCCGACCGCCGCCCGGTGCGCTATGAGGCGGGGCGGTGCAACTGCCAGCAGTACGTGGGGCCGGAGCCGCTGGGCACGGTGTACGCGCCGGAGCTGATCGACCCGCGCTGAGCCGTGCTCCGGATCGAGGAGCGGCTGCCGTACCCCGGGGGGCGGCAGCCGCTCCGTCGTGAGCGGCGACGGTGATCGCTGCCGACGGCTGACGGTCAGGTCGCCCGGGAGGGCGTGGGCCGGCCGGGCGGACTCATTCGGACGGGTCGATACGGAGAGTGACGATACGGGAACGCTCCGCATGTCAACGACTGAGGAGACCCGATGATCCCGCCTTCCGGCTTCGACGATCCGCACCCCGAGACCGAGGCCGACCCCCCGTACGTGCCCTACTGGCATCCGGGGCCGAACAAGCCCGAGGCCGGCCGCAGCATCCTGCAGTGGGATCCGCAGCAGGACCCGGATGCCAGGTTCAACCGCAGCTGTGTGCCGCTGCGCCCACGGGTGCAGCAGGAGGCCCTGCGGGCGCACAGCAAGGCCCGCGCGGAGGAGGGGCGCATCATGTCGTGCGCGGAGTTCTGGCGCATCGCGCAGAACCCCGCCCAAGGGGTGACGGACCACCGCTTCTACGCGTTCGGCTACTGGCAGTACGTGGATGTGCTGGTGTTCTGGGCCGGTGAGGCCAGCAAGGGGCTGATCTGCCCGCCGAACGGTCACGTGACGGATGCCGCGCACCGTAACGGCGTCAAGGTCTACGGCAGCGTGTTCTTCCCGCCGACCGGTGACGGCGGAGAGCCGGAATGGGTCAAGGACTTCGTGCAGAAGAGGAGCACGGGAGGCGTCGTTTCGTACCCGGTGGCGGACAAGCTGATCGAGGTAGCGGCGTACTTCGGGTTCGACGGCTGGTTCATCAACTACGAGACGCCCACGGACGAGGCGACCGAGGCCGGACTGCGGGCCACCCTCGCCTATGCCCAGGCTCGCTCCGGCATCGACTTCACCTGGTACCAGGGCCAGCGCCGTCGGCTGAGCGACAGCGGCGACGACAGGAACGAGTTCTACCTTCAGGACGGCGACCGGCGGGTCTGCGACTCGGTCTTCATCGACTACGGCTGGGGCGACAAGGAGATCGCCACGTCCCTCGCCACGGCCGAGAAGATCCAGCGGAGCTGCTACGACGTGTACTGGGGTCTGGAACTGGTGCGCGGGGTGCCCGAGAACCCCGGTCTGGCGCGGCTGGTGTGCCCGGAGAAGGACGAGCACCGCGGGTCGCTGGCGCTGTTCGCCGCGCACACGCTCTCCAATCAGCCCGCGGAGCCCGAGGACGCCTGGCTGGGACACTTCTACCGGGCGGAGGCCGACTACTGGACCGGCCCGTGCCACAACCCGTCCGACGCGGGCTGGCCGGGGATCGCCGCCCATGTCGCCGAGCACACGCCGGTCCTGTCCCTGCCGTTCGTCACGCACTTCAACACCGGCCACGGCAGGGGCTTCCGCCATGCCGGCGCGGAGACGACGGCCCCCGGCGGGCACGGTTGGGCGAACCTGTCCCTGCAGGACGTCCTGCCCACCTACCGGTGGATCACCTGGTGGACCGGCAACTCCCGGCTGCACGCCTCCCTGGACTTCGACGAGGCGTGGGAGGGCGGCTCCTGCCTGCGCCTGACCGGCGCCCTCGCCCCGCACTTCGAGGCGTGCGTGCGCCTGTACCAGACCTGGCTGCCCGTCACCGCGAACACCGGAATCACCATCCGGGCCAAGACCCCCACGGACGAGAAGTTCAGCTTCCACGCCCTGGTCGCCTTCGAGGACGCACCGACGGAGCCACGGTCCGTGGAGCTGACGACCTCCGACAGCAGCGGCTGGAAGACCTACACCGCCGGCCTCGGTGATTCCGCGGGCAGGACCCTCGTCCAGCTCGGCCTGCGAGTCGCCCTGGGCAACGCTGCGACCGATCTGGCCTGTGACATCCGGGTCGGCCAACTCGCCGTCCACGACTCGGCCTTCACCCCGCCTCCCGCCCCGTCGGGCCTGACCGTCAACCGCACCACGACACTCGCGCCCGACCGCAGGGCCCTGCGCCTGTCCTGGACGGCCCCGACGGACACCGGCACGGTCCGCCACTACGAGATCCGCCGTGGCACCGGTGGCGCTCTCATCCACCTGGGCGCCACCCCCAACACCGTCTACTACCTGCCCCGGCTCGACCGCAACGGCGAGACCACCACCACGCTGACGGTCACCTCCGTCGGCGTCGACGGCACCCACAGCACCACCGGCGCCACCACCACCGTCACCTGGTGAAACCGCGTTGCGCCCGCCACGGCAGCGACCACCTCCCGGTGGCGGCCGGCATCCGCTGATCCGCTGGTGAACACCGGCTCGGCCTGGTTCCGGGCCGGGGGGCGGCCGCCGCGTCCTCTCGGGAGTGCGGCGGCCGCCCCGTTCGGTCAGCCCAGGGCGAGCGCGCTCAGCCGGTCGGCGGCGCCGTTGAACAGGTCCTGGTCACCGGGGAAGGTGCCGGTGTCGGAGTACTGCCAGAAGGTCTGGTAGCTCCAGCCGTTCGGCAGGGTGCCGACGGTGGAGGAGTAACGGGCGATCCACAGCGGGTTGGTGGCGCCGAAGCCGCCGTAGTTGCCGGTGCAGGTCGACCACCAGTTGGTGGTGGTGTAGATCGTCGGGTAGCGGCCGGTGCGGCTGCGGACGGTGTTGCTGAAGGCGCTGATCCAGCTGACCATGGCGCTCTGGCTGAGGCCGTAGCAGCTGGCGCCGTACGGGTTGTAGTCGATGTCGAGCGCGGGGGGCAGGGTCGCGCCGTCGGCGGACCAGCCGCCGCCGTGGTCGACGAACCAGTTGGCCTGGGCGGAGCCGGAGGAGTTGTTCGGCAGCGCGAAGTGATAGGCGCCGCGCATCAGGCCGGAGTGGTAGGAGCCGTTGTACTGCTGGGCGAAGTACGTCGACCGATCCGGTGAGCAGACCCTACAGGCCTGGGAGCGTCGAGAGAAGTCGGGAAGGCTCGGCGGCTGGCTGCGCGATCACGTGAGCACCATCCAGGCGGGCGACGAATCGGTATTGCGCTCTGACCTGCAAGGATGTCCCATGCCGCACCGCAGCGGGAGCTCTTCGGTGGGCGCCGAGCGGTCGGTTGCAATCGGCGAAAGGGGGGCGCAGAAGGTCCTGCTGGCGCTCGCGCAGCCGCGCGCTCCCGAGAGTGAGCGAATCTCATGTCCGAGCTTGTAAGACAGAGTCTGCTCGTACTTATGCTGACCTCTTGCTGACCGGATCTGATGGTCCATCGGGCCGGCTCTGCGCCCAGTCGCGGCAATCGATCTAGGGATCTCCCCACGCTCTCCCGTGCCTGGTGGGGCCGGTGTAGCATGCGGGCACCGATCTTCGAACGGCCCATCAACGGCCCGATCCGTAAAGAAGTCGCCGGGATGCACCAGGACGCGATACCCATGCCCACGAAATTCGCATGGGATCAACTGCACCACCCCTTCGGCCCGGCAGGTGAAATTCCCCGGGCTGTCGCTCTCGGCCTGCAGACCGCCGTTGGTCGCTTTCGACCTTCGGCGTGCGTAGCGGTACATCGGCGCACCGGTACGGGTGCGTAGGACGTCGGTGCGCTGGTGGCGGCGCGAACGCGATCTTCTCGTTGGGTCAGCGGGGAGGCTGGAAGTGGCGGATCATGCTCGCTTGTGAATCCGGCCAGCCAGAGACCGCCGTTCGGATCGGCGGCGATGCTGTCCAGGACTTGGGCGTCGGACACAGGCCAGGCAGACTTGGACGACCAGGCCTGTAGTGGCAACTGCTGTCCAAACAAGCGGAATCCAGGGTAGTTTAATACGTGTGAGGGGGCCGCCCCGTTAGCGCGAAACGGCCCCCAGCGGGAAACACGAAGCCTCGGGGCTGGCTACCAGTGGTGCAGGTACACGGCGATTCCGGCCAGCGCGTGCGCCAACACGGCTGCGTCCTTGCCGTAGACCAACCATTGCGCGCCCCGGGGCTCGTGGCCCAGGTTGCGCCTAGTGCCACATCAGGCAACGTTCGCCCTGGTAACGACTTCGCGTAGGCGCTCGTCGGCGGCGTGCTTGTTCCGCCAGATGATGTAGCGGCGGA